>CAYLWN010000012.1:0-9099 GCA_964387625.1 uncultured Gammaproteobacteria bacterium
AGGTAGTAACGCTTGACGCCGAGTCATACTTGGTTGTATCCGACCAACTGGTTTGTCCGCTTCCGCCACTCCAATCAGTTTGCGTCCAGGGTGACGAGGCGGCATAAACAGGATTTACCAAAAATGAAAATTGGGAAAAGAGAAGGGTGAAGATGAGAAGGACAGAAATGACCAGCCTAATTTTCAATTTGAAATTTACAATTTTCATATTATTTCTTTAATAATCTTTTATCTTTCTTCTCTGTCTCTGTCATCCCCGACCAGATCGGGGATCCAGTCCTTTGACAGATCATTCCAATTCGGGTTACTTTTTTCGATTAGTTCCAGTTTCCATCTTCTGTTCCACTTCTTGAGTTGCTTTTCTCTTTGTATTGCGATATTCACGTCATTTGTCTGCTCATAATATACAAGTAGGTGAACACCATATTTTGATGTAAAACCTTCAATTATATTGTTCTTGTGTTCATAAACACGTTTTTCCAGATTATTGGTTAAACCAATATATAATGTTCCATTTCGTTTACTGGCTAATATATAAACGTAATATGTTTTGTTCATAATTTCTATTGCTGGATTCCCGCTTTCGCGGGAATGACAATAGGGATCGCGGAAATGACAAAGAAGAAATTGCCAGTTCCGGGTCTTCTATTTCTTGAATTCTTTCATAGCCGACTTTTGCCAACCAAATCTTTATCGGCTCGGCTTTTTTACTTGGAATAGATTGAATAATTCTAAATAAATGCTCGGGATTTCCTGCTAACACTTTTCTGTTTTTTCCTGTTTCAGAAACCATTTCTACCTGGGGACAATTTGTCCCTATGTAGTGGCCAAGTTCAGAATCCCTTTTTCTCAATTTTTTCAAATAGTCAGTTGGGTTCGTGCTTTCAGTAAGCACAGAAATAATATCCACCACCGAAAAATACCACTTTTCCCTTTTCCCATCCCAATGACGGCGGATTCGTTTTTCTTCAAAAATAGCAATTTGGGAACTTTCTGTCATAATTTCATATTAACAAATTTGTGTGTGTCCGACCAATCAGTCTGTATCCAGGGTGACGAAGCGGCGAAGACCGACGGAATAAAAATTGAAAAAAGTTGAGAAGCAAGGAGCGAAAAAGTGAGGAGAAAAATTAAAAGTTTTTTTCTAAAGACTCGAAAAAATCTGTTAAGCTTTAATAGTGAGTGTGTGCGTGAGCGAGCACAACCCATACTCACTTTTTTCAGTGTTTGCATACATATTTGTTTATAATCGAAATTTCTGAAATGTTTCCTACTATTATTGTGGCAATTTTATAGACAAAATGCAAATAGTTTTATGCAGGAAGTTGAAGTTAAAAGATAGAAACAAAACCGACGAAAATTTTTCGGGCAAATCAAAGAAAGCGAAAGCGGAACGGAGCTGGGACGAATTAGAAATTTTTGGTAAAACATGTTCGAGCAGTTTTGTAGATATTGTTCTAACTCGGGGCTTGGAGCCGAGACCGGGACTTGAACCCGGAACCTACTGTTTACGATACAGTTGCTCTACCATTGAGCTATCTCGGCACTTTACTTAATTTTATCAAACCTAGTGACAAAATGTGAGGATTAGACGTAATTGATATACGTTATTGTATTTAAAGTTGATTAAATGCTCATTTATTTAAATGAGACTAGTTAATATTTTTAAAATCCGAGGTGTCCTATGTAAAACACCTCCGAGGTGTAATATTTATTAAATATTTTGAGCGGTAGAAGGGACTTGAACCCTCAACCACTTCCTTGGGAAGGAAGCATTCTACCATTGAACTACTACCGCACTTCAATTTCGTTTTTATTAATTACGCTATCGCTAGATTTCTCTCCGCCAGTTGGCGGATCGAAATGACAATAAGTTTATGACACTAAGTTTATGACACTAAGAAGCTGTTTAAAATCGGAAATAAAAGGAAAAACAGCTTCATAAGAATCTCTAATGATCCCGATTGAATCGGGATCAAACACATTCTAAAAAGCCTGTGTAATTATTGTCATAATTATACAGGCAATTAGATAACTTTAGCAAAATTAATTGCTATTTATTTTATAAATTAGTATTAACTAATTATTATCGGGGTAGAGTCAAGATATTTCCTGGATGAATCAAATCAGGATTTTCTAATTTATTAGCTTCTGCAATTTTCGTCCAGGCATAACAATCACCGTATGCTTTGCAAGCAATATCCCATAAATTATCACCCGTGACAATTGTATATGAATCACCGGTAATGCTTGGTGTTGGTGCAGTTTGAGTTTCCGAACTTACTTCCGGTTGTGCATTTACCTGAGGTTCAGGTGAGCTTTGGTCAACCGGCGACGCAACTGCTATTTCCGGTAAAATTGGTGAAACTTCTGGAATAGTCAGTTGTTGACCAGCTTCTAATAAATCAGCATTGGTTAGATTATTCGCTTTTGCAATATCTTCCCAATTGTATCCTGTATTGTAGGATTTTTCGGAAATACTCCACAAAGTATCGCCTTCGGTAACTGTATAAGTGGATCCGGGTTTGGCAGACATAGTTGCTTCTTGAGCAATTTTTTCTGCTTCTTGTTGAGCAAGTTCTGGTTTTTTATTTTTTTGACTAAAATAATTATAAAGCAATATACCTACTACTACGACTACTAAAAGACCTAATCCAATGGATATATAAGATTCAGAAATAGGTTCTTCAACTTCCTGAACCTCTTTAACAGTTTTTTGTCTTGGCATAAAACCTCCTAAATTGAGCAGAAAAATTAGTTTATAGGGGCAGTCCGCTTTTTAGCGGTTTTAATAATATTTACTTTTTTTGAAAATTTCTATTGGCGGGCCCGAGCGAATTTGGTTCGGCAAGCTCACCATGAACTTCTCATCCTCTCGGACTTCGTCAATCTCAGTATAATTATGCACTGAGCTTGTCGAAGTGCGGGCCCGAGCGGATTCGAACCGCCGGTCTCGTCCTTGACAGGGACGCGTGTTAGGCCTCTACACCACGAGCCCATAATAAAATTATATATATCTCTTTGTCAACAGGTAAAATATTGCAGTTATCATATCATTATGCTTTTAATGTGACAATAGAGAGTATAATTATAAAATGCTAAATGACAAATGCTAAATGCTAAATTATAATTAATTATATGTCGAATTTAGAAATAGCAACCTTATTTCGGAATGTGGCTGCAGTATTAACTATTCAAAATGCAAATCGATTTAGAATAGTTGCTTATGAAAAAGTAGCTGATTCCATTGAAAAATTGACTTCTGACATAAAAGACCTTTGGAAAGACGGAAAATTAAGAGAAATTCCCGGAATTGGCGATACTATAGCTTCGTATATAGATGAATTATTTAAAACAGGTAAAATCAAACATTTAGAAGCCATTATTAAAAGTGTTTCTCCGGCATTTTTTATTTTTTTGCAAATACCCGGAATTGGTCCTAAGAGAGCGGATTTTTTAACATCGAACTTAAAAATTTCCAATCCCAAAACTGCTTTAAACGATCTTAAAAAGGCTATTAAAAGCGGAAAAATCTCAAAATTTGCAGGTTGGGGAGAAAAATCACAGTCAGAACTAACTAAATCAATTGCTTCTTTTGAAAGAGGGCATATAAAGGAAAATCGGATGCCGTTACCATTTGCTGACAGTATTGCAATGCAAGTTTTGGAATATTTAAAAAAATTACCTCAAGTCAAACAGGCTGATGTTTTGGGGTCTTTAAGGCGTAAAGTACCAACTATTGGTGATATTGATTTAGCTGTAGCCACAAATGAGCCAAATGTCGTTATAAAAGCCTTTGTGGACTATCCTAAAGCCCGTAAAACAGTTGATCAGGGCGAAAAAGGCGCTACGATATTACTTTTTGACGGTCGACAGGTAGATTTGAGAGTACAAACACCAAAAGCTTACGGTGCTATGTTGCAATATTTTACAGGTAGCAAGTTACACAACATTCATCTTAGGGAATTTGCCATAAAAAAGGGATTATCATTGTCAGAACATGGAATAAAGAATATAACGGGATTAAAGATTAAAGATTTAAGATTTAAGAATTTTAACGATAAATCTAAAATTTATGAATTTGATGATGAAGTAAAATTTTATAATGCATTAGGACTTGATTGGATTCCACCGGAATTACGTGAAGATACAGGAGAAATTGAAGCAGCCCTTCGACAAGCTCAGGGTAAACAACAGGGTTTGCCGAAATTAGTTAATTTAAATGATATAAAAGGCGATTTGCATATTCATTCAAATTATAATTTAGAACCATCACATGATTTGGGATTGTCTACTTTAGAAGAGTTAATAAAACAAGCTGATTTATTACATTACGAATACATAGGAATTAGTGACCACAATCCCTCGATTTCCGGTCATAATCAATTGCAGGTTGTGGAAATATTGAAAAAGCGCCGTGAAAAATTTGAACACATTTTTACATCCCGTGAAAAATCCGTGAAAAATCGAGTAAAAATTTTTATCATGTTGGAAATTGATATTGATCCAAAAGGAAATTTAGCCATACCTGATGAGGCATTTGCATATATTGACGCTGCTATTGTTTCAATTCATTCAAATTTTAAAATGAATAAAACAGATATGACAAAAAGAATTTTATCAGGATTGAGACACGCAAAAGCTAAAATTTTCGGTCATCCTACGGGAAGATTACTAGGATCCCGTGAGGGTTATGAAGCTGATTGGAATCAGATATTTGATTTTTGTAAAAAATTTAATAGAGCTGTAGAAATAAATTCCTGGCCTGAACGGTTGGATTTACCGGATTTATTAGTCAGAGAAGCAGTAAAAAAAGGCGTAAAGCTATTTATCGACACTGATAGTCACGAACATTTACAAATGTTTAACATGCAATATGGAGTATCGGTAGCCCGCCGGGGTTGGGCAGAAAATAAAGACATTCTTAACACGTTGAGTTATAATGAATTAGAAAAGTGGATGAAAATATAAAAATTAAATATTAGGAGGTGATTTATATATGGGACCAGTATTCTTAATTGGAATTTTATTGATTGTAGTCGTGTTTTTTGTTTGGGGTTTATACAATTCATTGGTGACTTTAAAAGTCAGAATCAAAGAAGCCATGAGTCAAATCGATATTCAACTTAAAAGACGGGCTGATTTGATTCCGAATTTAGTGGAATCTGTCAAAGGTTATGCAGCTCATGAAAAGCAAATATTTGAAAATGTTACTAAAGCTCGTTCGGCTTTGATGAGTGCCCAATCACCCAAAGATAAAGCCATGGCTGATAATCAATTGACAGGTGCACTAAAATCATTATTTGCCGTTGCAGAAAATTATCCAACGCTACGCGCGTCTGAGAATTTCCAGAAATTACAACAGGAATTGTCAGATACAGAAGATAAAGTGGCATATTCCAGACAGTTTTATAATAACGTAGTTATGGATTTCAATACTAAAATTGTCATGTTTCCAAATGTGATTATTGCCAATATGATGGGATTTAAGGAAGAGGAATTTTTTGCAGCTAACGAAGAAGAGAGAAAGAAAGTAGAAGTAAAGTTTTAAAGATTAAGCAAATTAATAAATCTGATTCCGGAAATCAATAGATTTCCGGAATATTAAGTGTATTCTATGAACATGTATTCACAAATTTCGAATAATAAAATTAAAACCTGGTTAATGATGATTGGATTTGTGGTGTTTATAACCTTGGTAGTTTGGGTTTTGGGAGAAGCGATGGGATATGGAAGAAGCTGGATTGCTATTGGATTAATTTTTTCATTAATGACAAGTTTGGGAAGTTATTTTTGGGGAGATCAAGTGATATTAGCCATGTCAGGTGCTCGGGAAGCAAACAGGCAAACAGATTTTGATTTTTTTACAGTAACAGAAAATCTGGCTATGGCAGCAGGACTTCCTAAACCAAAATTATATGTAATTCCCGACACAGCTATGAATGCTTTTGCAACAGGTAGGGATCCAAATCACGCAATTGTTTGTGCAACCAGCGGAATTTTAGAAAGATTAGACAGACGGGAACTAGAAGGTGTAATTGCTCATGAATTATCGCATATCAAAAATTATGATATTCGACTCATGTTGATTGTTGGGGTTTTAGTTGGTACATTGGCATTTTTAGCTGATTGGTTTTTGCGTTCTCTTTGGTGGGGAGGCAGAAGAGATAGAGAAAACAGGTCAGGTGGAGGAATATTTTTGGTAGTAGGTATTGTTTTAGCTATTTTGTCTCCGATTTTAGCTACAATTATACAGTTGGCAATATCCAGACAAAGAGAGTATTTAGCAGATGCGTCAGGTGCGTTCATCACCCGTTATCCTGAAGGGTTGGCCAGAGCTTTGGAAAAATTATCTAACGATAAAGAAGTTTTGGAAGCTGCAACAAATGCAACAGCACATCTCTATATTACAAATCCTTTTAAAGGAAAGGATTTCGGAAGTTGGTTTGCCAATATTTTTAATACTCATCCGCCAATTGAAGAGAGAATTAAAAGATTGAGAGCAATGTAAAGATTTTTTTATTAAATAATCGCTTGCAGATAAAATTTTTAGCAGATTCTGAAAATCGTTCGGGATGAAACGTTAACTGTTAAATAAGGTTTTAGGCCCTCACTTAGTTCAGAACTGAAAAATTTTACCATGCACGCGCTTATTAATTTAAGATGTTTAATCGGTTAGTAATTATTACTGGAAAAATAGTACATTCCATAACTCAACTATTTCATTTAGGAGCGGGAGGGACATGGCCGGGAGAAGTAGTACTTAAACTTAATCCGCAAATACTACCATCATTTCTTGAACAAATAAAAAAAGGAATTATTATTGTTGCCGGTACCAATGGAAAAACTACTACATCTCTAATGATAAAACAAATTCTTGAGAAAAACGGTCAGCAGATAATTCATAATAATACTGGTGCAAATTTAATAAACGGAACAGTGTCTTCTCTGATCATTAAATCGAACTGGATGGGAAAAATTCATGCTGATTGGGGAGTGTTTGAAGTAGACGAAAATTCTTTATCGCTTTTTCTTAAAGATATCCAAACTTCTAACCTTGAAACTAGAACTGTAATTGTTTTGCTTAATCTTTTCCGTGATCAATTAGACAGGTATGGAGAAGTGGACGTGATTGTTGAAAAATGGCAAACAGCATTAATTAATTTAATTAAAGATAAAGATCATCGGATCAAGTCCGATGATGACAAGGTGAATGATACAACTTTGATTTTAAATGCTGATGATCCGGCAATTGCTTATTTAGGAAAAAATTTATCTTTGCAAAAGAAATATTTTGGAATTAACGAACCGCAAAAATTTTTACAAAATTTGGAACATGCACAAGACAGCACCTTTTGCTTAAATTGCGGTGCACGTCTTTTATATGAGGGAATTTATTTTTCGCATTTGGGAATTTGGAAATGTGATAAGTGTGGAAATACCAGACCGGAACCACAACTGACAAAATGGGATGAAGTTTTACCCGGACTATATAATATTTATAATACATTGGCATCGGTAAGCACTGCAAAAGCAATTGGTATTGCGGATAGTCAAATAAAAAAAGGATTAAAAGATTTTAAACCAGCTTTTGGTAGACAAGAAGAATTTACAATTAATAATAAAAAAGTAAAAATATTTTTATCCAAAAATCCGGCAGGATTTAACGCTTCACTTAGAACTGTTCTTGAATTAAATCCAAAAACAATATTATTAGCACTTAATGACCGGATTCCGGATGGTCGCGACATTTCCTGGATTTGGGATGTGGATTTTGAAACCATACCGGAAAGTATGCAAGTAATAGTTAGTGGAGACAGAGCTTATGATATGGGATTGAGGATGAAATACGCATTTCGAAATCAAATATCAAATAGCAAAAACCAAAAACACATATTAAATTTTAAAAAAAATCATTTAATTGAATCAGAATTAAAAAAAGCTATCGAAGCAGGATTAAATAAAGTAAATCCAAATGAAACCTTGTTTGTTTTAGCAACATATTCAGCGATGTTAGAAGTAAGGAGAATTTTAGGAGGAAAAGCGATTTTATAACATCATTGTCATGCTGGAGCGAAGCCAAGTCAGACTTGGCGAAGCGATAGCATCTTTTTTAAGATCCTATCATTCCGATTTCATCGGAATTCCAGGATGACATTTAAAATTATTTTATGAATTATCAATTAAACATTGCCTGGTTTTATCCAGATTTGATGAGCACTTATGGTGACAGAGGAAATATTATTGTGATGCAAAAAAGATGTGAGTGGCGGAGAATAAAAGTAAATATTGATAAAATCAATTTGGACAGCCCTGACAATCTTTTAAACAGGTCCGACCTGTTGTTTATGGGTGGTGCGCAGGATAGGCAACAAAAACTTGTTGGCCAGGATTTTTTAAGTTTTAAAGCTCCAAAAGTTAAAGCAATGATTGAAAACAATATTCCAGCGTTGTTTGTTTGCGCAGCATATCAATTCGCAGGTCATTATTATAAACCCTATCAAGGTGAAAAGATACCAGGCGCCGGAATTTTTGATTTATATACAGAACATTTAGGAGATCAAAGTAAGAGACTGATAGGTAATGTAGTTGCAAAATTATTTCTCGGTCATTCCCTTGAAAACCTGCCTGCGCAAGCAGGAGGGAATCTTAAAGATCCCCGGGTCAAGCCTGCTTGCGCAGGCAAGCCCGAGGATGACAATTTATTTTTAAATAAAACTATTGTTGGTTTTGAAAATCATGGGGGTAGAACTTATTTGGGAAAAAATATCCTACCATTGGCAAAAATTATTAAGGGATTCGGTAATAACGGAGAAGACGGATTTGAAGGTGCCATTTATAAAAATGCCTTAGGCAGTTATTTTCACGGACCGCTACTCCCCAAAAATCCACAATTGGCAGATTGGTTGATCAAAAAAGCTTTGGAAGTGAAATATGGAAATCAAATAAAACTGGAAAGATTAAATGATGATTTGGAATGGCAAGCACATGATTTTGCAAAAAAATTAAAAGATTAAAGATTAAAGATTAAAGATTAAAGATTACTACACTTAAAAATGATTTTTGCAGTATAATATACCGATAGCATTTTTGAGAAAA
>CAYLWN010000012.1:9199-13155 GCA_964387625.1 uncultured Gammaproteobacteria bacterium
CTACACTTAAAAATGATTTTTGCAGTATAATATACCGATAGCATTTTTGAGAAAATGCATCGAGTATCAACCGATATGACTTCAATGAAAAAAACAGTTACTTTTACTCCAAAAGATGTCAAACATATTGCAAAACTTGCTAATATTCCGGTCACCGATGGGGAAGAGAAGAAATTGGCAACTGGTTTTAATTCTGTGATGAAAGTGATTGACCAATTAAATCAAGTTGATGTAACCAATGTTGAACTTACTCATCAAGTTACGGGATTGACCAATGTGTTCCGCGAAGATGAGGTTGACGAAGAGCGTATGTTAACCCAATCTCAGGCGTTATCTAATGCAAAACACACACATAATGGATATTTTGTAGTAGATCAGATTTTGGAAAAGTGAATAATTAGCCAATAATCCAATTATCAAATTATCCAATAGTCAAATAATTATGAAACTCAATCAATTAACATTAAAACAAACAATTACTAAACTAAGAGCTAAAGAAATTTCGCTTAAAGAATTATATGCGGATGTTTTTAAAGAAATTGAAAAAATAAATTCTAAGCTTAATATTTATTTAGCTATAGACAAAAAAGCTATTGAAAAAGCTGAAAAAAATATAGATAAACCTCTTTCAGGCGTACCTATCGCAGTTAAGGATAATTTTTTGACAATGGGACTTTCAACCACAGCATCGGCAAAAGTCTTACAAGGTTTTATGCCTCCTTATGAATCAACGGTGACCAAAAGATTGAAACAAAATGGCGGAGTTGTTGTTGGAAAAACCAATATGGATGCATGGGCGCATGGTTCGAGCACTGAAACATCTGATTTCGGAAGATCTTTAAATCCCCGAAACCCCAAAAACCTTCCTGGAGGATCTTCAGGAGGAAGTGCAGCTGCTGTTGCAGCTGACATCTGTGTTGGTGCGTTAGGCAGTGAAACTGCCGGATCGATAAGACAACCTTCAGCCTGGTGTGGAGTTGTGGGATTAAAACCAACTTATGGTCGTGTTTCAAGGGCAGGAGTGGTAGCAATGGGTTCATCTCTTGATTCCCCAGGACCAATTGGAAAAACTGTTGAAGATTGCGCTATGATTTTTAATCATATTGCTGGTCATGATAAATATGATGCCACAACAGCTGTTAAACCTGTTCCTGATTTAACTAAAGCTTTAAATAAAAATATTAAAAGTATGAAAATTGGCATTTGTTATATTGATCATCAGAAGTTAAAAAAGACTCTTGTTGATAAATCACTACAAAAAGCTGCTCAGGTTTTTGAAAATCTGGGAGCTTGCGTTGATTTGATTCCTTTATCTAATGAATTAAAAGAAAATAAAATATTAAATCCGGATTTTGCAATCGGTGTTTACACTGTTGTGCAAAGAGGTGAAGTTTCGTCCAATTTAGCCAGATATGATGGCATCAGATATGGAAATAATCGCTCTTTTTTTGGTGATGAAGCTAAACGCAGGATCATGTTAGGAACTTTTACCCTATCAAAAGGTTATGCTGATAAATATTATGTGAATGCCCAAAAAGTAAGGAGTTTATATATTCAAAATTATAGACAATTATTTTCTAAATTCGATGTGTTGATTTCTCCAACTTCTCCGGGTTTTGCTTTGCCTATAGGAGCATCCAAGGACAATCCGATGTTTGGAGAACTTGAAGATATGTTACTCGAACCAAGTTCTATTTCAGGATTACCCGGAATAAATGTACCGATGTATCATGACGAAAAAACTAATTTATATTTAGGATTAAATATTGTTGCAAATCATTGGGAAGAAGAAAAAATAGTTACTGTCGCACATGCGTTTGAACAAAATACAACTTGGAATCCGTGGGTTAAATAAAAATTAGTCATCCTGAACTCCCGCCTGCAGTTGCCTACTGCAACAGCAGTTGGCGGGCAGGTGTTTCAGGATCTAATTTTCAAAAACTAGATGCCGAATCCGACCAGCTGGCGGATCGGCATGACAAAATATATGAATGATAATTATTTACCAATAATCGGTTTGGAAATTCATGTAGAACTTAAAACTAAGTCTAAAATGTTTTGTGGATGTAAAAACGATCCGTTTCATGCGCCAAAACCCAATATATACACTTGTCCGGTTTGTTTAGGATTACCCGGAGCATTACCAGTGCCAAACAAAAAAGCCATTGAATGGACCATAATGTTAGGATTGGCTTTAGGTTGCGAAATTCCAAACCTCTCAAAATTTGACCGGAAAAATTATTTTTATCCGGATCTTCCTAAAGGTTATCAGATTAGTCAATACGATCAACCGTTGTGTAGAAGTGGAAAGTTAGAGATCAATATTAATCGCCATCCTGATCCCGACAAAAGTCGTGGAGAAGGATCTTTAGAAGATTCTTCACCTGCAAAGCAGGTTCAGAATGACATGATGGAAAGTAAAACGATTAGAATTAATCGAGTTCATTTGGAAGAAGATACAGGAAAACTGTTGCATCAAACTATAAATGATAAAAAAGTTACCTTGATAGATTTTAATCGAAGCGGTGTACCTTTGGTGGAAATTGTTACAGAACCTGATATTCATAGCGCAGAAGATGCAAAAACATTTTTAAAAAAACTTTATCAAATTATCCGTTATCTGGATATTTCCGATGCCTCAATGGAAAAGGGGAGTATGAGATTGGAACCGAACATATCTGTAAAAAATATCAAATATCAAATATCAAATATCCCTGCCTCGCCGGCAGGCAGGAAAAATACAAATCAAAAATTAAATATTGATGAAAGTTATCCGTTACCAAATTACAAAGTTGAGGTGAAGAATATTAATTCGTTCAATTTTGTAAAACGGGCAATAGATTTCGAGATAGAAAGGCATATTCAAATTCTTGAGTCAGGAGAGACACCCATTCAAGAAACAAGGGGTTGGGATGAAAAAAAAGGTGTAACTATCCCCCAGCGGAGTAAAGAGGGAGCAGCAGATTATCGATATTTTCCAGAACCTGATATTCCGCCTATGAAATGGACAAATCAACTGATTGATGATTTAAGATTAAAGATTAAAGAATTACCGGATGCAAAAATTAACCGTTTTGTTAAAGACTTTGATCTCCCCTATCAAGCTGCCGAAAGATTGGTAGAGGACAGAGCGATGTCTGATTATTTTGAAGCGGGATTAAAGATGATAGATTTAACCCTTCGACAAAGCTCAGGACAGGGATTTAAGAATATTAAAAGCATAGATATTGCTAACTGGTTGTTAAATAAAAATGTAGATATTAAAAAAGTTAGACCTGAGGATTTAGTTAAACAAATTGTTGCCAGTAAAAATGTGGTACAAATAGATAACGACAAATTAATATTAATTATTGACGAAGTTTTAGACGTAAATAGTAAAGCAGTTACTGATTATAAAAATGGAAAAGTTGGAGTGATCATGTTTTTGGTTGGTAGTGTGATGCGGAGCTTAAAAGCCAAAGCCGACACACAACTTATAAAAAAAATGTTAGAAGAAAGGATGAAATGAGCGAGGGAGTAGATTTAGGCAAAGATATTTATATTTTAAAAGGACCAAACAGGGGGAGAGTCCGAGATAAACAAGTAGCACATGAAGCTGCAAATAGACACAGACAAAATATTGAAGTCATAACGAAGACTATTTTACCTGATATTGAAGATACCGCTCCTGAATTTAAAAAATTTAAACACGAAATGGTAAAAAAAGATATACAAAGTAAATTCTTCAAAAATCTTTCAAATAACGAAGAACTGACAGCCCAAGCATATAATACGGTTATGCAAGAAAGACAATTAAAAAAAACTAAAAAAGAATTAACCATTGATGAATTAACAGGCTTAGTTAATAAAAAAGAGTTTCAAAGACGCGTAAAACAAGAAATGAATTTGATAGATAGAAGTTTATATGGAGTTTTAACAGTTATCATGATGGATTTAGATAATTTTAAACTTATAAA
>CAYLWN010000012.1:13255-29955 GCA_964387625.1 uncultured Gammaproteobacteria bacterium
TAGCTCAATATCATAAAGGAGACAATATAACACCTGAAGAATTAATGGGTAGAGCGGATGATGCTATGTATCACGCAAAAAAACAATCTGGAACATCAAGTGTAGTATGGTATCAAGACATGGATAAGCGTCCCCTTTGATTTTTAAGATTTAAAATAAATTATGTCAGATTTTACACACTTACACGTTCATAGCGAATTTTCCCTGCTTGATGGACTTTGCCGCATGGAAGATCTGATAGCTAAAGCAAAAGAGTTAAACATGGATTCTATTGCTCTGACTGATCACGGCACAATGTATGGTACTATTAAATTTTATCAACAAGCTAAGGCTGCCGGAATTAAACCGATAATTGGAGTTGAAGCATATGTGGCAGCCAAATCCCGTTTTGATAAACAACCCTCAATTGACAGAGATCAATATCATTTAGTTCTATTGGCCAAAAATGACATTGGATATAAAAATTTATTGAAACTGGTCAGCTTAGCTAATTTGGAAGGTTTTTATTATAAACCCAGAATAGATAAAGAAATATTACATAAACACAGTGAGGGGTTAATTGCTTTATCAGCGTGTTTAGGAGGAGAAATTCCGTCACTGCTTTTGGAAAATCAAAATGATAAAGCAGAAAAAATTGCGAGAGAATATTTAGAAATATTCGGTGAGGGTAATTTTTATTTAGAGCTTCAGATGCATCCTAATATCCAAGAACAAGATATGGTAAATGAAAAACTGGTAAAAATTTCGAGAAAAATCGGAATTCCAATGGTAGCCACCAATGACGTTCATTATATAAATCCGGATGATGCTGAAGCTCACGAAATACTTTTATGTGTACAGACGCAAAGAACAATTATTGAAAAAAATCGACCCATGTCAATGCTTAGCTCTCCGGATTTTTATTTAAGATCTCAGGATGAAATGAAAAATTTGTTTGCCAGATACCCAGAAGCAATTGAAAATTCCAGAAAAATAGCAAATAGATGTAATTTAGAAATTACTTTAGGCAAATGGATATTACCCCGTTTTCCGGTGCCCGTTACAGAAACAGCCGAAACATATTTAAAAAAAGCTGCGTATGCTGGTGCTATAAAAAAATTCGGTGATTTAATTCCGGAAAAAGTTAATCAGCGATTGGAATATGAATTATCTATTATTACAAAAAAGCGTTATTCTACATATTTTTTAATAGTGGCAGATTTTGTAAATTGGGCTAAACAAAATCAAATTTTTGTAGGTCCGGGAAGAGGTTCTGCTGCCGGATCTTTGGTGTCTTATGTGTTAGGTATCACAGGTATTGACCCGTTTTATTTTAATTTACCATTTGAAAGATTTTTAAATCCGGAAAGACCTAGTCCGCCTGACATTGATTTGGATTTTGCCGATGATAGACGTGATGAAGTGATTGCATATGTGACGCAAAAATACGGAGCTGATAAAGTAGCCCAAATAATCACTTTTGGAACAATGGAGGCCAGACAAGCTATAAGAGATACAGGCCGTGCATTGGGTATGCCATATGCACAACCTGACAGAATTGCGAAATTGATTCCTATGGGTTTTCAGGGAAGTGCGATGACGATTGATAAGGCTTTGAAAATGTCAGCAGATTTAAACGTTGCCTACAATACTGAAGAGGAAACAAAAAAACTATTGGATTTGGCCCGTAAACTTGAAGGTGTATCCAGACATGCGTCAGTGCATGCAGCTGGAGTTGTGATTGCCGATAAGCCATTGGTGGAATATACACCGCTGCAAAAAGAAGCCAGAGGTGAAAAAATAGTTACCCAATACGATATGTACACGGTCGGAGAAGACGGGATCGGACTTTTAAAAATGGATTTTTTGGGACTGAGAAATTTAACGATAATTGGAAAAACTCTGCAGCTCATCAAACAAATAAGGGGAGAAAATGTAAATATTTCAAAAATTCCTCTTGATGATGAGGAAACATTTAAATTGCTTTCCAAAGGAGAAACAACTGGAATTTTTCAACTAGAATCTGCTGGAATGAGACGTTATATCAAAGATCTTAAACCAACATCAGTTTTTGACTTAATGGCAATGGTGGCTTTATATCGTCCTGGTCCAATGGGCGTGATTCCTGAATTTATTGCCCGCAAACATGATGCATCAAAAATTACTTATCCGCATCCGTTGTTGGAAAAAGTTTTGGCCAATTCATATGGAATTATTGCTTATCAGGACGATGTGTTGTTAACTGCTATTACTTTAGCCGGATATTCTTGGGGAGAAGCGGATAAGTTAAGAAAAGCAGTTGGTAAAAAAATAATATCAGAAATGAAAAAGCAGGAAGAAAAATTTATCGCCGGCTGTAAAAAAAATGGTGTTACGCAAGAAAAAGCTGCAGAAATCTTTCATTTGATAGAACCTTTTGCCGGATATGGATTTAACAAAGCTCATGCAGCATGTTATGCCATGATTGCATATTGGACTGCTTATCTTAAATCGCGTTATTCTGTTGAATTTATGACCGCAGTCTTAAGTGCTGAATCCCGAGCTACTTCTGGACCTATCAAAGAAGAAAAATTAAGCATGTTGGTTGAGGAATGTAAAAGAATGAAAATTCATTTATTGGGTCCAGATATTAACCGTTCACAAGTTGATTTTTTTATTGAAAAAGATGCTAGACGCAATAATTGTATCCGTTTTGGCTTATCAGCCATAAAAAATGTCGGTAGCGCTGCAATTGACACAATTTTATCTTCACGCAGAAGAGACAGTAATTTTAGTTCTTTGGCTGATTTTTGTTCACGGGTAGATTTGTCCAAAGTAAATAAAAAAATTATGGAAAGTCTTATTAAAAGCGGCGCATTTGATGAATTTGGAGGTAGGGCCGCACAAATGACAGCTTTAAGCCAAATTATGCTGGAGGCAAATAAACAAAGAAAAAATTCCGATTCCGGACAAATTGGTTTATTTGCTGAAAGTGCAAATATTGCCTTTACAGCTTTACCTAATGTGGAAGAATTTACAAAAACCGAAACCTTGCATTTTGAAAAAGAATTATTCGGATTTTATTTGACAGAACATCCGTTAACGCCAATGTTTTCCAAAATTGCTCCCCGGGTAACTCATAATATTTCTGATTTAAATACAGATGATGTTGGTGCGGTTGTTTTAGTTGGTGGAGTTATCACACAGGTTAAAAAAATAGTTACCAAAACTTCAAATCAGGAAATGGCTTTTGCACGTGTATCTGATTTATCAGGTACAATAGAAGTAGTGGTATTTCCCAGAGTTTATGCTTTGGTTAAAAAAATTTTATTGTCAGATAGTGTGGTATTGGTAAAGGGAAAAATGGATGAAAAAGATGGACGTTTAATGCTTTTGGCTAATGATATTTTTACTCCATAGACATATCTAATATGTATAAGAGTTTAAAATATTTTTTAGTATAATGTGATTTCTTAGTTGATTTACAGGTAAAATTAATGATTTTATAATTGACTAAGAATTACAAATGTTTTAAAATGAATCAGCCTGCGACAAAAAAAGTTCTAAATCTAGATAATGAAACGGGATATCAGGTGGATGAAAAAGATAATATTGATATAAAAGAAAATAAGCCTGCACCAATGATTCAGGCTACGGAAATTGGGATGATGATAGCGCTTCCAATCACATTGGGAACGCTTTTTGGTTTATGGTTGGATAATAAATTTTTAACACATCCTAAATTATTGTTGTCTGGATTATTGACTGGCGTATTTTTAAGTTTTACAAATTTATATTTCATAGTTAAACAATTTAGTAAAAAAAGGGATAAATAATGGGTAATTTACATATATCGCTGGCGGCTGAAAAAATTTTTTCAATTTTTGGATTGCCGATAACTAATTCAATCTTAACTACGTGGTTGGTGATGTTAATATTAAGTTTATTTGCTTTTTTTGTCACCAGAAATATTACTTTGATTCCTTCTACAATTCAATCAATTGGAGAATTTATTATTGATTCATTGTACAAATTATTTGCAAGCGTCGTAGGTGAAGATAAAATCGGGGCTTTTTTTCCGTTATTAGCAACCATTTTTCTATTTATCATTATTTCTAATTGGATCGGACTTTTACCCGGAGTTGGATCAATTGTAGTTTACGAAAATTCTGAAGGAGAATCACATTCAAATATTGAAATACTTAAAACTTCTTATGCAAGTGAACCTGTGATTGATAAAACAACAACAACAAAAGTCAAAACCGTACCGCTTTTCAGAGGAGCTACAGCTGATTTAAATACTACATTGGCAATTGCTTTGATTGCGATGACATCAATTCAATATTTCGGTTTGAAAACTTTGGGAATCTCCTATTTAAAGAAATTTTTTAATTTTACCAATCCGATTTATTTTTATGTAGGAATTTTGGAATTAATTTCCGAATTTTCAAAAATTATTTCATTTTCTTTCCGGTTATTCGGAAATATTTTTGCCGGAGAAGTTTTACTGACGGTAATTGCATTCTTGATTCCGGTGATTGCACCATTACCTTTTTTGGGACTTGAATTATTTGTCGGATTTATCCAAGCAGTTGTGTTTGCTATGTTAACAGCAGTATTTTTGAAAATGGCAACAATTTCACATGAAGCGCATTAAGTTTTTTTTGAAAGATAGCAAAGATAAAAAGATATTAAGATATTGAGAAATTAAGATAATTATATCTCAGTATTTCATTTAAAGGGGGTGAATTTTTAAATTTATGGATATGCAATTATTAGCCACAGGTTTAACAATTGCCATTGGAGGTTTAGCGCCAGCTATTGCAATTGGACTTATTGCATCTAAAGCAGTTGAGGCAATGGGAAGAAATCCTGAAGCATCATCTACAATTCAAACAGCAATGGTTTTAGGTATGGCATTTGCTGAAGCTATTGCTATTTACGCATTGGTCGTAGCTTTGATTTTGAAATTTGCATAATTAGCAGCGATCCTCCTTCGCATAAAGCTACGGAGGACAGGTAAGCAATAAGAGATAGGATATAAGCAATTAAAATAACTTAACTTATCACTTATAACTTATTACTTATAACTAAAATATGGAAAAATTAGGAATTCAACTACCAATGTTATTAACACAGATTGTAAATTTTACAATCATGCTTTTGTTATTAACCAAGTTTTTATATAAGCCGATTTTAAAGGCTTTAAAAGAGAGGAAAGAAAAAATTTCCCAAGGACTTATATATGCTGAAAAAATGCAGGCAGAAGAGGAAAAAATGCTTAAAAAGCATGAAGAAATTTTACAAAAAACACATCTTGAAGCAAAGAAAATAATTGATCAGGCAAAAAAAGATGCGACCAGCGTCAAATCAGAAATTTTGGCACAAGGAAAATTGGAAAATGAAGAAATGAAAGCCAAAATGGAAAATGATTTAAATAATAAACTTAATGAAATGTCTGAGGAAATGTCACAGAAAACTGTAAAAGTGGCAGCAGAAATGACTAAGAAACTTTTGGCTGACATTATTACTCCTGCACAACAACATCAGATGATTGAAAAAAATTTAAAAAACTTGGAAAACAGTCATGAAAAATAAAAGTGTTGATAAGCATATTTTTCAAGAAGCGTTTGATTTGATGAATTCGGAACGAAACAGCGTTTTCTTGGATGAGCTTGAAAATAAAATCAGTGAGGCAGTGTTAAAAACCAAGGGCATTGAGGAAGCATTGCTTTATAGTGCTGTTGAATTATCAAAAGACGAAAAAAACAAATTTGAAAAGACTATTTTTCAGATACTCAAACATGAAGTTAAAGTGAACTACCGGATAGAGCCAAAATTATTAGGCGGTTTAAGAATTCATTTAGGAGACTGGAAAATTGATGGTACTCTTATTTATCAATTAGAACGCTTGAAGCGTAGTTTAGGAGGAAATTAAAAACATGAAAACAGGCCAACAATTAGCAGATCAAATTTTACAAAAAATTGCTAAATTTCAACCAGTTTTAGAAGAAAAATTAACTGGAAAAATTATTGAAGTTTCTGATGGAGTTGCTAAAATTTCAGGACTTTATGGCGTTACTTACATGGAGATGGTGGAATTTCCCCACGGAATCATGGGTGTAGCTATCAATTTGGAAGAAAATAGTGTTGGAGCGATAGTTTTAGGAGATTACCTGGTTTTAAATGAAGGTGATGAAGTAAAAAATACCGGTAAACTTCTATCAGTACCGGTGGGTGAAAATTTGATTGGCAGAGTGTTAAATCCCTTGGGTGATCCGATTGATGGAAAAGGTGAAATTGTAACTAACAAAAGATATCCTATTGAAAAAATTGCACCTGGTGTAACTTTAAGACGTCCGGTAAATACTTCTGTTGCAACGGGTATAAAAGCCATTGATTCTCTTGTGCCAATTGGTAGAGGTCAGAGAGAATTAATCATTGGTGACAGAGGTACAGGAAAAACCCAAATTGCTCTAGATACAATTATCAATCAACGTGAGGAAAAAATGATATGTATTTATGTAGCCATAGGACAAAAATCATCAAGAATTGCTCAAGTTGTAGCAGCGCTGGAAAAATATAAAGCTTTGGAACATACAATTACTGTTGTAGCAAGTGCATCTGATCCGGCCTCACTCCAATACATTGCTCCATATGCAGGATGTGCGATGGGTGAATATTTTATGGATAAAGGCAAAGACGTGTTAGTTATTTATGATGATTTGACTAAACATGCTTGGGCATATAGACAAATATCTTTGATTTTACGTCGTCCTTCAGGCCGTGAAGCTTATCCTGGAGATGTGTTTTATTTACATTCAAGATTACTGGAAAGAGCATGTAGACTAAATGAAGAAAATGGCGGAGGTTCAATCACAGCCTTACCGATCATTGAAACACAGGCTGGAGATTTGTCTGCTTATATTCCTACAAATGTTATTTCTATCACAGATGGACAAATATTTTTGGAAACTGATTTATTTAATTCAGGTATGCGTCCGGCTATTTCAGTCGGTTTGTCAGTATCAAGAGTAGGAGGGTCAGCTCAAATAAAAGCCATGAAACAGGTGGCTGGAAAACTCAAACTGGAATTAGCTCAATACCGGGAATTGGCAGCATTTGCTCAATTTGCATCAGATTTAGATCCTGTAACAAAAGCTCAAATCGATCGTGGATTTCGAATGACCGAACTGTTAAAACAAGATATTTATGTGCCGATGCCGGTTGAAAAACAAGTCGCATTACTCTGGACAGGTTTAAATGGATTTTTGGATGATATTTCTACGAATAAAATTTTTGAATTTGAAAAAAACTTCTTGGAATATTTAGACACATCAGGACGGAAACTTTTAAAAAGCATTAAAGAAGAGAAAAAATTATCAGAAAGTTTAGAAAAACAATTGAAAAAAATCACTGAAGATTTTAAGAAGTTGTTTAAAAATTGGAATTAAAAGGTAAAACAATTTCATAAGATTCTGTAATGATCCTCCATAGGGTAGATCAAACAGACTCTAAAAAAACATTTAGTAAATAAATATGGCTAGTGAACGTTTAATCAAAAGAAGAATTAAGTCAGCGGGTAATATTGCAAAAATTACCAAAGCAATGCAAATGATGGCTGCATCAAAAATGAAAAAAGCTCAAAATTTAGCTTTATCAGGTAGACCATATGCACAAAAAATTGCTGAAATGGTGTCAACTTTCGTAGCAAAAATTGACGCAGATAAACATGCTTTATTGAAAATAAATGAAAAAGGGAAAACATTAATCGTATTAATTAGTACAAATAAAGGGTTGTGCGGTGGATTTAATGCTAATTTAACCAGATCAATTGTGAAATGGTTCAAAGAAGAGGATCTGAAAAACTTTGTATTTGTGACTATGGGAAAAAGAGGTGAAAATTTTTTAGTTAGAAACCAAAGAACATTGATAGCAGATTTTTCAGATAATTTACCATATTCAAAACATATTGGATCAGTCACAAAATATATAGTCGATGGATATATAAAAGGAGAATTTAAGGAAGTTTATTTAGTTTATAATAATTTTATTTCTGCGTTACAGCAAGATCCAACTAATAAAAAAATATTACCGATGAGTGAATTTAATTTATCGGGTAATGAAGCAGACAAAACAAAACCCTTAGAATTTATTGTTGAGCCGAAAATTGAAACGATTTTAGATTCATTGTTGATTAATTATTTAGAAAATCAAGTCCGAGATGCGATTATGGAATCAGCAGCATCAGAACATAGTGCGCGGATGATTGCCATGAAAAATGCAACTGATAACGCATTGGAGCTGATGGATTTATTAACTCTAGAATATAATAAAGCCAGACAAGAAAAAATTACTTATGAAATTGCTGAAATTGTTACAGCACGCTTAGCAGTTGAATAAATATTTGAAAGGAAAATTATGCACAATTTAAAAGTCGGTAAAATTATTCAAATTATCGGACCAGTTGTAGATGTGGTTTTTGATGGTGTTCCGCCTCCTTTATATCAAGCTTTAAAAGTTGAAAATGAGATTACTAAAGAAAAATTGATTTTGGAAATTGCTGCTCACATGGGTGAAGGCAAAGTGAGAACTGTGGCACTTGGACCAACTGATGGTTTAACTAGAGGGTGTAAAGTTTTGGACACTGGCAGTTTAATTTCTGTACCAGTTGGGAAAGAAGTTTTAGGTAGAATATTTAATGTAATCGGAGAAACAATTGACGGCAAAGGTCCAGTAAAAGCAAAAAAATACATGCCAATCCATCGTCAAGCTCCCCCGTTAAAAGATCAGGAAGTAAAAGCAGATATTTTTGAAACAGGACTTAAAGTCATTGATTTGATTGCCCCTTTCGTAAAAGGTGGAAAAGTTGCTATTTTTGGAGGAGCAGGTGTTGGTAAAACAGTTTTGATACAGGAATTAATCAGAAACGTAGCTCAAGTTCATGGTGGCGTATCAGTTTTCTGCGGTGTGGGAGAAAGATCCAGAGAAGGTAATGATTTATGGCTTGATATGAAAGAGACAGGAGTCATAGATAAAACAGCGCTCATGTTTGGACAAATGAATGAACCACCCGGATCACGTTTAAGAGTAGCATTATCAGGATTAACCATGGCAGAATATTTCCGGGATGAAGAAAATCAGGACGTATTATTATTTATTGATAATATTTTCCGTTTTGCTCAAGCAGGAAGTGAAGTGTCTGCGCTTTTAGGCAGAATTCCTTCAGCAGTAGGTTATCAACCAACTCTTGCATCTGAAATGGGCGCACTGCAAGAAAGAATTACTTCTACTAAAAAAGGTTCAATTACATCAGTTCAGGCGGTTTATGTACCAGCTGATGATTATACTGATCCTGCTCCAGTTGCTACTTTTTCGCATTTAGATGCATCTGTGGCATTGGATCGGGCTATTTCTGAACAAGGAATTTTTCCAGCAGTTGATCCGTTGGCTTCTACTTCCAGAGCATTGACCCCATCAGTTGTAGGAAAAGAACATTATATTGTTGCAAGAAATGTACAGAAAATTTTGCAAAGATATAAGGAACTACAGGATATTATTGCGATTTTGGGAATGGAAGAATTATCTGACGAAGACAAATTGATTGTGTCACGGGCTCGTAAAATTCAAAAGTTTTTCTCACAACCGATGTTTGTCGCAGAACCTTTTACTGCAAAAGCAGGTAAATTTGTATCAAGAGAAGAAACTGTTAAAGGTTTTAGTGAAATTTTGGAAGGTAAACATGATGATAAAAATGAACAGGCATTTTATATGGTGGGGGGTATTGAGGAAGTGAAATAAATTTTTAATTTTTAATTTTAAATTTTTAATCAAATTCGAATGTTTAAATTTTTAAAATTATAATATTTACATGCCTGTCGGCAGACAGGGATTTCATTTTAAATTTCAAATTTTAAATTTAAAATTTTTAAGATATGCAAATAAATCTTGAAATTGTGACTCCGGAAAGAATCGCTTATACAGATTCCGTAGACATGATTACGGTTCCGGGTGTTGATGGGATTTTGGGAATTTTACCTCGACATGCACCTTTGTTTGCTCAACTTACTGAAGGAGAAGTCAAAATATCTAAAGGCAATCAGGAATTATTTTTGGCAATCGGTGGAGGATTTATTGAAGTCATGCCTAAGAAAGTAATGATTTTAGTGACAAAGGCGATGTATGCGGATGAATTAAATGAAACAGAAATCAATCAAGCCAAAATTCAGGCTCTTGAAGCTTTGAAACAAAAAATTACACCTCAGGAGAAAATAATTGCCCAGGCGATGCTTCGACAATCAATAGTTGATCTGAAACTTTTACGCAAACGAAAAATCCATCATTAACATATTTTTTATTGACTAAAAATCCTATTTTTGGTAAATTAAACCATGCCCCTAAAAAAACCAGTTTACATTTTTGTTTCAGGTGGAGTTTTATCAGGACTTGGTAAAGGCGTCACAGCTGCTTCGATTGCTCTGACTTTACAAGCCCGCGGATTTAAAGTCACTTCTGTAAAATGCGAAAATTATCTCAATATTGATTCAGGCCTAATCAATCCTATTGAACACGGTGATCCGTTTTTGTGTGAAGACGGGACTGAGGCAGATATGGATATGGGCACTTATGAAAAATTTTTAAACAGAAATATTTTACGGCACAATTTCATCACTATGGGGCAAATTTATCAGACAGTGATTTCCAAAGAACGTAACTTTGAATATAAAGGCGAAGATGTAGAAGCTATCCCTCATGTAACTGATGAAATTATCAAAAGAATCAAAGAAGCAGCCCAAAAAGATCAAGCTGAAATAGTATTGATTGAATTAGGTGGTACAGCTGGAGAATACCAAAATGTTTTATATTACGAATCATCAAGAATCATGAAAATAGTTTATAAAGAATTGGTAGTACATGTTCATGTCAGTTACTTACCAACTCCCGCTCATTTAGGAGAACCAAAAACAAAACCAACGCAGTTATCGGTAAAACATTTGCAGGCTATGGGAATTCAACCTGATTTTATTGTTTGCCGAGGAGAAAAATCCATTGATAAAAGGCGACGTGAACGTCTGGCTATGTTTTGTAATGTAGAAGCTGATCATGTAATCAATAATCCTGATGTTACAACTGCCTATGCAGTGCCTTTAATTTTTGAAGATCAAAAATTTCCGGAGAAAATTTTAGACTTAGTAAAATATCCGCAAAAACTACCTAATTTGGATTGTTGGAGACAATTAATCGAAAAAATACACGTAAGTCAAAATAAACAGATTGAAATTGCCATTGTGGGTAAGTATTTTGCCACAGGTGATTATGAGCTCAGAGATTCTTACGCAGCTTTACTTGATGCTCTTGATCATGCAGGTTGGCAATTTGGGTTGACGATAAAAGCCCGATTTATAAATTCTGCGAAAATTGAAAATGGAGAGTCAGTGAGAGAATTACTTAAAGGCGTAAAAGGCATTATTGTGCCCATTGGGTGGGGACCCAGGGGTGTTGAAGGAAAAATCCAAGCCATCAAATATGCAAGAGTTAATAAAATTCCTTATTTAGGTTTATGTTATGGCATGCAACTGGCAGCTGTAGAATTTGCCAGAAATGTTTTAGGGCTTGTTGGTGCCCATACCTCAGAATGTGACCCAAAAACTAAATATCCTGTAGTACATTTAATTTCTGCTCAAAAAGATGCCATGAACAGGCGGGCTTATGGAGGTACTATGCGGTTAGGAAAATGGGATTGCGATATTGCCAAAAATACTATATCTGACGCTTCTTATACAAAATATCATGGATTTATAAAAGATCATGTTGTGGGAGAACGCCACCGTCATCGTTACGAGTTTAATAATTTTTACCGGTCTCAATTTGAAAAGAAAGGCCTGATCATAGCTGGGCAGTCAGTTCTGGAAAAATTAGTCGAAATTATAGAATTGCCCAAAAGTGTGCATCCGTTTTTTGTGGGTACTCAATTTCATCCGGAATATAAAAGCCGGCCTTTATCTCCGCATCCGTTATTTCTAAGTTTCATTGATGCTTGTAAAACATTTGGCAGTTGACAAACAGCGGAATTTTTTCTATACAATTAAGTAGGGAATTGCCCTCCAATACGAGGGCTTTTTTTATGGATTTATAAACTTTTTATGAAAAGTAAATTTACGGTGATTATCGGATCTCAATGGGGAGATGAAGGTAAAGGAAAATTGGTTGATGCATTGGCCGAAGATTTTGATGTGGTTGGTAGATTTAACGGTGGTAATAATGCCGGACATACAGTGATTTACAAAGAACAACCAATTAAATTACACGTATTACCATCAGGTGTTTTTCAAAAAAAACAATTGTTGATTGCACAAGGCACTGTTTTTGACCCGGAAATACTGTTAAAAGAACTTGGTGACTTACAAAAATTAAAAATAACCCCAAAATTAATGATCGATTACCGGGTGAATTTGGTGATGCCGTATCATAAATTATTTGACGGAGCTCATGAAGCCTGGAAGGGAAAAAGGGCTACCGGTAGCGTGAGAGTCGGAATCGGTTATTGTTATGAAGACAGAAACAATCGGTCCGGCATAAGATGCGAAGATTTATTTTACCCGGAAATATTACGAAAGAAAGTTGCGACACTATGGCCTTTGAAAAAAGCTATTTTAGAGAAAGTTTACGGAGTCAAAACAGATTTGACAGCTGATAAAATTATTAACCGGATTTTATTTTTATCTAAAATTATAAAACCGTTTGTAGGAGATGTGTCGAATTATGTTAATCAAAATATAATTCGAAAAAATATGTTATGGGAAGGGGCTATGGCTACCATGCTGGATGCAAATTTTGGAACTTATCCATATACTGTAGCAAATAATACTTTTGCATCATCAATTTTTTCATCTCTGGGAATTCCGCAAATACCTTTAAATGTCATTGGGGTTGTTAAAGCTTATACAACTAGAGTTGGTGGAGGACCGTTTCCTACAGAACAAAAAAATATAATTGGAAAATCATTGCAAAGTATTGGTAAAGAAATAGCAGCTACATCAGGAAGGGTGAGAAGATGCGGATGGTTGGATTTACCTGTTGTTAAATTTGCCAACCGTTTAAATCAATTTACCAGCCTTGCCATAACCAAGCTGGATGTTTTAAGTGAATTTGATGAAATTAAAGTTGGAGTAAAATATAAATGCGGGAATAAAACTATTACCGAATATCCAGCAATTTCTCATAAATTTTACAAATGTAAACCGATTTATCAAAAACTGGCAGGTTGGCAAACACCTATTAATCAAATTCAAAAATATAAAAATTTACCAAAACAAGCAAAACAATATTTAGAATTTATTGAAAAAAATATTCAAGTTCCGATAAAATATATTTCTGTTGGTCCTGAAAGAGGAGCATTATTTACAAAATAATCGTTTTATTGTTCGATCCCGACAATCATTTGACTAAACAAAGAAAATCGGGAGAGAACTAATAATGTTTACTTCTCTCTCGACTAAAGTCGAGTTCGAAGAATAAACATACGATTAAAAAAATATTTATTAAGGAGATTCTATGAATAAAAACATTGGTAAAGGTTTAACTTATGATGATGTATTATTAATTCCGCAAAAATCATCAATTGCATCCAGAAAAGAAGTTGATACCCAGACTTTTATTACCAAAAATATTCCTTTACAGATTCCTTTTGTATCATCCAATGTAGATACCGTAACAGAAAGTCATATGGCCATTGAAATGGCGAAATTAGGCTGTATCGGTTTTATTCATAGATTTATGACCATTCCCAAACAAGTCAAAGAGGTAGACAGCGTTAAAAGAAGCGAAGGATTTATTATGGGTAATCCTTTGGTATTGGGTCCCAGTACCAAATTGATGGATGCAAGGTCAAAAATGAAAGCTGCCCAAGTTTCCTCAGTGATTGTAGTTGATCGTGAAAATAAGGTTTTGGGCTTGGTAAGTGACAGAGATACCTGGTTTGAAGATAATGAAAATATAATTTTAGAGAAACTGATGACCCCGTTTGATAAATTAATTACAGCGCCTTTGCACATCAGTTGGAAAGAAGCTAGAGTTTTATTTAAAAAATATAAAATTGAAAAACTGCCGATAATTGCTAAAGACAAAAAATTATTAGGTTTAATCACTTCAAGGACAGTTTTAAATGTGGAAAAATATCCCTTAGCTACAAAAGACAAACAAGGGAGGCTCAGAGTTGGTGCAGCAATTGGAGTGGTGGGAGATTATTTTGAAAGAGCTCATGAACTTGTCAAGGTTGGAGTGGATATTTTGGTAGTAGATATTGCTCACGCGCATTCAATTCATGGCCTGAATGCCATAAAAAAAGTCCGTAAAGCGTTTCCGAAAGTGGAGATAGTAGGCGGAAATATTGCCACTTACGAAGGTGCAAAAGACATGATCAGATTGGGTTGTGATGCTTTAAAAGTTGGTATTGGTCCGGGTGGAATTTGTATCACCAGGATGGTAGCCGGAGCCGGTGTTCCGCAGCTGACAGCGATTATGGAAGTATGCAAAGCAACTCATCGGGCAAAAATACCGGTAATTGCCGATGGAGGTACAAACTTTCCAGGTGACATGTCTAAAGCTTTGGCAGCCGGAGCATCAACCGTGATGCTGACAGGCTGGTTAGCAGGGACTAATGAATCACCAGGCGCATATATTTTACGTAAGGGTCAAAAATATAAAATTCATCGGGGCGCAGCTTCATTTTCAGCCGTAGCAGACAGAAAAATAACTGCAGTTTCAGGACAAGTACGCAAAGAATTATCCGAATTTGAATTGCAACAAGAACTAGCATCCATCGTACCCGAAGGAGTAGAAACTTTTGTGCCATACAAAGGAGCCGCTAAAGAGGTAATTTATCAACTTCACGGAGCATTAAAATCAGGAATGAGCTATTGTAATGCTAAAAATATTAAACAATTATGGCAAAATTCCCAATTTATTGAAATTTCAGATGCGGGTTTGCGTGAAAGTAAAGCGCATAATGTAGAAGAAATGTGATCATTATATTATTGTGTTTTAAGCGCTTTCCTGTTAAAATTGGGGATTATTATGGCAATTACAGCAACATTTGATGGTTTTACTTTTCATGTCGGAGACACAATCAAAGTCTATTACAAAATAGTTGAGCGTGATGTAGTGTCTGGAAAAACTAAAAAAGAAAAACATGAAGAAAAAAAAGAGAGATTACAAGCTTTTGAAGGCATTGTAATTGCAATTCGTGGTAATAGAGAAGGCAAATCATTTATTGTCAGGCATATAGGTGTTGGCAATATTGGTGTTGAAAGAATTTTTCCGCTTATCACTCCATGGATCAAAAAAATTACTTTAAAGAAAAAAGGCCATGAACGGCGCGCCAAACTTTATTACTTAAGAAATAAAACTGCTAAAGATATCAAAAAGGTCGGAGAACTGGTCAAGGAAGAACTGGTATCAAAAACTTTAAAAGAAACACCCAAAGTTGAAGAAATAAAAGTATCTGAAAAAGTTACTCCTGCCAATGAAGCCAAATAATAAACCTAAAGGGAATTTTGGAGAATCTGTCGCCTCAAATTATCTTGCAAAAAAAGGTTATCAAATCATCTCTCGTAATTTTCATTCACGTGTAGGTGAGATTGATATTATAGCAACTCACAAAAATACTTTAGTTTTTATTGAAGTGAAAACCAGATCCAGTGAAGAATTTGGATCATCTCTTGAAGCCGTGACTCCCTGGAAAATCAAAGCTATTTCAACAACTGCGCAATATTTCAAACTTTTACATCCAAATTTACCTGAAAGTATGCAAATTGACGTTGTGACAGTTCAAATTGATCAAAGTGGTAAAGTTACAGAGATAAAACATCTATCAAATGTCACTGGTTAAAAGCAATTCTATATTGCCCAAAAGCGTTATTTTTTGATATACTTATAATGTGGTTAAATCAGCTGAAAGCTTTAAGCAGACAGCTGTTTTATTATTGTCTTGTGGCAGAGCAGTCCCGACTTTAGTCAGGATTGGTTTAGGTATAAATAATATGTATTATTTATACATTATAAAAAGTAATAAAACGAATCGTTATACATAGGATCTACGGGTGATTATAGAAAACGAATAAATGAACATAATTTTGGTAAAGCTAGATATACAAAGAATAAAAGACCTTGGAAATTAGTTTATATTGAAAAATATTTAACCAACAGTGAAGCAGTAAAAAGAGAAAGATATTTAAAGAAATTAAAGAGCAGAAAATATTTAGATAAATTAATAAAATCGATAGCATAATGGGCCGCTAGCTCAATGGTAGAGCAGCAGCCTTTTAAGCTGTTGGTTCTGGGTTCGAGTCCCAGGCGGCTCACAAAGTCCATTATTAACGATTTTATTAATTTAAGATAAAAGGTAGAGCAGTCCCGATTTTAATCGGGATTGGTTCTGGGAAAAGTTTATGGTGAGTCTGCCGAACCAAGTCCCAGGCGGCTCACTAACTTTCGCTAAAGCTACAGTTAGCAAGCATGTATTATACTTACATTTTAAGAAATTATATAACAGGAAGATACTATATTGGATTTAGTCCAAATTTAAAAAATTGGTTACAGAAACACAAATCAGGGAAAGTGTTATCTACAAAATCAAATCTGAATTATGAATTAGAATGGTACTGTGCATTTAAAACTCAGGAAATGGCTTTATCATTTGAAAGATATTTAAAAACAGGGTCAGGTATTGCATTTATGAAGAA
>CAYLWN010000013.1:0-9598 GCA_964387625.1 uncultured Gammaproteobacteria bacterium
TCAAACTGCTGATTATGTTTCATGGGTTAATAGGCCTACTGGAAACTACACTCTAAACGTTAATCCTCCAGCTACTTATACAAATGGCATGTCGTGTTGGAACAGATCTGACGGAGCAAGTGGTAATGGTAATACAGCTTCACTTATAAATGGAACCACTCTGACATGGAATGTGGGTTTAATTTTGGCTCGTCCGTGGTATAAAGCTGTAGGTGGCAATATCCATGCCAATGGAACTGCCCCCAGCGGAAATATTCAAGATTATGTACCAGCCTCTTATTATCTAATCAATCCGATTACCGGTTATCCCAGAGCAGGAATTGCCAGTTACAGAAATAATACGATATTTGATACATCTAACGATCCTCCCATAGATCCCGTAACCGGATTTTTGACACAAGACGCACAACACACACAACCTGTAACAAATTATTACAATTACTACTTTGGAAAATTTGAGAATAAAACAAACTTGGCCTCATTGGCAGGTAAACCTGCATATGGTTTAATATATCCGGCAGTTAAGTTATATATAAAAACAGGTATGGGTACACATGATGTTTCTGGAGATTGGAGTAGCGCTCTTAATCGTATAGGTGCTGCTGAAAAATATGTGATATTTGTTCCAGGTGATTTAACTATCAGTACAAATATTACAGTTGCCCAAGGCGGATTTTTGGCTTTTATTGTAAGCGGAAATATATATGTTGCTGATTCTGTGGGTAAACTATCCGGAACATATATAGCTTCGGTAAGCGATCCTATCGGTGAGCCTGATATCACCGGTGTATTTATTACTGATTTAGATTTTTATTCAACACAAACTGGATCATCAGATAGACAATTGGTTGCAGCTGGTACTTATGTAGCTAATAATTTTTCATTGACTAGAAGTTTGACTGGTTCGTCCAATAGTACAAATCCTGCGGAAATGTTCGTTTACCGGGCGGATTTATGGAGATATGCTCCACTGGAAATGCTGGAACGGGATATTTTCTGGCAGGAGGTAGCACCGTAACACAAATTAAAAATCATATATCAAATAGCAAAAATACATATTAAAAATAAAAAATATTTATTTAAAATGTTTATGAAACAAAAAAATATTAATCGATCGGAAAAAGGGCAGACGTTGGTTATTATGCTGCTGATTATGGTGGTGGGATTAACTGTTGGATTATATTTGATGGGTAGAACAACTACTGATATTTCTCTAACTACTAAAGTCACTGATTCATCCAGGGCTTTTAACGCAGCTGAAGCAGGTATTGAAGAAGCGATAAAAAATCCAAACGCTAGTCCTGGAACACTAACTACAGGAACATATACTCCTCAAGTTGCAAATTTAGGAGGATCAACAGGTATTTACCCGTTAAAAAAACAACCGGCAACAAAGATGGGCGAAGCATTTACAGTTTGGTTAGTTGGACATGATGCAGCTGGTAATTTAGATGGGAGTATCCATTTTGACGGCAATAATATTGATGTCTGTTTTGATGGTGTATCGCCAAATATTCCAAACATAGCTATCACATTATACTATAGAATAGGTAGCGCTCCCGGTCCATATAGTTATCGAAGTTCTTACGCGTTTTTTATTTCTTCAAGCGCTGTTGTTGGTGGTCCATGTTCTGGTTATGAACGTAGTATAAATGTGAATCTGAATCGTAATAATAGTAATAGTTTTGGAAATTTAGGATATCCTCCCCCTCCCCCCAATTTTACTAATCCGTTATATCTGGCTTTAAGAATACGGCCAATTAAATATGATACTGCCATAGCCGTCAATGGCGGAAATACAGAGCCATTACCTAAACAGGGAACAGATATCAATTCAACCGGCCAATCAGGAGAAACAACCAGAAAAATCAATGTGAAAAATCCCTATCTGGTTCCCCCGGCATTTATGGATTATGTGATCTACTCAAACAGCAATATAGTGAAGTAATATATTAAATATCATATAGCAAATAGCAAATACACATATTAAATATAAAATAGAAAATCAAAAATCATAAAGCAAAAATTAAATACACATATCATATATAAAACATCTAAGTCATATATCATAAATCAAATATCAATTACACATATTAAAAATCAAAAATGATAATTGATAAAGAGAAGTATAAAAAGGAATTTAAGAGAAGATTAGCCTTCGACTTCGCTCGGACAATAATTATTTTCCTCAAAAAAAGTATTAATTATTTATTCCCTGAGCGATCCCGACGTCACGTCGGGAGAGTCGAAGGGTTAACCAATGAAAAATTGGAAATGGTTCGTGTATATCATTGAATGTTTAGATAATAGCTATTATGTAGGAATGACTTGGAAACCGGAATTAAGATACGATCAACATTTATCAGGATTAGGAGGTAATTATACTAAGAAACATGGGGTTAAAAAATTAATTTATATTGAAGAATACAATAATCTTGAAGAAGCAAGACTTAGAGAAAAACAATTAAAAGGTTGGACAAGATTAAAAAAAGAAAAACTTATTAAAGGTGAATGGAATAAAATATATTAAGATAAGCCTTCGACTTCGCCAAGTCAGACTTGGCTTCGCTCAGGCAATAATATGCTAAATAGTAAAAATCAGGGTGTAAAATAAACAATGCTCAGGCAATAATTATTTTATTCCCTGAGCGAGACCGAATACAGTCGGGCGAGTCGAAGGGTTATTATTTGTATATTTACATTTTGATCTATTATATTTAATATAGATATATGGCGACTACTGTCCTAGGCCTTGATATTGGAACTAAATTTATCAAGTATGTAGAACTTGATCAAATGGGTAAAGGAAGATACCAATTATTAAGTTATGGTATGGCTCCGGCACCTGTTAAAGGCATTAATTCGGAAGTGTCAATTGATCAGGAGTCTTTGGCGGTTACCATCAAAAAATTGCTTGCGGAGGGTCATGTACGCACTCACAAGGTTAATTTAGCATTGCCTGAGGCAAATGTATTCACCCGCATAATTCAAGTTCCTCCCCTATCAGAACGGGAATTGGCAAGCGCTATCAAATGGGAAGCAGAACAATATATTCCTTTGCCATTATCCGAAGTGCAAATGGATTTTTCGATTGTTGGTGAATCACGGGATGCGCAAAGTAACAAAAAATTTGATGTGTTATTAGTAGCTGCTCCTACAAATATGATTGCCCGGTATTCAAAAATTATGCAAATGTGTGATTTGGAAACCATGTCAATAGAAACTGAAATTATCGCAGCGTCCCGAGCACTACTGCCTCCTGTGATGGATAAACCAATTACTGTAATGGTCGTAAATATTGGCGCTCAAACCACTGACTTTTCAATTATAAAAAGCGGTGTGATTTCATTTACCAGAACTTTACCCACCGGAGGAATGAGTTTTACCAAAGTATTAGCTCAGGATTTAGCTCTGCCTCCAAATCAGGCTGAAGAATACAAAAAAACTTATGGCTTAAAAGAAGATCAATTGGAAGGAAAAGTAGCCAGGTCTTTAAAACCGGTTTTTCAAGTGATTTTAGAAGAAATCAAACGGTCAATAGTGTTTTTCCAAAATAAATTTCCGGAAGAAATTGTCTCAACAATTATTTTATCCGGAGGATCTGCCAAAATGCCGGGAATAGTTGAATCAATAGTCAAAGAAATTGGTCTGGAAACTCAAGTAGGTAATCCATGGTTAAGAATTGAAAGAAATTCCCAAAATTTTTTAAGAATTGACGAAGAAGGACCAATGTTTGTTGTTGCAGTTGGACTTGCAATGAGAGAAACATGAAATTCATATGGCATCTAAGGAAATTAATCTATTACAAGCCAAACAGGAAATATCATCGGAAAGCAATCGGTGGAAAAATTTATTGCTCAAAGTAGTTACTCCTTTTTTATTTTTATTCATTGCAATGGCAGTTTTGATAATCGGTGTAAATATTTATCTTGATCAACAATTAAACTCCGTCAAAACTCAGGTTGATTCAGAATTGGTGCTTATCAAATCAATGGAAAAAAATGAAGGTATATATATGCTTCTCAAGCAAAAAGCTACGGCAATTTCCACAATTATGCAAAACCGTTATGCATATGATTCTGTTTATAATTTTGTTGAGAATTTAAATCAAAAAGGCGGTAAAGTTTTATCTTTATCAATTTCTGAAGCTGGCAATGTAAGTTTAAGTGTGGAAATCCCCGACACGCAAACCCTGGACGATTTCCTTAAAGCAATTATTGCCGACGCAGAAAAAAGATTTAACAAAGTGCAATTAAACGGAATTACTTATAAACCAGGTACTAATTATATGATTTCATTTACTATAAATGCTAAAAATATAAAGACGAATTAATTCATGGTTAATGTTTAGAATTTAAGATATTTTATTCTTCGATCCCGACGATATGTCGGGGGAGAAGTTTTCTAAGTTAAGTTCTCTTCCGATTTCATCGGAATCGAACAATAAAGTTATTATCGGAATAATAAACAATTTCGATTTATGAAAAACAAACTGACTCATTATTTATATATCTTCACACCAATAGTGATAATTTCAGTTATAGTTTTTGTATCAATCAAATTTTTACTTCCCATGATTGCCGGAATTGGTGATAAGCGTACGGAACTGGCTGCTGCTAAAGAAAAATTAGTTAGAATGCAGACTAAACGGACAACTCTCGAAACTGTTTCCAGTGTTTATGCTCAATTTCTTAAGGATGCTCAACTTGCATTACCAAGTGAAAAAAACCCGGAAACTATTTTGACAGCAATTGAAAATATTTCAATCCAAACTCAATTTGCAATAGACAATATAGGATTAAATCCGGGTGCGATATCTACGGATTCTGCTAAAGCAGCTGGTAATCAATCTGCAGATATAAAACGCGGAGCTGAATTTTTATCTATGAACATCAAAGCCCAAGGTGCAACTGCTCAATTGCCCAATTTTTTAAATTTCTTACAACAATCCAGGCGGTTATTCGACATTTTAAATTTAAATTTATCTTTTGCTGATGAAAATATTATAACTGTAGATGTATCATTGGTAGCTTATTATTTACCGGCAGTTACCCAAATCGGAGCGGTTGATGCGGATTTGCCTAAAATAACAGACAGAGAGCAAAAAATTCTGCAAACCTTGGCGCAAATGCCAGTGACTACTGAAGTTGCCATTTCTACAGTCAGCGGTCAAGTGCCGATTGGAAAAACCGATTTATTTTCCTGGTAAGGTTATTGCAATCGGCGATAAGAGATAAATTATAAGTAATAAGTAGTTATTTAATTGTTTTGGAGTTAAGTTTTTTCCAAGCTGCAATTTTTTTAGGATCTCCGGATAATAATACAATAGGCACAGACATTTTCTTATAAATTTCCGGCCTGGTAAATTGAGGTGCGGAAATTTCATTGTCAGTAAATGATTCATCATCAGTTGCAATTGGTTTCAAAACCCCACCTATAAGTCTGGTAACAGAATCTGTTATAGCCATGGCCGGAATTTCTCCGCCGGTTAGCACATAGTTTCCAATTGATATAACATCGTCAACCAGATTTGTCACTCTGTGGTCTACTCCTTCGTAGTGTCCACACACAATAATCAAATGTTTTAATTGCGAGAAATCTCTAGCCATATCCTGATTATATGTTTTACCCCTAGCGTCTAGAAGAATAGATTTTGTTTTAATTTTAGGATGTTTAGCTTTTACAAATTCAAGCGCTCTGTCAATTACATCAACCTTCATAATCATTCCCACTCCTCCGCTATAAGGATGATCATCAACAGTTTTGTACTTGTCAATTGCAAAATCTCTGATATTTACAATATTTAGATTAAGCAGTTTTTTTTCTTGGGCGTGTTTAATTATGGAGAAATCAAAGGTGCTAACAAACATTTCTGGAAAAAGAGTGAGAATGGAGATCAACATAGATTCTGGATTTTAGATTCTGGATTTTAGATTTTATTAATATTTTTATATTCAAGAATCAATAATCTAGAATCTAGAATCTGGGTTATTCAGCTAGTACCACGTCTACGTGTTTGTTTAGTTTTAGAGCTAAAATTTTGATTACATCTCTTAAGCTTCGAATGATTTTGCCGTCTTTACCAATAACTCTGCCCATATCATCTTTGTTAACTTTAATAGTGAGGGTAACTAATCCATTTTCTGTTTCTGTTTCTTCAACAGTCAAATCTTTGGGATTTTTAACCAGAAAATTTAATAAGTAAATGCACAAATCTTTCATTTATGATCCATCCATTTTTTAACACTGGGTGACATTTGAGCGCCCTGTGTGACCCAATAATGTATTCTATCGCGGTTTAGCTTAAATTGAGCAGGTTTGACAAGATTGTTGTAAAAACCCAATATTTCAATTACTGACCCATCTCTTTTCTTAGATTCATCAACAGCTACAACTCTGAATGCGCGGGCATTTTTTTTACCTGTTTGTTGGAAACGGATTTTGACGCTCATGTTAAATAAATCAAAAATCAAAAATCAAAAGTCAAAAATAATTTATTAAAGATTTTTAGTGACTTTCAAATTTTCGATATTGTTATTGTATAAACTTATTACTTGATAACTTCCCAAGAATTTTATCAGATCTGACCTAATTTCTCAAGTGTTCTATGGGCGGCGTCCTGTTCTGCTTCCTGCTTTGATTTACCTATTCCGGTTTCACCTAGGTTGTTGTCAATAATAACAGCTACCCAAAATTGTTTGGCATGATCAGGACCTTCTGTTTTGACAACTTTATAAGTAGGTGGAATCGATGATTTAGTTTGGACAATTTCCTGCAATTTGCTCTTATAGTCTGTATGTAGTTGGTCATGTAATATTTGAGGAATTCTGGGATAAAGAAACTTCTCCAAGAAATTCCTGACATTATCAATTCCCTGATCAATAAATAAAGCAGCTAAGAATGCTTCAAATGTATCAGCCAGAAGAGAAATATTTTGTCTTCCTCCACCTTTTTCCTCACCTTTTGAAAGTAATAAATATTTCCCCAATTCCAACCTGCCGGCAATTTCTGCTAAAGTTTCAGTTTTTACAACAGTTGAGCGTAGGTTAGTTAATAAACCTTCAGGTTCCAAAGGATATTGACTAAACAAATATTGAGAAATCAAAAAACTTAAGATAGCATCACCCAAAAATTCCAATCTTTCATTCGATTGTCTATTTTTATCTTTACTTGCTTCATTTAAATAAGACCGGTGAGTAAAAGCAGTTTCTAATAAGCTTTTATCGTTAAATTGGATATTTAATTTAGTTAATAATTGTGGTAAATCTGACATATTTTAATAATTATAATTTATTTTTTTGAGATTTCATAACAGTTCCTAGTACACCATTTATAAAAGGTGCACATTCATCTCCGCCAAATTCCTTGGCAAGTTCTATTGCTTCATCAATGGTAACTTTGGGCGGATTTTTCTTTTCAATTTGCAACTCATATAAAGCCAATCTAAGTATTGCTAAATCAATTTTAGCAATTTTATCAATTGGCCATTGTTTTGCCACTTTCTTTATTACTTGATCAATTTCTCCTAAATGGTTCCAGATTTTTTTTGCTCCGTTTGTTGTAAATTTATTTTTATAAAAACTATTTGAAAAAAGATCTTTAAGAATTTTTATTCTATTAAGGTGGCGGGGATCTGTTGAGGTTTTCATTTTTCAAGTATCAGGTATCAAGTATCAAGTATCAAGTTAATAAAATAATCATGAAACTTGACACGTGACACATGACACTTACTTATCTTTTTTCTTTTTCTCTTTTTTAATAATCACAGCTTTTGCATCATAAAAACCGCAGTTGCTACAGACAAAGTGGGGTTTAGTCATCGATCCACAATTTTTGCATTTCACCAAAGTCATAGATGACCCTTTTAGGGCTCTGGTCCTTTTCGCTTGTCTGCGTGATGAATGTCTTCGTTTTGGTAAAGGAGCCATATATTTAAAAATTCGAAATTCGAATTACGAAATTCGAAAAAATTACAATATCTAATTCTCAAATAATCCAATTTATTGGTATTTATTGGATAATTGGATAATTAGATGATTGGATAATTAATTTGGGACAATGTCTGATATTGTACTCAATTTGAGGCGTTCTTTCAAGATTGGGAATTTATCCAATTTTGGATCACAAGATATCAACTTTTGGGCTTCATTTTTGGCTTTATTTATAATTTCCAAATCTGAAAAATTAGCTACTTTTAAGAAATTCCTGCCATGTTGAAACTCACCAAAAATGTTACCTGGACCACGGATTTTGAGGTCAAGTTCGGCTAATTTTGGTCCGTCAAGCGTAGTTTGCATATATTTAAGCCTGGTAATGTCTGTTTTTGTTTCCATTGAGGTAAATAATAAACAATATGCTTGTTTATCGTTTCTACCGACTCTACCTCTAAGTTGGTGAAGTTGAGCCAGTCCAAATCTTTCAGCAGCCTCTATCATCATAATGGTTGCCCTTGGAATATCAATTCCCACTTCCACAACAGGTGTAGCGACTAAAATATCATATTTATTATTTTTAAAATCAGTTAAGATTTGAATTTTTTCTTTGGATTTAATATTTCCATGAAGCAAAGCGAGCTTTAAATCCGGAAAAATTTGCTTTTTTAATTTTATAAACTCTTCTGTGGCTGCTTTGATTGAGGAAAAAGTTTCTGAAGGTTCTATAAATGGACAGACAATAAATGCCTGTGATTTATATGCCAGTACCTGCTTTCGGATCCAGTCATAAGCTGAATTACGTTTGACAGGAGGAACTACCCAGGTTTTGATAGTTTTACGGCCCATTGGCATTTCATTGATAACGGATAAATCCAAATCGCCGTATAAAGTCAGAGCAATAGTTCTGGGAATGGGAGTTGCGGTCATAGTCAAAACATGCGGTGTATCCCCTTTTTCTCTTAAAATACTTCTTTGTTTGACGCCAAAGCGGTGCTGTTCGTCAATGATTATTAATTTAACTTTATCTAAATTAACTTTTTTTTCCAGCAATGCATGAGTCCCAATTAATACATTGATTCTGGATTCTGCCTGCCTGCCGGCGAGGCAGGGATTATGGATTCTAGAGATTTTGTGGGAGCTGGTTAATAAACCAATCTTTAATCCAAATGGTTCCAGCAATTTTTTTAAAGTTTGAAAATGTTGTTCAGCCAAAATTTCCGTTGGAGCCATAATCACACTGTTTAATCCATTTAAATAAGTGGCATAAATTGCGATAGCTCCCACTACAGTTTTTCCTGATCCAACATCTCCTTCTAAAATTCTGTTCATAGGCTTATTTTTAGCTAAATCTGACAAAATTTCGTCAGTTACTAAAACTTGGGATTTAGTTAAATTAAACGGTAAGCTGGAAATAAATTCGGAAATTTTGGTTTTATCAATTTTTAAGGGACTTGATAAAATTTGTTTTTGCCATTCCCTGCGTTTTGTTTGCTGTATTATCTCCAGAGTTAAAAGCTCATCAAATGCCAATCTTTGACGGCCGTTGTCAATTGGTTGCATTGATTCAGGTTGATGGATATTTTTAAAAGCAGATAAAATTTCCGGAAAATTGTATTTTGTTAAAATTTCACTGGGTAAATATTCTTCAATTTTAAAATTATTAA
>CAYLWN010000013.1:9698-22479 GCA_964387625.1 uncultured Gammaproteobacteria bacterium
ACAGTTTGGATTTGTTTGCGGTTTCTGGTGTATTGATTTTTTGCAGTTACGACAGTGCCTATTGCAGTGACTGTTTCCTGTGATTGAACAGTTGCAATTTTAGAAATCAGTGACAGATCATCATAACGGAAAGGCAAATGCCATAATAAATCCTCAACTGTTAAAACGTTTAATTTTTTAAGGCGGCCGGCCATAACAGGTCCGACTTTAGGAATATATTGAATGGGAGAAGAAAGATTCATTGTTTTATTGTTCGAATCCCGATATTCATTTTCTATTAATTTAAGATAATCGGGATGAGAACCATTCCATAATGTTTCTTTTTTAATTCTACTAAAATCTTTTAATTATCTTTCTCTATTGCGTGCTTCTGTTAAGTCATGATATTCTTCAATATAACATAATCTTTTGAATCAATGTTTTTTAGTAAATTTACTTCCTTGATGAACAAAATGTTGTTCGATTCTGTTATCAATATTCCAAGTTAAACCTGTATAATAAAGACCATCTTCACATTCTATAATATAAACAAACCATTTCCATTTCTGCATTAAAATTATTATAACTTGATTTGGTATAAGTAATAACTTCTCATCCCATAAAATGGGATTCGAAGAATATATTGTTTTGGTAAGAAAATATGAATATTTATTGTTCGAAGTCCGCAAAGAAGAATGAAAACTAAACTTTAATAACTTCTCATCCCGATTGTTATCGGGATTCGAAGAATAATAGAATTTATCTTAAGAAAAATAAGGGTGCAATAGAACTAAGCAATAATGCGATAGATGAAATGATGACTATGACCGTCCAAAGTTTTTGATGTTTATGAAACCAATTCATAGGTTAGATATAAGATAGACAAGATGAGAAGATAGTTAAGACGGTTTAATTTTAATTTTTTTGGAATTCTTATGTCTTATTGTCTTTTCTATCTAGTTCTATCTAAACTTCAGAAATCTCTTTTTCCCCACCCGTAAAGTCATACCGGTTTTCAATGTTATATTTGTTTGTATCATATCTACGACTGTTTGGTCAATTTCCACAGCCTTTTGCTCAATTAAGCGTTTGGCTTCTGATTTACTTGCGGCACTTTGAGTATTTACTAATAAATTTACAATTGTAATCGGATTTGAACTTAATTGGTTCATTTCAAACTCTTTTACATCTGATAAATTATGTTGCTGAAAAGTTTTAGAAAAATAATCTTGGGCTTTTACGGCGTTTTCTTCTCCCCACAACTTTTTGACAATTTCAAATGCCAAATGCTTTTTTTCATTCATGGGATGATTTTTAATATTGTGCTTTAAAGATGCAAAATCTGTATCTGTCAGAAGTTCAAATCCTAATTCAATTACCTCATCAGGAAAAGACATAATACCTGAATAAAAATCTTGAGATTCAGAATCTAAAAATAAAGCATTTCCAGTAGTTTTTCCTACTTTGTTTCCTTCTTTATCAACTAATAATTTTGTTCCTAATACAAATTTTTCTTTATGATTTATTGCAGAAACCAAAGTTCGTCCGACTAACATATTAAAAATCTGATCTCTACCGCCAATTTCCATATCTACGTTCATTGCAACGCTGTCATATCCTTGGGCAATTGGATACAGAAGCTCATGAAAATGAATTGGTTGATTATTCTTAATTCTTTCCTGAAACATATCGCGTTCAATTAGTTGTTGATATGTCAAATTAGAAGTAATTTCAATTAATTCCTTAAAATTCACTTTATCAAGCCAAGCAGAATTAAACATTATTTTTGCCGGATTATTTCCATCAAAATTCAATATTTTTTGAGCTTGCTCTTTCCAGTTTTTAGCATTTTCCAAAACCTGTTCGCGGGTTAATTTTTTGCGGGTTGCAAGTTTATCAGTTGGGTCACCAATCATTCCGGTAAAATCTCCTACTAAAAATATGACATGATGTCCCATTTTTTGAAATTGGGATAATTTTATTAGTCCTACTAAATTTCCCAGATGCAATGATGGCATTGATGGGTCAAAACCCTGATATAGTTTTAGTTTCTTCCCCTCTCGTAAAACTTTTTCCAAAGCTTCTTTGGCGGGATAAATTTTATCCACTCCTCTAGTTAATAAATTTTCAATTGCATCCATATGTTATTTGTATCAAATTTATTCTTCGAGTCCCGATAATTATCGGGCGAGAAGTTTAAAAAATTTAGTTATCACTTCGCCAAGTCAGACTTGGCTTCGCTCGAACAATAAAAAAATTATTGAATTATTCCAATCTTATCATAAATTAATTTGAATTTGCAGCAGTAAGCATATATTTGTTACAATTTAACTTATGTGGGACGCAGTACAAAAAAGACGTTTAGAAATTATTACCGGCAGAACGCGTAAAGAAAAGTTTACCCGGATCAGATTTGTCACTTTTTTAGCTACAGCTTTTTTGATTCTTTTGGTTTTAGGCCTTTTAATTACAGGTTTACTATTTGCGTGGTATGCCAAAGATTTACCCCGTCCTGATAAAGTTGTCCGCACTGAAGGTATTTCAACCATCATTTACGACAGAAATCATGAACCAATTTATGATATTTACCATGATCAAAACCGGATACCTGTACCTTTTGAGGAAATGCCTGATATTTTAAAAAAAGCTACAGTATCAATTGAGGATAAAGATTTTTACAAGCATGAAGGATTTTCATCACAGGGAATGGTTCGGGCACTTTTAAATATTGTGGTTTTCCATAAACTTGAAGGAGGTTCGACATTGACTCAACAATTAGTCAAAAATGTTTTATTATCTCAAGAGCGTACTCTACCCCGAAAAATCAAAGAATTTATTTTGGCAATTCAAATAGAACGCAAATATTCCAAAGATCAAATATTGCAAATGTATCTTAACGAAGCACCATATGGTTCAACTACATACGGAATAGAAACTGCTTCTCAATATTATTTTAATAAAAAGGCCAAAGATTTATCTCCGCTTGAAGCAATTGTTTTAGCCGGTTTTCCTCAATCTCCAAGTAAGTATTCACCTTTTACATCAGATGATAAAGCATATATTTGGCGAGCCGAGCAAACTATCAGAAGGATGAGGGAAGATGGAATAATTACGATAGAGGAAGAAAATCAATATAAAAAAGATTTACCGGATTTAAAATTTACAGAAGGCGACAATAAATTTAAAGCTGCTCATTTTGTAACTTATATCAAAGATTTATTAACAGAAAAATTCGGTGAAAAAATGGTCGAATTGGGAGGATTAAATGTAGTTACCACGCTGGATTTAAAATTACAGGAAAAAGCAGAAACAATTGTTAAGGAAGAAGTAGATAAAGATAAAAAATTACTGGTTTCAAATGGAGCTGCCATTATTATAAATCCTAATAATGGAGAGATTTTGTCAATGGTGGGAAGTAAGGATTATCAGTCAACAGATAGCGCTGGGCTTAAATTTAATGTGGTTACTCAAGGACTGCGTCAACCGGGATCAGCACTTAAGCCTATAACTTATGCAGCGGCATTTAGAAAAGGCATTCTTACTCCATCATCAATTGTCATGGATGTAGAAACAAAATTCCCGGGCGGTATAGGACAAAAAGATTATACTCCCAAAAATTACGATTTGAAGTGGCGGGGACCTATTCAACTTAGGTTTGCCCTGTCTAATTCTATCAACATGTCAGCGGTAAAAGTTTTAGCCCTAACAGGAGTTAAAGATATGTTGTCACTGGCTTACGATATGGGAATGTCAACTCTTGAGCCAACTTCGGCAAATTTATCCCGTTTTGGATTGGCTATTACTTTGGGAGGCGGTGAGGTTAAGCTAATTGATCTGACTCAAGCTTTTGGCGTGTTTGCAACAGGTGGGGTAAAGCAGGAAACAGTAGCTATTTTAAAAGTAACTAATCAAAAAGGGAAAGTATTATTTGAGAGTAAAACTACACAAGGAAAAAAAGTTTTGGGGAGTGATGTGGCATTTTTAATCACTTCAATATTGTCAGATAATAAAGCCAGAAGTTTAATATTCGGAGAAAATTCTTATTTAAATATTCCGGGTAAAAACGTATTTGTAAAAACCGGAACCACTGATGATAAACGTGACAACTGGACGATAGGTGGAACACGTGAGAGGATAATAGGGGTTTGGGTGGGAAATAATGATAACTCCCCCATGAATCCGACTTTAGCATCAGGCGTGACCGGCGCAGCACCAATTTGGAATAAACTGATTAAAGAAGCCATCAAAGATTTACCTAATGACAATTTTATTAAACCGGAGAATATTGTAGAAATGGATGTAGATAGTTTCGGAGGAGGTTTAGCCAGAGCAGAATTTCCGACCCGTAAAGAATTTTTTATTAAAGGGACAGAGCCAACAGGCTTATCGCCGATTTATAAAAAAATTAAGATATCTAAAAATAATGGCAAACTTGCAAACGCTATTGAAATTGCCAGTGGTTCATTTGATGAAAAAGAATTTTTTGTGTTTGAGGAAAGTGATCCGGTATCCACAGATGGAAAAAATCTTTGGCAGGAAGGTATAAACAGTTGGTTGGCGCAACAGACAGATCCGAAATATCACCCGCCAACAGAAACCAGTGAAGAAAGAAACGATAAAGTAGTGATGAACATAACATCTCCTGAAGATAAAAAACAATATAGTGATCACGATATAAAAGTAACTGGCGAAGCATTTTCATTAAATAATATCAAAGAAATAAAAGTGGAAATTGACGGAACGGAAATGGAAAAATTATCCGGAAATACTTATTCGCGGATTTTTAATTTGAATAATGGTCCGCATACCATCAGAATGACTGCCAAAGATGAAAAAGATAGAGAAGCTACCGGTGAAGTGAAAATTGGTGTAAATACAGCATGGGATGCATTTACTGCTTCTCCTGTTCCTTCGCCTGTGCCCACCCCTTCTCCTTAAGCTAAATAAATTATATTGTTCGAGTCCCGAAATTGGGACGAGAACTTGACATTGATTACTTCTCACTCCGATTAAATCGGAGTTCGAAGAATAAAAGAAGAAGAGAGTTTTTAGATAACAGAGATTTATTGAAGTTATTAAATATTTCCTTTTAATACTGCATTGAATTTTTGTTCAATATTTTTGATTAATTTTAGTCTAACTGGTTCAATATCAAAAGAGCTTAAACTTTTTTTAGCATTTAAATAATAAATTTTAAATGTAACGCTGTCTTGATAGGAATTTAAATATTGCACTCTATAAATAATATCCGAAGATTTATAAATTTCAGAAATAATATTGCCAATTCCTGTATGAGGCTTTAATATGAATGTTAAGTCTTCAATGATGGGCGGATATTTAGGAATCGGCACGTAAGTCTTTTGTATATTTATGTGACTGACTAATTTGTCAAAATCAATTTCTAAAATAGTTATAGGCACATTAATATTTAATTTAGCCAAAACCTCTGAATTTATAAGTCCTAATTGTCCAAAATCTCCCAGTTGTAAAGATTTGTATTTATCCCACCAAATATTTATGCTGGCTTGAATTTTATTTGGAAATTGAATAGTAAATAACGAAAAAATAGTTTCAGCCAATCCTTTTGCTTGCCTGAATTTATCACCTGTCCAAAGTACCATTAATATAGATTTTTCAACTGGTAAAGAATTAGACTTGTATAAATAAATGTGACTTAGTTCAAATATTTCAAACTCAGATTTAATTTTTAAATTTTGTGAAGCAATATTTAACATACTTGGAAGCATTGATGGTCTTAAATAAACCCATTCATTTGATAATGGATTAACAATTTTATAGCTTTTATTTTTGGGTAGGTTAAATAAATCCATCAAATTTTTAGAAATCATTGAATAAGTATAAGTTTCGGTATATCCCCAATCACGTAAGCGGATTTTTAAATCCTGCTCCCAATGTAATATTGGATCTAAATCGGTATTACTAATAACTGTTTGAGGCAATTGCGGAATGATTTTATGATATCCATAAATTCTGGAAATTTCTTCTATTATGTCTACGTCAATTTGCACATCTCTTCTGAAACTGGGTATGGTAATTTCTATATAGTCAGCATTAATTCTGTTTTCAAATCTCAGTGATTTTAAAATCTGAAAAATATCCTCATCAGATAATTTAGATCCTATATAAACATCCAATTTTTTACGTTCACAAATAACTTTATAAGGTTTAAATTTGTGAGGATAAATATCATATAAATTACTGGCAATTTGACCCCCAGTTAATTGGGTCATCAATTCAATACCAGAAATTACTGTCGGTAATACAAGTTCAGTGTCAATATCTTTTTCAAACAAAGAACCAGCTTCAGTCCTGAAACTTAATTTCATCATTGTTTGTCTGATTTTCTGTGGGTTATAAGTTTGCATAAATAACAGCACTCGTTTGGTAGTGGGTTTAATACTTGAGTTAAGACAGCCCATAATTCCACACAAATCAATAATTCTCCCTGATCCGTCTTCAATCACAATATCTCCTCCAGGTAGTGTATGTGTTTGTTTGTCCAACGTGATCAACCGTTCACCTTTTTTTGATTGTCTTAACACCATAGTGGGAATATCTTTATGACTTAAGATTTCATCAAAATCAAACGCGTGAGCAGGTTGTCCGTAAGCACGCATTAAATAATTAGTTACATCTATTACATTGTTGAGTGATCTAATACCTGTTAATTCCAATTTTTGTTTTAACCATTTTGGAGATTTTCCGACTTTGACATTTTCGATAATAACTGATGTCCATCGGGGATTTAATTTTGGATCAGAAAGAATTTTTAATTTATATTTATTTTTTTGTGGAAATTTAATTTCAGTTTCTGTTATTTTGTATGGATCATTGATAAATTTTGCTTTAATGCCAAATCTGGGCAAAATAACCGCAGCTTCACGGGCAATTCCTGAAATAGACATCATGTCCGGCCGGTTTGACGTGACTTCAATATCATAAATTATTTCTTTACCTTGTCTGATGATTCTTTCCACAGATGGACCACAAAGGGATAAATATTCCTTTATTTGCGATGGCGTAGCCTTTGTTTCTAAATATTCTCTCAACCAGGAATCAGGTACGAGTATATTCATAATCGTATCGATGCGAATATACTAATAATGCGAATTATACAAATAATATTAGTATCATTAGTATCAATTCGTATATTAGCATCGATTTAGAATTGTTCTAAAAATCTTAAATCATTTCCGTAAATGAGTCTTATGTCATCAAGTTTTGTTCCAGACTTCATCATATACGTGCGTTCCACTCCCCAACCGATTGCAAATCCGCTATATTCGTTAGGATCAATGTTGCCGCTTTTTAGCACATTAGGGTGTATCATGCCAGAACCCGCAAGTTCAAGCCAACCTTCCTTGCACAATCGACAACCTAGACCGTTGCAGATATCACATGATATATCCACTTCAAATGACGGTTCAGTAAATTGAAAATGAAATGGTCTTAATCTGAATTTTCTATTTATTCCAAAATATTGTTTGATAAAATAATCAATAAATCCTTTAAGATGACCGATAGAAACATTTTTATCAATGTACATGCCTTCAAATTGGTGAAACATTGGGGTGTGGGATATATCTATTTGTCGTCTATAACATTTGGAAATATTAATCATTTTTATAGGTAATTGTTTCTTTTCCATTTCTCTAACTTGACCATTAGAAGTGTGTGGTGTCAAAACAATTTTATTAAACTTCGAATTCATTGGTAATTTATCATTGGTCATTGGTAATTGGATGTGAAACGTTTCCCATTCATCTCTGGCAGGATGGGATTTTGGCATATTAAGACTTCCGAAGGCATACCAATCCCATTCAACTTCAGGATATCTGACTCTCCCAAACCCTATACGGGAAAATATTTGAGTAATTTCAGTAATTGCTTGTGTCACAATATGTAAATGCCCGTCAGGTAGCAATATACCCGGAACAGTTATATCAAACCAATCATGATCCTCTCTAGTAATGTTTTGTTTACTTTTAATACTATGCAAAACTTGCTGTTTAAATTGATTGACAATTATTCCGGCTGATTTTCTACTCTCTAAGGGCAAGAGTTTAATTTTTCTAATCAACTGCGTTGCTTTTCCGTTTGACCCGAAATACTTTACTTGTAATTGTTCTAAATTTTCATTTGATGTTAATTTAATCGCATTATTTATTTCTTTTTCCATGTCAATAATTAAAGTTTTAAATGAGTTAATGTCCATATTTGTTATTTCAACTTTTTTTGGATTTGGTACATCAATTGACTTATCTATTGGTGGTATTACAACAGTATAGTAAATCCTACTTATCTGATTATTTACTTCTATATCGATAATTTTAATCAAACCAATTTCAGAAGTATTTGCCACTTGTGTTCCGCCATCCGGGATTGGAGAAAACCCATCAATAGTTATCAGTCTCAATGGTTTATTTTTAGGTAAATTTCCGTAAACTTTGATATTACGTTTAACAATTTCTTCAAAGGAAACCATTTCTGCAGTAATTTTTCTTCCCTCAACAACTGCCATATTACTTTGTTTTTCAATGGTATCTTTTAATTTGGGATTTATAATTCCCTGATATTCAATAAAAGCGTTTTTTCCATGGTTAGCTTTAATGGGTTTTATGTCATGAATCAATTGCATTACTATTTCATGAATAACATGACCACCGGAGTGAAGCTGCATATTTTGCCATCTCAACGCCCAATCAAGTGAGCAATTAACCATATCTCCTTTGGATAATTTGCCTGTTAATTTGCCTTCGTGAATAACTGTTTTGTCCTGCATTCGTACATGTGTAACAGAAAATGTTCCGTGTTTATTTTGAATTATTCCTTTGTCTGAAAGTTGTCCTCCGCCTTGAGGATAAAAAATAGTCTCATTTAAAACTATTTCAAAATGAGTACCCCTTTTTTGAAAATGCATGATTTTAGCAGTGTGTGTTTTTTGATAGCTATCTTGTAAATAAAGCAATTTAGTCATAAAAAATTAATTATTTTTATTATATCAGGACTTTACATTTAATCTTACACTATAAAATTAATAATTTAAATTTGATTAATTATCATATATATTTATTCTCTGAGCGAGTCCGACAAAAGTCGAGACGAGTCGATGAGTATTTAGCCTTCGACTTCGCCAAGTCAGACTTGGCTTCGCTCAGGCAATAACGTGTAATCATAAAAAAAGCTCCCTGCTTGGGAGCTTATTGGTAATATTTTTCACTTCCAATTAAACTCCCCTATTTAGGAGCTAAATGAGAAAAAGAAAAATTTTTGATAAACTCTATTCATTTTAATTAACCTGTTTTTTTACTTTATCAACAATAATTCTGAAAACATTTGGATCGGATATTGCCAAATCTGCTAAAATTTTCCGGTCTAAAATAATGTCTGATTTTTTCAAAGCATGCATAAATCTGGAATAATTTAAATCCATTTCCTGCACTGCTGAATTGATTCTGGATACCCAAAGCCGTCTCATATCACGTTTACGCAATTTTCTGCCTGAGAAAGCATATTCGCCAGCATGTAACATGGCTTCTTTGGCAACTCTGATATTTCTTGACTTAGTCATGCGATAACCTTTATTTGCGAGTAAGACTTTTTTATGCTTCGCATGTGTAGTGATGCCTCTTTTTATTCTAGCCATAATTCTCCTTTATAAATAAGGTACAAAACTTTTTATTGCAGCAGTCATATTTGCATTGACTACTTTTGTTTGACTTAATTTACGCATTTGTCTTTTTGATTTATGTGTTCGCAAATGTCTTATTCCTTGTGAACGTCTCAGGATTTTACCATTTTTGGTAATATTAAATCTTTTTGCAACTATTTTTCTGGTTTTCATTTTCATAAATTTATTCTTTCGTTAAACTATTTTTGTCAGGCTCACTTTTCACTTTTTGTTTTGGTTCGCTTTTGTTGTCAGCAACAATAAATGTCACTAACGTTTTTCCTTCCAGATGCGATGGTCTGACAATCTTATAACCTTTTAAGCTGTTAAGAAATTTATCAATAACAATTCTTCCAAATTCCTGATGGGTGATTTCTCTACCTCTGAAAGGTAAGGAAATTTTAATCTGATCACCATCTATCAAAAATTCCTGAGCTTGTCTGACCCTGACCTCTAAATCATGTTCGCCTATAAATGGCCGCAGGCGTATTTCTTTGATCTGGATATGCTTTTGTTTCTTTTTTTCTTCGCGTAATTTTTTGGCTTCCAGATACTTAAATTTCTTAAAATCTATCAATTTTGCTACAGGAGGCACAGCATGAGCAGCAATTTCAACTACATCAATTCCCTTTTCTCTTCCGATTGTTAAAGCTTCTGCTTTCGTGAGAATGCCGATTTGTTTACCACTTTCATCCAACAACCTTAATTTTGGTGCTTGGATAAAGTAGTTAATTCTGTAAAATTTGCCTCTTGGTTTAAATTTCTTGTACAATTTATTTTAAAACAACCTGGTTTTTATAAACTATAGGTAATTATACTAAATAAAACTCTATTTGCCAATAAGCGTTGAGAATCGAGTTATAGCTAGCAGCTATAATGTTATCGCCTGAGCTTGCCTGTCTGCCGGCAGGCAGGTCGAAGGTTTAAATATTTAAACCTTTCGACTCTTCCCGCCAATCTTTATATTTAATATGAAGGCGGGATTCGCTCAGGGAATATAAGTTTTGCTAATCGGTATTACCAATTGATCCGTTCCTTAATTTCTTTTTGCATGTATCCAATAAATGTCTCAACAGGAAACGGACCATCAGCTTTTCCGCTTCTGGCACGTTCTGAAACTGTTTTTGAAGTAACTTCTTTATCACCTAAAATCAGCATATAGGAAACTTTTTGAAGTTGTGCATCCCTGATTTTAGCCTGTAATCTTTCACTTCGGTCATCAATTTCTGCTCTGATACCTGTATCAAGAAGTTTTTTTAATATTTCTTGTCCATATTTGAGGTGCTTGTCAGTAATGGGTAAAACCTTTACCTGAACCGGATTTAACCAAGTGGGAAAGTTTCCACCGTAATGTTCAAGTAGAACCATCATAAACCGTTCAGCAGAGCCAATAATGGCTCTGTGAATCATCACAGGCCTTTTTTCAAGACCATTTTTGTCAGTATAAATCAAATTAAATCTTTCAGGCATAAAATAATCGATTTGAATGGTTGATAATTGCCACTCGCGTCCCAATGCATCAGTGACTATCAAATCCATTTTAGGAGCATAAAACGCAGCTTCACCAACGCCTTCAAAATGCTCAATTTTATTCCTGACCATAATTTCTTTAGCCCATTTCTCTGTCTTCGCCCAAATTTTTGGATCGCCAATGTATTTTTCGGGGTGCAATGGGTCATGAGTTGACAATCTGTATTTGTATTTAAAACCAAAGGTTTCGATAATTTTCTTGGTCATGTCAAGCGCCATGTCAATTTCATGATCCACTTGTTCTTCAGTGCAAAAAACATGGCAATCGTCCTGGGAAAAAGATCTGACACGGGCAAGACCATTTAATTCTCCTGGTTTTTCATCACGATAAAGCATGGCAAAGTCGGTAAATCTAAGCGGTAGATCACGATAACTTCTGGGGGAGCTCGCATAAATTTGTGTATGCTGCGGACAGTTCATAGGTTTAAGATAAAATTCTTCATTGGAATAATTAGATATAACTCTGAATAAATTTTCCTGGTATTTATCATAATGACCTGATATTTTGAATAATTCAGCTTTATTTATTTGTGGAGTATGTACTTGCTGGTATCCGTGTTTTGATTGAATTTCTTCAACATAATCATTTAATAATTTTCTGATTAAAGCCCCTTTTGGTAGGTATAGTGGTAATCCACTGCCTACTAAATCAGAAAAAGTAAATAAATCCAGTTGCTTACCCAGTTTTCGGTGATCTCTTTTTTTAGCTTCTTCCAAAGCCCATAAATATTGATCCAACTCTTTGGAAGTAGCAAACGCAGTTCCGTAGATACGGGATAACATTTTATTCTTTTCGTTACCGTGCCAATAAGCTCCGGCAACTGATAATAATTTAAAGGCTTTTATTTCACCGGTTGATTTGGCATGTGGACCGCTACAAAGGTCTAAGTCAACATTACCCATTTTATATATAGATACTTTTTCATGTCTTTTTTCAATATCATCAAGCCATTCAAATTTGTAAGGGTTATTTTTAAATAGATTGCGGGCTTTGCCAATGGGAATAAATTCTTGAGTCATGGGTAAATTTAGTTTAACCAATCTTTTCATTTCAGCTTCTATTTTGGGAAAATCAGTTTCTGAAATTTTGTAAGTTTGCCCTGAGCCTGCCGAAGGGTCATAGTCAAAATAAAAACCTTCATCTGTTGCCGGCCCCATAGCTTTTTTGAGGTTTGGATATAAATTTTGCATTGCAGCATGTAAAACGTGTTCAGCAGTATGCCGTAATCCCCATATTTTTTGTTTATCAACTGTCATTTTTTCTATTTTTTTATTCAATATTTGTGACATAAATACTCCTTTTTAACAAAATAACCACCTTTTTAAATTGGATTCATAAAATTTTATGAAGGTTCCATCCAATCTTAAGGTGGCTTAATTAACTATATCGTATTAGTATAACGCTTCTCTTTGGGATTGGTTAGTTCCCATAATAACGAAAAGATAAATTGTGTTTAGAGTCTTTTTGATCCCGATTTAATAGGGATTATTAGAGACTCTTATGAAACTGTTTTACCTTTTAATTCCGATTTTAAACAGTTTCTTTTAGTATAAACTTCCGCTTGAAATCTGTCAAATTAT
>CAYLWN010000013.1:22579-26474 GCA_964387625.1 uncultured Gammaproteobacteria bacterium
TTAAATCGAGCTATAATATTGCGTATGATCTATTTTTCAGAATTGAAAGGTAAATCAGTTCGAAATGAAAATAATCAAAAAATTGGGGTACTTGAAGACCTGACATTTTTGGCCGAAGATACGCCAAAAATTACCAAATTGGTGATTAATAACAAATCACCGGATAAAATTATTATTCCGATTGAATATCTGTCTCCCAAAAGCATTGGTCTCACACACGAGACCATTTTTGTTAAAAATGACTATCATAGTTTGGAATTGCAGATCAATGAAATGTTTTTAGGAAAAAATTTATTGGACAAACAAATCATTGATTTGGTGGGTCACAAAGTGGTTAGAGTAAATGATATTGCATTACAGGATAAGCCGGAATTAAATGTAGTCGGAGTGGATGTGGGAGTTTTGGGAATCTTACGGTGGTTAAATTTAGATGGTATTTTGATCAAAGCCCACTCTTTTTTTAATATTCACATTTCCTCAAAATTATTACCTTGGGCAAATATTCAGCCATTGGAATTAGCCAGAGGTAAAGTAGTTTTGAAAAAAGAAGACAAGAAACTAAAACGCTTAAAGCCTGAAGATTTAGCTATTTATTTAAATAAAACAACCGTAGCTAATACAGTCAAAATATTAAAAATACTAAACATTGAACAGGCTGTTAAAGTCATCTCCAGCTTAAGTCCTAATTATCAGACTGCTCTATTTCAAACTATTAAAAGTGAGCAGGCATCAAATTATTTGTTTTTACTTCCTTTGGAACGGGCTGCAAATATTTTGCTTGATTTGTCGAAAAAAAAGCGAGGGATAATTTTATCCTTACTTGATGAAGAAAAACGCCAGGAATTGCTGCATTTAATAGAATTAACAAAAATTTCTGCCATAGGTAGAGCTTTGACGACTAAATGTTTATCAGTTCCTGCCAGCATGACAGTTAAACAAGTAATTAATCAAATAAAAACTGAAACTGAAGATTTTCCGGCATTGAATTATATTTATGTAACTAATGAAAATAAGCAATTAGTTGGCGCTTTAAGCTTACATGAATTACTGATGGAAAATTTTGATACACCGGTATATAAATTGATGAATCAAAATTTAATCATGATACATCTGAATACTCCAAAGGAACTGGCTATTAAAGACATGCTGCGTTATAAATTGGATGCTTTACCTGTAGTTGATAAAAACCGTAAAATATTGGGAATGGTGGTTTTGGATGATTTAACAGATCAAATTCTGGAAAAAATATGAGAAATTTTTTGGAAAAATTCAATTTTAACCGAATTAAAGGAAGATTATTGATTTTTTTGGCAGTCTTTGGTCCAGCTACTATCACAGCCATGGCTGATGATGATGCAGCAGGAGTGGCAACATATTCATTGGCTGGTGCTAAATTCGGTTATTCCATTTTATTTGTACTTTTAATTGTAACTTTGCTGTTGGCCATCACTCAGGAAATGGGTGTGAGAATTGCAACGGTCACGGGTAAAGGTTTGGGTGATTTGATACGTGAGCGGTTTGGGATCAAGGTTTCATTAGCTGTTTTTGCAGGACTGATGATTGCAAATTTTGGCACCATTATTGCCGATATGTCAGCCATAAAAGCCACATCTTTGATGTTTGGTTTGTCACCACTACCAGTGATCACAGGAATCATCATAATTTCATTTTTATTTGTTTTTAAAGGCAGTTACAAGACAAATCAAAATATTTTTCTGATTTCTACGTTATTTTATATTGCCTATATTATTTCCGCATTCAAAGCTAAACCGGATTGGAATTTAGCTTTAACCAGTTTAATTATCCCGAAAGGCATTGTTTTATCCAAAGAATTTATTTTTGCATCAATTGCTATTTTAGGTACCACAATTACACCCTGGGGTCAATTTTTTGTTAATAGTTTTGTGATAGATAAAAAATTGGGTTTAGATAAACTGAAATATGTGCAATTTGAAACATTTTTTGGGGCTTTTTTAACTAATTTTTTCTCATTTTTTATGATTGTAGCGACAGCCTCAACACTTTTTGTAAATAATATTCCGTTGATTTCAGGAGAACAGGCAGCTTTGTCTATCAAACCTTTTGCCGGGGAGCTGGCCGGTACTTTATTTGCGTTTGGCATGATGAATGCCGGATTTATGGGTATAGTTATCGTATCTTTGACAACTGCCTATGCTTTTGCTGAATTTTTTGGAGTGGAAGGTTCTTTGAACTCGACTTTTGAACAGGGAAAAACTTTCTATTTTCTGTTTTTAGTTCAATTAATTATTGCCGGAATTATTGTGATGATCCCTGCAGTTTCTTTATTTAAAATTGTATTTTATACCCAAGCTATAAACGGAGCCATAATGCCTTTTGTTTTCTTTTTCCTGCTCAAAATAACCAATAATCCAAGTTTAATGGGAAAACATACCAATGGTAAATTATATAATTATTTTGTAATTATTTCTTCAGTTGTAATTGTGGTTGCCTCAGTTTTTACAATTGCTAGTTATTGGTTGTAAATCTTAAATCTTCCACCTCGGAGGTGGTTTTCTCTTGACACCTCGGAAATTATTTTCTTTGTTAGAGATTTTTCTTTTATTTTTTTAAAAAAAACTTAAAAGTGATATTATTTATTTATGGTAGATATTATAAAACCTCGTTTAAATACTTCAAAGCTACTTGGTGAATTAAAAATTCATGTAAGTAGATCAGAAAAAAAATTACTCAATCATCATAAAGAATCAGTTAGCTTTTTAGAAAAATTAGGAGTCACGCCTAAAACCATCCGGCATCATGCAGCTAAAATGGCTGCCACAACTGCAATGACCGGAATGATGTTGTTATCAACACCTGCAATAGCCAGTCATCTGCCATTATCCGTATCAAAATATGCATCTTATTCATCACAAGAATTGCAAAGTTTATTAGGACATAAAATTTCTGCTTTACTACCCACTGATACATTATTGTTAACCGACGAGACTGAAAAAACCATCAGTCAACTGGTAAAAGATATTTTTGCCATAGACATAAAAGCTAGTCTAAATAACGAAAAACTAAATCATAGTTATGGATATATCGGCGTTGAACAACATTTGCCCAGATATCCGGGAGATGACGTATTTCAACACGGCAATTTGCAGGAAGCAGGGATGACTTCAGGTCGTGGCGCTTGGGGATATTTTGCGCAGTCGCGTGATGATTTAAATCAAGATTTAGTAAATCGCGAAAAATATTATGTTGCTGTTCAGACTTTATATTTGCCTGATTGGGCTATTAGAACAAAATATTTAAGCGATTTTTATAAATATCGTAAAGTGGCTGTGATAAATCCAACGAACGGAAAAGTAATTATTTGCGATATTGCAGATAGTGGTCCATCCAATACGACAGGAAAACAATTTGGCGGATCTCCGGAGGTGATGCAATATCTTAATTTAAAAGATGGCAGTCAAAAAGGAAAAGTTGTAGTGTTTTTTGTAGACGATCCCAGAGATGAAATACCTTTGGGACCGGTAGAGTATAATCGGAAATAGGTTATTAAAACCTATATCCATCCTGAGACAAATATAATAAGTCGAAGGATTCTAAAAATCATATGTCTAAAATATTTTATGACCACCTGATCATTATTGAGGAAATTACTTTAGTTTTGGATAAACATAACTTAAATATAAAAGAAAGACAGGAAATTTTAAATTATGTAGATCAATCCATGCACCACCATATTTTAGATACAATTCTGACTCATTTACCCAAACATCATCATGAGCAATTTTTATCTAAATTTCATGCTGCACCACATGATACAAAATTAATTGAATTTATCAAAGAAAAAGTCAATATAGACATTGAAAAAGAAATTTTAAAAGTTGCAAATAAAGTAAAAAAAGAAGTTATTAAGTTAATT
>CAYLWN010000014.1:0-25146 GCA_964387625.1 uncultured Gammaproteobacteria bacterium
CAAAACCAATAAAAATGAAGTTTTGTCTAAGCAGTTTTTTAAACATTAATAATAATTATTTTATAAATTTATTCGATCCAAACGTTTTTTCTAAAAATAAAGTTACATAAATTTTCAAATATTCCCACGACATTTTCCATAATTTGAAATTGGATACTCCTTCCACTCTATCAAAATAAACTGTTGGCACTTCACCTAATTTATATCCGGCTAAATGAGCTTTTATAGCAAATTCCGGAGAAATTGCAAAACCTGTAGAATTTAATTTGATTTTATCCAGTAAAACTTTCTTGAAACCCCGAAAAGCATTGGTTATATCATGCACTTTTATTCCAAAAAATAATTTTGCCAATACTGTTCCCCGGGAGGATAAAAAAGCTTTAGTAGGGTCTAAATTCCCCCAGGTCCCACCCGGCATATAACGCGAACCAAAAACCATATCATAATTCTGCTTTATTTTTTCCACAATCTTACCGTACGTCTCTGTTGCATCTGCTCTATCTCCCATAGTCCAGATTATTATTTCACCTGAAGCTTGCTTTGAACCATCAAGCAATGCTTTACCCATTGTATTTCCAACTTCTTCTTCATCATTATTTCTATATAACGGTTTAATAACTTCATATTTTTTCGAGTATCGTTGTAGCACTTGTTTACCTTGATCTGTACTTCTGTCATCAACCGGAATAATTTCAAAATCCCATTTTTGATTTATTGCATAGCCTAAAACTTGATCCAACATAGGACCAATATTTTTTTCTTCATTATGAAAAGGTATGATGAAGGAAATTTTCATTTACAATATCTAATTAATTTATATTTATCTTAATCCTCTGTTTTCTAATTCCTGCATTGCTTTTTCAACTAAATCTGTTGCAGTTTCTTTTTTTGACCATTCAAATACGTTTTTCGTTCCTTGTTTAAAATCAATATTTGGTTTCCAACCAACATATTTTTTAAGTTTATTAATATCAGCATAACAATGACGGACATCAAACGAACGAAATTTTCCGGTTATTTCCGGTTTTAATTTCGAATTATTTAATTCCAGAATAACTTGTGCAACTTCATTAATTGTAGTCGGGACACCTGATCCCACATTAAATACTTCATAATTTGCTTTGTCATTTACCAAAGTCAATTCGCATGCTTTAACAATATCGTCAATATATACGAAATCACGTGTTTGATTTCCATCCTCATTAATTATTGGAGGTTTATTATTCTTAATTCTGCTTAAAAATATTGCTGCAACTCCGTTGTAAGGATTTGAAAGAGACTGCCTCGGACCATAAGCATTAAAAAATCTCAATGATACAGCCGGAATTCTGTATGCTTTTCCAATACTAATAAATAGCTCTTCCTGACATTTTTTAGTTATAGCATAAATTGACGGACTTTGTAATCTGGCTGATTCATCTGTCGGAATTGCTACTAATTGTATATGACAATTTTTACATAATGGCTCCCAAACGCCTTTTTGCATGTCCTTTGATTGTCTTAAATCCGGTTGCTGAATTAAACCGCATTTAGGGCACCGGTAAATTCCTTCTCCAAAAGAACTCATTGAAGCAGCTATTAGCATTTTTTTTACAGTATGTTTTTCATTTGCTAAAATATCTAAAAATATCGCGCTACCCAAACAATTATCCTTAACATAACGTTCAATTTGATACATGCTTTGTCCAACACCAACAGCTGCTCCAAAATGAACAACTGCGTCAATATTTTTTAAAGCACATAACCAATCTTTCCGGTTTGTAACATCACCTTTGAATAATTTCGCGTTAGAATTTAAATAAACCGGTGGTTTTCCGGTCGGATGAATTTGGGGATGTAAATTGTCCATTATCCGCACCTGATATCCTATATTAATCAAATAATCCGTCAAATGTGAACCGATGAATCCAGCGCCTCCTGTAATTAAAATGTGTTTATATTTCATATTTATTTAAAATGTCCATTTTGGCAAATATCTTCAATGATTGCATCATTGTCATAAATATATTCCCAATCAGGATAAAATTTTTGGAATTTAGACACATCTGAAATATACCAGATGTGGTCACCGTTTCGGGGCACATCAACATATTTTATTTGCGCTTTTTTGCCTAAAATTTTTTCAATTTTAGAAATTGCTTCCAAAATTGAAATATTTGAATGTCTGCTTCCTCCCATATTAAAAACTTCACCTTGTACCGGTTTTAGAAATACTTGATAGAATGCATTAACCATATCATGTGAATGAATATTATCCCGAACTTGTTTACCCTTATATCCAAAAATCGTGTATCCATCTCCCCTGGCTATACAGCTAATTAAATAAGCTAAAAAACCATGTAAACGTGTTCCAGAGTGCGCAGGTCCTGTTAAACACCCGCCTCTGAAAATAGCGGTTTTCATTCCGAAATATTTTCCGTATTCTTGAACCATTATATCTGCAGCAACTTTTGATGCTCCAAAAACCGAATGTTTGGAATTATCTATAGACATGGATTCATCAATTCCTTGGAAATATTTATTATCTTTCGGTAACTCCCATCTGGTTTCCATTTCAATTAATGGTAACTGATTGGGAGTGTCCCCATAAACTTTATTTGTTGAAGTAAATATAAATACAGCTTCCGGACAATACTTACGAGTTTGTTCCAATAATAGTAATGTTGCTAATGCATTAACTGTAAAATCTGTTATTGGTTCTTTGGCAGCCCAATCATGTGAAGGTTGTGCTGCAGTATGAATAATTAAGTCAAATTTATATCTCTTAAAAAGAGATTCCAATTCATTCTCCTGTCTAATATCGCATGCATAATGCGTATAATTTTTAAATTTATCTTCTAAGCGTTTGCGATTCCATTGCGTCGAGGCTTCTATCCCAAAAAAATATTGCCTCATATTATTATCGATCCCAATAACGTTATAATCTTTTCCGCAAAAAAAATTTACCGCTTCACTACCAATTAAACCGGCAGATCCCGTAATTAAAATGTATTTAGATTTATTCATTTATTATGAAAATTTTTCCTTATTTATTCTCATACAGAAAAAAAATATGACTGCCATGCTGATGATTGAAATTACATTGCCCCAAAATCTAACACTTGTATTGTCAAAGTATAAAGTAATTTGATGTTCTCCATTTGGAACGCTTACTTTGATAATTCCATTTAATATTTCCGGTTTTACTTGCTGTTGATCTAAAACAACATACCATCCGGGAAAATATGCTCTATTAAAGACAACTTGTCCTTGGTTTACTGAGGAAACGTCAATTTTTGCAAAATTGGATTTAAACTCACTTTGTTTAACAATTATATCATCAGTTAAAGAATAATTCTTCAATGCGATATCTTCAATTGTTTGCGGTTTAGGAAAATATCTGGGTAAATATTCATCAGAAATTTTTGATATATCCCACTTAATTTTTTTATCATCTGTATAATCTTTATCATTTTTGAAATTAAAATTTTGTGGTTGGAAATATTTTACATTTAGAAAAACTGTTGCAATTATTAAAAATAATATAGTTCCTTTTCTAAAATATTTTATATGGATAAATTGATTGATAATAAAAAATATTCCTCCGCAAAGACATGAAATAAAAAATAAAGAAAAAACCAGAAAACGCCACGGATATTGTACATATCCGGCAAAGGGAATAATTTCCCAAACCACTAAAGAAACCGGTAACATCATAAAAACAGTTAACAGAAACGCTGCTAAAAATAGTATTACCCTTAAAGAAATAATTTTTTTACGCATTAATGACTTAGCAAAAAATCCTATAAAAACTACTAAACCAAGAATTAATGATAATTTTCCTATTTTAAATGACATACCATCTGCTCTTTCGGAAGCAGATCCACCATATCCCCATGGCCAATTCCATAACTGATCAATATAAACAAAGTGCTCGCGATAATTATTTGTGCCGGTTTGCAAACTGCTCACTTGGGTATATTTTGATTCTGTTAAAGCCGGTAACCAAAAAAATGCAGATATTCCTAAACCTAAAACAAAAACTGTTAATATTGAATATAAAAAATTATTGTTTTTTGATTTAGTAATTAATTTAATCAGTTCAAAAATTATCCATAAAAATAAAAAACCGGCCGCAATGATTGCTGAAATATTATGCGACAAAATTACTCCTGCAAATCCGATACTGCCGATTATCAATCCTGAATATAATTTATTTTTAGTTTCTAAGATTCCCAAAAATATTAACGGTAAAAAACCATATGCCCAATATTCCCCTACTGCTCCTCTTACATATATTTGCACTGCATGATAGGGTGCATATAAATAAAATACCGCTGAAACAATTCCACCCATTATTCCCCATAATTTTTTGGCTAATAAGTACATTGTCAATCCGGAAAGAATTATACCCATACCAAACATCATTTTGGTTGCTGTTAGAGCACTTATTTCTATAACTATCCATAAAGCTCCGAAATAATAAGGCAAAGGTGCATAAAAATTAAATATCGGGTACCCAAATCCATAACCTAAATCACTCACCCACCTAACAGGAAATTGTCCATCTTTTAAAGCTTTAGCCATTTCAAAAACCCGGGTTGGTTGAGTATCATCATGCATGGGAAAATAACCATTATGAAATAACGGCCAAATTATTGGTAAAGTTAAAACTAAAACTATTACCCACGGTAATATTTTTTTGAATAAACCCATATGCTTATAAAGCAAATCACGCCAACAATGCTTAATATGTTGGCAATGTTTTCATTACTTGCTCCCTTAAAAAAATCTATCCTTATATTATGTTTACCTGAATTAAGATTTAACATCATCCTGCCGGTATTTTCTTCAGGAAATATTGGAATTTTTATATTATCTTCAAAAGCTTGCCATAATGGAAAAAAATACAATGTGTTTATTTTAACTAAACTGTTTTCTTTTAAATCAACTTCAAATGTTAGAATATTTGACTTATCAGTTAATATTTTATAATTCCCGTTGTTTAAGGGTATTTCAATTTTTTCTGTATACCGGTTTTTTGGTTTATTTTTCACCCATATAGGCATCAGTTCATCATTAGATGTAGTTGAGGCATCATTAGTATCATAAAAACTTGGGTCATTATTAACATATTCTGTTTTAATTTGCGAAATATTAAACATCACAACCAAAATAATTAAAGGAATTGCTAAAAAATAACCTTTTTTAAAATTTACTAGACTACCTCCAATAACACTTATAAGAAATGTACTTATTCCTAATATTCTCCAGGGAAAATCAATTTCTTTAAAAATCGGTAATTTCCATAAAAATAACGACTGGGGTTGTGTTAAAAATATTGAAATAACAAACATTAATAAAAAGAAGACAACTAATATCCGCTGTTTTTTAAAAAACGAAACAAAAACTGAAATCAAACTGACCAATACAATGATTAAGTGAATTAAGCCAATTTTCAAAAGTAATCCCGAAACTATATGTAAGCTGTTTCCGAACAATACAGACCAGGGAAGGAAATGCAAAGATTTATCTGCCAATGGTAACCAACCAAGTATTATATATTTTTTATCTAAAATAGCCGGCAACCAAAAATAGGCAGATAATAAAAATGCCAGTAAAAAAGTTGAAATTATCAATTTTATATTTTTTCGAACATTTGGTTGATTTTGAAATAATAAATAAACAATCCATAAGCCTAAAAATGGTAAAAATAAAACCACCGATGCGTTATGTGAAAGGATTAAACCGCTTAAAACTATTGACGTTACCAACCCTTTATTAATTGCAGGTTTTTCAATAAGTTTCTTAAAAAGAAAAAATAATAACGGATAAAAGATAAAAGCGAATAACTCACCCAAAGATCCCCGGGTAAATAAATTTGTTAATCTGTAAGGCGCATATAAATATAAAGTTGTGGAAAGTAAAGCACTATTTATACCCCAAAGATTTTTTGCAAATAAATACATGGTTAAACCCGATAAAACAGTTGTAAGAATAAATAATATTTTTATTGCTGTTTCTGCTGATATGCCCGGTAAATATAATAATTGGCCAACGTAATAAGGAAAGGGATAAGTAAACAAAAATAAAGGATAACCATAACCATGATTTAAAAAGCCTGACCAACGGGGCGGAAACTGCAAGTCTTTTATCTCTCTTCTCATCTCAACTAATCGTATGACTGCCCAAATGCCGTCCTGTGTTTTTGGATATCCTTTATTTAAAAAAGGGGCAATTAATGGCAAACAAAGCAAAATAAGCAGAAATCCTCTTAATAATGATTGTCTCATGTTTTTGGCAGTACACGATAAAATTTCAAATAAGTAGAACTGTTGCCTCTTTGGTATTCTTTTATCAATAAAAGCGGCCATCCTGGATCCGGTTGTTGCCTTTCTTTAAAAATCATAAACGCTGATTTAGTTTTGGCAAGTTCCTGTAAATCTTTGGGGAATTCCAATAAAGGCCAGTACGCTTTTATTGTCACGTTTGGATTTTTACCCAGATATAATTCCAAAGCCATCGGAAATAAACCAAATGTACCATCTGTTCCAACAACCAAACTTCCTTTTTTGGATTCTTCGTCTAAATATGAAACCACTTCTTTTATTCCGTAACCGGAAGGCCAATCATTTAACAATTGCTGACTGTCAGCTTTTGGCATCGGAGCTTTGAGCGGATTAAACAATATTTGGTAATCAAAATAAACCAATGGACAAATTATAATCAGAACAATAGCAGCATAAATTAAATTAATTTTTCTTTTTTCCCAAATGTCCGTTACTACTATCAGTAAAGGCATTAACAAGGGAAAAACCATAAATAATAAAAATCTCGGATAAATCACTTTACCAAAAAAAGCCAGTCCAAAAAATGGAATAATAAACCAGCTTAAAAAGAATAAACAAATACCCCGATCTTTTTTCAATAATAAAATTATGCTAATTAAAATTGATATAAATAAGGGAATAGTTAAATAAGAAATTAACCATGAACTTAAACCCTGTAAATTTCCCCACAAATTAAGCATCGGGTTTGCCATAAATTCTTTTGGAGAAAATAAAAATTGTAGGTTTTTCATCCCTAAATAATAATAAAATTCAGACAAACGCATGATGTTAAAATAAATCTGTGATTGTATAAACATTGCCAGACTTAAACCAACCCATTTAATAAAAACATACTTCCAAGTTTTCCTTTGCCATGGCATCAATATTAAAGTTAAGGGATGCAAAATTAGAAAAAAATAAGCATATGACTTAGTAAGCAACCCTGCTCCTATTGCGCTACCCAAAAGTAAGGCTAAATCCAATCTTAATCTGGTCGCAAAAAAATAAATAAGAATTAATGTCCAAACAGTAATAGTTCCAAATAGAGCATCATACACAGCAAGTCTGTCATATATCAGAAAAAAAGGTATTATCAGGTATAAAATTGCCCCAACAACAGCACCTTTATTTGATTTGGTTAAAATTCTTCCCAGTATTGCTATTCCTATTAAACTGAAAAAACCGCACACAATCGACACAATCCTACCGGCAATTAACGGATCAGAGATAAGTTTTAAAGCCGGATAAAACAACCAAATTAAAAGCGGCTGTTTTCCATCTGTTAAGGAAATAAACCTCCATCTGGGATCTGCTAATCCGATTTGTGCCCATCTTAAATAAATTGCTTCATCGGTAAATATGGGAATCAGAGTAAGATTAATAAGTCTGGAAACAAAAAATGCTGCCATTACTGACACTGCCAATATAAGATATAACCAAAACTTATACTTAGGCGGATTTAATAATTTCTTTACATTCATGTTTTTTTAATTGTAACATTTTAGTTAATCTGCAATCAATTTATTACTAATAATTTGTAATTAATAAGCTACAAAAAAATAGATGGAAGAACAACAGAAAATAATACTTTTATGCTATATAAAAAATATATTTATACCGGATCGTTAATTATCATTTTACTAATAGCATTATTTTTCCGGATTTATAATTATAAAGATCGATTATCTATTAGTTTGGATAGTTACAGAGATGCTTTTGTTTCTCTTCAGGGAGCTAAAAATTTACAAATGCCCATAACCGGCCCATTTATTTCAATCGCTCCTGCAACAACCGGTCCATAGTATTGATGGCAATTAATTCTTACAAAACTGATTTTACCCACAAATTTGGCTCCCTGGATATTTTTGACTATATGTTCTTTTTTAATGGTATATATCATGTATCATATCGGTGTTCTTTTGGAAAACCGGCTTTTTGGCCTTGTTTTAGCCATATTAGCTGCTTTATCACCAAATCAATTATACTCAGCAACCCAACTTACTAATCCTTCAGTAATTGGGTTTTATTCCAGTTTAATTCTATTGGTTTTTTTACTTATTTCAAAAAACACTAATTCGTCAAAATTATGGGCTGTTTGGGGGGGGTTATATTTGGTATAGCTATAAACACACACTACCAAACATCCGGTATGTTATCTCTGGTGGTGTTAATGATTGCCTTTAACCGAAAATCTATCAAATATTTACCAAATTTTTTAGTAACTTTTTTGGCTACTTTTATTCCATTATTAATTTTTGAATTAAATAATCATTGGTTTAATACCAGGCATTTGTGGCAATATGTTACTGTCGACCAATATAAAATATGGGTGCCGATGCGCTGGTTGACTTACACTTCGGAATATTGGCCAAATTTTTTAAGTTTTGTGATGGGAGGAAATAGACTATTAAATACTTTTGTCATGGCCGCAATCTCCTCAACCTTTATATATCTATTCATCACAAAAAAATTAAAGCGGACATACCTGTTACTGTTAATCAGTTTTATAATTCAGGTAATTATTATCCGTTATTATCGGGGTGAAAGGTTTTTCGGGTACTTGCAATTTTTTCATCCTTTCATTTTTATATTTATTGGAATGTTATTTTATTTGGGATTAAAATTACGTCTGGGAAAATTTGTTACTCCGGTTTTATTTGTTGTTTATTTAATTTTAATTTTACCCTCAAGTTTTCGAAAGACTTAAATCTGAAGCTTTAACCCAAATCACTTATGCAACAATTTCCAAAATTGACCAACAATTGGAACCCGGACCTTATAAATTATATAAATGCAATTCGACTTCTAAGGATGAAATCGCTGCTTTGATGTTGGTATTGTACATACAAAATAAATATTCGCCCAATGGTAAACCATTAGCCTATTATTGGGGATGTGAACTTCCTGACACTTTAAAGGATGGTACTTTCATTTCTGATAAAAATAAATTTGCTCAATATTATCCCGGAGTTGATTTTGTAAAAGATTTTTCTCAGGCAACGCCTTCGGCAATACTCCGTAATAAATGGGTTGAAATTACTCCCCAAGGAGCTTATCAGTCTGCGGCCAGGTGGTGGATGGATGAACAACCTTAATTAGTATTAACTCTTATTCTTTGTTGCACAAAAATATCTCCGTTGAATTTTTGTTGCCAAATAATTTTACCGTCTCCTTCGCGGTCTTTTATCCAAACAGTTCTTAAACCTTTATTCCAAGGATCCGGTTCTATAATGAAGAAAATCATTGATAATTCATTATTTCTGTCAGGCATATATCCATAATTTTTTAAACCATACCAACCGAATAAATATTCATAATTATAATCAATTAGAGATGGTGAGTAGACTGAAACATTGAATATTTTTCCCTGTGCTTGTTTGTATATTGCATCAATTGTCTTAATCTGATTTCTGTAAACCGATGCATCTCCTGCCCAAAAAGGACTAAAAAATCCCCAGGGTGCAAAATTATAAATTACCAGAATGATAGCAAAAATTGTACCCAATTTATGATATTTTGATATTAACCAATAAATTGATAATGCTATAAAAGGCACAATTAAAGCCGGAAATCCAATCAAATAATAATTCCATAAAATATTTGGGTAGATAATGGTACAGATGAATATTCCCAAAATTATTGTCATTAATACTTTTAAATAAAACCGTTCTTTTGAAAATTTTTGATTTTTGGGTTTGATAAAAATAGAATATAAATAAGCAACTAATATGCATAAAATAATAATTCCTACAAAGGTGTTTCCGTAAGCAAAAGCGTTTAAAAATATTCCCCACATGGCTGCCACTCTGTCTAATAAACGGTTTAATAAAGGTAAACTTGTATGAATTGCCTGTTGATGAAATATATATTGTAAAAATGATTTTGTTTGTAAAAAATTATGCCGGAATTCAAAAATTAACCGCGGTATAATCCAAATACCAAATGTCATAAAACTGATTAAAATTTCTCTTATATCCGGCCATTTCTTATACAAAGTCAAAGTTAATAACGTCGCAATCAATAACATACTGCCGTAACCTATATGAAATTCAATAATTAATCCTAAAATACAACTTAACCATGGTAGAGTTATTTGTTTCTGTAAAAATTTCCATAAAATAAATAAGTAAATAATCACCAATAAGGGTACCAAATTTGGATTCCATAATTGAGCACTGGTGCTTATAAAATTAGGTGAAACTGCTATCAAAGAAGCAAAAATTAATCCTAAGTAATCATTTTTTACAGCTTTACCAAAAAAGAATACTATTATAATAGCTCCCGCATTTATTATGTTGAACGCCAATAAAATCAACTGCGGATTACCACGAAAAACCAAATAAAGAGGAAGTAATAACCAATACCACCAAACTCCGTGAAACATCCCTTCAATCTCTCCTACAGGAGGCCCGATCAACCGAACTGATCTTTGATCAACCATTTCTTTAATTACTAATAAATCCCTACCCTGATCAAATGTAAAAGCAAAAGCACCGTGTAGTGTACCGCTTGTTCTGGTGTTTATACCAACAATAAAGATCAAAATTAAAAGTCCTAATACTGATTTTTTGCCCATAATATTATTCCCAAAATACCTGTCGAAACAAATAAACACACCATAGCTAAATTTTGTAAATATATGGTTTGTGTACCATAATCTCCATTTAATAAATATGACCAATACCGGACAAGCGTAGAAGCAGATATGCTTAAAGCAATAATTTTTATATGACGGGTTCTCACCAGCAGTGCTGCCAAACCAATTATCGGAATAAAATACCAGACATATATTTCTCTAGTAAGTACAACAGGAATTAAAGCAATTAACCATAAATAAAATCCCAATTGAATTAGTTTTTCAAAATTTGTTTTAATTAAAACATATAATGGTAAAAAGACCACGCTCAAATATTTGATACTTATAGACATTATTAAAAATATAATTGACCAGATATTTTTTTGCTTCTTAAGTAACCATAAAGATCCTAATAAAAACGTTAACATCATAACTTCGTTATGAGGACTTATTAAAGTTTCAATTAAAATCAGCGGATTCAATGCATAAAAAACTAAAGCAGTTTTTGCCCTTTTGAAATCAATTGAACTAACTAAAGAATAAATCATCCGGCAATTAATTAAATAACAAACTGCAAATAACAATTTAAATAAAACTAAAGTAAAGACGAATTTTCCAAAACCTATAAATGATGGAAAAAGTGTAATTAATAACCAACCTGGTCCATAAGGATAATATCTGTGGGTCCAATGCATAAATCTGATCCATGAGTCATTGGGAAAATCTAAAGCTTTAAAAAAGTAAGGAGATAAATGATATTTGGTTACAATTCTTGCATCAAACATGTAATTAAAAAAATCATGAGAAAAGGCCGGATAAGCTAAAATCAGAACTGATGAAAAAATAATTAATATTTTTATATATTTTAGAGAAACTTTGCCAGTCTCTGCTTTTTTTAAAACAAGCAGATAAAAAACATACAAAATTGCTAAAATCAGTAAGTATGCAGTGGCTGAAAAGTTACGTTGATAATAACCGAAATAAATCAATTTTTGTTGAAAAAACTGATAAAATACATTGGCAGATAGAGTTAGATTTAAATCAATCTGTGTGTAAGAATAAATTATTAACAAAATCAATAAAATCAAATAACACAACGATAAAAGAAAAAAATTCTTACTTTTCATATTCACCTTTTATGCTATTTAGGCGAATCCGCAAAATGTCTTTTAATGCATCCCAAGAATCAACCAATGGACTTACGCGTCTGGTATCTACATAATGCCAATTGACAGGTACTTCTTTTATTTTATAACCTGATTTTTGAGCAATAAATAAAACTTCCACGTCAAATCCTGCTGTCACGTGAGATCCTTTTGTAAGTTTTTGTTTACCATAGAGAACTAAACGGTGAAAAATGTCATGAGCAACATTTTTCTTAAAGATTTTAAAACCGCACTGAGTATCTTCCAAACCTTCTAAACCTAGAATAATATTTCTGATAAGCATAAATCCTGGTCCCATCAATCTTCTCAAGAATGGCGCGCCTGTTCGTCTGCCTTTTCTTGAACCAATAACAATATCATAATTTTTAGTTGTTAAGAGTGGCATCATTTTTTCTATTTCATAAATAGGCGTTGCCTGATCCAAATCAGTAAATAAAATATATTCCCCGCTGGCTACTAACATGCCTGCCACAACTGTACCGGCTTTACCTTGGTGTTCATTGGCTAATAAGTGGAAATGACTGTTGGTTTTGATTATTTGCTTGATCAATTCCCGACTTTTATCAGAAGAACCATCATCAACTACCAATACTTCCCACGTATACGCCTGCTTTTCCATATAGCGGGCTACCTTATCCAAAGCTCCGAGTCTAATATTTTGTTCTTCGTTATAACAGGGAATTACTACAGATAAATGAGGAGTCATGGGTATTATTGTATGAGAAAGCTACCGTTATTGCAATGAACTTTTATAATGCACCAACTTAAAAACCTGAACTACTCCCACTTGCCATTCATTGGCAATTTCTGCTCTACCGAATCCGGCAATTTCCCATAATGGATGACCTAATGGTTGACAAATTTTCTCTTCACAAACAATCATCAGTTGATTGGTGACAGTTTTTCTTGACGGATCAATAGTTGGATTTTCAATTATTACGGGTGAAAATCCTTTAATTTCCAAAAAATACCTGTATGCGTGATCCGAGTTTTTACCGGCAATCAATGCAAAATTAAAAGGTTCTTTGTCCACGTGATTAATAATAAATTCGGAAATATCCCGGGTTTGAGTAGCGATTCTATTAGGGGTTTGTGAAATAGGAGTTTTTTCGATTTGAAAAAATAAAATAATTGGGATTAAAACAATAAAAAATATTTTTCCGATTATTAAGCGTGATATTTTTTCAAAAAATAGTCCAAATAATATAAATGGTAATGGAAAAGCAAACATTAAATAATAATCGTAAATGCTTCCTGTATAAAAAGACAGTATTCCTATTCCCACTAAGTACCAGATACCCAATATTTGTAATAACCGTCTATTGTTTAAATTTTTATAATTTTTAATAAAAGCATAAATACAGATACCGATTATCAAAAACATCATAACTATGGAAATTTCTGCATTTTTAATAATTAATAACCGCCAAAAAAGTCTTACAGATAAATCCCAAAATTTAAAAAGTGGTTCTGATAAACTGAAAGTTTTTGCATCCCCACCACGGGTAATAAATTGTAAAACAGTTTGTGTATTTATAAATTGATGACGGAATTCAAATATTATAAATGGCAAAAAGACTAAAAATAGTCCTCCGATACTTAATAAAACATGCTTTAGAGGTAACTTAAAACGGACGAGCCAAAGACTTAAAAATATAATCGGTATAAAGACAAAGGCTACATAATGTAGCTGTAAGGAAACTCCTAATGATAAACCAATAACACCCAACCATTTATAATTTTTATTGACAACAATTTTAAGCAAACTGTAAATAATTAATAGAGTAAAAAATGGCAAGATATTCGGGTTCCATGACGAATGTGAATGAATAATTACTAAAGGAGAAGCTGCATAAAAAACGGCAGCAACAATTCCCGCTTTTTCTGAAATAAATTCTCTACCAAGCTGCCATATCAAATAAATTGTAGCTAGTGAAAATAATGCCACCATAACTGCAGGTCCAACCGGATTGAGATTAAAGATCCATAAAAAAGGCACCATAAAGTAATAATAAATAGGACCTAAATACATCATCCCAACTGAAGTGATGGGACCCAAAAGTGTGAATTTATGATCAACAATCATTCTTTTGACTATTAACACATCCCTGCCTTCATCACCTAAAAAATTCATATAATCACCAATTCGATAAAGTCTTAAAAAAGCGCCAATTAAGATAATTAGAGTAATTACAATGAAAGGGATATATTTTTTTTTGAACATAACAAATTTTATTTTTTCCAGATAAATCGATTATAGATAAAAAAGTTATATGGTATGACTAAAAATCCTATGGCAAAAATCATCAGCAAAAACCATGCATCTTTCCCGAAAATAAAAACTCCAAAACTGACTACTACAAACTGAATAACTACTGCTCCTATTGATGTTGCTAAAAAATGACTGAATTTTTTTAGCAATAACTTTCTTCCTCTAATCTTTTTTTCTCTGAATGTCCAAAGATTATTACCGATAAAATTACATATTATCGCTACAAATGCTCCTATTCCCACAGCCAATCCGGGAAATAAATTAACCATAACCAACAGTTTTGAAATGATGCCTTGTGTTGAAAAACCAATTACACCAATCACTACATATTTTATAAATGTTGAATTGTTTATCACATACAAAATTACGTTCTTTATGTATTCAGATGGCGCAAATTTACTGCGTCCATGAATACGGTCAATAAATTGCAAAGGAATTTCATCAATTTTAAACTTTGCCAAAATTGCCCTATGCAGAAAAGCTATTTGAAAAGTATAGCCCGTAAATTTTTCAAGCCCTGAACCAACTTGTTTAAATATTTCTGTCTTTATCAGTCTATATCCTGAACTCCAATCATGCGGTTTAAGCAAAAAAAGACCAAACCGTACATAATTGTTGCCGACTATTGAAAAAAGTTTTCTGTGAATACCCCAATTTCCCGGTATGGACCCACCTTTCATATAACGGCTTCCCACTACAAAATCAACTCCTTTTTCATATTTTTCAAAAAATTCTGGCAATAACATGGGATTGTGTGACCAGTCTGCGTCCATCTGAATAAAAATTTCCGGGTTTAAATTTTTTATAGCCCAATTCATGGCATGAATATATGCTGCGCCCAATCCTTCTTTCTTTTTCGATAATAAAATAATATTGTCGTATTTTGTTTGCAATGTTTTAACAATGCCCGCAGTCTTATCAGGTGAATTATCATCAACAACAATAATTTTTAATTGATATTTTGGCAGTTTTTGTGACACACCTTCAATAGCTATAATTAAAGATTCTATATTTTCTTTTTCGTTATATGTTGGCAAAATTAAAACTGCTTGCTTCATATTGTCAGTTAAAAGAATCCCATGTTTTTTTTAAACCTTCGCTTAAGGTTATTTTCGGACACCAACCTAGAATTTTTTGAATTTTTGAAATATCAGGACAGCGTTTAGCAGGATCATCTTCGGGTAATTCTTTATAAGAAATTTCTCCCTGATAATTAATAATTTTTTTCATTAAATTTACTGTTTCTAAAATCGAAATTTCCTCAGGATTTCCTAAATTAAAAATTTGATTTTTTCCCTTTTTATCAAAAGCAATCAATTTTATACCTATAATCAAATCCGAAATATAACAAAAACTCCTGGTTTGCGATCCATTACCATATACTGTCAAAGGCAAATTTCTTTTTATTTGTCCTATTAAATTAGTTATTATTCTACCGTCATCTAAGCTCATACGCGGACCATAAGTATTAAAGATTCTGATAATTCTTCCGTCTATTCCAAATTTATTTTTATATACTGTAATCAGTGTTTCACCCAATCTCTTTGCTTCATCATAACAGGATCTTATTCCAACGGGATTTACTTTTCCCCAATATTTTTCTTTTTGAGGATGCTCCTCGGGATCACCATAAATTTCTGAAGTGGATGCAAAAATAAATATTCCTTTTTCCCGGCGTATTTTTTCCAGCAATAAATATGTACCGTAAGTATTTACCAATAAAGTTTCCAATGCGTATTGCTGATATTTTGGGGGGCTTGCTGGTGAAGCAAAATGGAAAATATAATCAAATTTGGGTAATTCGGGTAAAATTTTTGAACAATCATGATTGATAAAGGTGAAACGGGAGTTATTTGTAAGATGTGAAATGTTATCCAGACTACCTGTTATTAAATTATCCAAACAATAAACTTCATGCTCATCGTTAAGCAGATTTTCACATAAATGAGATCCTATGAAACCAGCACCACCGGTAACTAAACATTTCATTATACGTTTTCCCGCCAATAATTGAGTAAATCTTTAAGTGTTTTTTCGAATGGTACCTGTAATTTCCATCCGGTTTGTTTAACGAATTTTGAGTTATCACCTAAAAGAATCGCCACATCAGACGGCCGCATCCTGCTCACGTCTTGTTTCACTTCAACTTTGACTTTTGAATATGAAAGTAAAATTTCCAAAACTTTACTAATCCTCCATGTGGTTCCGGAACAAATATTATAAACATCGCCTCCTACACACTTTTCAACAGCCAAAAGATAAGCTCTGACCATGTCACGCACATCAGTATAATCCCGTTGGGCTTCCAAATTACCAACATAGACTACTGGTTCGCGTTTATCTTTTTCAATCTCAGCAATTTGTTTTGCAAAATTTGATTCGGCAAAAACTTCTCCGCGGCGGGGACCAGTATGGTTAAATCCTCTAGTTCTAATAATTTTCATACCATAGCTTTCATGATACTGATACCCTAAATAATCCATTGCCAATTTTGAAACCGCGTATGGTGATAAAGGACGTAAGGGATTGGTTTCTTTAATCGGAATTTCATTTGGCAAAACCTTTCCATATTCTTCAGATGAACATGCTATCTGTATCGTTACTGGTAAATTAGTTTTACGAACAGCCTCAAACAAATGAGCAGTCCCTGTGATGTTTACTTCCAATGTTTGGGTAGGAGATGCCCAAGAGGATTGAACATAAGATTGAGCTGCTAAATGAAATATATAATCAGGCTTAATTTTGTCAATTAAAGTATATAAAGAATGTGCGTCCAACAAATCTGCTTCTTCAACTTTAATTTTATATTTAATATGTTCAATATTCTCTGTTTTTGATCTCCATCTTTGAATACCATATACCTCAATACCTTCATTGATCAATAATTCCGCCATATGACTACCAACAAATCCAGTAATTCCGGTGATCAGTGCTTTTTTATTTTTTTTCATATATGTCCTCCTGATAAAATATCATATTTTTTTATTACCTGCCTACACTATAATATGCAAAACCTAATTTTTTCATCTTTTTGGGATCATAAATATTTCTCCCGTCGAAAATAATTGGTTTAGCCATAATTTCTTTAATTTTGCTTAAATCCAATTGTCTGAATTCATTCCATTCTGTCACAATTACCAAAGCATGACAACTTTTAGCTGCTTCGTATGCATTCTGACAAAAATTAATGTTCAAATTCATGTCTTCAGCTTTTGTCATCGCAATTGGATCATAAGCTTTTATTTTAGCATTTTTTTGCCTTAAATAGTTAATAATTTTTATTGATGGCGCTTCCCGCATATCATCGGTATTTGGTTTAAATGCTAAACCCAATATGCCAATTGTTTTATTATTTAATGATTTAAGTGTTTTTTCAATTTTTTGAATAAAAAATGTACTTGCCTGCTCGTTTACTTCATCTACTGCTTTCAATAATTTAAAATCATACTCAACATCATGGGCTATAGCAATTAATGCTTTAACATCTTTTGGGAAACAACTGCCACCATATCCTACTCCTGGATACAGAAAAGCTCTTCCCAAACGTTTATCATAACCTACTCCTTCCAGCACTTGTTCTGCATCAGCTCCAACCTTTTCACATAAGAATGCCATGGCATTAGCAAATGAAATTTTAGTAGACAACAACGAGTTAGATGCATATTTAATCATTTCGGCAGTTTCTACATTACATATTAAGGTTTTACCATCAATTGGTTCATGCAGTTCCAATAATATTTTTTTAGCTTTTTCGCTTTCTGTACCAATTACTACCCTATCAGGATGCAAAGTATCATTTAAAGCTGTTCCCTCCCGTAAAAATTCTGGACAAGATGCTATATCAAATAATGCTGTAGATTTTTTAGTTTGGATAATGATCTTTCCTACTTTTCTATTGGTACCCGGAGGAACGGTACTTTTTGTTACAATTACCGTATATTTATCAATATTTTCAGCAATTGACTTAGCAGCTGCAAATACAGCAGTCAAATCTGCTTCACCGTTTTTTTTAGCAGGGGTCCCAACAGCAATAAATACTACTTTTGCATTACTAACAGCTTCCTTATAATTAAGTGTAAATTTTATCCTTCCGGCTTTCATATTTCTTTTTACCATTTCTTCTAAACCTGGCTCATAAAAAGGCATTATTCCTTTTTTTAAATTGGCAATTTTTTCTTTAGTCCTACCCACAACCCAAACCGTATTTCCTAAATCCGCAAATACTGCTGCAGTGACTAAACCTACATAACCATGTCCAATAAAAGAAATTATCATAATATTCCTTGTTTAATTATTTCATCTAAACCTTGGGAGAAAGATTTAGGTACAAAACCTAAGGTTTTTATTTTATCATTCTTAGTTCGTAACAGTAAGGGCCGAGGAGCAACGTTTTTATAAAATAATGCCGCAGTAGTTTTTTGTATCAAATTTTTGTTTAAATTTAATTTATGAGCAATTTCTAATGCTGCCATATATGGAGAAATCAAGGAATTTCCGACAACATGATAAATCCCTGATTGTTTTTGAGAAATCAACAAGTCTAAAGAAAATGCAATATCGTCAATAAATGTCGGAGCAAATATCATATCAGTTACTCCTTGTGTAACTTTACTTTCTTCTAAATTTGTTTTTATTTTATGAACAAAGTCTTTTTTTGTTAAACATTTAGCCCTATATGGATATGTAATTCTAACAACTAAATTATTCTTTTCTTTTAAGGTTATTTTTTCACCTTCATATTTAGTCACCCCATACCAATTGATTGGATCAGGCAGGTCTTGTTCCTGATAAAAATCTTTTTTTCCGGAAAAAACAAAATCTGAAGATATAAACAAAACTCTTTTATTTGTCTTTGCTGCTGCGTTGACAATATTACGTGTGCCTTCAACGTTGATATTCCAAGCATTACCTTTTTTCCCTAATTCTTTATCTATTTGGCACGCATTAACATCAGTTTTAGCAGCCAAATGCAACACCCACACGGCCTTAGATGAAGTAAATTTATTTAAAACTGCAGTCTTATCTGTAATGTCTATACCCGTATCAAAACTTAAATCCTCAAAATTATATTTGCCAGATAATAATTCTACAATACGGGAGCCTACCAATCCTGAAAGACCGGTACCTAATATTGAAATTTTCATTGATGATATTGTTTTTGATAATAATTTTTATAAGAACCATCTTTAATTTTTTTCCACCATTCCTTGTGTTGCTGATACCAAATTATGGTATTTTTTAAATTCGTATCAAAATCATATGCAGGCGTCCATTTTAATTCATTTTTAATTTTTGTCCAATTAACTGCATATTTTCTATCATGCCCTAGCCTATCCTTTACATATTCTATTTTATTTTCATCTTTTTCCATAAATCGGAGAATTTTTTTAACAATTTCTAAATTTGAAATATCCTCAGTTACTCCTCCAATACAATAGGTTTGTCCTATTTTTCCTTTTCGCAAAACCGCATCAATTGCCCGGCAATGATCTTCCACGTATAACCAATCGCGTACGTATAAACCGTCACCGTAAACCGGTATTTTATTCCCCTCAATAATGTTAGTAATAGCTAGAGGAATCAATTTTTCAGGGTATTGATAGGGACCATAATTGTTTGAACAATTTGTAATTGTTATCGGCAAGCCAAAAGTGTGAAAATATGCTCGAACAATATGATCAGAGCCCGCTTTACTTGCAGCATATGGACTTCTGGGATTATATAAAGTTTTTTCATCAAATTTAGTATCTGATTTTAAATCAAGTGCCCCAAAAACTTCATCTGTTGATACATGATGGAATCTTTTAATTTTATTTTTTAACGATGCTTCTAATAATACTTGAGTTCCGATAACATTAGTTTTTAAAAAAACCGATGGATCCGAAATTGACCTGTCAACATGAGATTCAGCAGCAAAGTGGACAACAATATCTACTTCGTTAAGCGCCTGATTAACTTGAATAGGATTTGTAATATCACCATGAATAAAAGAATAGTTGGGATTTTTTTCAACAGTGATTAAATTTTCTAAATTACCCGCATAAGTGAGACTATCTAAATTGACAATTTTATCAAGAGGATATTTTTTCATCCAATAAAGAATAAAATTTGAACCAATAAAACCCGCACCACCTGTAACTAATAATTTCATATTCAATAAATTAAGGGCAGTTTAAAATGTTTTTTTCGGTATTCTATATATAATTTTATCGATTCTCCGATATCAAATGCAAATTCTGAAAAAGGTATCAATTTGTCAAAAGAAATCCATTCAACTTTTGATGATTCTGCATCGTGCTTTTGTATCTGTTTTAACGGTTTTAATAAAAATTCCAAAACTACATTTTGTCTGTCTTCATGAGGCCTGTGAGGATTTGAATTTATTCTAAACAATTCTATAATCTCACACTGCCATCCTGTTTCTTCCTGAACTTCTCTTAATATCCCTTCTTTAGCTGTTTCATCACGGTTTAAAAATCCTCCAGGTATTGTCCATTTACCTGTTTCTAGCAAATCTCCTGCTCTTTTTTCCAATAAAAGTTTTCCATCCATCTCAACAATGGCATGAGTTACTACATGTCTTAATGATGCTGAAATACCGTCTTCAAATTTACAAATTAACATAGAGGATTATTTTACTATGCCTTTAAATAATTCTTCTTCTGTATAATCCACCTGTTCACCTTTTAAAGATGGATCATATGCTGGATCAGGATAATTGATAAGCCAAGCTTCTTCGCTACCTATATTTTGTAAACCAGTTGGAGTATTTTTTGGAATAGTTAGCTTCTTCCCAACAGTTAATATGTGTTCTTCTTTTTTGCCATTTATAAATAAAATTATTTTCATTGTGCCTTTGATACAAATATATCTGGCAGCTCTTATTCGATGTAAATGATAACCTTTAAACCCACCGGGACTTGCGGCAGATAAATAAGCTACGGTTTTATTACCGTCTTTGAACAATTCCATTAAAAAACCGTTTTCTTTGCCATTTAAGTCAAAAGTTGGAACCTTTTTTGCTAAATCTTCTGAAACATTAGTAATCATATATTTTCAATTTCCAGATTTAATAAATTCCGAAACTAAATTATTTGCCCGTAATAACTCGTCATATGAAGTGCCTGCATCAATCCACCAACCATCCATAATTTCGCAAGTCAGTGTTCCCTGACGTAAATATTTATTATTTAAATCTGTGACTTCAAGCTCTAATCTTGCCGAAGGTTTTTGATCATGAATATATTTATATACTTGATTGTCATACATATAAATTCCGGTTTGAGCCAAGTCTGATTTAGGATGTTCCGGTTTTTCTTCTACTGAAATTACCTTTCCTTTTTTATCTAATTCGACTACTCCATATTGCTTATTTTCTGTGGGCATTTTTTTAGCAAAAATTTTTGCGCCTTTTTCTTGATGTTCAAAATCTTTAACAGCTTCTGTTAAATTGTGGTTAAAAATATTATCTCCTAAAATCACCAGTATTTTACCATTCACGGAAAAATCTTCAGCAAGTGATATGGCTTGAGCAATTCCACTTCCGGCATCTTCCTGTATCGCATAAGATAATTTTAAATTAAAATTTTTTCCTGATCTTAGCAAATTGATAAATTGAGGTAAATGTTCTACAGAACTGGTAATTAATACTTCTTTTATACCAGCTCTTTGCATTGATTCAAGCGCATAAAAAATCATGGGTTTATTATAAACAGGTAATAAATGTTTATTTGTAACCCATGTTAATGGCCTCAACCTAGTTGCTTTTCCTCCGGCTAAAATTACGCCTTTCATCATATTAGTGTACAAAAAGAATTAATGCCCAAAGTATACCTATGCCCAAAAGAGCAATTGAGCAATATTCTATCACAATTTTCCAATTTAAATCCCGCTCATAGTAATGATGAAAAATTCCCCAAAAAGCATATGCAACTGCCGTCAGCACCACAATCTGCAACTGTTTCATTGAATCTCCAAAACATCTGACAAAAGAGAAAAAACCTGTTGCAATTAGAAGAAATAGAATTGCAAATTGATAAACATGATGATGTTTGCGTTGATAATGTATATTTAATCTAGCTGATGAATACATAATTTAATAATTTTTTTTTATTGGACATTGATCATTTAGCATTTAGCATTTAGCATTTAGCATTTAGCATTTAGCATTTAGCATTTAGCATTTCTATATTATACTCCCAAAAGACATAAACCAAATAAAACCTGTTATTAAAAATAAAAATAATAAATGCGCTAAATTTTTACCTCCAACTCTGACTACTTTCTTTTTCCATACAAATACTGCATCAACTGCTAAAATTATCATCAATATTGAAGCAATCGCAAGAGTCAGGGTTTTGGATATTTTTCCGATATCAAATATAGGACTTTTAACAACTGATCCAGCGATAGGAAGTATTTCAACCGGTTTTGGAGGAGTGGGGACAGATCCAATGGTAGATATTTTATTATATATATTTTCTTCACTTAAATATTGAGTTCCTAATGAAACTTCATCAGCTTTAGCTTGAGTGGGAGGAATAATTTCCGTTGTTTTAGCAACTGGTGCTTGTGCAATTTCCGGTGCGGATAATTTATTACCAAACATTTGTACGACCAAAGTTGTTTCTTCACCATTAAGTGTGCCGTTTACAACGGCAAAACCAACGTCAGAATATTCTGATCTTAAGATATTTTCTTTATGTGTGGCTGAATTCATCCACGCTTGAACAACGCCGTCGGAATCTGCAAAATTTTTAGCTAAATTTTCTCCGGCTACGGTATATACATAGCCTGAACCGTTGATAAAATCCCAGGGTGTTTTTCCCTGCGGAGAATTATGCGCCCAATAATTATTGGCAAACATGTCAGCTGCTTTCTGCATGGCAGCAGTAGAAAGCCGATTATCCAACGCCAATGGATTCAGCCCACTCTCAGCCCGTTTTTGATTAGTTAAAATTAGCAATTTATCTGTTTGTATGTCAGTTGCAAAACCTAATATATTGGGATTAATTTTACTGATTGTTCTAACGGATAAACTAAATATGAAGAATATCAATACATATACTGCCAAAAAATCAGCATGCAGAAGCTTGGCTTTGAAATTATTTGTATGATGCGGTATAAAAAGATGCTTGAAAAAATTAATCATGCCTAATTACAGATTAACGTAAATTAGGTAACACGTGCAAGTGGTTATATTGAATATTTATTCTTGAAGGAAAATAAAACGATAAAAGAGATGATTGCCATCATACTACCATAATAAAAAGTGGCTGCAGGATTAATGCTGCTCCACAACACTCCTCCAATAAAAGATGCTAAAAATCCAGCTATAGCAATTAATGTCTGTTGTAAACCAAAAAATGTTGCAGATTCTTTTTTTGTTATAAATTCAGAAATATATGCTTTGGCTACTCCATCAGTTGCTGCAATATAAAGTCCGTAGATAGGGAAAATAAACCATAACCAAAAAGGATTTTGATTGATTCCGAATAAGAAATAGACAAAAGCAAAAATTAATAATCCTCCGGCAAATACTCGTCTGGCTCCAATTTTATCTGCTAATTGTCCTATAGGAGTGGCAAATATTGTTTGAACAATATTATATAAAACATAAACTAAAACAACGAGAGTTGTAGTTAAACCTAAATTTTTAGCTTGTAGTAATATAAATGCATCAGAACTATTTCCTAATGCAAAAATGAAATTAATTATTAAAAATAATCTTAACTTTGGAGAAATATTTTTCCAGGACAATTTAACAAATTCCCGTTTTTCCTCTATTGCTTCTTTTTTCTTTTCTTGTACAAATATAATTAATAAAATTACACCAATAACTGCTGGTATTGCAGCGATAAAGAAAACAGTCCGCATATTTTCTTTAAAAATCATTAATAAAATTAATGCTAATAATGGCCCGACAACTGCACCCATTGAATCAAAGGCCCGATGAAATCCAAAAATAAAACCTTTATTTTGTGGTGTAGCATTTTCAAGTAATATGCTATCCCGGGGTGCAGTACGCAGTCCTTTACCAATCCTGTCTATGAATCTCGCAAATAACACTAAAGGCCAAGTGTAAGAAAGTCCGATTAAAATTTTAGAAATTGCGCCAAAGCTATATCCGGTAACCACAAATGGTTTTCTTTTTTGCAGATAATCAGAAATATATCCAAAAATAAATTTTCCGATACTGGCTGTTCCTTCTGCAATGCCTTCAATCAATCCAACTATTGCAACCGGAACACCTAAAACTGTGGTTAAAAAAATCGGCACAATCGGATAAATCATTTCCGAAGCAGTATCATTGAAAAAACTTACTAAACCTAAAAGAAAAACATTTTTCGGAATTCTTTTGAACATAATTACTAATGTCATGCTGGAGCGTAGCGATAGCATCTCTTTGTTAATTAAGATTCTATCGTCCACGATCCGCCAACTGGCGGATCGGGACTCCAGAATGACATGTTAATACTTATTTATTAAGTACTATTTTATACCATATTTGTCATTGCGAGTGAAACGAAGCAATCTTCTTTAATTTATTTCTTGCTGAACTAGTTTCAGCATCTAATTTTAAAACTAGATCCTGAAATAAATTCAGGATGACTAGAATTTGCTTTTCAATAATATATATGAAATATTAATAATATATATGAATACTGTCCAGTCACCAAATATTAATCCTCAACCATCGGTTAATCCAAATCCAATTATCTCAACTCCAACTCCTCCACCTACTAAATCAAGTTCATCTCCAATAAAAATAATCCTTTTATTAATAATTGTTTTAGTTTTAGGAATTATGTTAGGAAATTATTT
>CAYLWN010000015.1:0-14752 GCA_964387625.1 uncultured Gammaproteobacteria bacterium
GTATAGCGTTTAGATTGATATCAATCTATAGCTAAAGTTTTAAACGTTACTCCGCAATAATACCAAATTTTTACCATCTTGACAACCTATTAAAAACATCTTAATCTGAATTTATATGGCTAAAAGAAACCATCGGTCTTCTAATATTTCTCCTATTAATCCTTCACTTCACTTTCTATTATTTTTAGTAATGGCCCTAATTTTGATTGTAGTTGTGGCCAATGTCATGACTGAGGTTAGTAAAAATACTCGGGCAGCTATTGTTTGTCCTCAAAATAACCAAAATCAAGTGGCTGTTATTGAAAACTTATCAAAAAATTGTAAATATGGTGTGTCATATACAACCGATGGTAATAATTGTAAAACTTGGGTTTGTAAACCAGCTCCCATTGCTTCTCCAAAAGTGACTAAAAAATTAGTTAAATAAATAAGAAAAGTTCTCGACTTCGCTATCGCTTCGCTCGAACAATATTATGACTTATTTTAACAATTCAGCAATTAAACAATGTAACAATTTAACAATATAAGTTATAATATAAGCTATGATTTTATCTTTAATTGCGCTTATTGTAGCTATCACGATTCATGAATACTCTCATGCTAGAGCAGCTGATTATTTGGGAGATCCAACCCCAAAACTGCAAGGCCGTTTAACTCTTAATCCCCGGGCTCATCTGGATATTTATGGTAGTTTAATATTTTTGTTTTTACTAATTTCCGGTTCTCCGATTATTTTTGGCTGGGGTAAACCGGTGGTATTTGACCCGTTTAATCTTCGCCAACCCCGTAGGGACGCAGCTTTAATTTCTATAGCAGGACCAATTTCAAATTTAAGTTTTGCGTTTATTTGTTCGTTGATGTTACGTTTAGTGTTTTTACTTGGACCAATGTCAATTTTTATAAGTGCCTTTATTGCACCATTGCTTCAAAGTCTAATCGTGGTCAATGTCGTATTGGCCATTTTTAACCTAATTCCCATTCATCCGCTAGATGGATTTAAAATTGTTGAAGGTTTTTTACCAAAAGAGCAAGCCATAGAATGGCACTCTCTGGAAAGATTTGGTTATATATTCTTAATTTTGTTAATTTTCCCGATTTTTGGTTCAATAGCACCTTTAAATCTTTTGATCTCTCCGGTAATTAATTTTGTACTTAAAGTGTTTCTACCCGGCATACCTTTAGTTTAATTAATTTTATAATTTAAACTTATAAAAACAACAAAAGGACTTAAAACACGCCAAACAAACAATTAAAAATAAATTTACCAGTCTTAATATTACAACTTATTATTTACATCTTGATGGAACATTTGAATTGATATAAAAATTGCATTTTACTCCTTAATGTCAAGTTGACAATGGCCTTTATTTTGCCTACACTTTACTTAGCCCAACTGAATGGAGGCAAGGAAAAAATATTTTTTCCTCCACAAAAGTTTTTCCTAGATGGGTATTTCGACTAGAAATTGATTCCGGTCGGGAGACAAGGCAGATTAAATATGCCTTAGGGTATATTTTGAGCCTTCCCACTTTACATCATCGGGGAAAAAAATTTTTTACTGCACCGTTTGGTTGGGTTTTCCCATCACCTCATAATTCTTACTAATTTAAACACAAATAACCATAAAAAAAGAGCCGAGACGGGGATTTGGACCCCGGACCTACTGTTTACAAAACAGTTGCTCTACCACTGAGCTATCTCGGCTTAATTATTTTTATTTAAATCTAGTTTATCCCGCAGAGCGGGATCGAGAATTTCTAAACTCTCCCGCCTTACTTATAATCTTAAATGACTGGCGGGATCATTAACAAATTCTTCTGACAAAACAGTTGCTCTACCACTGAGCTATCTCGGCTTAATAATACAAATTATACCATCATTATCAATAAAAATTAATTACTGGAATAGTCTATTTGTTAAAAAATATCGATCTGTTATAATAAAAAATATATGGAAAAAAAGAAGGTTAATGGAATTTTAATTATCTCTATAGCTGGTTTGATAATTGCAGTAGGAGCATTTTTAATCACTTTTATTACTACTCAAAAAGCTAGAGAACCGAATAAAAAATTGGAAAACTTAAAAATAGCCAAGCAGATAATTATTCCCTCCCCTGCCACACTTCCGCCTCTTAAAGGATCACTGCCGTCTTCACAAAACATATCAACCCAAAGCTCTGTTATTTCTCCCAGTTTAATACCTGTTTCAAGTCCTACTACTCAATCAGCTCAAACTACACCTTCTGCATCTCTAAACCCTTAATTATATTATCCTCGGGCTCCCGCCTGCATCCCGATCTTCTTTTATAATTAGATGATTATCGGGAAGCATCTGGCGGGCAGGTGACCCGGGGATCTTTAAAATTTAAGATTCCCTCCGCCAGCTGGCGGATCGCGGGAATGACGAATAGTTTTTTTAAGCCTTCAATTAAACAAAACAGTAGTTAATTTTGTAAGTCAATTTATTTACTTAATTCTGCTTTGAAATAATCTACCCAGGGGATTTTGGAAGGATCAACCCCATACAATAAAGCCAAATAAAAATTAACATATGATCCATATTGTATCCATTCAATAGCTTCTGATAATTTAGTTTTTCCATTCAATGTTAACTTGTGGGTTGAAATACCATTCCTTTTTACTATTTCTTCTGTAATTGTCATTCTCTTTTTAATCGAAAAAGAATAATTATTGCTGTTGATAAATAAAAAGCTTAAGTTTTCTTTATTTGACTTTGGATGAGCTAAGCCTTCCATCAGATGATGATTGAGTTCGGGCACATCGTGATATGCAGCAAAATTCTTTGCGCATTCATTCAGTTGATTTCTTACCACTCTGCCTACATGCATTAAATGTTCGGAAGACACAATTACGGGAATTTTTTGCCACCATTTATGGGCTAATTTTTTAGCGGCATTTTTCGTTTCAGGACTATTCAGTCCATATTGCAAGTTTCCTTGATCAATATATTGTTTTAATACATCTATTTCTTTAGCATCAACTGTGATTAAACCTAAGTTGTTAAATATCGCCAGCAAACCAAAAATAGGATATCCAAGAGCCATTCTTGGTTGGTTTGATGGGTTATATTTTGGCAAATAAATATATGCCGGAATTTTTTCTTTCTTAAAAAGATGCTCTAATTTTCCTCCGCTTGTAAGTCCAGTTGTCAAACATTTTCGTTCTATGGCTTCTTTTAGGAAATTGACTGTTTCTTCTGTGGTGCCAGAATAGCTTGAAGCAACCACCAAGGTTTTGGCATCTGCATATTTTGGTAAATGATAATCGTTGATGATTTCAAAAGGAACTGTGATGTCATTTATAAATAAAGATTTGACTACGTAAGCACCCAGCGCTGATCCACCCATACCAGAAAAAATAATATTTCTGACATGTTTATATTCTATGGGGAATTTTATATTTGAGCTTTCTGTAAATGCTTGTTCACACTGTAAACCTAATTGTTCAATTGACCCGGCAACATTTTCTTTATCCAATTGCTTTATTTGAGTAAGATTGTCAATATTAATCATAAAACTCCTTCTAAAAAAATTTATATTTTTACTTTTCTTCTATGGTAATAGTTTTTATAACTATTGCCTCTTTTGGTGATGACTGTTCTCCTTGTGAATTTGCCTCAACCGGTGTTGCGGCAATTGCATCTAAAGTTGTGAGACTTTCTGTGTCATTTTCTGAAATTGCACCAAAAATTACATAATTTTTAGGCAAAGTTGTATTATCTTTATCCATGATAAAAAACTGGCTGCCGTTGGTATTCGGTCCGCTGTTGGCCATGGCTACGGTACCTCTTTGGTAATCCCGGGTAACACTTTCATCATCAAATTTATATCCGGGATCTCCAGTGCCTGTTCCAGTCGGATCACCTGATTGAATCATAAAATCTTTAATAATCCTATGAAATATTATATTATCATAAAATTTTTCTTTGGCTAGAAATATAAAGTTATTTACTGTATTAGGGGTTTCGGAAGCAAACAAATCAATTTTCATCTGACCTTTTGATGTATCAATGATGGCTGTATATTTTTTATTCTGATCTAAAGTTAAAGCAGGTGGCGTGTCCCATTGCTTGCGTAAAGTGTTCACTTGATTCTCCTTTTCTTGAGGCATTGGTTTAGTACCCACAAAAAAAATAAATAAACCAATCAAAACCGCAACCCCAATTATTTCAAACCATTTTTTCATTTTTTTATTTTAATAAATAATTTATTTATTTTATCCTAATTAAAACGCAAAATCCATCATGTTGATTTTTTGGTCAAAATTAACATCATTATAACTACCTTGTATGGGTGCCAATCCGTAATTTACCAGCCATTTACCTGATAAATATTCATAAAGATCTTTCATGGTTTTTTGCACATCTATCAAATTTCCTATAATTAAATAGCTTTTATAATTATAAACACCGGGTAAAATATCGTATTTGGGAATATGTGTAATCATTACTATTAGTAATTTCATAATCATCTAGCTTAAATAGTATGTCCTAAGATTATTTTTAATATGATTAATTTGTCTTAAATTAAGTTTAGCATATAAAGAATTTGGACGTTTTGAGGCTAATCAGGAGACATTTTTCTATCAAAATAAATAAAAAAAGTGCTGAGGCTAGGGTTTCCTTCGACTTCGCTCAGGATAAACTGCTCACCCTTATCAATCTCATGTGCTTTAAAGCACTGAGCTTGCCGAAGTGCTGAGGCTAGGGTTCGCACCTAGGTAGCCTGTTAAGGCGACAGTTTTACAGACTGTTGCGATTGACTACTCCGCCACCTCAGCTTTTTAATAAGAACCTTACTATTTTAACAAATATTAAGCTGTATTAACATATTCTACTTGACCGCAGGCCAAATTGATGGCATATTGTGTGTGATGATTTCATTTATTATTCCGATTTATAATAAAGGCTCCATTTTGCTTAAGACTCTAAATTCTTTGACTGATAAATTATCAAAGGCAAAATTTTCCAAATTTGAAATTATTATCATCGATGATGGCAGTAAGGATGATTCCTTTTATGAAGCATTCAGATTTAAAAGATCTAACAAGAAATTGGGGAAAATTAAAATATTTCATTACGGTCAAAATCTAGGTAAAGGTTATGCTCTGAAATATGGTTTTATAAAAAGTACCGGAGATCCGGTGATCTTTTTAGATGGCGATATGGATATTGATACTAAACAGGTTATAAAAGCTATAGAAAAATTTAATAAAATAAATCCTGATATACTCATCGGTTCCAAATACCACATCCAATCAAGACTGCATTATCCTTTTAACAGGTATTTATATAGTAGAATTCTGAAAATAATTATTTGGTTATTATTTAACTTATCAGTTACAGATACCCAAGTAGGTTTAAAAATTTTTCAAAGAAAAGTGCTTGCAAAAGTGTTTCCCAAAATATTAGTCAAAAGATTTGCCGTAGATTTGGAAATATTAATTGTGGCAAATAAATACGGATATAAAAAAATTATTGAAATTCCGGTAATTATCAAACATACCAGCGCTAACTGTTCTACAATAAATTATATGTCTACAATAAATTTTATGCAGGATTTAGCTTCACTATTTTATAGAAATTATATTCTGCATCATTATGACTGATGCTTTTGCTATAATCGCCTCATGCGTATCTTGATTTTCAACTGGAAAGATATTAAACACGGACAAGCAGGCGGCGCGGAATATGCCACCCACAAATTAGCTCAGGAACTCGTCAAATTAAAACATCAGGTAACTGTATTTTCAAGTCAACCCAAACAACTAAGCGCTTTTGAGAGTATTTATGGCGTATCCGTTTACCGTGGCGGAAATGCGCTTACCGTTTATTGGCAAGCTTATAAATATTATAAAAATAATTACAAGAAATTTGATATTGTCATTGACCAAATTCATGGGATGCCCTTTTTTACACCTTTGTATGTAAAAATTCCCATTTTAGTTTATATTCATGAAATTGCCGGACCTATTTGGTTTAAGGAATTTAATTGGTTTTTAGGGCTTATTGGGTATTTCTTTGAAAAAATTTATTTTTTAATTTACCGTCAAAATTACTTTTTAACAGATACCAAACATACCGATGGCGAATTAGAAAAACATGGAATTTCCCACAATCGCATTTTTATATTGCCTTTAACAATTGATGCAAAACCATTGATAAAAACAGCCAAGACAATAAATCCAAGCATTATATATTTTGGCAGAATCACTCCGATGAAACAGCTGGAACTGTTAATTAATGCCACAAAAATCCTCATTAAAAAAATTCCTGATCTGAAAGTAATTATTGCCGGAAAAGCAAAAGAAGAATATTTAAACAAATTAAAAAAACTAATTACTAATTCTGACTTGAACCAACAAATATTATTGGAAAATAATGTCAGTGAAAAGAAAAAATTAAATTTATTGCGGCAATCGTGGATACAAGTTCATCCGTCAATCAAAGAAGGTTTTGGTATTACTGTTTTGGAAGCTGCAACGCAGGCCACACCTACTATCGCCTTTGATGTTCCTGGTTTAAATTTAATTATTAAAAATGGTGTAAATGGCTATATAGTAAAATCAGATTCTGTAGCTGATTTAGCATCTTATGTCCTATCTCTAATAAAAGACAAATCAAAATTAACTCAATTACAACAGTCATCATATCGTTGGTCAAAAACATTTCCAATATATAAGACAGTGGCTAAAAAATTAGTTCTGATTCTTGAGCGCGTCGCGAAAAAACGCTGATAATTGTTTATTAAAAACCCGTATGGAAAACATCTGCTGAAACCTTAAATAAGCAAGATTACCCATTTTATAACGTAATTTAGGCTTTTTTATCAATTTTTTTAAAGCTAATTCAAGTGCTATTGCCGAATTGGGCTTTACAACCAGCCCGCTTTGATTATGTATAATAAATTCCTCTAACGCGCAAACTTTTGAAACAATTATCGTCATACGATGAGCCATGGCTTCAGGCACCACCATACCATAACCTTCCACCTTAATTGGTGCATGAACCAAAATATCATGATTGGAATAATATTTTTTTAATTGAGTATATGAAACAAAATTATGCTGTGAAATATTTTCATCGGGTAAAATATGAATATCTGCAGGTAACTCTCCCAAAATTTTCAATTTAATATCAGGAAATTTGCGGGATAATTTGCGGAATGCTTTAAGTAAAATTCTCCCTCCCTTTCGCTCAAACCAAACTCCGGCAAATAATATTTTCACTGATTTGGATTTATTAATTTTTCTTTTTAAAACGTTTATATGTAAACCGGGATAAATTACCTGGCAATCTTTTATTTGCAACTGATTTTTTATTTTTTTCGCCCATTTTGAAAAAACAAATATTTTTGTATTTTGCTGATTTACTTCCCCGTCAATAATTCCTAATATCTTAAAGATGATTTTTTTTATATTTTGATAAATCGAAATTCTCCATAATGGCAATTGCTGATAATATTTGGAAAATACAATGTCTGATGAGCTGTTAGAAATTACAACGGGAATTTTAGAACCAATTATTTTTATCGGATCAGCATGAGCATAAATCAAATCAAAATTTCCGTTAATTTTGAAAGCGTAGACTCTGGGACCCATTGGTAAAATTCTTAATTTCTGAAGCCACAAGCAAAGATAGTATGACCAGTGATAGGAAATTTCTCCTTTTTTCAAAGCATTTGTAAAATGTACAAAATAAATTTTTGGCGGATGAAATTTCAGCAGTGTTTGAGAATATGTATTTTCACCACCGATTAATAATTTCAGTTTTGTAGGTGCTTTTGGATCTAAAGGGGCAATTAGTAAAATTTTCATTAATATTTATGGGCAAATATTGAATTTCCCGATATTTTACACTAAAACAGATTATGTTAAAAATTTAAAAAAATGTTACAATGACCAAATAATGAATACACATAAACCTTTAGTTTTAATTACCGGTTGTGTGTCTTTATTAGGAAAATACCTCGTTCATAATTTATCAAAAAATAATTTTCCTCTAATTTTAGCATCTCATAATTTACCAATTCCCTATCAAGTTAAAAATAAAACGGCAAATCTTAAACTAGACATTTCCGATACAAAACAAGTATCAGAAGCAATCAATAAATATAAACCTCAAATTATAATTCATTTAGCAGCCTTAAGTAACATCGATTATTGTGAGCGAAATCAAAAACAAGCATATCAAATAAATGTAACCGGCACAAAAAATATTTTTAATGCTGCGGAGCAGGTCAATTCAAGAATTATTTTTATTTCTTCAAACGCTATTTTTGATGGCTACAATCCCCCTTACAAAGAAACTGACCAACCTCATCCATTAAATTATTATGGACAAACCAAAGCGCTAGCAGAGAAAATAATTATTACTAATAAAAATAACTGCGTGGTGCGTTTAACTACCATATTTGGTTGGCCTCCAAAAAATACCAGAGATAATGATGTAACATATTATTTAAAACAAATTAAAACTGCAAAGAAAATTCCTCTGGTGACAGACCGTATTTTTAATCCTATATCAGCTCAAACAGTTGCAATAAATATAATAAAACTGGTTAATATAAATTTTTCCGGAATTATAAATCTGGCAGGAAAAGATAAAATAAATAGATTTTCTTTTGTAAAAACAATCATCAAGATTTTTTCACCAAACAATAAAATAAAACTTTTACCTGTTACCAGTGATTATTTTCCGTGTTTGGCTAAACGTCCGATAGATGCGTGTTTAGACACCCGAAAGGCAAAAAGCTTAATTAATTTTGATCCGTCATCTCTAACTTTCGAATTGATTAAAATGTTAAAAGAAATAACCGCAAAATCTAATTCTATATGATCATTCCACAACCCTTAACTGCAAAAATTGGAGAAGTAAAATACCGTAATAAATTATCATCTCAGCACCAGGGAAAAAATAATTATTTTCCTGAAGAATACAACTCAAAGGAAATTAAAAAAATTATTTTGGAAAAAATAAAACGAATACAAATAGATTTTACAGCTTTAAAAAAAGAAAAAGTCATTTTTTCTCCATTTTTAGAAATTGGCGCAGAACGCGGACAAGCATCGCTACTCTTAACAAATAAATTTAAAGCTCGTGGTTATGCAAGTGATATTGCGAAAGAACCATTGCATAATATTAAAAACCTCAGTAATAATTTAACGTATGAAAAATGTCCTAAAATTTTGATTTGTGATGCTGAAAATTTACCTTTCGCAGATAACTCTTTTGCTTTTATTTTTTGTTACCAAACATTACACCACTTTAATCACCCTTTAACAGTGACCAGTGAAATATGCCGTATCTTAAAACCTGGTGGATGGTTTTTTTTCGCTGAAGAACCTGTCAAGCAATGGTTTAACATTCCTTTGTGGTATCGGCCTACCAAATTGCGTTGGTGGGAAAAAATATTAAAAATACTATTAATATTACCTTTTATTTCAAAGATAGGTAAAACAGAAATTGACCATGGAATTTTGGAAAATACTTTTTCAATGACCCAATGGAAACAAGCTTTAGAAATATTTGAAAAAGTAAACACGGAAATTAAACCTTATCCGTTTGGACAAACAGGCAAATTATCCAAAAATGGATTCATTTGGAAAAATATAAATTTGCTCAGTAAAATATTCATATTTCTTTTGGGCGGTGGTATATCAGGATTAATGCAAAAACATGACAATTTAATTCAAAATAAATTATCTTCAAATACCCTACCTCAATTAGTGTGTATTAGATGCAGTCTTAAGAAAAAGAATACAACAATTAACTCGTTTCTTGTAAAGAAATCACAAAAACTTGTTTGCCCTAAATGTAATAATGTCTACCCTATCTCAAATAAAATTCCTATTGTATTATCCAAAAAATTAATTGACCTGCTCTACCCTGATATATGAAAAAATTTGCAAAACCGTTTGTTTCAATAATTATTTCTACAAAGAACGAGTCAGCAAATATTAAACAATTGTTAATCAGTTTAAATCATCAAACCTATTCAAAGAAGGAAATTATTTTAGTTGACAATCACTCTACTGACAACACAGTTACCATAGCTAAAAAATATATAAAACATATCTTTATCCAAGGATCGGAACGTAGTCAGCAAAGAAATTTCGGCGCTAAGAAAGCCAGAGGAGAATATTTACTGTTTTTGGATGCTGATATGATATTAGCTAAAAATCTTTTATCTGATCTTATAAAAGCTGTAAGTAATAAAGAATATGTAAGTGTAGTTATTCCTGAAGATGTCCGAGGTAATAATTTTTTTTCGAAAATTAAGAAATTAGAAAAGAGATTATATTGGAATGAAAAATTTATAGAAGCAGCTAGATTTATAAACAGAAAAACGTTTCGCAAAATAGGCGGATATAATCCGCAACTGATCGCAGGCGAAGATTGGGACTTACACGAACGGCTGTTGTCCATCGGTAAAATTACCAGAATAAAAACTCCTCTTTATCATCAGGAAAATTCTTTTATTAAGGAGCTGCAAAAAAAAATCTACTATGCCAAAAATATTAAACCATATGCTCTTATACATCCAGTAATGTTTTATAAGCAAAGCGGTATGTATAGGGTGAAAAATATTTTCAGAAACAAAAAATTGCTCCTTAACAATTTTCCTGTTTCTTTAAGTTTGTTATTGGTAAAATTAATTGAATATTTAATATTCTTACTCATCTATGGTTCATCAATTTTTGTAAATAAAAATGAAAAATAAACAAATTATTGCTTTGGATAATAAATTCACATGTTCTGTTATATGAAACCAGATTCGCATTCATATTTCCGGTTGGAACCATATATTACAAAATAAGAGTGTTAAAATGAAACAAAATTTTGTATTTGAAATTGTATCGGTAATTTTTCCTGTACATAACGGAGGCACTCAACCGGTTGATTGTGTAAAATCCTTATATAAATCAAATTATCCAAAACGATTTTTAGAAATAATAATTATCGATAACGGTTCCACTGATGGCTCCATAATAAGAATAAAGAAAAAATATCCAGAGGTAAAAATAATTACACTTAAAAACAATCTTGGTTTTGCAAAAGCTGTAAATAAAGGCATACGTCAATCATATGGAAAATATCTTTTGATTACCAATGATGACATCATTTTTGAAAAAAATAGCCTGAAATATTTAGTCAAATATGCTTCTAATAATTCCTTAGCTGGTATATTAGGTGGAAAAATATTCAGTAAGAAATCCCCTCATCAAATTTTATCCTGTGGATACAAAATGAGTCATTATACTGGTCATATCTATGCAGTTAAAAACTGTAATCAACTATTTGATCCTGATTGGATTCAAGGCTGTGCATTATTTACAAAAAAAACACTGTTAAAAAAAATCGGTTTATTTGATGAAAATTTCAGTTATTTTTTTGAAGATAATGATCTGTGTTTACGGGCACATTCTGCCGGTTATATGGTCAGATTTATACCCCAGGTAAAGTTTTGGCACGGTGAGTCTTTAACTGCTGATAAAAATAAGCCGGTAAAATACTATCATTGGTATCGAAATAAATTTCGTTTCATTATCAAACATCTGCCTGTTTTTAATGTTGTGTGCATCCTGATAATCCAATTAATTATAATTATGCCAGTAAGAACTTTGATATTTCATGACGGTAGATTTGTGCCCTTTATTGCGGGTTTATTTTGGAATATCAAACATTTTTCTGCCACATATTCGCTGCGTAATAAATAGTCCACTTATACATTACCTGCTAATAAATATGAATTTATATAATAAATTTAATAATAATTTAAATATATTTTTGATTATAGTTATTGGATTTATTTTAAGATTTCAATCAGTATTTACTAGAAATTTTTGGTTTGATGAGGCTATAACCTGGCATTTCTCCCGTCTTCCCATAACAGAACTTATTCCGGCAGTTGCATCAGACAATAATCCTCCGTTATATTACCTGCTAATACATTTTTTATTAAAAATAAGCAGCAATGAAATATTTTTAAGATTATTTTCAATAATAATAAATCTCGTCTGCATTCCGGTATTATATTTATTGGGTAAAAAGATATTTAATAAAACCGTCGGCCTATTTGCTGCTGTACTTTTTTCTGTTTCAGCTTTGAATATTTACATTGGCAGTGAAGCTCGGTTGCATGTTTTAGGAATGTTGTTTATTTTATTTAACATTTATGTATTTTATATTTGTTTAAATAAACCTGCTTTTTTAAATATTATTTGTTTAATAATTTCTCTTGTTCTAGCAGTTTATACTCAATATTATGCTTGGTTATTGCTTCCGGCATTTATTTATATTGTAAAAACGTCCGATAACCAATTGAAAATTAAGAGATTGCTCATCAGTTTTTCATTAGTAATAATTATAAGTCTTCTCTGGATAATTCCGGCTATTTACTCAAATCATAATCAGTGTGCCTGTCCTAATTCTTTATTGGCTATTCCCAGCATTATGGTATCTCCTTTATTAAATGGGGTTGGTGAAGTAACATTGCGGTCATTTTCTTTATTATCTCTTCCTGTTTTGTTTTTGTTTATAATATCAAGTTTAACTGTAATTTTTTTACTTATAAAAGGGTTAACAAATAATCCAATTCAGCCAATTTTTATAATACCGGTAGTTATTGTTGGGATAGCGGGAATTTTTTATCCGGTTTTTTCCCCTAAAGCTTTTGCAGTATTTAGTCCCATTTATTTTCTGATAATTGCATATGGTATCTCAAAGTTTAAATATGCAAATATTGTTTTCTGGGTAATCTGTATTTTGTTTTTAACCGTATCTTTATTAGAGATAACAAACCCTTTCTTTTTTGGCAGCGATTTTAAAACTGTAATTACCACGATTAAGCAAAAAGAAATTGTTCCCATATATCACACTTCAATCACCACATATTATCCGTTTGTTTATTACTCAACTAATAAAAATGTTAATAATTTATTAACAACCAATCCATTAGCTGCTAATACAGTAAAATATATCGGCGGACAACAGAATAATCCCGGTAATCAGACAGATTATATTTGGTTAGTTATTAATAATAAATATAGTCAGGAGCTTGAAACAGTAAACAAATTGGAAATGATAAAAAAAACCTATATTTTTGAGAAAAATTATTATTTTAATAATCTCACATTAATATTTTTAAAACATAAATGAAAATTGCTATCGTATCATCGGTTTGCAATACTAACTCAGGAGCACGGGCACCCATTGATTTAGCTATCGCATTAAGTAAAACTCATCAAGTGTCTTTTTTTGCTTCGGAACAAAATAAAAATATTTCAACCTACAAATTGATGAAACATAACAGAATTGAAATATTTTTAATCAAACCTTCCAAAATACCGATTATCGGATTATTTAACGAAATGTGGCAATTGACGCAATTATTAAAAAATAACCGTCCTGATATAATCTGTTTTCACGGCCGGATTCATTTATTTTTTGCCACAAAAATAACTTTTATACCTGTAGTATTAGGTTATCACGGAACACAATTTGATGTGGTGTTTGAAAGATATTTAAAAAGAAATATTTTTTTATCTGTTATAAATTTTATGGCAAATTTAATCATTTATATTGTAACTTGGATTAATGTCAAATTAGCCGATGAAGTGGTAGCGATATCCAAATATGCAGCCAATGAAATACAGCATCTTTACGGAAGAAAATGTTATTTCGTGTATAACGGTTGCTCACCCTTACATTTTTCAAAAAAAATTAAACTTACTAAAAAAAAATCAAAAATTATCAATATTTTATCAGTTAGCCGGATAACCCCTTATAAACAATTTGAGAAAATTATTTATGCTATAAATAATCTCAGTAATAAATTTACTAATATTCAATTAATTATTTCGGGTTCATCACCTCAACCAAAATATCTGGAATTTTTAAAATTTATGCATACAAAACGTATGAAGATTATTATAGAACCAACAGATAATCAATTAATAAATTTGTATAAACAGTGTGATGTTTATATTACAGCTGATAGATATTTATTCTTTGGTATGCCGGTATTGGAGGCTGCAACATTTAAAAAACCTTCATTAGCTTATAACTATGCAGCAGCAAAAGAAATTATCATACATGGAAAAACCGGTTATATTGCCAAAACTGATCGCGAATTTACAGAATATCTGCAAAAATTAATCAGATCAGATAAAACCCAGAAAAAAATGGGTGCATCTGCTTATCAATATAGTTTAAATTTTTCCTGGGATCAGCAAGCTGCTAAATGGATTAATATATTTAAAATGGTTTTGAAAAAATATCAATATGCATAAGAATCATCACCAATATTATAATCAAAAATATTTTATCGCCCGCGATCATTTGGATTTACATATGGCTGAAACCATCAAAATTCTGCTGCAAAAAAACCATTATAAAAAAATTCTTGATATAGGTTGCGGTACAGGAAAACTTGTATTCTTTTTGAATCAGAATAAATTTAAAGCTTTTGGATGTGATAGGTCCATAACCGCAGTAAAATTTGCACAAAAAATAAACGGAAGGGGAAAAATTATACAAGCTTCAGCAGTAAAATTACCATATAAAAATTGCTCTTTTGACATGATTACGGCAATTTCTATAATCGAACATCTTTCACAAAAACAAATCGCTGTTTTTTTAAAAGAAACCAAAAGATTGTTAGTTAAAAACGGTATGTTGTTTATCGTTACCCCCAATTTTTCTACGCCGATCAGGTATTTTCAAGGTAAAA
>CAYLWN010000015.1:14852-21894 GCA_964387625.1 uncultured Gammaproteobacteria bacterium
ATATTGATTGATCAACTTGTTCCCGGAGGCGTACAAAAATCAGCTATCCGTGAAGCAAAAGAATTAATTAAATTACATCATCAGGTAACATTGTTTGTTCTCATTCGTCAGAAATATTCATATCAATACCAAGATTTGATTAAAGGTTTAAAAGTGGTCTTTTTATCAGATTATAATCCGATACTTTTCCACAAACCTATAAATATTCCCTATTTTTCATTTTTAACCCACCTGCATATACTAAGCCCGTTTTTTGTCCAGCGTTATACAATGCTTAAAAATTTAGATTTTATTATCAGTCATGGAACAACTACCTGTATAACAGCTGCTCAAATAAGTAAGAAATTACACGTTCCGTATTTAGCGTTTATTTGGGATCCTATGATATTTATACTGGAAAAAGTATATGGTAAAACATTACTCAAATATTTTTTTTGGATAATCAGACCGATAACTCAATTTTATGAACAACGATTTCTTAATGCTGCTGCTTTAGTAGCCACATCTTCAAAAGTTCATCAAAAATATATTTATGACAAATATTTGATTAATCCAATAATTATATTTCCCGGTTGTGAAACAATTAAAAATATTCTTAAAAAAACTGATAATTATATTTTGGGTTATAGCCGCTGGGAATTAGCTAAAAACCCTATGTTATTTCTACAAATTGCCCAAAAAATTCCCCAAGCAAAAATATTGATTGCCGGAGCATGGACAAATCTTGACGAACTAAAAAAATTTACAGAAAAAATTTCTTCCCTGAAATTGGAAAACCGGATATTTCTTCAAACAGTTGTCACTGATATAAACCTGAAAAAAATTGCGGAAAAATCATTTTTCTGGCTGCATCCGAACTTTGAAGCCTTTGGAATGTCCGGCCTGGAAATGGCTGCTTTAGGATTACCCCTAATCATTCCCAAAGGGTCAGGAGTAACAGAGCTTTTTAAAAATGGTGTGCATGGATTTTTCCCCAATATATATAACAGGAGTGAAATACTCAATATTGTCAGATATCTCTATCATCATCCACAAAAAGCCAGACACATGGGTGTTTTAGCTGCTAAAGTTTCTCAACAATATACGTGGGAAAAACATACTAAATTGATAATCAATGTGATTAAGGAGTATGTTAATCAAAAAACCATAGTTTGTCTGGCTAATGCATTTGTAGCCCCCTTTTCCATTGGTGGAGGAGACCGTTTTATCATTGAATTGGCACGCAGAATTCCCGATAAATTCCACATGACAGTTGTTCTTCCCTATGCAGGTTTTTATCATTGGTATCAAGCTAGCGTAACTAACAAAAATATCAGATTTATTGTTTTACCTAAAAATATTTTTGATAATATTGAAAGCCCAATACCGTTATTTTTAACCTACCTTATCAGATTAATTCAAACAATTATAATATTGCCAAATTTGGCTCCTTTTCAAATCATCCATAGTACCACGGATATGATACCGGATGTAATTCCGGCATATCTGTTTCATAAAACTCATCAGCATATACCCTGGGTTAGTAGATTTTTTCATTTCATTGAAAATCCTTTTAAACGTGAAGGCAGATTTTGGGTTAATACTGGTTCCTATTTTCTGCAACAAATATGCTTAAAGCTTTTACGTCAATCAAGTGCGGTATTGGTAGATAATACTGAAATCGTTGACAGATTAATGAAAAAAGGAATTGCAAAAAATAAAGTACATTTACATTCAGGAGGGGTTTCAATTTCTGAAATAAATAATATTAATTTAAATGAAAGTTACAAATCAGATGGAATATTTATTGGTAGATTACAAGCTCATAAAGGCATATTTGATGCCATAGAGATTTGGGAGAAAGTATGTATTAAACTTCCTGCAGCAAAACTGACAATCATTGGTTATGGTAAACAAGATATTTTGGAAAAACTAAAACACAAAATTGTCCTAGCAAAATTATCTAAAAATATACGCTTGATCGGACATTTAAATGACAGAGAATTAATTTTTAAATATCTAAAGTCATCCAAAATACTGCTATTTTTAGACCATGAAGCTGGTTTTGGATTAGTTGCGGCAGAAGCAATGGCAGCGGGTTTACCGGTAATCAGTTATAACTTACCAATATTTGGTAATGTTTATAAAAAGGGATTTATGGCTTCTAATCTCAGAGATTTCCAATCTATAACAAATAATATTATCAATCTACTAACCCAAAAAAATAATTATGCTCATTTATCACACTTGGCTAAAATGGAGGCACAAAAATTTGATTGGCAATTGATCAGTAATCTTTTTTATAAACAAATTGATGCATTCATTAAGAATAATTAATATAATGAAAAAACAATTTATTTGTAATGTTTGTAAAAAAAAAGTTCATTTTAACTTATTTAATAATGACGAACTTGGAATAATAAATAAACGTAAATATTATTACATTGACTGTATTAAATGCGGACTGATGCAAATTCATCCTCTTCCAAACGCAAAGGAATTGGAAAAATATTATAAATATAATTCAAAACAATATTCAGATTATAAAATCAGCTTAATTAATAGATTTCTTAAATCTTCAAAAATCGGAAAAAAAATAATTTACAGTTATTTTACCTGGAGTTATAAAACCAGAGCCAAATTAATCAAGCAATACAAATCATCAGGAAGTATTTTGGATGTCGGATGCGCTCAGGGTAATTTTCTGAATAATTTTTCAGGTAAATATTGGGATAAAACAGGCATTGAGTTAAATCCAATGCTCGTTAAAATCGCGAAAAAAAACTTTCTTGATCAAAAAATCATAAATAAATTTTTTGAATCGTATAATACTAAAAAAAAATATGATGTTGTGACTCTTTGGCAAACTTTTGAGCACATGCAATCACCGAACAAAATATTAATAAAATTGTCAAAAATAATAAAGCATCACGGTTTCTTAATTATTGAAGTACCAAACAGTAAAAGCCTAAATAAAAGTTTATTTAAAAATTACTGGCAACTTTTTCAAAAAGGAGAGCATTTATTTTTTTGGTCAGCAAAGTCATTAACAATGATACTTAAACTACATAAATTTAAAATAAGAAAAATATATTATCCAATTTTTGATACTAGTACATCCGGAAGTTTGGTTAATTTTCTGTCAAATAAAAAAATTCCTCAACTTATTGTTCTACTCCTTGGTTTAATGTCAATTCCTCTCGGAATCGTAATAAATCTGTTTGTTTACGACAAACGCGATAATATGCAGATAATTGCTCAGAAATTATAGGTTTTAAAATTTTTTTGCGTATATCATTCCGGTTTTTCCATCTAAATGGTTTTTATATTTTACTTGATATCCTTTTTTTATTAAAAAATTAACTAGGCTTTTACCATTATAGTTTTCTTTGATATTTATATTATGAAATTCCAGATTAATTCTGTCCGTTTTTTTATATATATTATCCGATGCAGTATATAAAACCTCGTATTCAGATCCTTCAATATCTATTTTTAATAAATCACATTTTTTTATTCTAAATTTTTTATAGATTTTATCTAAAGTAATGCTAAAGACTTCAGATTTTAAACTAGTTTTTTCATAAAGGCATCCCATTCCTTTATTTTTATAGATATTTATTTTTTGATTATCCTTACCGGTTATTGCAAAAAGATAACTTTTGATCCGATTGCTGAATTTATTTAAACGGATATTTTTAAAAAATGTAACATAATTTTCTTTTTCCGCTTCAAAAGCATAAATTATACTTTTTGAAAAATGTTCAGCTGCGACTATTGAAAAAACTCCTATATGCGATCCTAAATCTATTATCGTATTTAAATTTTTATTAATTTCCTTAAGTTCATAATCATCTCTTAACACTATTTCCTGTACCGGAATCACATCCATCTGGTTATTCCGCAAAAGTATATGTATCTTGTTATTTAAACTTATTTTAAATACAGATTTTTGAACACCTAATATTCCTGATAAATAATTTTGCCAATTATTAATTTTCCTATATAATGACGGGTTTGTTAATAAATAAAAAAATCTTTTAAATGCAAAAATATCTGAAATCATATTTATGATCCTGAGGATTTCTTAAAACTATTTATCAAAGAAGATTATAGACTCATTGCTTATCATCATCTTTATTCCACCAGGAAAAAGCAAATTTATTTAAATTATTTAATATGTTTTTTATTCTATTAATGATTAATGCACCGGAAAAAATAATTATATCCAATAAAAGCAATATAATTAATAATGCCACTGAAACTAACAAATGATTTATTGGTGATCCATGATATTCAAAAATTACACTGCTTTCCTTTGTAGAATAATTATCTGGTATATGAACATACATAAAACCCGGATAAGACGGTCCGGCAGCGTAAATTTTCATATTGGTATTTTCTATTTTCGCACTCCAACCGGGATATGACTCTTCTTTAAACAAAACACCTGACGTATTTTTCAGTTTAATAATTCTTTTTTCATCTGTTATGTAATTTGCATTAAATTCACTGATTGAATTAGTATTTTGCGGTAATAAAATATTGAGAATATTTCTCCAAAGTTTTATTTCTTCTTCGTTATGAAATCTGGTTACATGATAAGGAAAATTCATTCCGCTCCATAAAACTTGTCCCTGTCCTAAGTTTTGTGATAATAAAATTGGTTTTTCAAAATTTGCAATTAATATTTGTGAGTTTTGTCTGATATCACCGTTTTGCTGCGGATAAGAAAAATTCCATTCATCATCACCAAACAATGGCGGGCTGAATTTATTTATATCTACATCTTTATTAATATCGTTATTATAAAAATTTAAATTCCATACTCTGCCTAATTGAGCTCTTTCAAATTTTGTAATGGGAAAAATTGCTGGTAAATTTTGATCAACAACCTCTTTATTGTCAATACCGGAATCAATATATATTTTCTTACCGGATTTTACAAATTTTTCAAGTATTTCAAATGCTTGGGATTTATTCTTATATTGATAATCATAAATCAATAAAGCATCAAAAACCTGTAAATCCTGATTTGAAATTTTATTCAGATCGCTTCCCAACTTTAATGGAATAACTTTTTTTAAACCCAAATTAGCATCAGCCAAAGACCTGATTATTGTTTCATAACCCTTATCTGAAGCCACAATACCCAGTGTCGGAGAATTTATTCCTAAAAGAATCGGACTCACAAATTCATCTTTTATTTCATAAAAATGCAGTCTTTGTCCAACGGGTTTTTCAGGAGTTCTATCGAAGAAGATTTCCTGGTCATTCTTGATAAACGTTGAAGATTTTAAGTATGGATATATTTCCTTTATCGCCACTAAACTGTCTGCTGCTTCAAAATATTTTATACTATACCAATCGAGCATAAATTCCGCATTATTTTGAGAAATACTCTCCGGATAATTAAATAAACCAGTTAATTCATTTTGTCTACTTTTAGTTTCATAATTGAATGCAGCATCCATCCAAAATGTATAACCGCGGTTTACAAAAGAAACCGGTTGATCCAGATAGCCTCTGGCTAATGGCATTGAAAAATAAGTATTCCACCAAATATTTATTGTTTGATCAGCAATATACAAACGGTAGTTTTTATTATCGGGATTTAACCAGGTGGGAACAAGATTTTGTTTAAAGCGAGCGACATCGTTATCTGATGATATTTTATTCAATAGATCCGGAAACGCCGAAGAATTTAAACTGTATAAATTTTGATTTATTTTTTGAAAAGTAGGAATTATTTGCATAAGCATAAAAAACCCGCTCACTGCAATTAAAATATTAACAATAATTAATCCCGTATTAAAAATAAATGAATTCTGAATTTGTTGTTTATAAATATGTTGAATTTCTCCCCAACAAACAGCAATTAATAGACCAGACCAAAATGACATACTCCAAAACAATCTGTACCATCCTCCATGATAAATAGAAATTCCATTACTATATAAAATCACATAAAATATATAAAATAATACTATTAATAAATAAGGGATAATATTAAATATAAATATCTTTTTATTTTTACTTAAAATAATATGCGCAAAATAAATAATACCTATAAATTCCAATAACACAAAAAATATTGGATTTGTCCTTATTAAGACTAAATTAACATCCGGTTTTCCATCCATCAATCCACTTTCAGGATCAGTAGGGTTATTATTTGAAGTGATGGATTGAATAGATGAATCTACTATATTATATTTAACAACTAACGAACTTAAAGCAGAACCCATCGAAGAATATAGAATAGGCAAACCTATAAGAAAAATCATTAATCCATAAAATATCAGAGATTTAAATCTAGTGAAAAAACTTAGTTTACTGAATGAAAAAATAAATAAAATAACTGAAGAAGGAATTATATAAGCAATCACCATTTGCGGATGACTTATTACTGCCAATCCCGATAATATGCAGGCAATTGCCAGAAATTTTTTATTTCCATTATCCAAATAAATTATAATAGAGTAAATTATCCACGGTAGAAAAGACTGTGTTGCAAAACTTGGTAAACTTCCTCCCCAAATTAATGCTCCATAAAATCCGGTAGAATAAATGATTCCAATAGTTAAAATAACTGATAAAGCAACATTTTTTGATATCCGCTTGAAAACTAAATAACTACCTAAAAAATACAATAATGATGAGACAATCATCCAAATTTTAACTGCAGAAATTAAATTGATAAAATATGTTAAAGGTAAAATCAGATAATACTGTAGAATCGGAAAATTGGATAAAAAAGACCAACCGGAAAACCATATTGACAACCATTTAAATGAAGGTAAAAGCGGATTGTTTTTAAGATGATTAACGAGAGTAGCTGTGTAATAAAAATCAGTTCCCTTTAAAGGATTTGCTTCATAATACCACTTCGCAACAGGCCAAAATGCTAAACCGATAATTGAAATACTGATGATAAATATTAATATCCTGAAAAATATTTTAATAATTTGCATATCAATACTCTTCTTTTTCCCACCATTTACCTATATGAAAATGCAATTTTTGTTTCACGGTTTTAATTTTATTTGAGATCAACCGTCCG
>CAYLWN010000016.1:0-19427 GCA_964387625.1 uncultured Gammaproteobacteria bacterium
TCGCCAAATACCAGTTGATAATTTCATTTTGCCAAAATAAGCTCACCAAAAATCCGCCTATCAAAAAAGGTGCAAACGGTATAGTCTGACCAAATTTTTTCCTGCCCAAAACAATCAGGAATATCGAAACAATGGCACCTAGCAAAAACGCTAAAAACATGGCAGCAAAAGTACCTCCGTAACCTAAAACCATACCAATTAAAAATACCAAAACAATATCGCCTTGTCCCATTCCTTTGCCCCGTGTTATTAAGACAATCAGCAAAAAAAGTAACGCAACTGCAAAAGCCGCCAGCACGTGTTCAATAAAAATTGGAGAATCTAAATAAAAATAGTTGTAAACAAGAGCGATTAGCGAAGCTCCGTACACAAAAGTTGTCGGAATCAGATAGAACTTAAGGTCTACGACCGCCACAACCACGGCTGTTGATATCAAAACGAAAAAATAGAGTAGGGTAACTAAAGTCAAACTACCACTAGAAACCAAGTTAAAAAAAGCTAAGGTAAAAAGTATAGCAGTCACAGTTTCAACAGCCGGATATTGCCAGGAAAGCGGTTTTTTGCAATACCGGCACTTAGCGCCAAGAGTAATAAAACTAATAATCGGTATAAGGTCTAAACTGGAAAGAGTCGCCCGGCAATGGTCACAGTAAGATCTACCGCCAATAGTTTCACCTCTCGTTGTCCTATCTATAACGACATTCAAGAAACTTCCAACGGCACTTCCCAAAATAAAAATTATCGCCAGCCAAAAAAACATACGAGTTTAACTCAATATAACACGCTCAAACGTTAAGTTAAGAATTAGTATGCGCCTTTACCGGTAATTACCACGGGAATTGTTTTTAAAAGAATAACTATATCAAGAAATAATGATTGATTATTTATGTAATAAAAATCATATTCCAAATTTTCAGAAAGCGGTAGATCTTCACGTCCTAAAATCTGCCAGAGACCGGTTAAACCGGGTTTTACAGCAAGCCTTCTTTTTTCCCAGATATTGTATTTTTTCACCTTAAAAGGCATTTCGGGTCTGGGTCCGACTAAACTCATTTCGCCTTCTAAAATATTAACCAGCTGGGGCAATTCATCAAGGCTTGTTCTTCTTAAAAACCTCCCAACTTTGGTTATTCGCCTGTCAGTTCTTGATTTAGGCGCATTTTCGTATAGCGATGAATTCTGTCTTAAAGTCCGAAATTTGTACATATTGAATATCCTGCCGTCCCGACCAACTCTTTTTTGGACAATAATCGCATTTCCAGACGAATCTAGCTTAATTGCCAAAGATATCAAAATCCATATAGGTAAAGTCAAAACAATTCCCAGTAGTGAAAAGATGATATCAAAAATTCTCTTGTATAAACTTTTCCACCCCGGCAAACTCGAGCGGGATAAATCAAGAGATGGGATACTTTCTAGAGCGGCAATATCAAAGTTACCTGCGATCAATTCAAATGTATTAGATATCACCTTAAATTTTGCCGGTGTATTCGAACATCTGGCGATAAGACTCAAAATTTTCTGATCTGTAAGATTATTATCAGCGATATAAATTTCATCAATTTTTTCTTTTTTGATCAATTGGGGAAGCTTAGATATTTTTCCCAAAACACTGCGGCGTGAATTATTACTGATAAACCCTAAAAAGTTAAAACCTGCGTCGCGGTATCTCTTAAGCCTAATAGCTATCCTTTGAGCTTCTTTCCCCGTACCAATAATAACGATATTCACTTGGCCAAAGCCAAAATCAGTCAATTTATTTTGGAGAACTCGTGCAACAAATCTGAAAAATATTAAAAAAACTATTGTCGAGATATAAAAAAGGCCAACAATTATTCTTGAATAATCGTATTTGGAAAGGTACGAAGCAGACATTATCAAAAGAATCCAAATAGCGGTTGCACGAAAAATTGCATACATTTCAGATGTTTTAGTTCTGCGAATTTTCGCATCGTACAAACCAACTAAAACAAAAACAGCTATTAAAAATAGTACTGCAAAAGGCAAAACCAGAAGGTAAACTTCAAACGGCTGAACAACATCCAAAAAAAGCCTGAAGGGGCCTTGGTTACGTAGAAAATAAGCAGTAAAAAAAGCGAAGGTGGCGGCAATAACGTCTGAAAAAATTAAGGTCAAAAGGAAAAAATTCTTATTTGCTAGCAGTTTTTTTTGATTTTCTGACATCTCTTAAAACTTCTTCTAAATTGTTACTAATTGATTGGTAACTGTATTTTGCTTCTACGGTTTTTCTGCCGTTTTTTGCAAGTTTATTATATAACTGCTTATTCTTAAGAATCTTGACAACATCATCCGCGAATTTTGTGGCACTGTCGGCTATCAAGATATTTTCACCATCACGGGCTTTTAAGCCTTCTGCCCCAATTGTTGTCGAAACAACAGGCTTACCCATTGCCCAACCTTGCAAAATTTTATTTCTGACACCAGTTGCAATCCTGATCGGAGCAACAACTATCTGCGATTTGGCAATAAATTGTCTTAGGTCCTTAACATGACCTTTAACAAAAATTCCATCTGAATTAAGATTTCTAACTTTAATACTTGGATTTGGACCAACGATGTAAAGTTTAACATCAGCAACTTCCTTTTTGATTAGCGGAAAAATTTCGCGAGCAAAAAAAACAGCTGCGTCAATATTCACAGGCTTATCCATCAAACCACTGAAAAGTAAAGTATTCTGTTCAAAGTTGGCAGTTGACGATTTAAAGTAATCGATATTGACAGCATTAGGAACAACATGAGTATTAATCTTAAGACCAACTCGTTTTAAATATTTTTCATCAAGAGGAGAGGAGATAATCCAATTCTTAAATTTCTGTGCAACTTTTTTTTCGTACCACTTATATTTAAGGGACTCGAGTAGATAAAAAATAGTTTTAGGAAAGTTTGAGTTTCTAGCTAATCGATCATAAAACAGACTCATCGCGTCAGTGGTATCAACAACCATCGGAACATCAACTTCAGGCACAAAAACAACACTTCTTAACCTTTTGATATAAACCAAATCAATCTTTTTATCCTTGACAATCTTTTCGATTTCTTGCTGTGCTTTTTTAAAGTTACAAAAAGCTACTTCCGCGGGCAAGTGTGGAAAAAATAAGACGTTAAGCATAGCCCGAAATTTACTTATTCTAATAACCTTAACGCTTCTGCAAACTTTTTTAATCTCTTTAAATTCCGGATAGACTTTTTGATCGGTTACAACACACAACAAATGAACTTGATGTTTTCTAGCTAAAATTCTAATTAAGTCGAAAGAGCGGTTACGATGGAGTCTATTGGGCAAATAGGGTGGAGGGGTAACAAAAAGTATTCTCACTTAGATCATTACACGATCTTGAAATTTATCTTAAGTACCTTTCATGACGGCAGCACATTAAATCCAACTTTTCTAAAATCAGAATCCAGAGTAATAAGGGTATTAATGTTGAAGCGTTTTAGAAGAACGATGGTCGTACAATCTGTTAGTGATAATTTATGTTCTAAAAATTTTACAGCAAACTCAAAAGCATCTTGTTGTGACTGTTCGTCAATCCAGAGCTGAATCGGACTCCCAGTAGTTATACCTGCGTTTATCAAATCAATGAATTTCTTAACAAATCTTGGAGAAGTAGTATAAATAAGTCTAGTCACGGTTTCATCGATAACATCACTTGAGGTATAAATTATTGCTTTATCAGCTATTAATTCTTCCAAAAGTTTTTTAATTTTTAGATGATCTCTATCATCAGACAGATAATAGGCAAGCCAAACAGAAGTATCAATGAAAATTTTATCAGCCATTTTAATCGGCTAGATAGATTTCGCGGATATTTTGCGAGACATTTTTTGTTGTACTTTTTGCAAACCCTGCCATTTTAATAAGGGGATTATTCTGCATTTTTGTCTGCTGATTTCTAACAAGAATCTTTTCGAATTCTTTAGCAGCTCTGTCAGTCACATCACGAATTATTTGTGAACGAGAAACTTTGATAATTTTGGCTACATCGTCCAAAATATTTATTGTTTTGGGTTTAATGTAAACTTGATACCTGTTCATATATACACCATATCATTGGTGGTGTATATTGTCAAATTGTATTGTCAAATTGTATTTTAGAAACTTATGAAATCACCCGCGAAACCTGATAGGTAAATAGGGTGGAGGGGTAACAAAAAGTATTCTCACTTACTATCAAAAAATTAAATTTTTGAAGTAAATAATTTTGCAAGCTTAGAATCAAAAGTCCTGAATTCTTTTGCACCTTTAGCATTTGCAAACATTAAGTTATAGCTGTCTTCAAAACTGATATTATTCCCCTCACATATCCTGACAGCTTTTGACAATATTTGCTTCTCCTCTATTTTCAAAAAAGGGAAAGAAAGTATTTCTTTAAGAACGCCTACAATATTCACTTTGTCCTTTTTATAGAATGATGAAAAAACCCAATGAATTTCAAAAATAACTATTATCGAGGTAAAAAGATTAAAACTGCCTTCCGCAGCCCCTATAAAGAGCTTTTCCGCTACCTTGTGTTGTGAATCAACATCCTTGAGAAGAAGCCTTAAAAAATAATTAGTATCGACAAAGATCACTTAGATTGTCCAAATTTTTCCAAAAAATATTCTTTTTTAGAAGTTGAAATTATCTGTTTTAAAGTTTTTCCTTTAAATCGTTTAGGAATTTTTACTGAACCCGAAAGTCCTAAAACTTTATTAATACTAGGCTGAATTTTAATAACACCACCTTCTTCTTCTACGATTACTTTTTGGCGCTCTTTCAGTTTAATCTTCTTAAAAATTGAGACTGGGATTGTAAGTTGTCGTTTACTTGTAATAGTCGCAATTTGTGACATTTCAAGGAAATCTTATCAAATGTAAGGAAGAATGTCAAAAACAAGGAAATATGATTAATCTACAGTAGGAGAGTAATAAACAAAATTCTCACAAATGGATAATTTTTCTTGCAATTATATTAACAATTCTTTGAGCTGCTTTACCGTCACCGTAAGGGTTATGTTTACTAGACATTACTCTGTATTGATTTTTATCCCTTATTAGAAACTCAGCCTGTTTGATGAGATGTTTGGAGTCTAAACCGATTAATTTAGCAATACCGCTATTTATACCTTCTAGTCTTTCCGTCTCTCGTCTCACAATTAAAACAGGCTTGCCAAAAGTGGGGGCCTCTTCTTGAAGACCGCCGGAGTCTGTGATTATGAAATAACAAATCTTTAGCACCTTTATAAGGTCGAAGTAATCTAAACTTTCGACGAGTATTATCCGAGGGTGATTTTTTAGATAGCTTTCTGCTGACTTCCGAACAATTGGGTTCTTATGTACAAGGAAAACTATGACAATATCTTGATTTTTCTCAGCAATAATTCTCAAGGCCTTATGGATTTTTCCCATTACATTTCCCCAAATTTCCCTCCTATGAGTTTCTACTAAAATAATCTTTTTACTAAAATCGAGTCTATTCAAACTAGGATTATTAAATAGCCTCTTTTTTTCTTTATCAATTGTAAGTAAAGCATCAACAACTGTATTTCCTGTAACATAAATCTTGTCTCTTGACTTTCCCTCTCGCAATAAATTTTGCTTGGTCAATTCAGTAGGTGTAAAATAATAATCAGCTAGAATATCTATTAATTCTCTGCTTATCTCCTCTGGGAAAGGATAGTATTTATTGTATGTCCTGAGACCAGCCTCAACATGACCTATTGGAATCTTTTGATAGAAAGCCGCCAAACCCGAAATAAAGCTGCTAAGAGTGTCGCCTTGGACTAATACCAAAGATGGCTTCTCATTTTCGTATACGGACCTTATCTTTGCCAGAACTTTTATCGTAATATCAAAAAGACTTTGCTCGCGAGACATAATGTCTAGATCATAATCAGGCTTTATTTTAAAAACCTTTAGCATTTCTCTTAGCATCTCGCGATGTTGGCCGGTAGAAACAACTATGTGCTGTAACTTCCTCTTTTTAAGTTCCATAATGACAGGAGCCATTTTAATGGCTTCAGGACGTGTTCCAATAATAACCAGTATCTTTGACATTTTCTCAATCTTTTAGTACAGAAAGCCAAGCTTTCTCAAAGTTCTCAAGATTATATATTTTACGAACTTCACTTTGCTGCTGCTTAGAAAAATTATTTCGTTTTTTAAAACAAAAAATCATCTTTTCCGCTAAATCTTTCGTTTCTGGGCTTGCATGGAGTGTTGGTAAATCCAACAAACCTCCTATAGTTGTCGAAACAACAGGTGTACCGCAAGACATACTTTCTAATGCCGCCAAAGATGTACCTTCTTCATATAGGGTGGGTATAACAGTCATGAAGGAGGACGAATATATTCGGGGCATCAAATTCCAATCAATAGACCCTATAAAATAGACCTTACCAATAAGATCTAAATCTTTAATCAAATTAAATATTTCATACTTATACTCTACATCAGAAAAATCACCACATATAACAAGGCTTGTATTCTTAAATTTTTTGCTAAATTCTTTAAATGCCAAAATTGCTAAATGGATTCCACGACCTCTAACAATATTTCTAGGAACTAATATTGGATTTAATGATTGTAAACTTTTTATGCTCTGGCTTTTCTTAAATTTGTTTGTATCAACACAATTTGGAATAAACCACCGATTTTTAATAATTTCTTGAAACATCCTTTCTTTGGGTTTTAAATTAATGCCTAATTTCCGAAAAAAATCAGAATCATTGGCCACTAAACTATAAGCAAATTTAAATGCGAATTTGGCAGACCACCAATGTACAAAGTTATACCAACTTTGCTCTTTTTGTGGACGTTCCCATCTAACTCCATGAGAAACAACAATAGTTTTCTTAAACCATACCAACGGCAAATAATATACATAATCGTGAGTGATTAATAAGTCTTCTTTCAAAAAATCGAGAAAACGTGTATTTAAAAAAAAGCTAAAAGTATAAACAGGTTTCCTTTTGATAAAAAATAAACGAAAAGTTGGTATTACTTTTATCCTATCATTATCATTTTGTTGAGCTTGATAAATAGTTTGGGTAAACTTTTTTTTATTAAATATTGATAAAAAAGTAAAAATGTAATTTTCGGTACCACCTGGATTATTTATTCCAGGAAATATTATATGACCAATCCTCATAAATATTTTGATATTAAATTAAATCGTTTATCCCAGGTATTTCTTTTAGCTAACATTTGAGTTTTTAAAATATAATTTTTATTTCTCGATAAACCCAATCCTCTATCAATATTATTCACAAAATCCTTTTTTCCTCTCGAAACTAATATGATTTTGTATTTTTTGCATTCAGGTAAATTTGTAGATATAACCGGTTTACCCGATGCCATATACTCAAAAATTTTCACTGGGGAAGTCGACCTAGTAATATCATTTATTTTAAAAGGCAGTATAGCTACATCGAAACAGGATATGTAATACGGTAAAACCTTATAACGTTTTTCACCTAGATAGTTAACATTGGGAAAATCTAGAATACTTCTATGAAAACTGCTCCCAATTGTTGCACCCAATAAAACGAACTCGTAATTCGGGCGTTTTTTAATACAGTATTTTATTAGTGAATAATCAAACCATTCAGCAAATGCTCCTGAATATCCTATTATTGGCTTGTTCTTATTAACTATTAAATTTATATCTTCAAAATTTTTATTTATAGTCTTTTTAATATTAAAGTGTTTAAAATCACAAGCATTAGGCACAAGAATAGTTTTCTTTATTCTACCTTCAAGTAAGAGTTTTTTATGCAAAATATCAGAAGTCACTAACACTAAATCAGCATTAGCAACAAGCCTTATGTGTTTCTTAAACAATCCTTTTCCTTTAGAATCCGCAACCTTTAACGAATCTAGGTAATCATATATTAGCTTCGTGTATTTTAATTTTCTAAAAAAATTGATATGGCCTGCCCAGCTTATATACACAATTACATCGTTTATTGCTGAAAGTGATTTCCTCGTATCTGCCCCGCAGGTAACTATATTAGGTTCAACTTCCTTAAAGCCTCTACTCTTATAAGATTTATTACAGAAAAAAAATAAATAACCGTTTTTTGCAAATTGCCTTGCTAATTGCTGAGGACGCTGAAACATATAATCCCAATCTAAAGTAGGAGGATAAATAATGTAACCTTTTACTTTCTTATGATCAGAAATAATTTTATTTAATCGGAAAACATATATTTTTGTCTTTGGAATAGAAATTAATGCGTAGATGGTGTCTTTAATACTCTGTTTTATTGCTACAGGTATGATTTTCTTTGTCGCGAATAACAAATTAGTTAATAAATCACCTATGTCATTAATCATTGCTGGATTTAATATAAGAAATTTCTTTGCTAAACTTAGAAAATCAAATTGTAAGAATGATTTATAATAATCAACTATTTGGACAAATTTTTTTAACCAAAAAAGAAATTCTAAAATATTATTATTTTCTTAATGCAAAATTGAAATGTCTGTTATTTACAGCTCCAGAAGAGTAATTAAATTTTTCTATCTTGAAACCAGCATCTCTTATTAATTTAAAAATTTCTTTCTTAGAATACTGATAAATATGATCATCAATAATTTTTGAACCGCGTTTAGGTTTAGGCATTTCGTCCAAACTTTTATAATACTGAGTTACTTTACCCCAATCTCTTGCATCAGGTGTACTTAGATAACATCTTCCATCAACAGCTAGAAGACTCCTAATTTTCTTCATTGTAGGCAAAGGGTGAAAGTTTAAATGCTCAATAGTTTCAGTAAAGATTATTATTTCAAATTTTTTTTTCCAGGGAAATTTATTAAACTCAACATTATTTTTAGAAAAATGAAAATTATATCTTTTGATTAACTGCTTACTAATATACCGATCTGTATTGTCTATACAATAAATATCACTATTTGAAAAATATTTTTTACAAAACAAGGCTAAAGTACCGTAAGCACAGCCAATATCCAGACATTTCAGAGATATATCTCTATTAAAGTCTTCGGTTATCCATTTGGGAATATTAATCCAATAATACAGTTCAGCAGCCCGATAATCGCTTTTATAGTAATAATGACCTTTCTGCTTAATTACCTCAGTTTGAGTCTCATTTAATACTCTCCACCAATACTGATTTTTAACTTTTAGATTAAAAAAAAGTGAGTTCTTAATTTTTGTTACCGTTGGAATTTTTATTATCAGTCTAAATGTTCTTTTTAGCATTCATAAATAATCTATATTTAGATATTATTTTCTTTGAAGATCCTTCCGCGATAATAATTCCCTTATTCATGAAATAACACCTATGCGTATAAGCTTCAATCAAATTACTATTGTGAGTAATAAAAATAATTGATATACTCTGCTGACCTAATAACTTCATGACATCTAAGCATTTTTTTTGAAAATTTTCATCACCAACAGCTAAAACTTCATCTATTAAAAGAATATCTGGATCTAAATTAATTGCAACTGCAAAACCTAATCTCATAATCATTCCTGAGGAGTATGTCCTTATTGGTTGGTTAATATATTCACCAATATCCGCAAAATCGACAATTTCCCGGTATTTTTTGTCAAGGTCTCTCCTTGTAAAACCTAGCAATGTACCATTTAAGTAAACATTTTCTCGTCCTGTTAAATCCGGATGAAAACCTGCACCAAGTTCAATTAGAGAACCAACGGTGCCGTTTACTTTTATCGAACCTTTCGTAGGGGATGTAATACCGGCAATGAGTTTTAATAGCGTTGATTTTCCGGATCCGTTTTCACCAATAATACCAATTGTTTCTCCACGTTTTATCTCCAAATTAATATTTTTAAGAGCCCAAACTTCTTTTGGCTTTTTATGTGGTGTAAAAACACTTTTAATCAGTGTGCGTTTTTCGTCGGTTAGCTGATATTTTTTGCCTATATTATTTAGCTTAATAGCAACATCACTCATACGTAATCTGCAAAATTAGCTTTTTTCTTTTCAAATACTAACAATCCAATTAAGCATAAGGCTAAACTAAAAACAAAAGAAGCCGAAATGGCTAATGTCGATGGAAAGTCCTGGCCAATGACTGAATAGTGATAAAGCCCGATAATACCAACCGTGGGATTCAGGGAATACAGATTTGCAAATTTTTCCGGCACAAAAGAAAGTGGATAAAAAATTGGGCTTACATAAAACCAGAGAATCAATCCTGCCTGGATTATATAAGCTACATCCCTATATACAATATTTAGAGCTGAAGTTAACAAGACAATTCCCAATGTCAAAACTAATTGCAAAACAATGGCAATAGGCAAGAAAATAATCTGGTTAAAATTTATAAAACCAAAAATTGCCAAAACTAAAATAAAAATAACCATTGAAGCAGCGAAATTTACAAAATTGGCAGAAATTGCAGATAGTGGCAATATTTCTCTTGGAAAAACTACTTTTTTCAAGATATCCCGATTATCAATCAAAGTACTTGTTCCGGAAGTTAGAGAAAGGCTAAAAAACATCCAAGGCAAGAGTCCGCTAAACAAAAATATTGAATAATTTTCAACCTGAATTCTGAAGAAGAACTTAAAAACAATAGAAAGAATTATCATTTGCAGTAGGGGATTAATAAACGCCCACAAAAAGCCAAAATATGTCGATTTATACCGAGCCTTCAACTCTTTTACCGTCAACATCACCAGCAAATCCTTAAGATATATAATATTCAAATCTTTTCCCATATTGCTCAATTTTCCGAAAAACCGCTTCAAATCAAGGCTAACACACTCCCGAAGTGTGTTGGGTTCAAATAGACTCTAAATATCTCTTGATCTGCGGTATTTCGGGATTCTGAGGATCAATTTTACGCTCAAGCGTTAATAATAATATTTCAGCTTCTTCATTATTACCTTCACGCAGATTAAGTTCAATAAGCTTTAAATACAATAATGCTAAATCCTTCTTAAATCCAGTTAGATTATACCTGTGTTCAATTTGGGAAAACACATCTCCCGTTGGAAATCGATCAAAAATTGCGCTTCTTAGAATATTCTTAGCCGTCTGAACATCACCGGTTCTCAGATAAAGATCTGCAAGTACCGCATAGTAGTTGGGATCGCTGTAAGGATTAATCTCTATTGCCTGTTTGAGAAGTTCAATAGATTTCCCAACATCATCTTCTTTTAATGCAACAATTGCCAAACGAAAAAGCGGAGAACTTAGATAAGGGGAAAGATTATAAGACATCTGATAATCAGCTTTTGCCCCGTCAAGTACACCTCCAACTTCATTGATCTGGCCGGAAAGTAAATAAAGTCGCCAGTCAAAGGGATTTAACATTGTTGCTCGCCTGATATTATTTTTTGCACCCTCCATATTGCCCTCCACTAACTTCTTTTGGGCATTTAAATAACTTCGTTCACTGACTAACAAAATGAGAGATGCTAACAACAAAACAATCACTGGTATATATAACAATCTTCCCGACCCTTTTAAATTTAATGAGCTTTGGTCACGATTAAAATTTGCAGTTAGAATTGCCAAAAAAACCCAAAAGATGGCAAAAAGTGAGATTCTCGAAAAATCAATATCTAAAAATGCGTGGAAAATCGATGCCAGAAGAGCAATGGCGACCCCAACAATTAGCGGTCGCTTTTTGACATCCAAAACTTCATCTTTATTCTTAAAAGTTGCCAAGGCAACAAGAAGAAGTAAAGTAGTAAAGAAAATTAGACCAATAATCCCAGTCTCTGCTGCAATTTCCAAAAAGTAGTTATGGGTATTGCGAGCATAAAGCCAAGGATCTGTTTGGTATTTATAGTAAGCAGAACCAAAGGCGCCAGAACCTACTCCGAAAATCGGAAAATCGCTAACCATCTTTAGGCTGTTTTGCCAAACCGTTACTCGTAAACTTCCACTGGCTGTTCTTTGGGTTGATAAATCCGCTCTTAAATCGTCAATACGCTTTTTAACAGGATCTACATTTGGCAAAATCGCAAACGAGACCAGAATAATCACTGGGATGATAATTATCGATCCTAAATTAATCTTGACATTTTTTAGAATGATCAGTACATAAATTATTAAACCAAGAAAGATACTCAACCAACCGCCTCGAGAGTAGGTAACAACCATTGCAAAAAGGGAAATTGATACAGCTATCAACACGAGAGTTTTGGCAAATGGTTTTTTAAAATAGAAAAACAGACTTAAGAGAACTGGGATCAGAAAAAGCAAAAACCCTGCCATCTGGTTATGCCAAAAAAAAGAACCACGAAATTGCTTACCTAAAAGCAGATCTCCGGATAGCACAAAATTAAAAAGGTCACGAATCAGAATTAAACTGCCGACAATTGCAAAACCTACTATTAAAAAATTGTCAATTTTTTTATTCGTGCGAATTAGATTATAAACTCCTAAAAATAAGGCAAAATATGCAAACAATCTTAAAATCTGATAGAGGCTTGTTCCAATGTCTTTAGAACCAAATGTGCTAACTAAAGACCATATTATAAATAAAACAAAGAACAAAGATACAGTTTTGGGGAATCTAAATGCCTTTGTCTTAATCAGTACAAGAGTTAAAAACAAGAAGCTAAAGCCAGCGAAAATTGAGCTAAAAATTTGTGTATCGCCAACCTGACCAGTCACCAAGAACTGATTAATCAAAAAAGACTGCTCAAAATAAATAGAAAAAGCAATAAAACCAAGTAAAATAAAAGAGAGTAAATTAAAAGCCACTGCCTTAAAGAATAACGAAACTATATTTAAGATTCCAGTATTAAACTCTGGTGTTAAAATCTAAATGTTAAAACATGACTATTAGCGCCAGTATTAGCTTTTGTAGACACCCACTCTTGTCTCTTGATTCTTGTTTAATGTTTAATGTTTTAAATGCTAAATCTTAAAAAATTAATCATCAAATATTGGACGATTCTAACTCTTACTATTGTAATCTTCACTTTCTTCTCAAGACTGTTCTTTCCTGAACCTTCTATATTCACCACTCCTGATTTTGGTAGAACAGACATTTTGCACATTGCAATTCCACAGAAACTTGCAGAGTCTGAAGGGTTGAAAAAATTTACTTTACCTTTTTGGGAATTTAACGCAGGCTCAGGATATCCAGTTCTAGCGGAAAGCATGGGTTTCTTTTTTATTCCTAATTTGCTTACCTTATATCTGCTTCCGTTTACCTGGGCGATACCATCTCTTTTTCTCATCACTTTTTTGATAGGAGCATGTTCCATGTACTATCTTTTAAGAACCTTAAAGCTCGATCTTATCTCATCCTCAATTGGATCACTTGCCTTCGTGTTCTCTGCTGCAATGGTTCTTAGAGTTCAGCACATCGCTATTGAACAAGCACTCGCTATAGTACCGCTAGCATTTGCATTTCTAATCAAACTTTTAGAAACGAAGGATTTGAAAAACGCAATAATTCTATCCATTGTGCTATCACAAATTCTTGTCACATTTCCCCAAATATTCCTTTATACAGCTATTCTTTTATTATTCTTTTTTCTAGTATATGTTTTCTCTTCAGGGAATTTGAATAAGAAAAAAATTACATATCTTTTTATATTCTCACTTTTTTTCTCAATAACAATCAGCTCAATTCAGTTTCTGCCAACTTATGAACTACTGAAACAATCTACAAGAAGCAATGGAGTGAATTTAAGCATTACTTCAAATGATTTTCCACTTCAATTTAAAAATCTTGCCACTTTTATACACCCTTTTATTCTTGGTAAAGCTTCTAATGGAACATATAATAGCCCCCAATGGAATCAATATGGTTTATTTTGGGAGAACACTTCTTATGTAGGCTTTTTACCTTTCATCCTATCAATAGGTGCAATTATTTATCTTCTTATCAAAAAACCCAAAAACGCTTTTACCATTTTTGCCCTCATTGCACCTATCACTATTCTTCTTGCTCTCGGAAAATCTTCACCTCTTTATGTATTATTTTCTTTCCCACCACTTAATTTCTTTCGGGTACCAGCAAGATTCATACTCTTTACGCAAATGATGCTAGCAATACTTGCCGCATACGGAGGTACAATTTTAAAGAAAAAATTAGGAAAAGGCATCTTAATATTAATCTTGTTTATAACTATTCTTGATTTTTTCATCATCTGGTATAAATACAATCCCACTGAAGAAGTAAAAAACATCTTCGCAAAGCCGGAGATTCTAGAAAACATAAACCCACAGGATTTGAAAAATTTCAGAACTTTAACAATCAGATCGAACAAAATATGGAATGAAATTTTTCAAAAGTACGGATGGGAAAATAAATACGATTACTACAAATTTTTCCGAAATTCTGCTGAACCTAACAGTAACCTCTTTTACTCGGTAAACAGTTTTTCTGCTTATCAAATACTACCTACCAGAAGACAAAATCTTATAAATTCACTGCTGCAAGGTAATGTCCAGATGGCAAAAGATGAAATGCAATTTGAAGAAACAGCAATGAAAATACTTGATGCGTACTCAATAAAATTTATAATCACAACTATTCCAATAAAAAACGAGGGATTTTATCTGAAAAATGAAACTAAAAAAGGCAATTATAATTTTTATCTTTACCAAAGAGAAAACGTCCCAGCGGTTTTTCAGGTCTACTATGATTATAAGGAAATTAAAACTATAGGGGAATATTCCAACGAATTCGGGAATCAAGATACCCGGAACACCGTTCTGCTTGAAAATTTCAATAACAAAAAATTCCAAAAAGGCGTTTATAGAATTGAAGAATTTCATTTATTTAATAATCGAGCTAAACTTAAATTTAATTCAACAGAAGATGGGGTTTTAGTTTTTTCCGATTCCTATTATCCCGGCTGGAAAGCAAAGGTCGACAATCAAGAAGCAAGAATCTTTGCAGCCAACATCAATTCAAAAGCATTGGTTATACCAAGAGGAGAACATACCGTGGAATTTTCTTACACACCAAAATATTTTCTACTAGGAGTTGTAATTACCACAATTTCGCTGCTTTTTGCCATTAAAATTCTTATTTCAAAATCATAGCTGATCTACCGGCGTATCTGCATTATCTTGTTGAAGTTGCTTGAGTTGCGTAAAATAAAATTCAGCTTTTCCCTGATCCTTAAAACAATCTTTGTAAAGATATGCCAGTCTTTCTATCCCAATTTTTACTGACTTATCCACTTCTAGGCTTTTTGCGTACATTTCTTCCGCAGCTTTACAATCATTTCTCTTTTTAAATACTTCTCCCAAACCAATATAGGCAATTGCCGAAGATGGATTTGTTTCAAGAGACAAATTATAGAATTTTTGTGACTCATCCAACATACCCCTTTCCAAAAGAGTAGCCCCAATTGAAGCAAACGAAGCCGCATAAAAACCTTCCACATGCTCACCGAAAAACTGCTGATACACCTGTCCCTGTGAAGAAGAATCATACTTAAGATTTTTAAATTCACTGTTAATTTTTGTTAAAAGCTCTGAATTTTTCGGTTCACCTCCCTTTTTATACAACCTATTAAGCATTCCTTGCCGAACCCAACCATAACCATTTGGTAAGGGTTCTATCTGGACAACACTATAAATAGGGTAATTATCAAAATTGAGTTTTATCAAATCTGGAATTATTAAGTTAATCTCGATTACTTTATTTTCAAAAAAATTTTCAGGAAATGACAAGTCTTTATTATTTTTTGCAAATTCTTGCCTATAATTCGGCCTTCTTAACCTCCCTGTCATCACTAGTTTAGATTCAGCATTTATGTTATCAATGTAATGGCTATATTGGGTATTAAATACTATCGTATCTCCCTGCAAAAAAATAATTCCAGGTAGTTTCGCACTATTTAAAATATCCTGTGACAAATCGCTTCCGATTGTATAGCGCGATAGATCAGTCTTGTGATAATTTGAAATATACATCGAAAATGGAATAAGTAACAAAAGGCCAACAAGCAACAACGAATAAATTTCTTTTTTAATAAAATAGAATCTTCTCAAAAATGTAAATAAAACAAATATTCCAAAGCCAATATAAATTGTAATAAATAGATAATTTAAAAGTAAAAATCTTTCAATAACACCTTGAATAAAAATAGAAAATGGTGGAAAGGTTATATATAAAATAAAAAAAGGTCCTGTAAAGAAAAAGGCCAGCAAAAAATACCAAAACAAATCTCTCGACTTTTTAAACAGGTATATAAACCCCAGAAAAGCTAAGATTAAACCCAAAACGCCAAAATCGGACTTTAAAACTTTTATATACCATCCCAGTTGAATGATTTTTGTAAACGGGGAAAGCTTTTCTGTACTCTGAAAATCACTAAACATTCCATAATCACTTCTAGTAATTAATTTTAATAGATTTAATAAATTAAATGGTCCAAGCCAGTTTATTATGTTCCCCTTCAAGGATGAATAAACTATAAACAAGTAAGGTAAAAGGCCAATAAAAAATCCCCAGAAAACATGTAAATAACCAATATTTCTAGTAAATATTCGACTTTTCATTTTTATTAGGAGGTACAAAGCTGCAGGAAAAACCAAGGCAGTCGTGTACTGGTGAAAAAACCCAAGACCTAAAAATAAAATTGAAATCTTAGTATAAAACCTTTTCTTATTGTTACTACTCTTAAAGGCTAGTAGTAAAAAATAACAATGCAAAGACAGAAATAGCAATGTTAATTGAAAGACTTCTGCAGTATGTGCATAAAGCCAAAAAAGAGGAGTAAATGCTAAAACCAATGCAGTGGTTAAAGAAATAATTGTATTTGTTGTTAGTAAACGAACCATTAAAAAAACTAAACCTACACTCGCAGCTTGCAAAAAAGCAGCCATTAAATTTGCTTTATATGCAACAGTCGCATCATATGGTAAGTGGGTAAAAACCCATCCAATCATTGTATTCAATGGATAACCTTGAGGATGGGCTACACCGCCAAACCAGGAAACCACAGTTATATCACCAGAGTCCCCTCCAAAAACTACTTTTGAAATTCCCGGAATATATGAAAAAAATACAGATAAAATTATGGAGACAAACAAAAACTTTAGAAATCTAAAACTCATCTTAACATCGTAGAAAGAAAAATCAGGGCTACCTATGTCACAATCTTAAAAGAGAGCACAACAACCCATATGCAGTTATTGTGCTCTTTAACAATATAGGAAGAATATCTACGGTACAGTACAAGCTGCTGATCCAACTTCCTCTGCTTTATTAGTTGTCGACTTCCAGCACCACATAAATGGACCCACTCCAGTACTTGTTGGATCCTCAATAGTTATCCCAACTGCAGCTTCATCCGTATTCGCACCCACATCATAACAATATTTGTTACCCTGCGCGTCTACAGGTACCTGCTTCAAACCGCCTGATGCTGTTAAAGTAGTAAGACCACCATCGCATCCATCTCCTGTAAAATAATATCCTTGCCCTGGTGTTGTGTAATAAGCTTGAATCTCTGTAGCTAATGATCCAATGTCGTTCTTTCTTCCCGCATCACGCGCTTGCTTCGTCCTTTTTGCCGGGTTAATAGCAACCAACACTGCTGCTGCCAAAATACCAAGAATTGCAATAACTATTAGAAGCTCGATTAGTGTAAAACCAAATAATTTCTTTTTTTGGGCAGATTTAATCACTAAGTTTAATTCACCCCCTTCCAAGCTGTAACATAATTTTCTTAGCTTAATATCAGTATTAGTTAATTCGCAAGTTGTTGTCAAGTTGGTAAAGCTGTCACTAATTTTAAATTTTAAATAGCAAAATTTTAAAATCTACCCAGAGGTTTGTGAAATTTTTGACAGTAATTCACTTAAAACAGTATACTGCCTCTAGTATGAATCAAGTAGTAACACAGCAGAAGACCTTAGAGACAATTCTAAGCCGCCTAGAGGAGCTCTCTAGGGAAATTAAATATATTAAGGGAAGACTAAAAGAGACTGAGCCGCCTTACGGGAGTGAAGCATGGTGGAGGTGGGCTGAAAAAAAAGCAGATGAAGATATTGCCGCGGGTAGATACAAGACCTACAAAGACGTAAAAGCTCTTGTCAAAGATCTTCATCAGGGCAAATGATTAAGATTGCTAAAACCAAGCTTTTTACAAAACTCTATCAAAGACTTCCAAAACATATCCAGAGAAAAGTTGACAAACAGCTTCTATTCCTTGTCCAAAATCTTTTTCATCCAAGCTTAGAGACAAAAAAGATGGGAGGGCTAAACCGCTGGGAAGCTCGTATCGACAAGGGTTATCGTTTTACCTTTGAGAAAATTGATGAAACAATAATTCTCAAAACAGTCGGGTCTCATGATACCGGCTTGGGTAAAAAGTAAGGTTTAAGTCTGGTTTTGGTTGAATTTCTACAGTTAAAACTGCGCTGTCAAGTTTAGGCAAGCACCCCGCAATGTGGGGGAGCACTACAACTTCCACAGATTTCTAAAATTGAGATGTTAGGTTATATATAGGCAATATAATCGACAAAACTAGCGTTCCTACCCCCAAACCCAAAACTACTAATATGATCGGTTCAAGCGCAGTCGTTAAATTTCTAATCTGATGCTCGCTCTCTCCCTCAAAAAACAGCGCCAGCCTTCCCAAAACCTCATCCATTTTGCCGGTTTCCTCACCAACTCTCATCATCTGACTCATCAATGGTGGAAAAGCCGGGTTGGCAGCAATTGGTTGATAAAGAGGCGCACCCCTTTCTATTCTCCTAATCGCCTCATCCACACCGTCTTTATACGCCGAACTCGTTAAAATGTCTCTGACAACCTTCAGAGCCGTAATAATCGGGATTCCCGTACCAATTAAGAGTCCCAATGTTCTGGTAAACTCCGCAAGTACTAACGTCCTTCTGATTTTGCCCCACACAGGCAACGATAAAACCAGCATTGATACTTTTTTCGATCCATCGGGTGTTTTGGAGTAAATCTTAAAAGCGTAAATAAAACCGACTGTCAGAAGAATAATTAACCACCAAAATCCTCTGGTAAAATCCGACATGGCAATTAGAATCTTAGTCGGCAACGGTAATTCCGTACCTATTTCCGTATAAAGACTGGTGAGCTTCGGAATAACAAATATCATCATTAGAGCAACAACGATAATCATCACAAAAACGACAATTATTGGATAGATGAAAGCGCCTCGGGTTTGAGACTTAAATTCTCTATCCTTTTCCAAACTCTGCGCAAGTTTAAGAAGTACTTTATCCAGTACTCCGCCGGTTTCGCCGGCTTCTATAAGCTTTATATAAATAATATCGAATGCTTTAGGATGCTTGGCCATTGAAGACGACAGGGAACCTCCTCCTTCAACATCGGCAATAACTTCGGTAAGAATCCGGGAAAAGTTAACGTTTTTAGTTTGTTTTTGCAATATTACCAATGCGTCTGTTAAAGGAAGACCTGCTGACAACATTGTTGAAAGCTGCCTCGTAAAGTTAACAACTTCC
>CAYLWN010000017.1:0-13222 GCA_964387625.1 uncultured Gammaproteobacteria bacterium
TCAATCGGTTATCTCGGGATGCTTCGATAAAAACCATAATTGGCAAATTATAGCACAAGAACAACAAAAAAAATCAAATTTTCACAAATTTTTTTAAGAGATCTTTTTTAAACATGATTTTTTGAGATTCCGACACATATAACTATAATTAAAATTCGTATCATCTTCCAGAATTTAATAATCCTGATATAATGCAACCTAATATATGAGTCCTGAAACTAAATTTACAATTTCTAATGCTATAACAAATGTACAAGAAAGTCCGGAGTTACAAACCAAAAATGTGCTTGGATATATTGCACTGGTCAGATCTATATTTAAGTTTGATTCGATAGCCACAAGAAAACGAATTTTATTAACTGACAAACACAAACAAACTCAATTTCTGCTTATTTGCCAGGATCCCATAAAACTAAAACAATTGATCCAAACAGTTGATCTTGTCTTATATGCTGATGATGCAAAAGATTTTTCTTCCTTTGAAAAAAAGTTAATTGAAACTAAATTTCACTTAAATGAACGTAATAAAACAGAGGTTATGACTATAAATCAATTATTTCAGTTTGCGTTAGACACATCAATTTTACCTTCTCAAATCAATAAAATAAACTCTCTTAATAGTTTCATGAAGCAAGTTGAGCGAAGGTTATTCCAGAAATTAAATCAACAAATTTTTCCTCCCAGGTTTAAAAGATATACTAAAAGTGAACCGCCGGTATCCAAGACCATTTTAACCAGATAATAATATCTCAATTATCAATAATTTTAACTGACTAAAGTGACATTATCCTAAATAATGAATACAAAATGTGTTCAAATAAGCACTCCAGAATTTTTTAGAAGTTTGTTGAGTTAAGAAAATAAAGTTAAGATTTTTCTAAATTTAAATCAGGATTATTTTTTGGTTTTCTTCTCCACCGCCGTTTCCAGTTATGGTTTAAATGCCCTAAGACAAAATAATCATCAATAATGTCAAAGAAAAAATGTGACACCATGGCTCCGATCACCACTACCCAAACACGCCACCCAAGAATTAGGCAAAAAAATGAAGAAATGATCAAAAATATCACTACGTAAATATTATGAGACATAAGCTCTGTATTGTATTTATGCCCATGGGAGATAAATTTAGCAGCGGACCTCCATTCCCGAGATCTTAGCAACTGTTTGACTTCTTTACTGTACCAATTGGTCCGACCATAAGTAAAAAAATAAACTAAATGATCTATATCAGGCAAAAGTGAGCCAAAAATGGATAAAAATAACCATTTAAGGTTAAATTCACCCCATGCTTCACGTAAAATCCAAGCCCAGACAACTCCCAAAAGTACATGAAACAATTCATGTTTGGATTGCCAGATAATATAACCTGCTCCCCTAATACGTCTTGTATAGCGCATAATTTTATTTTGATTCTGGATTTTAGATTCTAGATTCTAGATAATTGATAAAAATATTCAATAATCCAGAATCAGGAATCAAGAATCTCAAATCTTGAGATTCTTGAGGTAAGCGCGGAAACCTTCATTGATGTCCTTGTGCTGCAAGGCAAATTCTATCACTGTTTTTAAATATTCCAGCTTATCTCCGGTATCATAATAATGACCATTTTTGATTTCACAAGCTAAAATTTGTTTTTTATCTTTTAACATCAGCTTTAGAGCGTCGTTATAATATAATTCATCTCCGACTTGTAAATTACTCATTGCTTGATCCAAATAATTAAAAATATCCGGAGTCAATAAAAATCCGGAAACCGTTGCCAGATTTGATGGTGCATTAACTTTGCCCGGCTTTTCAATTATGGTACTCACATCAATCAAACCATCTCTTAATTCCTTTCCTCCAGCAAAACCATAGCGGTCATAATCTTCATCCTTTTTGGCCCTTATTGAAGCCATCACAGAACAACCGAACTCTTCATAAACATCAATCAATTGCCGGAAACGGGATTTAGGCGCTGCTTTGATAAAATCATCACTCCAAGTATAAATAAAAGGCTCGTTGCCTATTAAAGGTTTGACATTTAAAAGCGGTGTGCCGTTTCCATAAGGTCCTTTTTGCCTGACGTAAACGAAATTCGCCATTTCAGAGATGCGTTCAATCTCGGCTAGTAAATGATGTTTTTTTTCTCCACCTAGCCTCAAATTTTCTACCAATTCCATACTTGGCCTGTCAAAATGATCTTCAATAGTCCTTTTATGATAACCCGTGACGATCACGATGTCTTCAATGCCTACATCAATCAACTCTTCTACAATCATTTGGATGATCGGCATATCCACAATGGGCAGCATTTCTTTGGGCATAGCCTTTGTTTGAGGTAAAAAACGGGTTCCAAATCCGGCTGCTGGTATAACTGCTTTGCGAATTTTTTGAATTTTATTCATAATTTTTATCAGTTACAAAATTTAATTGTCATTCCTGCCCCGATTTTCATCGGGATAAACTCCAGCAGGAATCTTAAAATTAATAAGATTCCCGATTAGATCGGGAATGACAGTTATAACTAAGTTAATTTTTTTTAAGACTAATGATATTTTAACTTTTATAAATCGGGTTTGTCAAACGCTCTAATTAGATTCTGGATTCTAGATTCTAGAAAAATAATAAGGTAAATATTCAATAATCCAGAATCTAGCATCTGGAATCTGGATTAATAGCGGCGCATGCGGAAAAAGTAGATACCCAGAAATAGGGCAAGAATGATCAAGAATATGCCTCCATAAAGAGCAAATGGTGAACTCATAAATCCTGATTGAGTAGCGTTTTTTGCAGGAATATTTATTTTAGGCAAAGGTGTAACCGAAGACTGCGGTTTAGTGGTCAGAAATGGATTGGTTGATGATTTAGGCAGCGGTTTAAATCCAGCAGCTGGAGATGGTATGGCATTTTTGGGTAATGGAGAAGTTTTTGCTCCAAATATTCCCCCACCAGTTCCGGCTGACAAATTAATTGATGCCTCACCAGAATCCTCTCCGGCAATACAATCATTAACTGCAAATACTGTGAAATAATAAGTATAACCTTTGGTTAATCCTCCCACAGTAAATGCATTGGTATTTCCAATATTTGAAGCTCCATATAAATAATCCTTGGATTTTATGCCGTATTTAATACCATAATGAGTCACGTTTGATGACACTTGCGTCCAAGTCAATTTAACTTGATTGTCAGTACCTACGCTGGCTTTTAAATTAGTCGGTGCTATAGGCCTACTATTGGGACATGTATAAGGATTGTTTGAGTTATTATTGTTATTATTGTTGTTATCTCCTGAACCAATTGTAATTGAGGTATTTTGCTTACTTTTTATCAAATTCGCACTACTTCCCTGTCCTGAAATTTGACTAACATCATTGATATTAATATTGGTAGTCCCGCTGGTTAAAGCTTTGAATGTTAAAGTAAATAATGTACCCGTTGTTGTCATGGGGGTTTGTAAATTGTTGATACATAACTGCATTCTGATTTGACCGTTTGAAAAATTTCCTGTAGCACCTGATTGGCAATAAGAAAAATTATTTGCAATAGATGCTGATAAGCCTTCCAATAAATCTTTATTAAAATCAACAGTGATATCAGTTCCTGTTAAAGCGTTATTTCCCGGATTGACTGAAACTGTCGCTGTCACTATATCTCCAACATTATATGAAGACTTGTCAGTGGTTACTGAAACTGTGGAATCTGCTGCGGTTTGTTGACCGGCAGTGATGACGACCGAACCGGCAATTAAATTTGCTTCTAAATAATTAGAAGTATTTAAAACTGTTGCCAAACGGGTATTGCCGCTAAATGAAACTGTTGTTTGATTGGTGGCAAGTTTTGTTAAAAATGTCACATGAGCGACTGTATCAGTTCCCTGAAAACCTGAACCCGAATTATAATCATAACCCAAACTTAAATGTGCAACACCGTTGTTATTATCAATATTTTTATCATGGTTATCGAAATTAATCGGAAACACTCCGCCGGTCCTCGCAACAATGTCAGTCGCTTCTAAATACTGTGGATCGTAATTGATATCCATAGTTATGGCAGTGACTGTATCAGTATCGGTATTTACCACCACATCAAAAGTCACATTTTGTCCTTCAGTCACACTAGTCAATTGAGGTACCAAAGTGACTTCAGTTATAGGAGCTGCTTCCGGCCTGATTTCCTGACGTTTTTGAACTAAATATAAAGTCGCAGTTATTGCAGCTACTAAAAATAGTAAGAAAAATAATATTAAAGTTGATCTTCTGGTAGATACAGATTCCATATTTGGTTAATTTTCTTTATTCTCCGGTTTTATTGAAATTATTTGGAATATAGCCAAAATCATAAACATCAACTACTCCATCCATATTCAAATCAGCGGGACTACCTCCAGCTGGCATTTTTGAACCAAAATGTTCCACAAATAAATTGAAATCAAAAATATCTACCGTATTATTATTTATAATATCACCTGCCAATAAAACTTTGGGGCTTGTGGCAGTAAAATCAACCGTGTTTAATCCTCTATTTAACGGCATGGTAATTGCTCTGGATAAATGCATCGGTCCTTTGACTCTCACAACTGTGGTGATATCCGGATCAAGTCTGGCATCTGTAATATCAGTTTGCAATTTATACATCACATAATTGGTTACAAATTGTTCATTATTGGGTCCCACAAATTGCAGGGGTTCGACATTTACAAATTCTGCTCTGACACCGGGTTTATCAATCACCAATGCCCCTTGAGTTAAAGTAACATCCATTTGGATAACTTTACCCGGATCAGCATCTATAATTCCCTGTAAAGCAAATTTTATGTTTACTGCAACAGGAATCGGTGTAGGTGTTGGACTAGGTGATGGACTTGGACTAGGAACCAAGGTTGGGCTTGGCGTAGGAGATGGCGATGGACTTGGACTTGGTGTTGGAACAGGTGTTGGTGTAGGACTTGGTGTTGGAACAGGTGTTGGTGTAGGAGTAGATGTTACCTGCACAGAACTATTATTAATAGTTGTGGGTTGTGTATTGGCATCTAAATCTGCCATTACAACTTGGACATTTGATAAATTAAGACTTGATGTTCCAGTACCAATAGTTGTAAAAGTAATTGTGGCTAATGTGCCATTTCCATTTGCTCCACTATTTAATCCATCTGTTAGATAAGCCATCATATATACTGTTCCAGCAACATTATCAATTTGAGGACAAGTTGGACATACAGCTACAGTTTTACCACTGTTTGCTAAATAAGCACCATTGGTAACATCAGATGCAGCATTAATTCTTAAAACACTGGGATTATAAGATAATATAAATTGATAACCTCCAGTATTAATACCGTTTGCTACATTAACATTCACTGATACGGTATTTCCTAATTGAATTGATGATGTAGCTGGATTTACAGATACAGTGGCTGTAGGTATCGGAGTTGGTGTGGGATTTGCTGTTGGAATTGGTGTAGAGGTTGGAACAGGTGTTGCTGTAGGACTTGGTGTGGGTGTTAATTCAGCAACTGTAACTTGCAAATTTGTGACATTTTGCAGGACTTGTTTACCTATATCTTCTCCACTGGCTCCGGCAATTTTAGTCGTCAATTGATCAAAACTGACTGCTGAAGTAGGTGTTGTGGTAGTTAAAGGCGTAAATGTTAAAGTCGCAATTGCACCTGTTCCTGTAACCATTCCAGAATTGCTGGCTGTAACATCGCTTAACATAATTATTTCTGCTCTTCCAGTTAAAGGATCAATATTGGAACTCATCAGATTTGGAAACAATGGATTAGTTGCGGGCAAATTAATGCTATCTAAACGCAAAAATGCCGGTTCATAGGTTACATGTAATTCTACTCCGGCAACTGAATTAACTCCAGTATTTATCATGGCATTAACAGTAAATTGTTGATTTGGCGTTACAGTTGTATTATTTTGATCAAAATATAAATTAGCAGCCGGAGCAGCTTTTTGGCGTAAATCCTGAGGTTTTTGAGTCAAAATAAGGGTTAAGGGAATAGCTAACAAAATTAGCACCAGAATAATTAACGGTAAGTATTTTTTTAGGTTTACCTTCATAAAATAATTTGTATTATATACATAATAAAGTATTTAAAAATAGAATGTCAATAATGATTTATTTTTTACTTAAATCTTCGTCTGCTTTTATTTTTTGAAAAGATAAAAGATTTATCCAAGGAGATTTTGCTAAATCTTCCAAATCCTGTTTAACAGCCAACTGACGTACGTATGGCCCTGTTTCTTCAGTCGGATACCACATGGGATCATAAGGACGCGTCATCATTCTGCGGGCAACTCCCATTTCCGGATCAAAAACCAACAAAGGCCCGCCCAAAAAAGGAAATTGAGTTGTAGATGGTCCTTCAATAAAGGCATCTGCATCACTCACATTAAAGGTAATTCCGTTTTTGACTGGAAAAATCACTGGTGGAGTACCTGCTACAGGTTTTAACAATGTTTTCGTCATGTCATAAGGCAAAAAATTCATTCCTAACCGTGTTAAATTATATGCTGTTTCCATCGCTGATTTTGGCGCATACAAATCATATTCCATATCCTGCAATTGAGTAACAGGTGGTCCCGCTATTGGTTCATAATCTGGAGCTGTAATGGACTCTGCTGCTAAAACATCGCCATTTATATCAGTTGTTGCGCCTTGGACATTTCTAATTTCCCTTGGTGGTGGATTTACGGTCAAATTAAATTGAGTTGTTCCACTGATTGATTTATTGCCAACCCATTCTGACGAATATTTTGCATTAAGACCATTTTCCTGTTTTGAAGCATAATCGTAAGACTTATCCTTTTTTTGATCATCCAAAGTTGAAAAAAAACTTAAAATTTTTTCAGAAATACTTTTGGCAGCTGCATCGGGAACTGCTATCTGAGGACAACTTAAATAATTTCCCAATAATCCTTTTTGACACATCGTGCCGAAATTTTCTTCAATCGGTACACGGGGTAAATAATATAAAGCGCCGCAACCTTTACCTTTATTGTACATACAACTTAATGAGGGAATTGCTAATTCTAGCTGTTGAGAACTAAACTTTGATCCTAACTTTGAATCAGCGGTAATCTTATTTCCGCCTCCGGTTATTTCATTACAAATATTACCCTTTTCTCCATTACTTATACCCGGACAAACCAGTTTTGAATTACTGCAAATTATTTCAATGCCATAAAGAGGCCGATTCGTTCCATTTTCAGGCGGCATTGCAGTCACACCTCGTGAACTTATATATCCTGAAACATAATCATGGGTCGGTTCCAAATCACCTGATGATCCATAAATGGATTTTTTATAACCGCTTAAAATTTGGCATAAAATTTTTTCCCTGTCAGCAATTTCCGTAGGTTTCCATTCTTTATTAGCATTCATAGACTCGTAGGGAGACAATTTTTCAATAGCTGAAGCATTGTTTATAAAATCCTGGTTTGAACAATCACCATTATCGCTGCAACCCATCTTTTTTTCTTCATTTGTAGGTATATATCCGGCTAAAAAATCCCGCCAGGTTTTTTTATTTTCTATAACCACAGGATGTTGCTGATCTTGCGGCGATGTGGTATCAGCACCTAAGTCATATAATTTACTGTCTATATTTCCATTCCAACCAACGGAGGCAGTAAAATCCTGAATAAACCTGATAATCAAACCGATAATGCTGTTCCATTTATAACCTACTGTAGCTCTGGTAAAATTTATCGGCTTACTCAATACTTCTCCCTGACAATAAATAGGTTTTCCCAAAACATTACGGTTATAGGCATAGGAGTCTGGATTTGCCTGTAAATCCTTGACTGTATCTCCGCAATCTACATTGTCTCCTCCGGGTACATTTTGCAAATTGGAAAAAGAATCGGGACTTGCCTTTGGTGGTTCCGATTGAACGGGATTAGTTTCATTATTTGCCGGTGGATTGGTATTTGAGGTGATGGGTTTACAAGCACGGGGTTCCTGATGACTGTTACAATCTGTTTCTGTAGAAAAACTACTGCAATATTCAAAATCAGCAACATTTTTACCTATGGTACAAGTGGAAAAAAGTACATCACAATTATTTAAAATGCTCCATCCGCAACTGTATGTTTCTTGAGAATTTGTTTGAGCAAAAATCTGAGAAGACAGCATGTTTAGAAGAAAAAATATAAAAATTATGATTAAATTTACTTTCAGCAGAGTTTTTTTCATTTAATTAATGGCCCAACTTTTGTGCGCCTAAAATCATAGTATTAAAATTTAAAACCTGTGTCAATGGAAGGTATAAAATAAGACGGCAAGATAACAAGACATGAAGATGGAAAGACGATAAGATATAAGACAAGAAGAAATTTTATGAAATAAAATTATTTTTATAATAATCGTAAATTTGCCCCAGTTGCAGATTGTAACTTTCTATTATTTCCTGCTTTGATAATTGTCCGTGAATCGCAATACACCTGTTTCTCATCCGCCACTGGTAAACCATTTCAAGAGTTTGCAGACTAAATCTCTTTTTCATTTGTTCAAAAAAATCATTTATAGCAGTCTGTGAAGGCTCGATTTTTAACCTGATGTTTGTTATAGGATATGTGATTGGGTTAAGCTCCACAATCATATCAATTTCATGTTGCTGATTATGTTTATTATTATTATTATTATTTGGTTGGGCAATTTTAATTGCATTGCAACTTGGAAGATCTGTTATTGCAGAATAAACATTCTGCACGGATTTTGCTTTTTCTGCATGTTTTTGCTGATCCATTTGATTTAATCTGTCTCCTACATCTCCGGGAGGCAAACTATGAATTAATTTGAAAATTAAATTTACACGCTCCTGTTGCTGGATATTAGCCTTAATTCCCGGTTTTAATTCAATCCTATGAATACGGTAATGAAAAAGTTCTTTATGTTGATGTGGCATATGGTCAGATAGTATACCATGATTACTTTTTTTAATTTAGGGTTAACTTAGGGTCGGACCCTGTTTTGAACGGATTGTCACAACATGCCAAAAAGACCACTTTTCCCGCAAAAGAAGTATTTTTTGTTAAATTATTACAAAATTTATAATAATTGAGGCTGTATACTTAGACAGAAAGTTTAATAATTTAACCATGTTTTTTATCTCTTGCAAAGGGTTTTTGATGTGTGCTACAATACTTTTTGAAGCTCGAAGGGGGAGCTTCTTTTAATAGGTAACAAACTTGTTTTAAGCACAAGCTGAATATCCCGATAGCAATCGAGGATACTCGATCTTCCTATTATGACAAGATTTTTTTCTAAAAAAATCTTGTAACGATAAGTTGATCGGTATATAATAGTAAGAAATATGGCAGCAACAATTAATCCAATCACCTTCTTTAAGGAAGCTAGAACAGAACTTGCCAAAGTCGTCTGGCCAACCCGTAAAGAAGCTATTAAATTAACTAGTGTAGTTATAGGCGTATCGGTTGCAGTGGGCTTATATATCGGAGGTCTAGATATCTTGTTTACAAAAATCATGGCGTTGATCGTAAAATAGATCAAAGATCAAAAATCCCTGTCTGCCGACAGGCAGGAAATATACAAATTAAATATCAAATAGATATATTTTTAATTTTTAATATGTGTTTTTGCTATTTGATTTTTAATATTTAAAATTTATATGGCAGATCAAACAGTTTTAGTTAAAAAAGAAGAACCAACCGCTCCGGTTATAGAACCAAAAGAAGCTTCTTTGGAAGATCAGGGTTCATGGTATGTAGTGCATACTTATTCAGGACATGAAAACAAAGTCGCTGCTACCCTCAAACAAAGAGTGGAAACCATGGGACTAAAACACAAAATCTTTCAAACAGTCGTCCCTACCCGGAATGTAGTCACAGTCAAACACGGTAAAAAAGAAGAGATCACAGAAAAAATATTTCCCGGATATATCTTGGTCAAAATGATTTTGGCTGATGACAGCTGGTTATGTGTACGTACTACTCCCGGAGTCACTGCTTTTGTCGGAGCCGGCAATAAACCAACTCCTATTTCTGATAAAGAAGTTGAAGCTATCCTTAAATTCATGAAAATGGAAGCTCCTAAATATAAATCAGAATTTACTATGGGTGAAGCTGTCAAAATCGTGGACGGCCCATTTTCCGACTTTTTGGGAACTATTAATAATATCGATAATGAACACGGCAAAGTAAAAGTCTTAGTGTCAATTTTTGGCCGGGAAACTCCTGTAGAACTTGATTTCCTTCAGATTAAAAAATTATAAATAGAAGAATAAATTTTTTATTTAGGTAAAGGTAAATTCCACCAGGTTTGCACTTCTTTTAGACACAAATTATACATTTTGTCAGCAGACTGATTTAGATTAAAAGTAGATTTTTGCCATTGACTTAATTTACCTAATTTTGGAAATCCTATCGCCCTCATGTGTTTATAATCAGAATATACTGATCCCCCGCTTTTATTACCGCTGCCTTCCGGGTACTGATATTTGTGGTATAAATAACAATCTTTATCTTTTAGTTGTTGTTCAATTTTATCACGAATTGGTCTGTACTTATTATCATATTCAGTGCCAATTTTTGGATTAAGTGAAATATTGTTATGTGTAATATTCCATTGATCAATCATTAATATAGCTATTGTTTCATCCATTAACAGTAAAGCATAATATTGATCCATCTTTTGTCCGCAATAATCTTTATCAGGCGGTTTCCATCCATCTGGAACCCAATTCATTATCCTTTCAATTTCATTTTCATAATTCGCTAATGCATCTGCATCACTATCAGATTGTGCTAAAGCAAAATTACCCTCAATTGCTTGATTAATTTGCGATAAATCTTGAAGTTCTACTACTCTTACTACTTTACCGGTTCTGATAAAAAAAGCTTGTTGGGGCGTCATCTCCTGATATTTAATAATTTTTCCCGATTCATTAAAAATGGGTAACCTGATGGGCTCAATCACATCAGCCGGTAACATGGGATTTAAAAGTAATGAGGTTACAATTGCTGTCGTAGGTATTGCAAGTCCTATCACTTTACCTGTTTCTAAAATTGGTAATACTTTTTCGCCTAAATTCAAAGCCAGAAATTCAGTTTGGGATAAGGCTAAAGTTGAACCAAATGCCACAACTCCATAAGCTTGTGTGTCTGCTAAATTTGTAGTTTTGTTTTGTATGTTCTGCAGAATGTCTTGAGTAGTATGATATTCAGTAATTTTAGGAGATTCTGATTGGCCATTTCCTGCAGAAGAAGCACAACCTGCTGTAGAGAATAAACTGGTTTCTAGCACTCGTAGACCTAAACCAATTTTAGTTGAATCAGGTAAAGCATTTGGATCAGTTAAAACTTTTCCTGCGCCTTTTTGAACAAGATTTTTCACCAAGGATACTTCAGGAAATAATATATTTAAAAATTGACGTCTGGAAATCTCGTTATTTGGCATATAAAAAGACAACTTAATTACCGGTCAATTCTACCAAAATAACCTATAATTATCAATGCAGTGGTTTTTTGAGTTTTATCTTTTAATTAAGGCTAGTTTTATTAAATTTAAGATTTAGGGTTGAGGAATTTTTAATTTTTCCCAACTATATAAATGGAAACCATTGCCAGAGTTGACAACATTTCTTTATAAGTATCATAAATATTGCCTCTGCTATAACCCACAATATCTACTCCATCACAGCGAGCATAATATGAACAAAAGAAATCCTGTTCAGTACTGTCTTCAGTAATTTCTGTATCTATCAAACCGATTTTAAAGTACATAGCGGGAGGATTATCCTTTTTATTTAAAATATTTGTAACAACTTTATTAACCCCAAAATTTTCATAAGCACTCTTGCGGACTAATTTCATGGCTTTTTTCGTAATTTCAGGTAAATCTTGCTTTTTGCGCATATATGTCAAAAAGTCATGAATATCTATACGCAAAGGTAGTTTTCCCTGGGTGTTTTTAGGTTCAATTCCAATCTCTGATAATATTTTTCTTACAGTAATTTCTGGCGTGTCATTTTGATCGTGAGGCAAATTATCGGCTAGTTTTATGAATTTTTCATTACTACTGTATTTTAATATTGACATTGCTAAATCATCTGTTAGATATTCCTTACCGGTAATCTGGCCTTTTTCCCAAGCTCTAATACATACCGGAACTTTTGCTAAAGAGGTAACAGGAAAATCCGGCTTCACCTGACCATTTGTGATATCTTGAACTTCATTTGTATCTCTGTCTGCAATTAATATATGAGAGGCATGAATATTTGGATTATTACTCAACTCTTTTGTTTTTTTATTAGCTATGTCTGACAGGTTTTTTATTGGCCCGATTCTGTTAGCAGTAAATTCTCCACTATCAACAGCCAATGTGATTAACGCTTGATCAATAATTGTCGGATTATTTCTAATAAACTCTTCAATTCCCCCTAGTCCTAAACCACCCACAGTTAAAGCTGCAACACCTTTTACTGACAATCCTAAAAATCCCCTTCGAGTCACGCGCTGATCCGTGGATTTGAATGTATGAGGTGACTGGGTGTCAACTTTATCCATAAATTCATCGTAACATTATCTAAGCTATTGTCAAAAATTTCAAATTATTGTATAATTTCCCTACCTCAATTGATTTTGAGGGAGAGGCAGAAAGCTTCGTTTTCAAGTCAACCTTCAAAACGCTGCTTTTGCTTCTTAAATTAATTAAAGTAAACTTCTCACTTCGCCAAGTCAGACTTGGCTTCGTTCGAAGAATATTATTGTTCGAGCGTTAGCGAGAACTTAGTTCCAAAATTATCACACACTAATCATGTAATAAATCTTGCGCTCATCAATATATGAAAAAAAAGATCAAAACTATAGTCAAACTCAATTTGCCCGCAGCTGTGGCTACTCCGGCTCCGCCTGTCGGACCTGCTTTAGGTCAACACGGTATTGCCATCATGGAATTTATCAAAGCCTATAATGACCGCACCCAAAAACTCAAAGGTCAAATCATTCCGGCTGTGATAACTATTTTTGAAGATCGGACTTTTACTTTTATTACCAAGCTGCCACCTGTTGCGGCCATGATCAAAAAAGCCCTGGCTTTGGAAAAAGGCAGTGGTAAAGCATCACGCGAATCTGCTGGAAAATTGACACAAGAACAAATTACCACTATTGCCAAAGATAAACTGGCTGATTTGAATACTGATGATATTGATGCAGCTAAAAAAATAGTTGCCGGCACAGCCAGATCAATGGGAATACAAGTAGAA
>CAYLWN010000017.1:13322-18087 GCA_964387625.1 uncultured Gammaproteobacteria bacterium
GCTGTTAAAACCAAGGAACGCCGTGAGCAAAAAAAGATGGTCAAAGAGAAGGCTCATGTCAAGGGCGTGGGTTTAAAAGGCGGTCAAAAAGTCTCAGTGGTTGAAGGTGAGCAGCTAAAACCTGAAATTGAAGCCATGTTAAAAGGCGAAACAGCATCTCAAGAAGAAAAAGTTGAGAAAAAAGCCAAAAAAATCAAACTTAAAGTCCATTCCAAACGCTATTTGGATTTATCCCAATTAGTTGATAAAACCAAAACTTACAAAATCAAAGAAGCAATTGATTTGCTTTTAAAAACTGCCACCACCAAATTTGATGCATCAGTTGATGCGCATATAAATATAAATGCTGAAACTCTTCCCAAAGATAAAAAAAGTTTATCAGGAACTGTAAATTTACCTCATGGCACTGGAAAAACCAGAAAAATTGTCATCGTTGATGAAACAGTTTTGAAAAATATTGAAAATGGTAAAATTGATTTTGATGTCCTGATCACCCAACCTCAATATATGTCAAAACTGGCAAAATTTGCCAAAGTCTTGGGTCCAAAGGGACTGATGCCCAATCCTAAAAACGGTACTATTACACCAACTCCTGAAAAAAGAGCCAAAGAATTGGCAGGAGGAGAATTGGCTTGGAAAACTGAACCGGATCATCCAAATATTCATCAAACAATTGGGAAAATTTCTTTTGGTGATAAAAAATTAACAGAAAATTTAAAATCATTTGTCAAAGCTATCGGAGCTGGTAAAATCGTCAAATTCACCCTCGCCTCTTCCATGGGTCCGGGAATCAAAGTGGATGTAACCTTAATATAATTTTAATTAATTTTCAATTTATAATTTTCATTCTGGAACGAAACGAAGTGAAGTGATAGAATCTATTTTATAGATCCTATCGTCTCCACCAGCTGGTGGATCCTCCAGGATGACAAAAAATCTTTAATCTTTAATCCCAAATCTTCATGTGTCATAATTAATCAAAAGTATGAGAAAGTTTTTTTTCACTCTGTTTATTATTGGCTTATTTTCAACTCAAAGCGTAACTTGTGTTATTGCTCAAGATTATAAACCTAACGAAATTATTGTTAAATACAAACAAAATGAATCTCCTGAAAATCTTACCCAAACTATAGATTTGCGTTCTAAAAGAGCTGCCAATATTATTGGTTTTATCCAAAATACTGCTGAAAATGTCAGTACAACGCTGACTGGTAACCAAACACCTGAAACCAAACTGGAAAAACTTAAATCTGTTGAAAACAGTATCAAATTAAAATCCCGCCAACAATTAAAAATCCAAACCGAATCAAAATCTTTGTCTAATATTTATTTATTAAAAACAGAAACTCAGGATGTAAATAGTCTTATCAATATTTATAAATCATTACCAAATGTTGTGTCAGTTGAACCGAATATTATTTTAAAAACACAAGTTATTCCTAATGACACAAATTTCCCTGATCAATGGCATTATTCCAAAATTGGCCTTCCTCAAGCCTGGGATATTACTACCGGTACAAATAATATTGTGGCAGTTCTAGATAGCGGTATTGACTACAATCATATTGATTTACCCGCATCTCGGATTATCAAAGGCCACGATTATGTAAATAATGATGAGGATCCAATGGATGACAACGGACACGGTACATTTGTTTCAGGAATAATTGGGGCAACTACAAATAATAATTTAGGTGTTGCCGGAATTAACTGGAATGTTAGATTATTGGTTTATAAAATCGTGGACAGCACGGGAAATGGAGATACCTATTCAGTTATTCAGGCAATTGTGGCTGCAGCAGATTATGGAGCAAAAGTAATTAATTTAAGCGTGGCCGGAGATGCACAATGTTCAACTCTGCCAACTTTGCAAAATGCTATCAATTATGCCAATGGCAAAGGCACAACTATCGTTACCGCTGCGGGTAATGAAAATGTTGATGCGTCTACCATTACTCCTGCATCATGTAATAATGTCATCACTGTTGCTGCAACTTCTATTGCTGATCTGCGGGCATCATACTCAAATTATGGTTCTGTAATTGATATTGCAGCACCTGGTGGAGATTATGTTGGTACAGAGGCTTATATTGTATCAACAATACCTAATAATGAAATATCCGCAGGACAAGGTACATCTTTTGCTGCGCCTCATGTAACAGGAGTTGTATCTTTGATATTAAGTAAAAATCCCAGTTTGACTCCACAATCCATTGAAACTATGTTAAAAAATTCTGCAGTAACTATTACAACAGATTTTTATATTGGCAAAAGATTAAACACTTACAATGCATTGTTATTGGCAACTGGACAACCTTTGCCAACTCCACAACCTTCTTCAACCCCTTCTCTCCCACCTAACTATTCTATAACCGATTTAAAACAGCTGATTGATAATTATTTGCATTCAGAAGATTCTCAATATGAGCCTGTTGATAATAAAATAAACATGATGGATGCCTCCTGGGTCATCAAATGGCTGGAATAATCTTTCAAATTATACTCACACTTCCATCAGAAATTGAGCCGAATGCTCGATCCGAAGCAATATTTGCAAATCTTTGCTGTGAACCGGGTTGATTAATTTCCATCAAATCCCAAATAATTTGCAGCAGTTGTCCTGCATCATTTCTGTCAATAGCACCTATATGGTCGAAGTCATTTTCTTCACTTTGCAAATAGTTATCCAACAAGCTTTTCATTGATTTTAAATGGCTATTAACCGACATATTTATAGAAAACTGTAAATCAAACATACCTAAAATCCGTTTTCCGGTTGAGGGCAATTGCGAAAAACCTAACATTAGTCTGGTTTCCTCCAAGACTTCATGAGTATGGGCGTTAAATTCATCGTTGTCAGGATTTTGAATAGCTGAATAAACTTCTTTATACCAATTTAACAAAATTTTATGTCGTTCCTTTGGTGACCTCATTGCTAAATGCAAATTGAATTTTTCCCTGACTTGTCCAATAACCGCAATCTGCATATGGTTATGAAAATTTTCACTCGCCGTAATCACTATGCTTAAATGTCTTTTTCTTAATGTAGTCAAATCTTCTCTGCTTATTCCGGCATAAACAGCCATCACATCATCTGGCACATCGATACTGAATACTGTACCATGAGCCGCTCGTCCAAAACTTATGGCTTCATGGATTTGTTGATGTAATAGACTTGATTGTGCGTTTAAGGTATTTCTTTCAACCATCATAATTTTGCTCAACTTGTCTTTTTTACATCCTTATTATACTCTCTTATGTAAAATAATCACTTAAAATCTCCTTGCCAATTTGAAATAAATGTGGCATAATAGCTTTTGTCCTTAAGACAGCGGGCATCATCAATAAGCCCTGCCGAGGGAATCTTATTAGAATCTAGAGATTTAAGACTAGAATCTAGTGAATTCAATCCCGCTTAAGGCGGGATTTTTTTATGCAGTTCTTGCCGATACGAAGTGAGGCTTAGAAATGCATAATCCTCCGAAACGAACATTCGACTCAAGTGGACGAAGACCACGAGGCGAATTTGAGCGTAGGAGGATAATGAATGGACTTAAAATTATTAATTATAAATTTTAAATTAATATTATGGCTACAACTAAAAAGCAGGAATCAGTACAAAATTTAACAGACAAATTATCTAAAGCCAAAGCTTGGGTTTTGGCAGATTATACCGGAATTACCCATAAACAACTGGAAGATTTGCGCAAAATTTTAAAAAAGATTGATGGTGAAATCACGGTTGTCAAAAATAGGCTTTTTAAAAAAGCTCTGACAGATCAAAAAAAAGAGTTTGATGAAACCCATCTTCAGGGCGCCACAGCCGCACTTTTTGCTTACAAAGATGAGGTTTCTCCTATCAAAGAATTGGTAAAGTTTTTCAAATCCATAAATTTTGGCAAAGTTAAATATGGATTTTTGGGCAATAACCCATTAAATGCTCAAGAAATCACTCGTTTTGCCAGCTTACCAACACGAGAACAATTACTGGCTCAACTGGTAGGACAATTGCAGGCTCCAATATATGGGCTGCACAATGCCTTATCCTGGAATTTGAAAAAATTAGTGTGGACTTTAAACAATATAAAAGACGGAAAAAAGTAAAAATTTAAAATTTAAAAGTTAAAATTGCAACTCAAAATTCAAAATTAATAAAATTTTTAATTTATAATTGAAATTTTGATTTTTGACTTTTGCATTTTGAATTTAGTTAGGAGGTGTTTTTATGGCAAAATTAACAAAAGATGAATTATTAAAAGCAGTTGAAGAAATGTCCGTATTGGAACTGGCCGACTTAGTCAAGGCTTTGGAAGAAAAATTTGGCGTGACAGCCTTGCCCGCCGTAGCTTCAGCGCAGGCGGGAGCTGCAACTGCTAACACCGAGCCGAAGGAAGAGCAAACAGTCTTTAACGTGGTGCTCGTAGCAGCAGGTGCTCAAAAAATCCAAGCTATCAAAGCAGTCAGAGAATTAGTTCCCACTTTGGGATTAACTGATGCAAAAGCTTTGGTAGAATCAGCTCCAAAAGAAGTTTTACAAGGAGTTAATAAAGTAACAGCTGAGGAAGCCAAGAAAAAGTTGGAAGCCGCAGGTGCAAAAGTAGAACTTAAGTAATAGTAAATATTGGTAAGCACGGTGAAAATTTCGTAGTTCGCATCCGAGGAGGGACGATGACTTTGTTTGACAGAGAAACGTTTTATCCCGATCGAGTTGCGGAACAAGAAATTTTTACCTGCTTACCAATAAAGTAAAAAATTAAAACCCCGC
>CAYLWN010000018.1:0-13307 GCA_964387625.1 uncultured Gammaproteobacteria bacterium
ATGAAAATGCAATTTTTGTTTCACGGTTTTAATTTTATTTGAGATCAACCGTCCGCGTAAAAATGATAAATCCAGTAAAATTAAAGTGATTAACCAGGAAATTATCCATACTAGGTAATCATTTATTTTACCAATATATTTAAATGTTACTGCTCCCGCTTTCTTATTGTCTATGGGCACATATATAAAACCCGGATATGTAGGACCGGCTTTATAGGTTTTTACATTTTTACCGTCAATTTTGACTTCCCAATTATTAAATATCTGAGTTTTATATAACACACCTTTCACTTGCTCATTTATAGAAATTCTTGCCTCTTGCGGACTTATAAACTCTGAATTCCCAAGTTTAATCTGATTTTTATTACCCAAAGAAATTAATGAAGATAATAAGTTAAGATATAAAATGCTTTCATTGACATTATTATAATAATGAACATGATAAGCTAAATTAATTCCACTCCAAATAATTTTTCCTTTTCCAATTTGCTGATAAATTAATATCGGATGATCTCCTTGGGACAATAAAACATCTGCATTTGGTTTAACTTGATCAGCTGGAAAAGATATTTTCCATTCAAATTTATCAAAAATCGGCGGATCGAAATTGTTTATATTTACACCTGAAAACAATTCATTTCCATTATCATATTTTAAATCCCACGTCTTACCCAAAGCTTTTCTTTGGGAAGTTTTAAATGGGAAAATTTCCGGTAAATCATCGCTAACTGCATCCCGAATTTCACTGCCGGAATCAATTAACACTTTACCGCCATTGGTTATATATTTTAATAGATCGTTAAACACCCGAGATTTATTCTGATATTTATAGTTCGATAAAATAATCACATCAAATTTACTAAAATCATTATATGAATAAAAGTCCAATTGATTTTCAGTAAAAACTGTTATCAATTTTTGACTGTTAATATTGTTCATACCCAATATTTTTGTCAAACTTTCATAACCAATCCAATCTCCTATAAATAATGCAACCGGTGCTTGAGTGGTAGTTAAAATTGAACTGGTTAATTCATCTTTAAAACTGTAAAAAATCAAATTTTGCGAATCATAATAGATTTGTGGTCTTCCGGGAGGATTATCATAAATAGAATATCTGCCTTTGGTTTTTATTTCTTCCGTTAGCTCAATATCGTTTTCTAAATAAGATGATAAGGGTAAAACTTTCATTTGTGATGCATGACCGCCTGCAAAATATTTAATTCCATACCAATCAATATAATAATGAGCCATATTGCGGGCAGTATTCTCTGAGTATTTAAAATTTTTAATTAGTCCGTCCCCTTCTATCGCTTGTTCCAATAAAAAGTTATTACCCAAATAATAACTTCCAGTTACAGGATCAAGATATCCCCTTGTTAACGGTTTGTTAAAAAGCGAATTCCACCATATATTGATTAATTGATCTGAAATAAATATTTGGTTATTTCTATCATCGGGATTGATCCATGAAGGTACTAATTTAATTTTTAAATCATTCAGTTCTGCCTGATTTTTAACTAAATTTAATATTTGGGGATGCGAGGAAGAAGTAGATCCTCGTATATCCATTTGTAAAAAAAATGAATCTAATTGGTTGGTATATGTTTGTCCTAATCCAACTATAGCTATAATCGAAATACAAATTGCAAAAATATGCTTTAACAATTTAACTCTTCTATTTATTGCATCCAAACCATAACCAACCATAGCTGCCGATGCTAATCCCAAAGTAATCGGAAAATGCCAATACGATCTGTACCATCCTTGAAGCAAAAAGCTGACACCATATGAATTTAAATAAATATAAGCAACTGAGTAAACTGCCATTATTACCCATAGCAAAACTTCCCATAGTCTGCGTCGATCTTTGCCGATTAACAGTGCAATTATAAATATAATTACACTCACACCAAACAAATAAAATAACCATATTGAGGTGTCGGAAAATAAAAGATTGGGTCGATTATGTTCAAAAGCCAATATTGCGGGGTCAACCTGTCCTCCTTCTGCTGGTCTGAAATCATATAAGCTGGATCTGCCAAAACCGAAAAGATTTCCGATATTACCTGATTTTAATGATTGAAACAGGCTTTCGAAAATTCTATAGGTTAATCTAAATGACATTAATAAACTTAAACTGATATAGACAACTGATTCATAAATACGTTTTTTTACTGAAATATAGATTTTACGCCAACCAAAAAATATCATGAGCAATACAACCGGTATTACAAATGAGCCTGCATTTACCATATGTCCTAATAAAGAAACACCAGTTGCAAGAATCGTAAGCCAATACCATCGTTTATTCCCAGAATTTAAATAATTTATCATTAACCAAATAACCATTGGAAAAAATAATTGATTGGCAAAATATGGTAATGATCCGCCCCAAATCAAAGATCCGTACATGTTTACCGAATAACCTACTAATCCTGAAATTACTGCGGATAATAAATGTTGTCGACTTAGACGATAACAAGCTGCATAAGTAAATAATAAAAGAAGTAAAAAACTGCCCATCATTAAATATTTAACTGATTCCAATAAAGGCATAAATCGTACCATAAGACCTGCAAGCTGAAACCAAAAAAATACTACATTTTGTATTACCGGAGATCCGGAATACCAAAAATATAAATAACTGGAAGGCATTAATTGAATATTTTTACTAAAGTAATCAGCAAAAGTTACCGTATTGAAGAAATCAACACCCATTATCGGTATGTGAGTAATATACCAATTAATTACAGGAGAAAACGAAAATGCAATAATTCCGATAGCTACAAGGTGCAGTAAATATTTGCCAATATTTTTAATAACCTTCATACGGCTTATATATCATACTACCATGAAAATGGTTATCAAATAAAGGATAAAAACAAATTATTTTACGGATAAATTTATATATAAACCTATCTCGCTGAGTATTTTCTTTCTATCAAATACAAAAATTAATAATAAATTAACAAATAAACCCGCAACAACTGACAATATCAGGTTGAATATTGAATTAATGTTTGTATTAATTACTAAACCTATTAAAGGTAAAACTTAATAATGTTTATTAATACGTAATGAAAAATTAAGTTAGTTTACATCCTTTTGTAAATCTTTGATAAGTATTTAAAGACAGATGATCATGTTCGGGAGATAAAAAATATTCACGCGAATAATGATATTGAGAAATTTTTTTTAACATAATTATTTTAAAAACCCTAAATTTCAATTTCGCTATTGTTTTTCCAGCATCATAATGCAACCTAAAGAAAGCGATGGAAATAAATCTCCTCCAAAATATCTGATGTATCTTGGTATGGGAATATAGAATTTAAAGTTAACTTTATGAAATGACAAAAAATTGCATCCTCTAATTTTTTTTACCTTAAGATTTGTAGTTTTTAACATTAATTTTATGTCTTCAATATTAAAAAATCTTATATGGTTAACATTATGGGGATAATTCAGCGTCGGGTTTCTTCCCCATAGGCATAAACTCAACCTGAATTGAATTGATGATGTGTTTGGAAATGTAACCACTAATTTACCCTTTTTTTTAAGAACCCTATTAATTTCTTTTAAAACTAAATTTGTTTCATAAATATGTTCCAGAACTTCACTAGCTAAAATAAAATCAAAAAAATTATTTTTAAAAGGTAATTTAGTGGCATTACCGTATATTGGTTTAATATACTTTTTGGCTGTGGATAAATTTTTTTTTGAAATATCTAAACCTATGACATCAGTTTTAGGAAAAAGCTGCCAGACTTTAGCTTGACCACAACCAATATCTAAAATCTTGCTTTTATTGTTTATGTTGGATTTAATTTCTTGAATTATTTTTTCAAAACGGTCATCATGTCCTCTAATTAAATCCTCTAGTGATCTATTTTCTGTACCTGTAATTTGATTATTTTTAAACATAAATTTATTTTATCAATATCTTATATTTAGTTTATATTTATGGCTTCCAAAATAATAATCGAGCTGAATAATTTTGGATAAATTTTTGAAAATATTCCATATATACCTGGCTCTATTGTACCTCTTATTTTTATTATTTTAAAACTATTCTTATTTAATAAATTTTTTAACGTTTCAAAATTAAAAAATCTGATATGTTTCCATTCCCAGGGATCGGAAATAATTTCTTCAGTGCAAGGCATACTTCCTTTTTTAAGAAAAGACCACCGATAGAAAATAAAACCTAAATTGGGTGTAGATATAATTATTCTCCCTGTTTTTTTTAAAACACGGCTAATTTCTTTCAACACCTTTTCCGGATAAATAATATGTTCTATATTGTCTCCCCAAAAAACTATATCAAAATAACGAGATTTAAAAGGTAATTTAGTTTCAATATTCAAAATAACCGTATTTTTAATACCTTTTTTCTTAGTCTGACGGATAGCTTCTTTAGATATATCAACCGCAGTCACCTGATAACCGCGTTTTAGTAAAAATTGGCTGACAGTTCCATTCCCGCAAGCTAAATCTAATATTTTTATTTGTTTATTAACCGGCGGAAAAAACTCATATAATACTAAATTCCTGGAGTATTCTCCAAATTTTTGTGATTTTCTTGATATCCATTCTTTTTCGTAAAATTTATTTATATTCATTTAAGAGTTGATCAATAGTTTTTCTATATTTTTCTGCAACTATAGTCCAATTAAATTTCATTGCCTGCGTACGCGGTTTTGATTTAAAATTTTTTTGACTCGCTTTAAATAATGTTTTTGTATATATTTTCAAGTCCCCTACATTACATAAAATGCCGGCTTTACCTATTATAAACCGTCTCTGACGGTCATTGGGTGCTACTATTGGAAGCCCGATTGCCATTGCTTCAAGATAAACATTTCCAAAAGGTTCTTTATATGACGGTAGAGTAAATACTCTAGCGCATTTGTAATATTTAGGAGTTTGATTATGAGGGACATCGGTTAATAAAAATCTTTTATTTCCTAATAAATCCTTACCCATGTTTTTTAATTTTTGTAATAATGGTCCCACTCCTAAAACCACCAGACTGCCCTGTTTTAATCCGGATACGGCTAATATAGCCAGTTCAATTCTTTTTGCAGGAATCAATGCTCCGACGCATAAATAAATCGGCTGTTGAAGCTTTATATGAATTGCTTTTATCTGTGGTGAATATTTTAGAGTGTTTATTCCGTTTGGAATTAGTTTAAATTTAACATGAGGATAATTTTTTCTGTACCAATCGTAGACAACCGGAGTTCCACAAACATAAACATCAGGCTTCTGTCTGACAACCGGAGGTTCAATACCGCCGGTTGTTCTCATCATAAAAGGAATGTGTTTTAATTTCCTGATAATCCGCGCACAGATTGCACCCCAAATACCATTTTGAGGAAATATTAAATCATAATGATTGAAAAAAATATCAATAGAAGCAAATATTGAAAATGTTAGATTTTCCAACCTTTCCGGATTTAAAAAAAATATATCTAATTTATACTTTAACCAGGGATTGAATTCATAGATAAAATTTAGTATCCGGTTATTTTTTGAAATAGAAATAACTCTTTTTATTTTGATGTTTTTAGAAAGATCTAATAAGGATGAAATGGTTTTATCAGTTGGTCTTCTTTTGCGCGCATAAATTACAATATCGTATTTTGATTGTAAATTCTTAACCAAATTGTAAACGGTTACTTCAGCACCCCGGTCAATTATTCCAAAATTAATCGCAAAAAAGGCTAAAATCGGTTTTTTCATTTTTTAAAATAATTCTGGACAGGTAATTTAAAAAAATTATTTCATATCATTTTTCTTCCAACGATATATAAAGTTTCTCCATAATATTTATAAGGAGACATTCCCATATTGCCCAAAAAAGTAATAAAATTGCGAAATAATTTAAGAACCGTTAAATAAAAAGTGTAGTTGTTTTTATCCTTCCAAATGGTAGATGTGATCATTTTCTCTGATGAATCAACAATTTGTATATTTTGATTTTTAAGAAAATATATTAAAGTTTGTATATAAGGAGCTGTTATAGCATCCCAATCGCTTTGCCACTTTTTTTTACGAATGTAATTAGGATAGATTTTGTCCCAATTTAATTTTTTGGGATTAAAAATACAATACATATGGGACTTGATAAATCTTTTTATAGCTAATGTAACTGGAGATTTGACATGACTGATTATACATTGCCGATAATCTATTGGTGAGCCTAAATTCGGCGATAGAAAAATCAATAATCCTCTAGGCTTACAAACACGAATCATTTCCCTGATAACTTTTTCAGGATTATCTAAATGTTCCAAAACATATGCAGAATATACCAGATCAAAATGATTATCAGGAAATTCGATTTTTTCTAGATCCATTTTCGTAAATTTTATATTTATTGATTTCCTTCCGGACTTGGATAATTTTATCGCTAAAGGAGAAATATCAATACCGTGAAATTCCCCTGATTTGTTGGCAATAAATTTGACTACTGATCCGTCACCACACCCGCAATCCAAAACATAATTACTTTTCTGAGCCAATGTTTTAATTTTTAAAACATATTGGTCACTTTGAAATTCAAGTTTATTTTTTTGGGTTTTTTTGTAATAATTTCTGTTGTTCCAAATAGTTGATTTAAAGAATTGTTTAAATTTTTTCATGAGTTGGTTTTGACATTAAAGTCAATTTTATAAGTTCACTAACTTCTTCATGTAACTTTTTCTGTTCAAATATTAAAACTAATATTATATAAAAACATAGTCCGCATCCTCCTATTAATATTAATATTAAAAATGATTTAATCATAATTATTTTTCCGAGCAGGAAAACAAAAATAAAAGTTAGAATAGATAACGATAAATATGGAATAACTTGTATTGCAATATTAAAATTGATTTCTTTTTTTAATTGAATCAAAGGTATAAAGAAAGTAGCTGATACTATTAAATTTGCCAAGACAGCTCCGTTATAGTTCCAAAATATAACTAATGGAATTGTTAATATCCATTGCATAACCGCCCAGAATATATAAATATTTCTGACAGTTTTTGCCTTACCCAAGGATAACAAAAATTGAATAAATAAATTTGAAAGCACCAAAAATATTCCGGCACCCAACGATAAATAAAGAGCGGGTAACATCGGCATCCATTTTGGAGTATAAATAATTGTAATAAAATTTGGCGATAGTGCAAAAGCAATTGCTAAGAGTGGAAAACTGGTTAAACAGGAAAATTTAATCATTTTTTCAATCAATGTTTTCAACAATTCCCGATTGTTAGAAGTTCTGGAGCTTATTGTAAAAGATAATCTCTGAAAAACCTCTGTAATTGCAATCACTCCCTGTCTTAAACCTCCTGCTATCATTATATAAGCAACAGCTGCGGGACCGGACACAAATCCTACAAAAACCGGGACTACTGCAGCATTTATGGCTGATACTAGTGAACTTAATTGATAATTAAAACCGAAATTCAAATATGGTTTAAGATTTTTATAATTCCAGTCAAATCCTATTGACCACGGCTGGATATAAAATAAAACGCACATACCAATAAAAGCTCCGGCAATATTGCCTAAAACAAAACTACCGATTCCCAGATTTAAGAATGAAAAAACTATGATTAATGCCTGACTTAAAAAAAGACATATTAAATCTCCTATTGCCAGTTGTTTATATGCTAATTTTTTTTCAAGTATTCCTTGAGTAATGCTATTTACATTAATAAATAAAATATAAATAGCAAAAATTCTTAACCAATAAATATCGGTCAATTCAAGCTTATTCCGGTAAAAGTTTCCGATAAATGGAGCAATAAAATAAATAATTAATATAAAAATTATTGCAGCCAGTACCAGAATAGAAAAAATTGTTTTCAGTTCATTTTTTGTAGTTTTTTCATTTTTTTGTATAAAAGCTTGTGTCAAACCAAAGTTGGTAAAAATACCCATATTTAATATAATGAAGGAAATTATTCCAAATGTGCCAATAATGTTGGGTTGAAATATGCGGGCAATGATAATATTGGAAATTGATAATATTAGCTGATAAATGAAACGCCGGCTGATTAAAAAAACTGCCCCTGAAGCAGTTTTCTGTTTTAATTGCTCTTTTGTATAAACAATATTTTTCATTTATTTATAATACTTGTTTGTTAATCTGGTATCAATCAGTCCTATAAAATATCCAAAATCAAATATCAACCGGAAAATTATAAAACGGATGTCTAAATACTTTATTAAACCAATTATTGCTTTAAATAAAGACCAAACTGGAGAAAAAATAAAATATTTACTTATTTGTTTATTACGTGAAAAATCTCTACCCATCCATCGAGATGATAAAAAAACTTCAGTTAATGTATCGGGATTAAAATGATAACAAACAGCACGACTGATTCCTATAGCTGTTTTATTTAATTGTTGCAAAACTGTCACATCATCAGAATAGCCAATATTGGAAAATCCGTTGGTTTTAACAAATTCAGATTTTAAAATCGCTCTGGTAACTATTCCCCGTTTTGATTGATTTTTTATCATTCTTTTTCCATAATTTGCAAAAGTAATATCATCCCAAAATTTCGCCCAAATATTGTCTAAATTTGCCACATATTCTTTTAATGCAAAAGAAGCAATTTCTTTACCAGTTGCAATTGGTTTTATCAATTCTTTTATATATTGTTTATCATATATCATATCCGTATCCAAAAATATCAGTATTTCTCCTCTGGCTTTTTTAGCACCTAAATTTCTTGCGACTGCTGGCCCCTGATGTTTTTGTTTTAGAACAATCATATTTTTTATTCTTAAATCTTTTTTTATTTGGACAATTAAAGACAGCGAACCGTCATTTGATCCATCGTCAACTATAATAATTTCATACGGTTTAAGGGATTGAAAAAATATGGATTTTAAACAAGCGGATAAATATTTTTCTTCATTATAAACCGGAATAATTACAGAAACTTTTTTCATTGCAAATAGTATATACTATGTTAGTTGTATAACTAATAGCGGGTTTAATCATTTTATGAATAAATTTAATTCATGACAAAAAACCAAATAAAAAAACGCATATTTAAATATATTAAGGCGTTTCAAAAACTTGATCGGAAAGAAAAGAAATTTATTCCGGGTAAATCAAAAGTGAGATATGCAGGTGCTTTTTATGATGAAAAAGAACTAATTTATATGTGTGATGCAATGCTTGAAGGCTGGTTTGGTATTGGCAAGTTGGGAAGGCTTTTAGAAGAAAAGTTAACCAAATATATTGGCAGCAAATCAACAGTTTTGGTTAATTCCGGTTCTTCGGCTTCTCTGGTATCCATGAGTACGCTAATAAATAATTTAAATCCTAATAAAATCCCCGTTGCCAGCGAAGTGATAACCCCTGCATGTACTTTTGCCACAACTGTGGGGGCAATTGTGCAAACAGGTTTGGTACCTGTTTTTGTTGATGTAAGTTTAGGAAATTATAATGTAATTCCTGAGATGGTTGCCAAAGCCATCACCAAAAAAACCAAAGTCATGTTTTTACCCCATACATTAGGAAATCCAAATCAAATGGATAAAATCAAACAAATTGCAAAACAATATAAATTATTATTAGTTGAAGATAATTGTGACGCTTTGGGAAGTGAATATAACGGACAAAAAACCGGCAGTTTTGGCAGTTTGGCTACCAGTTCATTTTATCCGGCACATCACATGACCATGGCCGGTGAAGGCGGTGCAGTTTATATCAATGATTTAACACTGCTTAAAGCTGTGTCAACAATCCGTAATTGGGGCAGGGGCTGCTGGTGTTCTGACAAAAACAGCGGTTATTTAGGTGCATGTAAACAAAGATTTAATTTTAAATTGGACGGAATTTCCATCGATCATAAATATCTTTTTCTGACACTCGGGTACAATTTAAAACCAGTTGAAATTCAAGCAGCCATGGGTCTTGCCCAAATGGATAAATTTGATCAAATGACAAAACTGCGAGCTCTAAATTTTAAGCAGTTAAATAATTTTTTTAAAAAACATGAAAAATATTTTATATTACCGGAAAGTTTTCCAAAAGCTAAACCCAGTTGGTTTGCCTATCCTTTAACCATCCGTGAAGATGCTCCGTTTGACAGAGTTGGTATTACACAATTTTTAGAAGAAAATCTGATTGAAACCCGTACTCTTTTTGCAGGTAATATCACCCGTCAACCGGCTATGAAAGGTGTTAATTATAAAATTGCCGGAAAACTGACAAATTCTGACAAAATTATGAAAGACACTTTCTTTATCGGCACCGGACCTCATATCACAACCACACATGTCAATTATATTCAGGAAATTTTTACGAAATTTTTCAAAAAGATTTGACTTGCCTACTATCTCATGTCAAAGGAAATTGATCTATCAATTGTTATTGTTAATTACAACACATATGATGATGTAATATCATGTCTTCAATCAATTTATAAAAATAGTAAATCCGTTAATTTAGAAGTGATAGTTATTGACAATGCATCCCAGGATGGTAGCCAAAAAGCCATCCGTAAAAATTTTCCTCAAGTGAAATTAATTTCCAACAGAACCAATTTATTTTTTTCTAAGGCTAATAATCAAGGGTTAAAAATTGCTAAAGGCAGATATTTACTGATTCTTGCTCCTGATACCAAAATATTGCCAAATACTCTTTTAAAAATGATCAATTTCATGGATGCTCACCCGACGTGTGCATTATCAACAATTAAACAAATAGATCAAAATCATGCTGTTCACCTCACTTGCCATAAACACCATACACCGATAACAGAAATTCTGAAAATGCCTTTATGGCATAAATTTTTTATAGATTCCCTTATTTTAAAAAGTTTCCGTTATGCAAATTGGAACAGAAATTCCCTCAAGTGTACAGATACTGTACCCGGTGCTTTTATGTGGGTCAGACGTGAAATTGCGCAAAAATTGGAGTTCTTGGATGGTAATTTTGATATTTTTTATTCTGATGCTGACTTTTGTAAAAGAATTAGCGATCTGGGATGGGAAATTATTTACAATGGAAATTATTCCATAATACATTTAAGGGCCAGATCTATTTCAAAAATTGCGCCTTTTAAACTTATGCAAATTGCTCATCATGACTTAAATCATTATGCTAAAAAACATTTCGGTCAAATATGGTCAACTATTATCTATATTTTAGGAAATATAAATATTGGGATTTTAAATATTGTTTTTACATTTAAAAAATTAATCCCGGTAAAGTAAAATACTTTATAATTTAATGGCCTGAATTATCATATCCTGAGAAATTGCCGGCATCCAGTCTCCCAGTTTAGAAAGTCCAACAGTATTTAAATCATTCCATCTTAACTGATGCGGAGACACAAAGTTGCCCAACCTTTTTTCAATATAAAATCCCAAAGTTTCAAGTTGCGACTTTAACGCTTGATAAGTATAAGCTCTGATATGACCCGAACTTAGTTCAGCTCTGAAATCTACCCAAATCGGTTGCCAACCCAATAATATCCTGATTTTGTTTTCTAAACTGGCAATATTTGGAGTAGTAAGTATCAATCTTCCCTTAGGTTTTAACAAACGGTGTGTTTCTTTTAAAAAAGCAGTTGTATCAAATATATGTTCAATTAATTCTCCGGCAAATAACAAGTCGAAATAATTTGCAGTGTACGGTAATTTCTTTTCCACATCTCCCTGTTTACATAATAAGCCTTTTTTATTAGCTTCCTTTACTTTATCAATATTAATTTCTAATCCGAAAACCTGCCAACCTTTCTTAATAAATTTACGACTAAAGTCTCCACCTGCACATCCAATATCTAACATTTTTCCGGGAAGTATTTGACTTATAAGTTTTTCTACCTTTTTTAATCTTGATTCCTGTAAACAAATCTTCCAACTACCGCCATACTTATTTTGGTTAAATTTTAAGTTGTTATTTTTATATTTCATATATTTGAAATGCAACGGTTCACACTTCTAGCACGATTATTCCCTGAGTCTCTCGGCAAGCTCGAGATAAATTAGAATCGAAGGGTTACTATGTAAGCCTTCGACAGGCTCAGGCAATAAGATTTGTATCGGAACTGTGAACTGTTACTTAAAAATTGATTATACAACTTTCATATTTTTATAAGATATAATACTAATGATTGTTTCTGCCAAAATTATATTTCATGAAATATAAAATTTTGTATGTAAATTTATTTCCGGAAATTGGCGGTGCAGAAACTTCACTAATTTATTTACTCGAAGGATTAAATAGAAAAAAATTTACGCCTTATGTAATTGTTCCTAAATCCGGACAATTCTCCGAAAGACTTAAAAAATTATGTAAATTAATTTATCTCGATTTACCAGGATATACAATCAGAGAATTATTTATTCCTGGGACAAATCTAATAGCTCTTTTTAAATTTGGAAGGATTTGTAAGATTACAAAACCTGACTTAATACACTTAAATCACATCACTCAATCTTTTTATGCAGGTTGTATGCGCATTTTATTTAAAATTCCGGTCATTGCCACTTCCTGGGTAAATTCAGATTGTGTTTATTTTTATCAAAATATCATCAGCAATTTCGGATGCAATTTAATTTTACCCATAACCCCGGAATTAAAAATACAAATATTAAATAAAAAATTTATTCCCCGAAACAAATTATTAACAATTTTTCCCGGAGTTGATAATAATTTTTTTACGCCTTCTAAATCAAAAGTTCTTTATAAAAAATCATTGGGTTTAAATTCCCAATATTTAACATTATCTATAATCAGCCGTTTTGATTTTTCAAAAGATCATCTGACATTTTTAAAAGCAGTTAATTTAGTAATAAAAAAATATCCCAAAATTAATATTGTCATTGCTCAATCCATTGACATCAATTTGGAAATTGGTAATCATATGGCACCAATTGTTAAAAAACAAATCGATAAATTTTTATCAAAAAATCCACTACTTCAAAAACGGGTAACATTTACCGGTTATCAAAACGACATGCGTTTTTTGTATAATGCTACTGATATTTTGGTAAACAGTTCCCTTTATGAATCTTTGGGCATTTCATTGATTGAAGCTGCCTCTTGCTCCATCCCAATTGTAGCTACAAATGGAGGTACTCAACATCATGTGGTTATGGATAATGTGAATGGGTTTCTGGTTGGTGTTGGAGATTATCACAAAATGGCTGATCAAATTCTTAAATTATGTCAAAATCCCAAATTAAGATATCTATTTGGTAAACAAGCAAGACTTATAACACTCACAAAATTTTCGCTGAAAAGATATGCGGAAGAAATTACTCAGGTTTATGAG
>CAYLWN010000018.1:13407-17092 GCA_964387625.1 uncultured Gammaproteobacteria bacterium
GTCATCAGCGGATTTTTTAATTTTATAATTAAGATCAATATAATTATTCCGGTTAATATTGTAACCAACTTACCAATTTTTACTGATATTGGATTTTGGTACTGTAAATTTATCAAAATATTTGCTGCAAGAGGCTTGATCAAAATAAATCCTAACGGATCCTTTTTAACTTCAAGTTTTTTACCCCTCTCGTCATAAGCAACCCAACCATCAGCATGGGTAATTTGTGTCAATATTAATTCTCCAGGCTCTAAATTACCGCTAATTTGATATTGATTATTTTGTATTTGTTTGATATTTAATTTACTTTTTCCTGATTCAAGTATATTTACATATTGTAAAATCGGTTCTCTGTCGATGGCATTAACCGGTGTTGTCACTTTAGAAATTTCTGCAGCTACGCCTTTTGCTAAAGATGCATTTACCAATGGAACGTTGTAATACTTATCACCCATTATTTCTTCATCAAATTCTAAAATATTGTCAAATTTGTCAGGGTGTTTAAAATCATCGGCATAAATATCGCCCTGACCACTGATAACCAATTTACCTATGTTGGCAATTTTCAACCAAGCTAAGGAAATTTGCGCATCGCTGCCATTCGTTTCCTGATAATAAATATGTTCTGCCCAAGGATGAGTCGCAGATTGATACAAAGCACCTCTAAGCTGCCCAATATTTGCAAAATAATTTAGGTAAAAAGAATAATTACCAGCCACAAAAACTCTTTCATCAGCTTTAACCTTTTTGCTCAAATTTTGTGCAACTTGATACATATTGGTAGTTTTTAAATCCTTACCTGTTTTTTCCAAAGATTGTGTATATTTGGGTAAATTTGCAGATAAATTTAATTGCCTGGGACCAAAAAACAAAATCGCAAATCCCAACACCGATACCGATACACCATAAGATATTGCTTTGTTTATTTTGGCAATTAAATTTATAACTACTGATACCAATAATCCGATCATCAATGCGACAGCAATATCAGTTTCCAAAGATAAACGCAAAGCCTGAGGCACTAATTCCAATTTTGATTCACCTGAGGCAAAATAAGTATTTACAATTACAAAGGTTAAAATAAGAAACATGCAAGTTCCGCTTAATCCGGAAATTTTGCTCAATATTTTTTGTCCAAATAAATAAAATAAGATAAAAATGATTATAATCCCCATAAGTCCCCAAGGAAACATCATTGACCAATAATTCAATGAGCTTCCTCCTTCGCGGAAAAAAGTAGATAAAAATACGGAATTAAACCAAAAAGCAATCACGCCATAGGTTAGCAAAGTGACTAATAAAGATTTCTTGATAATATTTATAAATTCTGAGTCTTTTTCACACAGACTGCCAAAAATGAGCGAAAAATCCAATAATATTAAAGCCCATGCACCCACAATGTTAGTCATTGCCACAATAGCGGAAAAAAAGACTGCCAGTAACATTGTAAATTTATTGCCTTTTTTCAAAAATTTAAGCAAAAATAATCCGGCAAGAGGAACAAAAAATAAAGAAATGGTGTGAGGACCTTCTCCCCAACGGATCAAATTGGTAAACCGCCTGGGTTCAATTATTTCAGTTAAAAAGCTGTCTGCACCTATTTCTGAATACATTAAAGAGAAAATACTGGGACAGATGCCAAAAATCAAACCGGATACAAATCCTGCCAATGCACTTTTGCTGATTTCTTTACCTAATAAATAAATACTCACCAAAACACCGATATAACCAAAAGCTGTAATCACCCGGTATGCGTGACTGTAAGAAATATTAAAAAATATTTTTGCCAGATACTCCAATATTGGTAAAAGCGGGGTATATAAAACACTCATCGGATAACCCAAATACCAATTTGGCTGCCACAAAAATTGCGGTGAACTGTTTTCTATGAAACGGGCCATTTGGATATAAGAAACTTCTATCGAGCCTAAATGTTGAGTGAATTCGCCGGTAAATAATGGATATATTTGGGCCCAACCTACATAAATTAAAATAGCTGGCAATATTATCCAAGTAATAAAAAACTTACAGAGTTTTAAAATGAATTTCATATTCAATCAATTACCCGATATTCAATAAACATATAAAATGACAAGCTGGTCACAAAAACACCTAAAAAACCAAAAATTCCTAAATTAGAAATGTTTGGTGATTCAAAAAAAAATCTTTTTAAAACTAATCCTCCTTGATATAAAAGGTAAAAAACAACTCCAAATAAAATTATTCTTCCTAACCAGAATTTTAACTCAGCAAAAAAAGTTAATTTTTTAGGTAAAATTTTTATTCCCTGTTGTTCAAGAAAATTTTCCAAGACATCTCTTGCACTTCCCTGTGTATGTAAAACATAAGAACAAGCTACGCATTCCTCCGTATGAGTTAAATAATGTTCTATTTCATAAACTTTAGATACGTCATTTCTTTGCAAGGCTTGGTACAAATGAATTAAATGATCGTTGCATAATTTAAGTGATATTAATGTTCTCATATTATTATTAATAATTGACAGCTAGTTAATCAAAGCTCCTGGGTATAAACAAAACACTTCCAAGCAAACCTAACAATATAATTCCTGCAAAAACAAAGGCAATCAAAGTTCTTCTATTATAAAGAAGGGGTGATTTATTTATAAGTTTTCCAGCCCGTAACAAATCAAATATATAGGTAGTAATTACTCCTATTAAAAATCCTGTCGAAAATGAAAATTCAGCTGCGTAGCGGTCCTGATGCAATAACGGAATATCCACAATAGAAACCCTTACAAAATGCAGTAATCCAAAAATAGCTGTTGTCCCCAAAGCTAAAAATAACGGCTGTAATTCAGGTCTTCTGTCAAAAATAAGAAATGATATGGTTCCTAAAACCGGCACCAGGAAAAACAATAAAGGAATGATATTGGTCATCACCACTAATGCAGTTCTACCGTCTTCGGAACTCACAATATTCCACAAATCCAGATTGTAAACCACAGCAATTATTAAAAATATTAATATTCCTCCCATGGCAAATCTTTTGGCTTTAATTTTACCGTAACCTACTAATATTTCAGATATGCTGATAAGAATAAAAAAGGCCATAAAAATATACAGAGAAAAAAAGGAAATCAGTCCGGCCAAACATAATAAAATCGTCAATAGAAATAAATGTAGCTTTTTTCCTTCCCTAACGTACAATAAATAAATTAAAGATGCCATTGTAATCACTGTCAAGCCGGCTATATGACCTCCATCACCATCTCTCAAGGCTAAAATTAACCGCGGGTTTAAACTTGATGAAAACCAGAATACAGGCAGCATGGTTGCCAATCCTGTGATAACTGCGGGGAAATGCCGGTGAGTCAATTTTTGAGCAAAAAAATAAAAAGATACCGGTCCCAAGGTCATCAATACTAATATAAAATCTGAAATCAATATTTGTGGGTCAATATTTAAAATTTGAGCAAAAATACCGCAAATCCAGGGTACAAATTGTGTGGAAAATACTCCAACTTCCCAAACATTTCCAAAATAAGTCCATTTTCCCCAAGCAGTTAAAATAAATATTATCAAAGGTATCGCAATATTTAGAGGATAACGGATTTTATGCATGACTATTTCCAGACCTGTGAGTTTTTTTGAATCAGCAAGCCTATGACTAAGGTTCATATATTAAGTATATGAATATTGAGACAGGAAGACAATAAGATAGG
>CAYLWN010000019.1:0-13931 GCA_964387625.1 uncultured Gammaproteobacteria bacterium
CTAAGGTTCATATATTAAGTATATGAATATTGAGACAGGAAGACAATAAGATAGGAAGACTGTAAGAAACTAAAATATTATTTGGCTGAAGCTACACCAGAAGTGTGTTTTATCTTCATATGACCAATAATTGTAGGCTTTTTGTCATGATTAATTAAATTTTGAGTTTTGGAAGCATATTTAGCAGGAAATTGTTGCGGATCCCACTGTTCCTGTCGATTTTCAGGAGCAAAGATTTTGAGTGCCGCAAAAATACCCAACGTAAAACCTGATAAGAAGATCGATAAAAATAACATCTGTCACTAATCCGTTTTAAAGAGCAGACAAAACGGATTTCTCTCGTTAAATTGATACCTACACGTTGACCTGATTGTATGGCTCGAAGGCTTTTCTGTCAACTGTGAGGAAATACCAATTAAACTATCATAAATAATCATCTGATTGATATGTTTAGTATTTGAAGAATATTTGATATATACTGAAAATATACCTGCAAATTTATTGTTTATATGAATTTAACCCTGATGATTTTGTCAACCGTCATTTCTCTTACGTTATTTGTCGGTGGAATAATTCTGCTTTTGTCTCAAATCTCTTTTTGGTCTTTATTTTTAGGCATAGCCGCAACCCAAATTGGTATAGTTTTTCTAATTTTCTCTTACGAGAAGTTATCCCGTAATTATGTCAATAACGCTTTTCAAACGCATATTGAGGATATAGAAACAACAGATTTGGTAAGGATTCCCAAAAAATCACCCTTAAAGTTGAAAATTGGCTAGGTTGTGTAATTTTTATAATTTATGTATGCTTAAGTTAGGTTTAAATATGAAACTTAATTGTTTCAAAAGATTTAAAATTTCTCCGTGTGCTTTTTCATACCTGTTTTTGTTTTTTGGTATTGGCGTAAGTATTTTTCTTTGGTATTTGGTTAAAAATAGATTTGAACAAGAAAATCTGGCTAAGTTCAATCAACAAGCTGAAAATATCACCTCTCTCATCAATACCCGGATGGAACTATATATCAGCTCTTTATACGGCGTCCAAGGTTTATTTATTGCATCCAACGATTTAACGCGGGAAGAATTTGTTAAATATATCAATGTGGTAGACATTTTTGAAAGGTATCCGGGTGTTTCCAGTTTTGTTTTTGCCAAAAAGGTAACCCAAAAAGAACGGAGTGATTATGAAAAGAAAATCACACTTGAACTGAATGCTAAATTTGCTACACCGGCAGCTTTCAGAATTTATCCCGAAGCAACTAAAGACGAATACTATCCTATAATATATATAGCACCGATTTTATCCGAGAGAAGCATAGCTTATGGCTTTGATTATACATCTGAACCTATTAAAAAATATGCTTTAGAACAAGCCAGGGACCAAAATCGTGCTGTAGCTACGGATAAATTAATTTTATTAAGCGGTGAAAAACCGGAGTTTTTAGTTGCGGTACCGGTTTATAAAAATGGTGTTCCGCACGAAACAGTTGCCCAGAGGCAGAAAAATTTCGAAGGTGTAATCTTGGGAGGATCCCGACCTGAAGAACTTTTTTCCAAATTGTTTAAAGATATTAAAGATGAAAATCATGTTAACTTCGAAATCTTTGACGGCAGCGAGCAAAATAACTTAAGTGACGCAAGACTGATTTACAATCTTGATAATGGCATATATTCTCATGATCCCAACTATCAACCTAAATATTCAATAATAAAAACCTCTCTGATTACCCAAAGACCATGGACTATCCGGTTTATCAGTTTACCCAATTTTATTACCGATGATATGACCAATCGGTTGCCAATACTGGTGTTATTGGCGGGATTTGACATCAGTTTGCTAATATTTATCATTATGTATCTGATTACTCAATCAAAAGACAGAGCTTTAAAAATCGCCAAAGATATGGTCAGAGAATATAAATCTCATGATAAATTACATTCTCATACCAAAGTAGAACCAATTGAAATTAAAAAACCTAAACCTGATGCAACAATAATTATTAAATAACTATTTTTCTTCAAGTATAAATTTATAACTAAACCACCAAAATCCAAACAGCCAGATGAAAGTCAGCAAAGTAGCTGCAAAATAGTCATGGTACATCAAAGCAATATTGGTACCAAAATATGCGCCCACTACAGCCACAGATACTAATCTGACCACAGTTAAAAAGAAAAAACTCAAGATGCCTAAAATAATGGTTTCCATAATTGAGCTTTTGGTAAAATTACCTGCTTTAAATCCCGGCCAGAAAGAAAGCAGAGTCAATATGAGAGATTGCCAACCAACACATGACCACCAAATAGTCACTAATACTTGATTAACATAAATACCGTTGGGAGTCGGCATGACTTCAAAACCTAAAGGTTTTAAGATCACAGCAATTATTTTGGCTTCATGGGGAATGATATACTGTTGGATAAAATTATTATTACCGATACTGTTTAATGACCGTGTCAGTAAATGATCAAAAGTTGTAATCACCGGTAACAGCAATAAACTTACTGTAAGCAAAATAAACAAATACAGATAAATATTTTTTGCTAAAGTATTTTTCATAATAAAACCTAAATTCCGAAATAAATATTGTTAGAATCAGTCAACTAACGGATGAGAACTATTCTAATTAAATAATTCAAGCTAATTTAATAATTTTTTAACTTACATTAATATTCATTACCACTTTCTCATTTTTAAACAATCTTCTTCTTTTAATCATTTGAGCTAGTTTGGGGATCACCAACATTAATGGTGCTCCTATAACAAAAGCTAGATCAGGCACCGGGGCAGTAGCTACTTCTGTGTTGCCTGAAGCTGGAGAGAAGGATCCGCTAAAAGTACAACTGGAACCATCTGAATCATCACATTTAACCCGTCCAGATCCACCGGCAGAACCTACAGTTCCCGAACCGGTAACATTGGCACCGGCATTGGTACAATCTGTGGAACCTCCGGAAGCAGCAGCTGAACCTCCGCCGGCACCACCACCACCCTCAAGATCAGCTCTAGTAGTACAGGCTCCGCCGGCACCACCTGCTCCGGCAGATCCAGTCAACCCCCCATCAGCTGTGATTGTGCCATTACCGCCAATAGAGGTCGCATTTACAGCCAGCCAGACAGATCCGCCTGAACCGCCGCCGCCGCTGCCGCCTCTTCCGCCTCCTCCGCCTCCGCCATCTGTACTTCCACCACCGACACCGTCAGTTGCAGTACCGCTATTTGAACCAACTGCTCCATTGGCTCTGATGATTCCATTATTGGTTAAAGCATTGGTATGCAGATAGATAATCCCTCCGCCTACACCTCCTACCGCACCAATACTACCATCGCCTCCATTATTATCATCACCATCTCCTCCACCTCCACCTCCACCACCGCCACCGCCGCCGGAACCTAAAAACAGACAACCGGTAGCATCATCAGTAAAATCAGTACAACCATAAACAGCAACCGCAGCTCCGGCACTTCCTGCAGCGCCACCGGCTTTTGCTTCAACCTCACCACCACCTGAAGCTCCACCAATTACCCCGGCACTACCGGCAGAAGCAGCGCTGCCATAACTGCCGCCTGCTCCTCCTCCACCACTGCCTCCTCCGCCGCCGCCATCTTGGACGGCGTTTGCAGAGGAAGTTCCGCCACCGGCAGGGGTGGAAACACTGCCTCCACCACCACCGCCATCTCCACTGCCGCTGCCCCCTGCACCACCAGCACCTCCTGTTCCACCAACATTAGCATCTCCGGCACCCAAAGTTCCAGCAGTCCCTCCACCAAAACCTTTACCGTTTACATCCACAATCCCGCCGGCATCAATGGTAAATGTATCAGCAATGTAGTAGAATACTCCGCCAACAGTACCATTCCATGCATTGACAGTGGCGGTCACACCATTGGGCACGGTGACGTCTTCATTCATTTGGGCTTTGATCATCTGGGCTTTGGATGTACCGTCGTTGGTATAGGTATTGGTTTTATTCTCAGTAAAAGTCACCTGAGTAGAGGAATCAATTGTGTTAATCAGTCTTTCTTCAAAATCACCTTTGCCTGTACCGGTCATTTGAATAATCAATACCCAGTCACCGGCGGTAAAATTGGTGGTTGAAGCTACAGTGAGAGTGGCATTTCCACTCGTTCCCGCAGCAGTCCCTGTCTCAACGGTGTTGTAAGCAGTACTGGTTAGTGTGGCATCAGATCCAAAGGCAAAAGTTGAGGGCACTGAAACTGCAAAATAGTTAATTAATAATGCTCCGATTAAAAGTATAACTATCAGAAACTTACCTACAAAAGGCAATCTACGTTTGACAGACTTTCGCATATATTTAAAATTTCCCTTATCCAAAGCTAAAGCCAGATTAGGTCTTAAGACTGAAAACGCATTGTTAAATGGGTGATTGGTTAAAGTTGAATTTAAATAGGCTAAGTTAGGAAGAACTTTAAGAGAAACCACTGGTTCAGGTTTACCAAATATTCCCGTAATCCATCTGTAGAATGAACCTTTCTTGAAAGTATCGGTAATCCGACCGGTTTTAGGAGTTCTAAACCAGGGGCCCTCTTGGGTTTCTAAGAAACCTTTGATTGAGGCATAGGCTTGGAAAGGGGTAATAATATATGACAGAACAACAAAAGAAAATATACCCAAATAATCTTTTTCTTCTGCTTCTTCCAGGAATAATCCTACAGCGTTCATTAGGGGCAGGGATAACATGTTGGTGAGCACCAACGACCAACCCCAAACTGCTGTCCAAAATGGCAATCTGACTCGAAAAACAGCTTCAGATAAAAACCAACAAAATGTACCCAAAATGAAGAAAAAAGACTGTAAATAATAGGGAGATAGATAAAGAAATTCCAGTTTTTCTACAGCTGACGTTTTTGAAGATCCTAAAATACTGCCAAACATTTTCTTTATGTTATGCGAGTGTCCTTCTGCCCATCTCATTCTTTGTCTGACCAATCTTTTAAGAGTTGATACACACTCAGAAGGCGCTTGAACATATGGAGTGTAAACTACTTTCCAACCGTCTCGGTAAAGTTTGAGAGTTAATTCAAAATCTTCGGTGATAGATTTTCCCCATCCATAACTTTTCAAAACATCAGCCCTGATCATATACACGCTCCCTGATATTTGTTTTAAACCCTGATAGGCTTCGGCGCCTGACCGTTCAATGACATAGCTACCTGCATATTCAGTTCTTACGCCTCTGGTCACCCAGTTTTCCGATTTATTAAGTACGTGCCATTGGTAACCTTGGACAGCAGCGACATTAGAGTTAGAATAACTATTGTCATCCTGGAGGGATCCGCCAAATTGGCGGAGACCGATAGGATCTTCTGCTGGAATATGGGGTCCTTCTCCTGCTGCGGCAGTATCAGGACGACCTGTGGATTTATTTGAAAAATTCAAGGTACCACATGTCGCTTTGAAATATTTCAAAAACTGGGTGATTGAATCAGGATATGGTAAAAAGTCAGCATCAAATACTAAAACAAATTCAGTGCGATGATCCATTATTTTTAAGGCTTTATCCAAAGCTCCGCCTTTAAAACCATCTCTGGATTCTCTGTGGGAAATCTTTATCTTGGGATGATTTCTCCATTCATTAACAATATCTTTGGTTTCATCTGTTGAATCATCACAAACTATCACTTCATAATTGTCATAATCCATGCTTGTGGCTGCCTCCATCAACCGGTTAACTACTCTTTTTTCATTGTAAAGTGGCAAATGGATGGAGACAAAAGGATGACGGTCTAATTTTATACCTGACACGTCAGGCGTCAAACCTAAATTTTTGGCGTTATAATCGGTTTTTTGCTTACTACCGTCTGTTGAAAAAGATTTACGTGAAAATAATAAAACAATTAAAATTGTAATGTAATATTTAGCTGAGTATAAGAAGAAAAGTCCTCCGAATAAAAGCGCAAATGTGGCAAAAATATAACCTAAAGTAATGGGTAATGCAGGCGCTCTGATAATGAATTTTGCATATTCAAAAATGCCCAAAAGTACTATCGAAAAACCTAAAGGAACCAAAAAAGCTATACCGAACGCCAATAACCGGTTGCGTACTTTTAAAGGCAAACTGAACATATATATAATGAAAGAGATTAATTTTGCCAAGAAAGGAGTGAATACAAATTGTGTACGTTTTAGTTGTTGGGCATATTGTAGGCGCCTTTCATAAGTATTCAAATTAAACCGGCGCAAAACATTTTGCACACCATGATGACCGACTACGGGCCGGTTTCCAACATATGGCAAAATTTTGACTAATTTGTGGGATGATAATTGCGGATAATGTTCAACAGCATCCAAAATCAAATCTTCGTATTTTTTGTCAACCTGACCAACATACCTGGAAATAAATGGTTTTTTATCTTCCAAAGCATTTATGGCAGCATGTTCATTAAATTGATCCTTAGATAAATATCCGGCTTGCTGGTATCTTTTTAACCAGCGGTAAAAAATGGTTTTGGAGATATTAAATTCACGGCATACTGTCGTAACGGTTTTTTTACCATTCAACACATCCTGCACGGCAAAAATTCTGGTATTTAACTCATAATGCGGTCTTATGGCAATTTTGCCTTTTAAAGGGCTTACAGCAGATACCAAGAAATCCTTGTCAGTTTGCTTTTTGGCAATATTTGAGAAAGATTTGTAATCTTTATATCTTCTTAACCATTTATAAAACAGGACTCTGGATATACCGGCATCTTTACACACTTGGGTAACTGATTCATGCGCTTCCAACACCCGTCTAAGTAATCTTAATCGTTCAATTATAGTTAATTTTGGTGACATATTTAGTATCTCTTATAAGTTATATGTCCTGGCCTCAAGCCAATATCGACTTAAAGTGTTTACAAATTCATGCCTAATTTAAGTAAACAACAACCGGGTACACAATGTCAAGGGGATTATAGGATATCCAAGTGTATAATGTATAATTTATAATTTATAATTGAATTTACAAATTAGATAAATTTGTCACTAAATACTGTAAATGCACTTATAAAATCGATTACAGTGTCTTGTGGCTATGGGAGGACTTAACATAATAGCTGCCTATGTGAATAAATTACTCTCTTTCAAGTTATCCACAAAAGATATAAATCAGTATAAACATGGCCTTAATTAGTAATTATAAGGTGTATTTAATAAATACTATGAGTTATTTTAAATTATTAACTATAGGTTGTTTGTTAAATTGTTATGAGGATACTTGCCTGATGTTGATTTTAGAACTCAGAATTTTACATTTTTATTGATTTTCCCAGTAATTCTAATGTTTAGCTTAAAAGTACCAATTATACTTCCGTAATGCTGTCATACCCTGTAGTTAGTGTTAGTTTTGCAAAAATATATCTTATATACGCATGCTTATGATTTAAATACTGTCCTCTACTCTTAAATTAAGCTTGATAGAAAATTTATGAAAATTAAAAACCTAATTGAACACAAATTGTGTCATGTTTTCGATGTCTGGTTGATATTTTGAGCTGATTTTTAGAATAATTTAAGGTCTAAATTATTGATTATAGATAAATTTTTTAATATTTTTACGATTAATATTTATCATTCAGTTAAAAATTATTAAGTTTATCAATTAAACTCATGTTCAAATTATTTCCAAACATCAGCATCTGTCTATAGCTTGTAATAATTGACTTCGGGACATAATTAGAAAAAAACTAACGTAAGTAAGCAATTTGTGGATAAATTGTGTATAAAGTAAAATTTAAGCGGTTTCAATAATTATTCTCTTCATCGTCAGTAGTTATTTTCAAAGCCGGCAATTTCCGCTTAAATAATTGTATCAGTAATTCTTTTTTTAAGATCAAAGTGACAAAAATTATACTGGTAATTATGCCATATACCCAACTAAATACAGGTTCATTGTATTGAAGAGTAAAATCACGGCTATTTGCTATGGGAATAATAACCAAATTTCCTACCCCGTCTCTCACTGTTTTCCCAGCACCTTGTACTATCATCCAATTCGGACTGTAAGTGAGACTTAAAGAGATTATTTTCCCCTGAGGCAATGTAGTGTCATTTATAACCTGTATCTGATCAGGATCAGGCATTGTTAAGGTTAATTTGTTTTCTAAATATCTAACATAACTAGTCAATTTAGGTAAATCATTGCCAACCGTAATTGACGCAATTGATAATAGTTTTTCATCAGCCACGCGAACTAAATTTACCGGATAAGACAATAACACATTGCCGCTATCTTCTTTTACAATGTTAAGATCCGTAAAAGATTCCTGATGTTTAAAATCCTTGAAATATTCATGGCTATTTTCTTTGTGTAATAAAATATAGCTAACACCAAAAATATCTAACCAGTTCTTTACAATTTGCCTGTCACCACTCTCTCTTATGGCAAATGCTCCCATTGCCCAGGCCGGATGAGTTGCCACTTCATCCCGATTACCCCTGACCTGCATCAATTGTGTATTAAGCTTGTTATTAAGCCAAAATACCGTACTGCCGGATAAAAATATTCTCCCCTTTGGTAAATCTTTAGTTAAGTTTATGATTTGGTTTTTATAATCAATCCTCGCTTGGTAATCTTTAATATAAAACTTATAGACCACAAAACCATTTCCAATTGTCAATAATATAATAGTTGTTAATATAACAAAGTATTTATTAATGTATCTACCTATTATTAGAGGCAACAATAATGACAAAGCTAATTGTAATTCCAGACTATAACCCAACCAATCCATCCAAAAATCTATATCTGATACAAATCTTACCAAAGTCAAAAATCCAAAACTTGCCAAAAACAATATTGCAAATTGGGTTAATTTGACAGTTAACTTATAACGTTTTTGCACAATCCAAAAACCCAAGATAATTGGTACCAAACTTAAAATTAATTGCCAAATAAACGAAATTACATTTAATAACGGCTTACCGCCAAATGAAGGATTACCAAGTAAAGTCAACCAAAATTGCGGAGTATACCAAATTGTCGCTAAACTCAATGACGTGAGAATAACTAATAAACCAAATATGATCCCCTCTTCTAAAATCCGGGAATTTTTGTAAATGAAAATTAAAATTATCAAACCTACAATTATGGATAAAAAACTCCCAATATCGATCAATAACATCAGACTACAAAAAATTGCGGTAAGTAATAAATCAACTGTTTGAGCGGTTTTTACAGATCTTTTGAAAAAAAATAAGACCCACGGCAACAAACATAAAGCAAGATTTCTCAACCCATTTCCGGAAAATAATCCAAAAATCTGGGCAGGACCTGCCAAAAATAAAATTATTGACCAAATTCGGCTTGATTTTCCTCCGCCTAAGGATTTAACAAAATAAAATAGTCCAATACATCCAAATAATAAAGTGACGATAATTAATAATAAATATGAATTTTCAATATTAATTCCTAACCGCGATATAAAAGTAACCGCCAAAGGCACTACAGGGCCACTGATAAAACGGAATGGCACACCTAAGTACCAATTGGGGTACCACCAGATATGAGGCCAGTTTTTTTGGGCAAAATTAATTATTTCAATGATAGCAGGCACTGAAGATGTAAGAGGCCAATTCATATTATGGCCAATTTAACACTAAGTAAGCAACGAATCAACATTTTAAATTAACCCTTGAAGTGTTTTGTGAATCTGCCTGCACAAGACAAGAATTTTCTTTTATTTAATCGTCATTCAGAGCCAAGTCAGACTTGGCGAAGAATCTCATCAATTTTATAGAATATTGTTGTATAAATCATTATAGTGTGGATTTGTTTTTTCAATTAGTTTCTGTTTGAAATTCCTATTTTTACCTTTTAAATATTTCTCTCTTATGATTGCTTCTTCGATATTTTCAAAAGTTTCAAAATATACTAATTTATGAAGATTATATTTTTTAGTAAATCCTTCAACATAACTATTTTTATGCTCCCAAATCCTCTTAATCAGATTGCTAGTAACTCCTATATATAGAACAGTATTATATACATTAGCGAGTATATAAACATAACCATGCTTTATTAGCATACTATTTGATTATTATATCGTATGGGATTCTTCTCCACGATTCGCTTTGAGGCTCATCGGGATCAGAATGACATAACTTTTTTCGACAAAATAACTATGGAAGATCCTTCACTACGTTCAGGATGACATAACAATTTTATAAAACAGATAAAATTGTTTCGGCAACAATTTTGGCAAATAAGGATTTACCCTCATCAGATGGATGGATATGATCTCCTGAATTTATATATTTGGGATTTCCATCAGTACCAGATAGCGATGCATGAAATACATCAGCCAAAGGATACTTTTCGGAAGTCGCAAAATTTACAGTATTTTGTAAATATACTTTGACAGTTTGACATTGAATGTATTTTTGATCCGGAGCTAAATTTGCTGATCCGTCAGTATATGTCGGACAAAATGGTGCAACAGTTGACGCAAAAACGATTTTGGTTTTGGGACTACCACTCTTAACAAGTTTCACTAAATTTGCCATAGTCAACCAATGACGGTTGATATCGCTTTGGTTATTTTCCCAATGATTATATGCAAATGATTCGATAACCAAAATATCAGGTTTGGTACTTAAAACAGAAGATCTGGCTTCACTCAAATATGTATAGTCATTTGTGAGTCTGGTAATGCCATAATCAATATTTGATGCCCCTACTCCATGATTTATAACTGTTAATTTAGTATTGGGCAGTTTTGCTTGCAAAGCTGTTTTCAAATCTGGTACTTCAGGACCTAGTGTATCCACCATAGAATCGCCTAAAACTGCAATGGTTAATTGAGATGGCTGATTACTCACAGATTTAACCGGCTGAGTAACTGCTATTTTAGTAGTTTTGGCATTTTTAGGAACAGCTGATGGTATAGCTGAACTCTCAATCACATCGCTAAATTTAGAAACGCCTAAAACATCTGGAGTCCCTTGTTTGGCAAAATAATCATTTAAACTGATTTCCTGAGCTTGAGCTGATTTAGGTATACTATTTGCAATATTGCGATTTTGATAAGTGGTGACATTATTAAATATTACTGCCAACGAAACTATGTCCAATGCAAAACAAAGGCAGAAAAACAGAAGTTTTCTCATATATTAACAATAAATTATTTTTTGAGGGATTGTAAAGAGGCAATCAATAAAAATTTCCAATGACCAATGATAAATGACCAATCAAATCCAAAGCTTAAATTTTTTAATGAATAAAAAAGTAACCCTTGAGGTATTTTTTGTAATTTTTCTTACGAGTGATTAAAGTGCGGAGACGGCCAAATGGTCCGAGGTTCCGCCTGATTATCACGAAGTTAGAAAAATCAAAAAATCCTCACGGGTTTGTGTTCCCTGCCTGCGCAGGCAGGTTTGGTTACTTCTCTTGCACAAGCAAGAAAGTAACATAAATAATAAATTATTACCCTTCGACAAGCTCAGGGAATAAAAGCTTCTCCGTAATTTCTAATACCTATGGGAATAATTTCTATTTTATTATTTTGTAATTGTTTACCAAGAAAATTTAATTTCACTAAATTGCCTTTTTTAGTTTCACTACTCCATTCCTGATCAAAAACAGTATTTCCCATGGCATAAAAAATAACACCCTTACCATAAAATTCAAAAGGTTGGATTACGTGCGGATGATTTCCTACAATAATATCTGCTCCCGAATCGATAAACCATCGCCCAAGTTCTTTGGGATCCTCTGCTTCTTTTTCAGGTATTTGAGTATATTCTTTACCCCAATGAATTGAAATTACAATTATGTCAACACTTTTTCTTAAATCGGTAATTTGTTTGCTTACCAGTTCTCTGTTTAACTGCTGACCAACAGTATTGTAACCTAAGAAACCTACTTTTATATTTTGCACTACCTTTATCACTGACGAAGAACAATCAACATTATTGTTCGAATCCTGCCTGCCTACGCAGTCAGGCTTTGCAGGATGAGAACTCTTTTCAGATAACTTCTCATCCCGATCAGCATCGGGATTCGAAGAATAATAACAAACATTATTTGTATATCCAACCGTATCTATTCCAAGATTATTCAATAATTTTTCTGTTTCACCCAATCCTTCCCAACCATAATTTAATGAATGATTATTGGCTAAATTAACTACATCTACTCCGCTAGTTTTTAAACTTTGTGCAAATCTGGTGTCTCCGCAAAATTTCATGCCCTCGTTTGTAATGGGACAATTAGATATCAAAGGTGACTCTAGATTAATCAGCGTTAAATCCGCTGATTGTAATATGTCTTTAATACCTCTAAGCGGCCACATAAAATCATTTTTTAGTGTCATTTGCCAGTTTACTGATCTGGCAGGAATCACATCACCGGTGATTAACATGCTCCATATGTTATTTTCTTTTACTGCTGGAACAGTGTTTTCAATTACTTTATTACTTGAAATTCTCACATTTTGAGTACGATTTCTGAATAAATATAAACTTACACCAATATCTAAAACTATAATCAATATAATTATTAATATTTTTTTTATTTTACTTGATTGTTTATATATTTTTACCATAATTTTACTTGCATCAATTATAACCTAAGAATAAAATTTTTTTATTTTAATTTTTATAAGATATTTAGAATATTTTGTTTTATTATTTTATAAATTATATTAGAGCGTTTTGACAAGATAATATTAATATGATACACTGTTTTTCGAAATATTATATAGGTTATAAACCATACTATGCGGGAGAAAAAATTATTTTTTATAATATTTTGTTTAGTTGCCATCATTTTGTTTGTTCTAAAATATAGAACACAACAATCATATTCATGTAATGATATAACTTGCCCTTTTCCCTCAGATTTTCCATGTCCGAGCGGCAATTGTACTTTTTCACCATTCCCTTCATGTGTGCCAACAGGATCTCCTAGTTGTTCACCGCAACCATCATCTTCACCAAGACCAACTATTTCTCCACTACCAACTCCATCAGAAACACCTGATGTATCCCCAACTTACCTACCAAGCCCATCAACAACATCTGTACCTGAAATTTCTCCCACACCAACCCCACAACCTGAAGTAACTCCCACACCAACCCCAAATGATGAAAATAACAATGGAAATGGTGGAACCGGCGGAGGTGGCGAGAGCAGTTCTTCAAATAATCAACCATCAGGTCAAGTTCTGGGTGGTCAAGTATTAGCTGCAACAGGAAACTCTACGCAAGAATTGGGCATATCATTAATCATATTTGGAACTTCAGCTATGATTTCATCTGCTTATGCGATCAGGAAAACGAAAAAATTATCGTAAATTAAAAAATTCTGCAAAACTTTTCCGCCTTTATATAGTTTTTACCGGAATCGGGTTGTTGTGTGTAATTTCCGGATTTATTTTGATCTTTAGCAAACTTTCCTATGCCAAATCTCAAATTAAATTAAATAATAATTCTCCTGTCAGACTGATAATTCCCTCGCTGCGTGTATATTTACCCATCGTTGAATCAGAAATAGTGGGTACTCATTGGCAAATATCACCTACTGATGTAAATCACTTAGTTTCATCTTCCAACCCGGGAGAAAATAATAATATTGTCATTTATGGCCATAATAAATGGGAAATATTGGGTAAATTGAAAGATCTTGAAATTGGTGCTCAAATCGATATCAAAACTGTAAATGGCCAAATTCATACCTATCAAATATTTGATAAAAAAGAAGTTAATCAATATGCTGTTGCTTATATAAAACCTACAAATACTGAGATGCTGACCATATTTACCTGTTCAGGCTGGTTTGATTCTAAAAGATTAATTATTCAAGCACAACCTATCTTCCATTCTTAATTTTTAATTCATAATTCCTCTTTCATCTTCCTGTCTTCCTGTCTTAACGTCTAAGTTCTCCTTTCCCCTTGTATCTAATTGCTACTTTGGGTATAATTTC
>CAYLWN010000019.1:14031-17071 GCA_964387625.1 uncultured Gammaproteobacteria bacterium
ATGGCTAAAAAAGGACAACGAATTCAATTTACTTTAAGATGTGAAGTTTGCGGATCACAAAATTACATGTCATCTAAAAACAAACTTAATACCAAAGAAAAATTAAACTTCAATAAATTTTGCCGCAAATGCCGAAAAGTCACGAAGCACAAGGAAGTTGATAAGTTAGACTAGAAGCTTATGCATCGAAATACTGCTATAACCATCTCATTTCTGGCTATCATTGCTGCTCTTTTAATCGGATTAAATCTGGGTAGAAAATTATCAGGAGAAAATTTGTCAGCTTCACCTCAAATAGCTTTAAATCCTTCCCCGGTTTTAGCCTCACCTTATATATCTAATGCCAGCCCTGCAACAAATGTAGCAGGTACTACGTCAAAAACTTATCTGCATCATGGATGCGGAATAAGTTTTGAACATCCTGCTGATTTTACAATAGTTGAAGCAACAAACGCAGCCCGCCTGACTGCTCCCAACAATGAAAATAAAATTGATTTGGTTTGTGACACTTCTCTTGCCGCTCCTCCGGTAACTCCGGAAAAAACAGAAATTGCATCAATTGCAGGCCAAATGGTCACTATTTATCATGATCAGCAAGTAGCTGATACAACACCTGTTGACGTGGTTATTTTGACTAATACCAGAATGAATCTAGATATTGCCATCATGGGCTTTGGTGAAGTCTTTAATAATCTCCTTAAAACCGTCAAAATTCTCTAAAAAGTCCCCCACAATTTGATATAATCTATTTAGTTTACTAGGGCTGTAGTGAAATGGTAGCATGAGGGTCTCTCCCAGCACCATCTTTCTGATTTAATAAAATCAGAAGTAGATGTGCGGGATCCCGAAGTTCTAGCAGGCTTTTTTTATAGGCTCGTGGTGAAACGGTATCACAGAGGTCTCCAAAACCTCTATTCCCTGTTCGAATCAGGGCGAGCCTGCCCAACTTCGCTAAAGCTACGATGGGCAAGCAAGATACTTCTGGGACAAAACTGCCTTTCCAGGTTCGAGTCTCCTGGTAACCTTGCCATAAAAATTGACTAAAATAACTTGATATTGTTTGATTGATTGAAAAAAATTCTATTTAGTTGTAAATTGCATTTATGCTCACAAAAAATGATTTGTCCCAAATCCAAAAGATTGTAAAGGAAGTAACTAACGATATCAGATCAGATATGAAAACTGTGAAATCAGATATATCTCATATTCGAAGTGATATAAAAATAATGGTTAGCTTTTTCGACAGAGAATATTTAGATATTCGAAAAAGAGTTGAAAGAATTGAAGAACAACTTCATCTTCCGCCAATTTCCTAATTTTTTACGGTCAGACCATCGGGAAATCATAAATATCTTGTCTCTAATGAATCTTCGAACTTTTTGCTATAATTTATCAAAATGAAAATAAATGTCGGTTCAAAAAACCAAACAAAAATACAAGCAGTCAAAGATGCAGTTATCCTTTACCCAAATCTTTTTCCAAAACCTCAAATTATAGGAATTGATGTAAACGTAGAATTATTTGGCCATCCAAAGAGCATTAAGGAAACTATTAAAGGAGCAGTAGAAAGATCAAAAAATGCTTTTAACGACTGCAATTACAGCTTCGGGATAGAAAGTGGCCTGATGGAAGTACCATATACAAAAACTGGTTTTATGGAAGTTGGTGCATGTGTTATTTATGATGGTAAAGACATTTATATAGGTCTTAGCCCTGCCTATGAATGGCCAAAGGAAGTAACCAAAATGATATTGAACGGTAAAGCAGATGCAAGTCAGGCTTTCAAACAACTTGGGTTTACACATCATAAAAAACTTGGTGCAGTAGCAGGCGGCATTGTCGGAGTACTTACTGAAGGCAGAATTACCAGAGAAGATTTTACAAAGTATTCAATCATCATGGCTCTTATCCAGTTGGAGAAATCTGAATTTTTTAAGTAACAATCGAATTTAGAAATTTCTGCAGTTTATTCATATTGGTCCGACCCTCGGAAAATCTGTGAATTTATCTTGCGCTGGCTTTTAACTTATCCAACGCATAGAGCGTGCTCCAGCAATGAGTCAGAGGAATCATGGATTCTTTCATCGGCCAATTTTCATAAGTTTCCAGATAATTTGACATCACGCAGCCCAACTCTTCAATATGGGGCAAATCTAACAAATGTCCCCATTCATGCGAGACAGTTGACTGTTCCAGGCGTTTAGTAATCTCCAATTTCTCTGAAATATCCAGCATGGTTTGTTTAAAGATAAAAATAGTATCCCGATGCAAAGTCAAACCTAAATATGAAGGTTTTTCTGCATATGAAGTTAAGTAATAAATATTTAAAACCGGATTATTGAATTTTTCGGATTCATTATTTTTCCTAATCAAATTTAAATCCTGATCGCTGTAACTTAGTGCTTCAGCTTCTGTCAGTGGTAACATTTCTAGATCAATTTTTTTTCCAACTGTTTCTGTCATCATATTTGTAATCCAAGTTGATATGTCTGTATCAGGTATCACATTTGGTGTATAAAATACCTTAACTGAAATTGTAGGATTATGAGCGCTCACATAAGCATAGCGATTATCCCCTGGTTGATTCAGGTTGATAAAGCTAACTAAAAATGGATATTTGATAATACTTTTCCTTAAATTCTGACCAAGCGGGGAAGTTGAATCAAATTTAACCAGATAGATTGATATCACAATATAAAAAATTACGAAAATTATTCCTACTAAAAATAAAGTCTTAATAATTTTAAGCATGATAATTTTATGGTAGCATATTTTCTTTTTGAGAGTTTGTTTATTTGTAATCAAATTTCTGATTATTTCCCGAAAAAATTGAATTTACAATATTTTTGATTCTCTGGATTGTCACAACGCTCTGTATTTTCGAGGGTCCGACCCTGTGAACGAATCCAGCCGAGGGTCCGACCCTGTGAACGAATCCAGCCGAGGGTCCGACCCTGTAAAAACGACCCTGTAAAAAACCCTGTAAAAACTGTGGTTTTAAAGATCTAGCAAAGAAGCAATTTTTACTGAATGTTTATTG
>CAYLWN010000020.1:0-16910 GCA_964387625.1 uncultured Gammaproteobacteria bacterium
GTTTTTTAGGTAAAGGTCAGGAAACCATAAATTACCATGACTTTGACCTTATAAATTATGTTCCCAACATGCAAGTTGTTTTAATGATTCCTGATTCTGAAAAAAATACCAAATTTCGACCCGGCATGGTGCTCATAAATCCATATTTACTTCCCACCCAAGAACCATTACCGTTTGGTTTTCCATATGGTGTAAACGGAGCAGTCTACATTTGGAATGACGAAAACAGTTTTTACAACAAAGAAATTATGCAAAATTTTATAGTTGGTCCGACTTTTGCAGAAGGACTTACAGCAGGAAATTATAAAATTGCCGTGTTTGATCCAAGTGGAGTAGGTGGAAGATATATATTAAAAGTTGGCGCCCAAGACTCCCCAAGATCATTAACTGATTTATTTCATCTGGTTTGGGTCATTTTCCGTACCAAACTGAATATTTATTAAATATTAAATATTTTTTATCCTTGACAAAGAATATATTTCTTGATAGATTGGTCTAATCCTTATGCCTAAACGAAATCTAAAAACAGTTTCCGGAAGAAAAAATGTGGTGGAAAATTATTCTTCTAATTTAAATAATTCCCAATCAAAATCACCAATTTTTGGCATGGTAAAAAAATATAAGTTAGTATTAATTTTATTAGCAATTATTGGTTTGGGTTATTTATCATGGCAAAAAGGTAAAGGCGTATTTTTAGCAGGTTCTGTAAATGGCGGTTTGATAACCAAAGCAGAATTAAATTCCAGATTAAATTCTCAATTTGGCAAACAAATGCTGGAAGTTTTGATTGGCGAAAAACTGATCATGAATGAGGCAGCTAAACAAAATGTGACAGTGACAGTTTCAGAAATTGACGCTAAAATCAAAGAATTTGAAACAACTTTAGGACCAAATACCACTTTAGACCAAATGTTGGAACAACGGGGAATGACAAAAGCAGATTTGGTAAATCAAGTAAAATTACAACTCACCATTGATAAAATGTTTGGCAAAGACGTGTCTGTTTCAGCCCAAGAAATTGCAGATTATCTAAAAACCAATGCAGCTTATATCACTTCTTCAGATTCAGCTCAAAGAGATACACAGGCCCAGCAACAAGTAAAATCTACCAAAATTGAACAGAAATTTACAGAATGGTTTACCAAAGTTAGAGATGAAGCCAAAATCCTCAGATTTCTATAATTTTGAAATTTCCTTCTAAACATCTTGTTTCATGATAAAATAGCTAGGTATGAAAACCTGGCAAAAATTAAAACAAAACCCCAAATTATGGTCGCGCTATTTATTACGTGGTCAAATTTATGCACTGATCCGTGAATTTTTTGTGAGCCGTAATTTTATAGAAATTGAAATTCCGCTTCTGGCACCGGCTCTACCAACAGAATCATATTTAGAAATATTTGCTACTAAATTATTGGACAGAAACAGAAATTCCCAAAATGCATACTTAACTACCTCTCCTGAAATGTTTTTAAAAAAACTCTTGGTGGCCGGAGCGGGGAATTGTTTTTCCATAACTAAGAGTTTCCGTAACACTGAAACTAATTCTTTCTTGCATAATCCGGAATTTTCCATTTTGGAATGGTACAGGGTAAATGCAAATTACAAAGACGTGATGAAAGACACAGAAAAATTAATTTTATATATTTACGAGCAACTTAAGCCAAATCACACAAATAAACCGATTTTAACTTATCAAAACCAAACTATTGATTTGTCTTTACCATGGCAGCGGTTATCAGTAACTCAAGCTTTTTCTAAATTTGCCAAAATTGATTTGTTAAGTAATTTAACTCTTAAAAAACTAAATGCAACAGCTTCTAAAAAAGGTTATCAAATTAACAATCAAAACACCTGGGAAGAAGTTTATAACCAAATTTATTTAAATGAAATCGAGCCTCATTTAGGCAAGAGTAAACCTACTATTATTTACGATTTTCCTTCTTCAATGGCTGCATTGGCTAAGAAAAAATCATCAGATCCGCAATTTGCTGAAAGATTTGAGGTTTATATCGGAGGTTTGGAATTGGGGGACGCTTATTCAGAGCTAACAGATGCCATAGAACAAGAGGAGCGATTTAAAAAAGAACTGCAAGAGATAAAACGCTTGAATAAAACCCGTTATCCGATAGATTCAGATTTTATTACTGCTTTAAAAACTGGTTTACCTCGTTGTTCTGGTTTAGCTATGGGGTTGGATCGACTAATTATGTTATTTGCTAATGTACCTAAAATCCAAGATATTTTATTTTTTCCCAGTGATGAATTGTGGAAAAAACCTTAACTATTTTCAATCTAGCCTTAGTTTAGTATAATACTTTAACTGTTATCCTGGAGCGTAGCGATAGGATCTTTTAATAACGAAATAGATTCTATCGGCTTTCAGCCTCCAGAATGACAGTAAAAACCTATGTCAAAAATCAATACCGCGCAGTTTCATAAAGGCATGTTTATTGAGTTTAAAGGTGAACCATACCAGATTATGGAATTTCAGCATGTCAATCCGGGTAAAGGCAGTGCTTTTGTGCGTACTAAACTTAAAGGGTTTAAAACAGGCAAATCCCTGGAATTTACCTTTAAATCAGGGGATTCTATGGAAGAAGTGCCGATAAACACCCAGGAAATGCAATATTTATATAAAGAGGGAGAAAAATATGTGTTTATGGACAACTTTTCTTACGAACAATTTTCAGTATCAAAAGACATGCTGGGTGATTACGCCAAATTCTTAAAAGAAAATGATACTTATCAAATTTTAGTACATGACGGTGAAGCAGTGGGAGTGAGGTTTCCCAAAAAAGTCAGGTTGAAAGTGGTGGAAGCTGATGAGGCAGTAAAAGGGAATACTGTTTCAGGAGCGCAAAAACAGGCAAAACTGGAAACCGGCGCCACAATTTTAGTGCCTCTTTTTATCAAAGTCGGCGATACTGTAGGCGTAGATCCGGAATTAGGTGAATATGTAGATCGGGCAAACGGATAATATATAAACATAAGATTACTCCAGTCGCAAAGCGACTTCGTAATGACAAGTAATGTTAGAATTATAGTGTGAACAAACAAAAAATACTGCTGATAATTTTATTTACCCTATTTATAATTGGAAGTATTTTAATTGTAATTTCATTTAAACCTGCGATTAAATCTGTTCAGAATTACATACCCATATCATCACCATTAATTACTACTATTCCATCAATCTCTCCTAATTTAGAATCTGCCAAAGTGGAAAGAGTTATTGATGGAGATACGATACTTTTAACTTCCGGAGAAAAAGTCCGTTATATTGGAATAAATACTCCGGAAATTGTCGATCCGGGTAAACCAGTTGAATGTTTTGGAAAAGAAGCTTTAGAAAAAAATTCACAACTGGTTTCCGAACAAAACGTGCTGTTAGAACGCGATATTTCAGATAAAGATAAATACGGTAGAATTTTAAGATATGTTTATATTCAGGATGCACAAAATAATAAAATTATGATTAATGAAAAATTAGTGAGCGAAGGTTTTGCCAAAGCCGATGTTTATAAACCAGATATCAAATATGAAGATTTGTTTGCAAAAGCACAGCAGCAAGCAAAGTCAGTGGGATTAGGATTGTGGGGAAGCTGCTTAGAGATAAGAAAATAATAAGATGGGAAGACAGGAAGATGGAAGCAAAAAAAACATATCTTCGTCTTACCGTCTTTTCATCTTACATCTAGTACAAAAATTTGCGTTATTTTAAAAAATAGTTAATAATGGGATTTACTATGGATCAAAATATAAACAGAACTTCTAAACCAGTTATTTTATTAATCGACGACAACGAAACTTACAGAAAAATTAATAAAAACGTCATGTTAATCGAAGGCTTTGAAGTATTGGAAGCCACTAATGGCAGGGAAGCTTTGACTTTGATGCAAACCAATCCTCCGGATTTGATTTTATGTGATGTATATATGCCTAACATGGATGGGTTGTCATTTTTGACAGAATTAAAAAAAGATCCGTCACTGGGAAAAATTCCGGTAGTCATGGTCACTAATGTTCAGGAAGAATTGGATAAAGCAGTCAAGGTAGGAGCAGAAGAAGCAGTATTAAAATCTTCAGTTACTCCCAAGCAGATTGTAGAAGTCTGCAGAAAACATTTGGGTAATACACAATAAGCAATAAGACGTAAGTAGAATATAATTAACGCTTCCCACTTATCACTTCTCGCTTATTTCTTATCACTCGTTTTTGGCCAAGAGGAGATGATTAGCGGATCGGATTTGAGGCAGGGAAGTAGCTGCCAAATTTCTTCAGTAATAAACGGCATAAAAGGATGTAAAAGCTTGAGCGTTTTTAACAATGCGTGGCGAAATATAGCTAAAGCAGTTAAATCTCCATTTTTAAACCTTTCTTTATTTTCCTCAAGATATTTATCAGCTAAGGAATGCCAGGTAAAAGCATAAATATCTTGGGCGCTATCTGAAAATCTAAAATGATTAAGATTATGAGTAGTATTTTTTATCAAATTGTTTAATTCTTGAATCAATTGTTTATCTTGGGGAAGTTGTAACATTTTTTCTTCAAAATAAGGAATTGCCTCTGGTTTTAAATTTTGACTTTCTATATTCATCAGGAAAAATCTGGAAATGTTCCAAATTTTGTTACAAAAATTTCTCATACCTCTGACTTTATCATCGGAAATCACAATATCACTCCCTGGTGCTGCACCGAAAATTAAGGCCATTCTAAGAGAATCTGCGCCGTATTTATCCACCAATTCAATAGGATTGAGTACATTTCCTTTACTTTTACTCATTTTTTGCCCTTTAAAATCAACTACACGGCTATGCAAATGAATAGTTTTAAAAGGAACTTGACCGGTTTTATAAATTCCCAACATCATCATTCTGGCAACCCAGAAAAATAAAATATCCCACAAAGTGTCTAAAACCGATGTGGGATAAAAATATTCAAAATCAGAGATTGCTTCGCTGTCGCTCGCAATGACATTGTCTTGTTGTAATTTTGCACTTTGATTTTTATCATTAGTAATTAGTAATTGGTAATTGGTCATTCTATTTTGTGACAGCAAAGTAGTGTATGGCCATTGTGCTGATAAAAACCAAGTGTCAAAGGTGTCTGTTTCCTGTAAAACATGGTTACTGCTACATTTTTGACAATTTTTTTCCTCAAGTGAATATTTAGTGTCAATTGGCACTAATAATGATTGCAATCCTGAGGAAATTTCTGCAAATGTATATTTGGTTTTTAAATTTGTATAACTATCAGTAATTTTTTCTTTATTTTTATTTATAAAAGAAATCTGGATGTTTGGGAGACACTCAAGACAATACCAAATAGGCAGTCGGGGACCCCAAACAATTTGCCGGGATATGTTCCAATCCCGGATATTTTCCAGCCAATCAAAATATAATTTTTCAAACCGGGGAAGTGGCTCAATTTTAGTTTTGCCTGATTTTATAGCCTCAATGGCTTTTGCTGCTAAAGGTTTAGTTTTTAAATACCATTGGGGTAATAGTTGTGGTTCTATTAAAGATTTACACCTGTAACACACGCTGACTGTATGGGCGAGAGGTTGAGTTTTTATCAATTTGGCGGATTTTTGTAAATCCTCGGCAACCATTTTTCTGGCTGGTAATACTTTTAAACCAAGGTATTTACTAGGCACATTAATCAAACGACCCATTTTATTAACACAGGAAATAATAGGTAATTTGTGGCGGTTACCAATTTCAAAATCCACATCATCATGAGCTGGAGTGATCTTTAATGCACCTGTACCAAAATCTATTTTTATCGCTTCATCAGAAATTATGGGAATTTCTTTATTAATAAGGGGAATAATGGCTGATTGACCAATAATTTTTTGATATCTTTTATCTTGAGGATTTACACCAACAGCGCAATCTGCAAAAATGGTTTCCGGACGGGTAGTGGCAATTTGAATTGGACCATAGTTTAAATAATACAGCTGGTCAGTTCGCTCTTCGTGGTTGACTTCCAAATCTGAAAATGCTGTACCGCATTTAGTGCAATAATTAGCCAATCTTTCTGCTCTATAAATTAAATTATCTTGATGCAATTGCCTAAAAGTCTCTAATACAATTTCCACAATTTTTGGATCAAGTGAATATTTATATCTGGTCCAATCAAGGGAAAAGCCCAGGCGTCTCATTTGATCTTGATTAACGTTTTTGTTGGTTTCCACAAATTCAGCTATCATTTGATAAAGCGTATTTCTGTCAAAATCAAATCTGCTCTTTCCTTCCTTAGCTAGTTTTTTCTCAAATACATATTGGGTTTCAATTCCGGCATGATCTCCACCAGGCAGCCAAAGAGTTGGTTCTCCCAACATTCTGTGAAATCTGACCATAATATCCTGAACCGTAAAAAGCGCATGTCCCATGTGCATGGGATCATTGGCATTGGGAAGAGGAAGGAGGATAGTAAAAGGTTTTTTGGCAGGGTCCATTTGCGGGGTAAAGTATTTACCTTTTTCCCACATTTGGTAAATTTTTGCTTCAACTTGGGATGCATTGTAAGTTTTATCCATAAGAGTATTGTAGTAAAATTAGCGCTTCAGAGCAAGAAAAGAATTAAGATAAAAAATGGTTAAAATTACGTCATTTACGGGAAAAAGCATATGTTTAGAGCTTTACAATAATCCGCTAAAAACAGGGTCCGACCCTAAATATGTTATAATAATGCTAACAACCTGCAAAAAATAAATCTGCAGGTTTTTTTATGTAGTTCTTAGCGATCCTGAGTTTGTAAGAGAGTGGATCGAAGGAGAGACTTAGAAATACATAATCAGGCTTTGCCGGATTTATTTCAAAAAAATATGACACCAGATACAAGAATATCGGGACAATTTCCAACAGAACCAAATTTAACTCCTGATCGGGTAAATAGTTTAATAACCATAAAAAAATCGTTGCTTAGAACTGTAATTAATGGTGTACAGCAATTATCAGTATTTGATCAACTTAAATCATCTTTTGATAAATCATTAGATGAAAGTATTTTAATACAACCACAAATAAGCCAAAAATATCCTTTAAGCTTGATTCCAGGCATATTTATTTATTCTAATCCAAATGTTACAACGGGACAACAAATAGAATATGAATATACAAATGGTGATTTAGTAATTTCACATAAATATTTATTTGGAGAAGAAGAAATTAAAATCATAACTCATCCTAAAAATTTTATTCGTGAAGATATGAAACAAATATCTGCTTTAGTTTTTGATGAAACTTTTCAAGTAAGCCATGATAAGCTTACAATTTTTCCAACATATCAAGTGCAAGATAAAACTTGCGCATTAAGTGTTTTAGTTTATCAAACAGAATATAATCAATTATTTTACTATCCTTTTGTTGTTGAATTGCCAAATAATTATAAAGAAATTGTTAAACCAAACGGGCAAATGATATCGGATCAAGAATTAAATTCAATGCTAGAAAAATCTAAAACAGTAATTACAACATCACGGCATATTATTTTGCCTGATGACACATTTATTAATATGTTTGAAAAGCCTCAAATAGCACCAAAAAAAACAAATGATGACACTATTAAACCTCATGTTTCCAGAGAAGAAGCAATTCGAAATGAAATTGCTATATTATTAAACCAATCTTATAAAAATTGGAATAGAATTAATGATTTAAAAGACGAATTACGCGTAATAGTAAAAAATAAACTAAGGAAACATACAGGAAATAAAGGTGGTAAAACAAAAGATAAGATAAAAATGTTAAATAGAGGTTGTGGTAAAAAGTGAAACAGAAATTATAATCATTAAACTTCAATAGATAAGTCTGGAATAGCTGTAATTTTTCTCCAATCAATTGGTTTTCCACAAAAATAAGCACATGATCCAATAAAACTTGCATTATCAGTGCAGAGAGATGGTGGAGGAGCGAAGAATTGAAAACATGCGTCATTCTGGAGGCTCGCCAGCTGGCGAGCCGATAGAATCTTTGTATTAGCTTGAGATCCTATCGCGCTTCGCGCTCCAGGATGACGAATATTAGCATTCTTTATAATGACATCAAGAAATTTTTCTCTTAATCTCAAGTTTGAGGCTACACCGCCGGATATAAGAACGGATTTAGCTTGAAATTTTTCAACTGCAGTCATGGTTTTAGTGACCAATACATCAGTAATGGATTCTTGTAATTCATGTGACAATTGGGAAATTAAAAAGATTGCTTCATCATCCTTCGGATGTCTTGTAATGACAGGGTATTTGTTTACTTCCCTCATTAAAGCGGTTTTTAAACCGGAAAAGGAAAAATTCAGGCTTTTGTCATACATCATAGGACGAGGTAATTTGATTCTGGATTCTGCCTGCCTGCCGGCGAGGCAGGGATTCTGGATTCTGCCTGCCTGCCGGCGAGGCAGGGATTTTGCTGAATTTTGGATAGCAAAACCGCCTTTTGATCCAAAGCCTAAAATTCTGGCTCCTTTATCAAAACATTCTCCGGCAGCATCATCTATAGTTCCGCCCAGCCATTTTAAATCGTTAATTGATTTCATTAAATAAATTTCGGTATGTCCGCCGCTTACTACTAAAGATATTGCAGGGAATTTAATATTATTGTTCGAGTGAGCCAAGTTTGACTTAGCGAATCGAGAACTATTCATTGTTAACTTCTCATCCACGATTTCGTCGGGATTCGAAGAATAATTATCACTTATCACTTTTTGCTTATCGCTTATCTCTATAAAGTTAGCGTACATATGTGCAAGCACATGATTTACAGGAATAAGAGGTTTATCTAAAGCAAAAGCTAAAGTCTTAGCAGTTTCTATACCGATAAGCAATGAACCGATCAAGCCCGGACCAATGGAAACTGCGATAGCATCAATGTTTTTAAATATGTCATCCTCGGGCCTGTCTGCCGATAGGCAGGCATGGACCCGGGGATCTTTAAGATTCCCGTTTTCACGGAAATGACAAGATAATGCCTCTTCCAATACCGGAATCATGGATTCCAGTTGTTTACGGGCTGCCACTTCCGGTACAATTCCGCCGTATTTTTGATGCATTTGGGCAGATGAGGTCACTACGTTAGTCAAAATTTTTCTGCCATCTTCAACTATTGCTACAGCTGTCTCGTCACATGATGACTCAATTGCTAAAATTTTCATAAAATGTTAACTCACCCTAGCCCTCTCTTTGGAAAAAGAGAGGGAATTCCTCCTCTTTAACAAAGAGGAGGTTAGGAGGAGTTTTATTCTTTATTCATTATTCTGTTTATTCCGCTGGTTTCTTTGACAAAAAAATCTATCCCATCGCATTGTAAAATCACCATAGCATTATTGTTAATTGCACCATAAGACAGGGAATTATGGTCTCCAAATCCCAAATGGATGAGAAGATGACGCATGACACCGCCATGAGTGACCACTAATACTTTTTTACCTTTAAATCCCACAGCAATTTCCCGTAAGAAAGTGATTACCCGAGATAAAACTTCTTCATTAGATTCCATGTCTGGTGTAAACCTTATTTTCAATCTTTGGGCATTAGTCATATGTTGATATTTAGCTAAATAATTTCTAATATCGGTATTTAAAATTTCGCTATGTTTACCTTCATATTTTTGACCAAACTTGCGTTCCCGTAAACTTTCAGTTGTTTTGATAGCGATTTTCTTTTCGAGTAATATTAATTGAGCAGTTTTATGAGCCCGTAATGAATCTGAAGAAAATACAGCTTCGAAATCGACTTTTTTCAATTTTTCTCCTAAAATTTTTCCTTGTTGGATTCCTTCAGCAGTTAAAGGTGAATCTTGATGACCTTGCACCAATTTTTTGACATTCCACTCTGTTTCTCCATGCCTGACTAGATAGATAGTGGTTAAATTTTTCTGCATGAGGCTATTTTACTCGAGATAGACGTTTTAAGCTAGACATATTACAAAAACTAACTAAAAACTGGTCATTTGCGGTAAAAGTTGATTGTTTAGATTGTTACAACAAGTCGTTAAAAACAGGGTCCGACCCTAATCTACGACCCTAATCTAAATGTAATAGTTTAGCCAGTTGAGAGGTGGAGGGAGTGGAAATTTTGGGCACCATGATGATTTGAGCACCAATTTGGTTTGCTTGAGTTTGTTTTTTAATTAAAATAGGATCGCCAGAAGTCACCGCAATAAAATCAGGGGAGATATTGTTAGTTAAATTTACATATTCTTCATCTTTGGTGAATTCCGGTAACATGATTACATAATCTACAGTTTTTAAATTTGATAACACCTCAGCTCGTTCAATTTGTGTATGAATTGGTCTTTTTAATCCTTTTAAACGGGTAAGAGTTGCATCAGACTCCAAGGCTACTAAAACTAAACCGTATTTTTTGGCTTCATTTAAAAACCTCACATGTCCCAAATGCAAAATATCAAAACAACCACCAACTAATACAATTTTTGATTTTTGAATTTTTATTTGTTTAACCAGATTTGGTAAGTTAATGTAATTTATTATTTTTTTCATAATTTTGGTTTTGGAAATCCCAAATTCTAAATCCTAAACTCTAAAATGTTTTTGAATTTATTATTTTTAATTTTTTTAGAATTTACCTGCCCGCATTGCTTGCGCAAAGCGTTAGCAGGCGGGAAAATTAAAGTTTAGAATTTTAATTCTTTGTTCCTCTAAGGTATACCGCTTGCCAGGGAATAAAATTTGAAAAAAAAGTATCTTTTGATAAAGTTTCACCATTTCTGGTAACTAAATAATTAAATGAAGCTTTTATTCCCGGCGCAGCCCAATCAACTTGTTTCACCTCGCCATTTGGTAAAGTCGGATCATCTTGGTATAGGTCAGGAGGTGCAGGTTTACTGTCATAAAGTTTGACCGGAGAAATATCGACCACCCGATTATCTTTTTGTCCAAACATAGAAAATGTGAGCTGATAAGTGCTGGCATCAATTTCAGATTGAATCAAAATATATTGAGCTGTGTCGTTTTTGATCTTCAAGTCATAACTGGGCGCATAAACAGTTGCATCAAATCCGGGTTTCCAACCGCCTTGTTCATAATAACCAACCCTGTAAGAATGAGCATGTCTTTCAGTAACAGGTAAACCTGAATTTAGTGCTGCCCGAAAAAGGGTTGTCGAAACTTGACAAACACCGCCGCCATCATCCAACACAGTTCTGCCGCTTTTAATGACATAAGCCTGTTTATAGCCTGTGGCAGCTGAAATATCACCAACTGTGTCATTAAATGAAAAAATTGAATTCGGAGGAATCAGCACGCCGTTTATCCGGGAAGCGGCCAAAGCAATATTATGAATTCGACCGCTAATTGATCCGCGGAATTTAGATACTCCCTGACCAATGAGCTCTTTGATGCCAAAATTATTTGCGTCCTGTGTTTCTATAGATGGTTCCCAAGGTAAAATATTTAATGTAATAAACTGATTTTTATCTGGAGTATTAGGCAAATTAGAAATTAAATTAACAAACGCATTTTTAGTAGCTTGTTTATCCAATCGTTGGCCTGCGGTGGATGCTTTAAAAGCAGTGACCCTGCCGTCTTTAAATTCAAATAATGCATTAACAGGTGAATTATCAATTTCTTGTGCCAGTTGATTTAGGGTATTATCCAGTTCTCCGCTTTTCCACTTAATCAGCGGTGTTAATTTAATTTTAAAAACCAGTGCCTGGTACTTTAAATAAGTATCAGATAAAAAATTACCGGACCTAGCAATAGATAAAGCTTGAACAGCAGAAAGGGAAGCGTCATATCCCAAATCAAGACTGGTTCCGGATAATGTGGCCACTTGATTATCACCTTTAAATGTAAAAACAGTATTTGTAAAAGGTTGACTTTTTTTTGACCAGTAATCAATAATTTCTTCGTTTGTAGTGCCACTGAAATCTATGTTGCCAATAAAAATTCCCGGGTAAACCCGGTTTTGATAACGGCTTTCAAAATAATAAACAAATACACCTACGATAATAATGCAGCCCAAAATGATAGTACTTAAAAAGTTTTTCCAAAACCGTTTTTTATAATGGTTGGTTTTCTTAACCGGTATTTTTTTATGCATAATATTTTTAAAATATGCTACTATTATATATGTAATACCAAAATAGGGAAGTAAATTTTAATACTTGTCAAGCCTGATGATTTCAGGTTATGATAAAAAATACAGTGGATAATCTGCCAAAAACAAATTCAGACGATTGGTCCAAATATAGCGGAAGTTATCCGAGTGACCAAAAAACTCAAACACCTGGGCCTCAGGGTGGTTCAGTTGTGGAAAATCAGCAGCCGGTAAATTCAGGTGCATTTCCAGCGCCTCAAGCGGCAGTTGGTCAAGAACCAACCCCTGTAGTCACTCCGCCTCCAGTTTACGTAAACAATCCGGTTGTTGATAAAAAAGCTGATCCTTTCGTTATTCATGAATCTGCAACACAACCGCCACCGCCAAGCAGTAATCTTTTAAAAAGAATATTTATGTTTCTATTATTAATCATTTTATTAGGAGCTTTGGGGTTTGGAGCGTTTAAACTTTCAGGTAAATTTCTAACTAAAAATCAGCCGGTGACTTTAACTTATTGGGGATTATGGGAAAATGAAGATGTTTTAAAACCGGCAATCGATGCGTATAAAAAACAGCATCCCAATGTAGAAATTGTCTACAGCAGACAATCGCATAAACAATATCGGGAACGGCTTCAAGCAGCAATAGAAAGAGGGGAAGGCCCTGATATTTTTAGATTTCATAATACTTGGATTCCGATGTTGGCCAAAGATCTAAGTCCTGCAGGCTCAACAGGCTATCAATTGCAGGAATTTCAACAGACATTTTATCCTGTTGCATCCACAGATTTAATTGTTAACAACAAAATTTATGGAGCACCTTTGATGTTTGATGGCCTTGCCCTTTTTTATAATGAAGATCTGTTTAAAGCAGCCGGTGTAGCAGTACCCACAACTTGGGAAGAATTCAGAAAAACCGCTCAAACATTGACTGTCAAAAATAAAACCGGACAAATTATTACCGCCGGCGCTGCATTGGGCACTACCAATAACGTTGAGCATTTCAGCGACATATTGGCGGTAATGATGTTGCAAAACGGAGCAGATTTAAAAAATCCTGCAAGTCGTGAAGCTCAAGACGCAATCACTTTTTATCATTTATTTGTAGAGCAACCTGATTATACTTGGGACGAAACACAGGATAATTCAGTGATTGCTTTTGCTAATGGCAAAGTAGCGATGATTTTTGCTCCATCCTGGCAAGTGTTTGCCATCAGATCTACTAACGCAAACCTGAAATTTCAGGTGGCTCCCATCCCGCAACTGGCGGGAACCAATATCAATTGGGCTTCATATTGGGTAGAAGGTGTATCTGCCAAAAGCAAACACTCAGACATTGCGTGGGATTTTATAAAATTCTTAAGTCAAAAAGAAATTCTTACTCAACTTTATACTGAACAAAGCAAAACTCGTCCTTTTGGTGAGCCTTATTCCCGAGTAGATTTAGCGCAAACATTAATCAATGATCCATATGTAGGTGCATACATCAAAGAAGCTCAAACAGCTAAATCGTTTTTCTTAAGTTCCCGTACTCATGATAATGGTATAAATGACAGAATGATAAAATATTTAGAGGATGCCATAAATAGTCTGAGTAAGGGTGTAAGTCCGGAAAGTGCTTTGCAAACAACAGCCAAAGGTTTTTCTCAAGTTTTGACTAACTTCGGTTATCCTGCAACTGCCCCGTAAATTACATTAAGTGAAAAAAATAGACCGGCAAATATTGAAAACCATTATCTATGCTGATTTGTTTAACTATCCTTTAACGCGTCCGGAAATCTGGCGGTATTTAATAGGGACAAGCAAGCACAGTAAATTTTCTACGGCACTTGATTTATTGGTCAAAAATAAACAGCTTTATTTCAAGCACAGCTTTTTTTCCTTACCTAAAAGATTTGCCATCATAAAACAAAGAATTGTTCGAAAAAAAATTGCTAAACAAAAAATTAAATATGCTTCCCGTGCAGTTAGTATACTAAAATATATCCCCTCAGTTTGGTACATAGGTATTTCAGGAGCTGTGGCTATGGCAAACGCACCTCATGATGATGACATAGATTTTTTTATTATTACATCACCGAATGCTTTATGGATAACCAGATTTTTGTCAACTTTAATTTTAGATTTATTTAAATTACGCCGTCATCCATATGATGAACATTATGTCAACAAAATTTGTTTGAATATGTTTTTGTCAGCTGACAAAATGAAAATGCCTAAACAATACAGAAACTTGTTTATAGCTCATGAAATTGTCCAGTTAAAAACATTAATCAATAAACATAATTCTTATGAAAGATTTTTACTTGCCAATTGTTGGCTGTTGAAACATATTCCCCAGGCAGTAGTTATGCCTAAACAAATGGGGCAGGTTAAACCTGACATAATTTGCCAATTATTAAGAGTGTTTGAAAAATTCAGTAAATATTGGCAACTTTCATATATGAAAAATAAAATTACCAACGAAGTGGTGAGTGACAGTATAATAAAATTTCATCCACATGATGCAAACGATTGGGTGATAAATAAATATTTAGAAAGAGTAAATTTATTAAAATGACTTGAGTACTTGACAAAACTTCTGATGAAACATAAAATAGCAATCATCCTAATTGACTGCCAAAATTATATTTAGAGCGTATAAATAATATAAATATATTCCACCAAAGAATTTTTTTAAAAAAAGGTGGAAAGAAAGGTAATAAATATATGGCAAAAATATTAAAGTTTAAACCCTTATTTGATAATGTATTGATCAAACCTCTTGAAGCTGAAAGTAAGACTTCCTCCGGAATATATTTACCCGACAGTGCTAAGGAAAAACCTCAAATGGGGCAGGTGATGGCTGTTGGTCCAGGCGCCTATGATGACGGAAAATTGTTACCAATGGCTGTAAAAGTTGGACAAAAAGTGATGTATAAAAAATGGGGTGGCAATGAAGTCAAAGTGGGTCATGAAGAATGGATGATGGTAGAGCAGAAAGATATATTAGCGATAGTTGAGTAAAAGTATCGCAAATCCTAAATCCTAAACACTAAATTCTAAAAAAATACAAAATATTTGAAATTTGAATTTTGAAATTTATTTAGGATTTAGAAATTAGAATTTAGAGTTTACTAAGATAGTAAATCAAGTTTAAGTTTAATTTTAATTTTATAAAAAGTTATTAAAATAGTAAAAATTTACAAAGGAGAATAAATTTATGGCAAAACAATTAAAATTTTCAGAAGCAGCCCGACAAGCTTTAGTTCGGGGAGTAAATATTTTAGCCAAGGCAGTAGTTACTACATTGGGTCCAAAAGGTCGAAATGTAGCCTTAGATAAAAAATGGGGTGCACCCAATGTGGTTCATGATGGAGTCACAGTTGCCAAAGAAATTGACTTGGAAGATCCATTTGAAAATATGGGAGCACAGCTTATCAAAGAAGCAGCTTCCAAAACCAATGATGTAGCAGGGGATGGAACTACAACTGCAACTCTTTTAGCTCAATCAATTATCAACACCGGTTTTAAAAATGTGACAGCCGGAGCCAATCCCATGATTTTGAAATCTGGAATGGAAAAAGGCGTTGAAACAGTGATTGCCGAAATCAAAAAAATGTCTAAAACTGTAAAAACAGATGATGTTGCCAAAGTTGCGACCATCTCAGCACAAGATCCTAAAATCGGAGAACTCATTGCTGAAGCTTTAACAAAAGTCGGCAAAAACGGCGTAGTTACGGTTGAAGAAGGTAAAGGCTTGGCAATGGAAATAGAATATAAAGAAGGCATGGAATTTGATAAAGGTTATGCCTCTCCCTATTTTGTGACCAATGCCGATAAAATGGAAGCAGAAATTGAAGATCCGTATATTTTGATTACGGATAAGAAAATTTCATCCATTCAAGATTTATTGCCATTCCTGGAAGGTTTTGTCAAAGTTTCCAAAAATTTAGTCATCATTGCTGATGAAATTGATGGAGAAGCCTTGGCAACTCTGGTCGTAAACAAATTAAGAGGCACTTTCAATGTTTTAGCTGTCAAAGCTCCGGGATTTGGAGATAGACGCAAGGAAATGTTGGAAGATATTGCAGTTTTGACCGGCGGAACAGTTATTTCTGAAGATACAGGCCGTAAGTTTGAAAATGTCAAAATTGAAGATTGTGGTCAAGCTGATAAAGTCTGGGCAGATAAAGAAAACTGTCGGATTATTGGCGGTAAAGGAACACAATCAGCAGTTGCTGCACGAGCTACACAAATTAAGCGAGAAATTGATGCATCAACATCTGATTTTGACAAAGAAAAACTGCAGGAAAGACTTGCCAAATTAACCGGCGGAGTAGCAGTTATCAATGTAGGTGCTGCAACAGAAGTTGAAATGAAAGATAAAAAAGAAAGAGTCAACGATGCAGTAGCTGCAACCAAAGCTGCTTTGGAAGAAGGCATTGTTCCAGGCGGTGGAGTAGCGTTACTTCGGGCAAGAGCTTCTTTGCTAAAATTGAAAAACACTTTAACGCAAGAAGATGAAAAAACCGGAGTCGATATTCTTTATCAAGCATTATCAGAACCGGTGAGATGGATTTCCAAAAATGCCGGAGCTGATGAAGGATGGGTGATGAGAAAAGTTGAAGAAGCAAAGGGAGATTATGGATTCAATGCCATGACTATGGAATTTGGATCTATGATTACAGATGGGATTGTTGATCCGGCCAAAGTTACCAGGTCTGCTGTTCAAAACGCAGCATCTATTGGTATGATGGTTCTGACAACTGAAGCCTTGATCACTGACTTGCCGGAGAAAAATCCTCCAGCAGCCGGCGGAGGAATGCCAGGCGGTATGGGAGGAATGGGTGGCATGGGCGGAATGGATTATT
>CAYLWN010000021.1:0-16823 GCA_964387625.1 uncultured Gammaproteobacteria bacterium
ATAGTCCAATAGTTCCTCCTTGAACAGCAGTTGCGTAACAATGATTGGAGGCACAATCAGTATCTTTGGAACAAACATAGTTATCAGGTTTGAGGGTAGTTGATGGAGGGAGTGTTTGGTCAGTAGTTGCTGTTACTTGGCAAGCAGTACAGTTAACGGGATTCAATCCGCAATAATAAGGTTGGATTGAAGTACATTTGGTAAACGAACAAGTTTGTGTGCCTTTGACTCCATTTACCGTACAATCAGTCAGAGTGGTTTTGTAACAACCCTCACCAGGATAAGAGCAGGTAAGTGATTGAGGAGGGATAACATTGTTTTTACAACAGGAATAACCATTCTCACAAGTATTTGAAAGAATTTGGGTATTGCATGGTTCTGCATTAAGTTGACAAGTACCTCCATTATTTTCACAGGTATAAGTTATAGGAGCAGGTGTAGATGAAGGAGGTGCGGGAGCTATATAATTTTGACAGCAATCATAGTTATTCTCACAGGAGAAAGAGAGTAATCTGGTTACACATGGTTCTCCCGGATAAATGCAGGTACCGTTATTCAACGAACAGGTGTAAGTAGTGGGAGATGGAGTTGAAGTAGGTGAGGGAGATGGATTACTTCTTATCCTGCATTCTCCACAGGGTGCTCCGTAACAGTACATATTTCCATAGATACCGCAATCACTGTCATCAATGCACAAGCATTCAATAGCTTGTTTTCTTATTTCCTGTCTATTCTCAATATTTTTACCAATTAAAAAAGCAGTTATTGATACAAATGTAATTAATAAAAGAAGTATGGGTTGGATAGAGCCTTTACGCATAAGTTAGTTCATAGTTAGTAGTTCGAAGTTCATAGTAAAAGAATAGCAAACAATTATTAAAACTTTACGTATATACATTCGAATATACTATGTTCTACGAACTGCGATCTGCGAACTAATATCAGTATGTAAGAAATAGAAGTTTTGCGCAAGCGGAATTAGTTCTTTACAAAAAAACCATGTTATGATTAAATAGGGAAACCTTATGCAGTTTAAAAATAAATTAACTCCGGTTTTATCAGTTTTATTAATTGTGGCTGCATTTTTCATTGGTTCTTTATATACCAAAGTACAAATGCTGGAGAAAAATCCACCAACTGCAAATACTGGTGGTCAGGTAGCAGGTACTGGTAATCAACAAGTTCCTCAAGTACAACCAACCCCAGGTCCGGTTGATATTATTTTAGCCGGAAATGAGCCGATTTTAGGTCAAGCTTCAGCCAAAATTACATTGGTCGAATTTACTGATTTTCAATGTCCGTTCTGCAGAAATTTAGTTGATGGTGCCATGGTTAGTATCAAAAAAGAATATATTGACAAGGGTTTGGTTAAAATGATTGTGAAAAATTATCCGTTGCCATTTCACCAATATGCTCAAAAAGCAGCTGAGGCAGCAGAATGTGCCAAAGACCAAAATAAATATTTTGAATATCACGATAAATTATTTCCCAACAATGATAAATTAACTGTTGATGATTTGAAAAAATATGCTACTGATTTAGGGCTTAAAACCGATGATTTCAACGCTTGTTTAGACGGCAACAAAAAAGCTGATGTGGTGAAAAATGATATAGCTTTAGCTCAAAAAGCCGGGGTAGGCGGTACTCCATCAGTATTTGTAGGCAAAACCAAGGGTAATACTTTTACCGGAATTGAAGTATCAGGCGCCCAACCATTTGATAATTTCAAAACTGCCATTGACGCTGCATTGAAATAAAAATCTTTTAAAACCTGCTTTAAAAATTAACATATGGGTATTTATCACGTAGAGCGCGAAGAACCTCATTATCGAAATCTAATCCCTGGATTATTAAAATTATTAGGTGCTGTGGGAACAGGATTGTTAATCGGCAGTTATGCAGGTTCGGAAGGTACAATTGTCGGAGGTGTTGTTGGTGGAACCGTTTTTAGTATTGAAAGATTAGCAGTTAGAGTTGAAAAATGGACTCAAAGAAAAGCTGATGAGTACACTAGTCGTATAAAAAATCTTTAATTTTTGTATTTATAAGCACCGGAAATAAGACCTGGTGAATTTTATAATAACTGACAATTTTAAAATCAGACAAAATCTTTTTTTGAAAAATTGATAATTTAATTACCAATGAAATTAGGTAGCGAATATTTTCTTTCTGATAAATTTAGCCATCAATCTTCTGTTTTGCTTTTAAAATTTGTATCAGTGATGGCTTTGGGAGGAGCATGGGGATATTATCTTGAAACAATGAATAATCCTGAAGCAAGCGTATTGGGTGCAAGTATTGGAGGAGCGGTAGGAGGGATTATATTTTTGATAAACCGGTTTGCTGTCATTTCCAAACAAATAAAAAACTTCAGATAAATCTATTTTTACTTCTTGAATTTTATTTTCAGTAAACTTAAGCTTAAGTTGTGAGGAATATAATTGCCTTAATTATTATTGTTGTTTTACTTATAATTCCAGCAAAAATTTTTGCCCAAAGAACTGATATTGATCCGCCAGTAACCAAAAAAGTGATGGTAATCAATTTTAATCCCATTATTGAATCTTACAACTCACAACGGTTAACTTATGTTAATGGTTGGAATGATACCAATTTATTAAACTTCCAATATATAAATGACGTGCGGCAGGTGAGCGGAGGATATGCAAATTATCAGATTGTAGAAAATTTAACTGTAGATGATTTTCCCACGAAAGCGGATGGATTTAAATACACTGATATCACATATATGCAATGTTGGCAAAATCACGACACTTGTCACGTTGCAGATGGCGTTAATTACAACAAAATTCTTACTGATTATGATGTGTGCGGAAAACGCAATCGCGGGGAAATTGATGAATTATGGATTTTTGGCGGGCCCTGGTTTGGATATTGGGAATCTACCATGGCCGGACCAAATTCTTTTTGGTTAAATTCTGTACCGTTGACTAACACCTCATGCACCAAACAACTGATTATCATGGGTTACAATTACGAACGAAATGTTGCTGAAATGATAGAAAACCTAGGTCATAGAACAGAGAGTGTGATGAGATATGTATACGGGAGCTGGCAATATCCGCCACATCATGATTGGGATAAATTTACAGTTTATGATAAAGAAGCTCCGGGTTTAGCGGCTTGTGGAAATGTCCATTATGCCCCAAATTCAGACACTGATTATAATTGGAGTAATACTCGTCAGGTTGACAGTAGCTGTGATGATTGGTTTAATTACCCAAATCTGACTGGTGCGAAAACGCAAGTAAGTTGCTTAACCTGGAGTTGTAATGAATGGGATGGTTACACTTATAAAAAATGGTGGTTTAATCATCTTCCGCGTTATTCAGGAACAACAAACGGTAAATGGAATAACTGGTGGAGATATATTTTGGATTATGAACAGGCAATGACCGGACAACCTTATCCGTCAGATAATCCTTTTTATACATGGTCAAATTTAAAAAATATTATTACAAATTATTTATCAAGTTTAGACACCGGTTATCGATTTGCAGATTTTAAGTTAAATATCATGGATTTAGGATATATCATCAGTAGAATAAGACCTTAAACTATGGTAAGTTAAAATTAATGGAGGTGATTGCTATGATATATATTGGTGCTGATCATGGAGGTTTCCAAATTAAACAGACAGTTAAAAACTGGTTGGCAGAGCAGGGACTGCAATTTACTGATTTAGGAGCAATTGATTACAACATGCAGGATGATTATCCGCAATATGCATTTGCAGTTGCTTCACAAGTCGGAGCCAATACTCAAGATAACATTCCTTGGAAAGATGCAAACAAAGGTATATTATTTTGCCGCACAGCAACCGGTATGGTCATTGTTGCCAATAAAGTCAAGGGAATTAAAGCAGCAGCTCTCTATAACACTGAACAGGCTAAAAAAGCCAGATTAACCAATAACTGCAATATTGGTGTGATAGCCGGTGATTGGACCAGTGAACCGCAGGCAAGGGAGATTATCGGGATATTTTTAAATACTGAATTTAGCCGGGAAGAAAGACATATAAGGAGAGTTGAGCAGATAAAAAATTTCGAAGATGGCGTATAGCGTATAGTTAATTAGCGTTTAGTGAAAAGATTATATGACATATTTGCAATCTTACAAAGAGTTAATTGTTTGGCAAAAATCAATGGAATTAGCTCGAGAAATTTATTTATTAACAAAAAACTTTCCAAAAAGTGAACTTTATGGCATTGTGATGCAAATTAGAAGAGCTGTTGTTTCGATACCTTCTAATATTGCTGAAGGGTATGGAAGAAAATCAACCAAAGAATTTATTCAATTTTCTACTATTGCATATGGATCATTGTTAGAACTTGAGACACAGTTAATACTATCAAAACAACTTAAATTTGTTGAAGAAATAAAATTTATTAGGTCTGAACAATTACTTGAAGAGATATCAAAAATGTTACGATCAATGATAATGAAATTAAAAACAAAATCACTAAGCGCTATACGCTAAAATGCTATACGCTATACTACTATGCTAGAAATTATCCCCGGAATAAATGAAAAAAATTATGACAATGTGCTTAACAAAATCCAAGCTGTAGAAGGATTAGTTGATTGGGTACAGATTGATATAATGGACAATACTTTGGTACAAAACGATACTTACAATAATTGGGAATCATTCAAAAGTATTTCCTCACAAATAAAACTGGAAGCACATTTAATGGTTTTAAACCCTCACAAATATGTTAAGTATTTAGTAGATAACGGATTTAAAAGGCTGATTGCTCAAGTAGAAACTCCAACTAGCAGGGAATTTATTGATACAGCAAAAACTTTTCTTGTCGAAATTGGACTGGCTATTGATACAACAACCAATTTGGAAGTTATAGAACCATTTTTGCCTGAAGTAGATTCGGTTTTGATAATGACTGCGCCTATGGGTGCATCTGGACAGGAATTTGATACCAATCAGCTTTTCAAAATCAAACAAATTCATGAACTCAATCCGGATTTACCCATTGAAATTGACGGAGGGGTAAATAAAGACATTGTTCCCATTGTTTGTGAAAATGGAGCTACCCGTCTGGTGTCAACCAACTATATTTTTCAAAATTTAGAACATGTTAAAGAAAGAATTGAAGAATTGAAAAATAGCGCTTAGAAGTTAGAATGAGCGTTTAGAAGTTAGCGCTTAGGAATTAGAAAAAAATAAAAGCAATATTTATCTACTAAACACTAATTTCTAAATCCTAAACGCTAAATTATTATGAATAATTTGCCTGAATTAACCAAACTCGTCCGTTACCATATTTTGACCATGACAACCAAGGCTCGTAGTGGTCATGCAACTTCTTCTTTATCAGCTGTTGAACTTATGACAACTTTATTTTTCAAATATTTACGCTTTGACCTTAATCATCCGGAAAATATAAATAATGACCGGGTGATTTTTTCCAAAGGCCATGCTAGTCCGCTTTTTTATGCTTTATATAAAGTTGCGGGTGTTATTACTGAAAAAGAATTATTAGGTTATCGCACGTTTAATAGTACGTTAGAAGGCCATCCAACTATGCGCTTTCCTTTTACCGAAGCCCCAACCGGCAGTTTAGGACAAGGTTTATCTGTTGGAGTTGGAGAAGCGCTCGCCTTACAGGCGAGAATTTCCAATAATCCAATAAAGAATAATCACTATACGCTAAACGCTAATCCGCCGGCTGGCGGACTAAACGCTTCCAGGGTTTTTGTGCTTTTGGGTGATGGCGAAACTTCCGAAGGTCAAATTTGGGAAGCTATTGAAATCGCTGCGTTTTATAAATTAAATAACTTAATCGCTCTGGTTGATTTTAATCGACTGGGGCAATCTCAACAAACATTATTAGGCGTAGATATTGGAAGTTTGGCCCGCAGGGTCGCTTCATTTGGATGGCGGACTTATATTGTTGAAAATGGCCATGATTTGGAACTTTTGGACAAAGCTTATTCATTATGTATTAAACAATCTCAAGATTCAGATAAACCAGCCATGATTTTAGCCAAAACTGTGAAAGGTAAAGGAATTTCATTTTGGGAAGATAAAAATGGATATCATGGGGTAGTATTAAAGCAAGATGAACTTAAAAAAGCATTGAAAGAATTGGGGAAAATCGAAACTTCTCTAATAGCAAAAATACAAAAACCATCTGTTAATTATTCGCAAGAAAAATTTTCTTGTTCCGCAACTCGTTCAGATACAACTCATCCTGCTATAAAGTCTTCGGCTTCACTCGAATGCGAACTGCGAAAATTTTCCATTGCTCATAATAACAAAATAAAAGCATTACTGCGAACTTCTAACTACGAACTACCCGCCTGCCAGCGCTTTACGGCGCAGCCGATGGCGGGCAGGCGAACTAACGTTTCCACCCGCAAGGCTTTTGGGGAAGCATTAGTTAAACTTGGTGAAATTGATTCTAATTTAGTTGTAATGGATGCAGATGTGCAAAATTCGACGTATACTAATTTATTTGCTAAAAAAAATCCTGACAGATTTTATCAAATGTTTATTGCTGAACAAAATATGGTATCTGTGGCTTTGGGACTAGCTAAGATGGGTCTGGTACCCGTTGTTTCCACTTTTGCATCATTTTTAACTCGTACAAGCGATCAAATTCGGATGGCCCATTTAGCAGGCTCGCATATTATATTTAACGGAAGTCATGGAGGGGTTTCAGTTGGACCGGATGGTCCGTCGCAAATGGGACTGGAAGATATTTCTTTATTTAGAACATTGCCAAATTCAACTGTTTTATATCCGGCAGATGCAGTAGCAACAGAAAAATTATTAATCGAAGCTTGTAACTTGCCAGGAATTGTTTATTTGCGCACTCAACGGCCTGAAACTCCGGTTATTTATGGAAAAGATGAAATGTTTCCGATTGGTGGTAGTCATGTATTTTATTCTTCGAACCCGACTTTACGTCGGGTGAGAAGTTATCAATTAAATAGTTCTCATCCTGCAAAGCAGAATTCGAACAATAAGATTATTACAATCATTGCTTGTGGAATTACAGTTATTGAAAGCTTAAAAGCGCAAAAAGAATTGTTGAAGCAGAAAATCGCAGCAGATGTGATCGATTGTTATTCAATTAAACCAATTGATGTGCAAGTTTTAAAAAAAGCAGCAGAACAATCTAAATTTATAATTACAGTTGAAGATCATTACACAACAGGCGGACTTGGTGATGCGGTTTTAGAAGCTTTAGCAGACATCAAACATCCGCCGATTTATAAATTAGGTATAACCAAAACTCCCAGATCAGGTACTAAAGAAGAATTATTCGATTATGAAGGAATTTCGGATAAAGAGATAGTTAAGATAATAAGACGGGAAGACAGTAAGAATTAAGATTAATGATTAAAGATTAACGAATAATGAATAAAGAATATAAATTTACAAAAAGTAAATTTTTATGTCATTTCGAGTGTAACGAGAAATCTAGTTCCGATTGCAATTAGAACGTCGAATTTGTTACGCTATGCTGGATTTCTCGGGTCGAACGCCTCAAAATGACTTAATAAGATTCAAGAATCCAGAATCTATAATCCTGAATCGCTAGTCGTAGTCTCTATAGTTGTTGTTTTATGATAAGCTATAAATAATTATGGAAAAAATAGCCAGTAAAATTTTTATAGACAGTGGAGATTCACTCGAAACTAAATCTGCCAAAGATATTTTGGGTTTTATTGACGGACAAACCACCAATCCTACATTGATTGCCAAAAATCCTGAAGTACAAAAATATTTGGAAAAAGGTAAAAAATTAACTACCCAAGAAGCTTTGGAAATTTATCGAAAAACTGTAGCAAGTATTGCTAAAGTCACTCAAGGTCCAATTTCTGTTCAAGCAATTGCAGATAAAAATACAACTCCCGAAGAAATGATCAGGCAAGCCAAAATTTATCACAATTGGTCGGCAAACGTAGTAGTTAAATTTCCTATGACTACTAACGGACTTGCTGCAGCTAAAATCTATGCCTCAATAGGTAGTGTAAATTTAACTTTAAATTTTACTCAGGAACAGGCAGCTGCTGCTTATCAAGCAACAATAAAAGCCAAACATCTGGTTTTTGTGTCTCCGTTTGTAGGACGGCTTGATGATAATGGTGAAAACGGTATGCAACTGGTTACCAATGAACTAAGGATGTTTGAGGGAAGTGATCATCATGTGGTGGTTTTGACATCAAGCGTGCGTAAATATGAGCATTTACTATATGCTTTAAGCCTTAAATCACCGGCTATCACTATTCCTTTAAGAATTATTGAAGAATGGAAGGGTAATGATTTCCAAATGCCTGATGCCAATTATTTGTATGATAGCACTGATTTAAACCCAATTCCATATAAGCCAATAAAATTAGACACAGATTGGAAAAAATATAATTTACATCATCCTTTGACTGATGCGGGTATAGAAAAATTTATGTTGGATTGGAAAAGCATTACTAAGTAATGCAATTTCTAATTGACCTAATTTCTAATTGATCTAATAAATGACTAAAAACACTAATACAAAATATGACCTTGAAGAAAGAACTGCAAGATTTGGAGAGGAAATTATTAAATTTTGTAAAAGAATTTCCAGATCTCCAGTCAATGATCCTTTGATTAATCAGTTAGTAAAGGCAGGAACAAGTGTTGGAGCAAATTATTGTGAAGCTGATGATGCAGAAAGCAAAGATGACTTTCGACATAAAATTGGAATATGTAAAAAAGAATCTCGAGAAGCGAAGCATTTTATTCGTATGATAGCAATAGCAATTTCTGAACTAAAATCTGATGCAAGAATATTGTGGCAAGAAGCCAAAGAATTAAACTTGATTTTTAATTCAATTTATAAGAAAGTTAATAGTAGAAAATAATTTTATCATTAGGATTTGATTAGGTTAATTAGAAATTAAAATAATTAGAAATTTGTAATATGAATTACTTTCTAGGGTTAGATGCCGGTGGTACTAAAACTAGGGCTGTCATCATTGATGAAAATTCTCAAATTAAAGCAGAGGCTTTAGGTGGGCCCGCTAATTACCACAATATTGGGCTGGAAATTGCCAAAATTAATGTTTTCCGTACCATAGAAAGCGTATTGAGTAAAGCATATTTACAGGATGATCAGATTACTTGGTGTGTTATCGGAATTGCTTCATGTGATACGGATTTGGATCATGAGCGTTTATTTTCAGCTTTTACAACTCAAGAAATGGCTCCTTTTAAAAATAAAATTACCGTAATTAATGATTCTAAAATCGGTCTTTATTCAGGAACTATGCCTCCGGGAATTGTAGTAGTATGCGGAACCGGCTGCAATGTGTATGGTAAAAATGACTATGGTGAGGGAGCTATGGCGGGTAACTGGGGTTATTTTTTAGGCGATAAGGGAAGTGGCTACTATCTGGCCAAACGGGGTTTCGAATCTATTATGCAAAGCTACGATGGTATTGGAGAGGTAACATTATTAACCAAAAAACTGGAAAAAAAATTGCAAATAACATCTGCCAAGCAACTGATGGATTGGTATAACGATACCAAGCCTACAATCCGTGAAATTTCAGATTTTGCTCCTTTAGTTTTAGAAGCCGCTGAAGAAGGGGATGAAATTGCTAAAAATCTGGTTGATAAAACCATTGCTGAATTGGGTAAAGCTGTCAAAGCAGTGACTAAAAAATTAAAAATGGATAATGAAGCTAACAGGATAGTCATTTGCGGAGGATTATTTGAAAGTAAATATTTCCGGGCAGTTTTTGAAGGACATGTGACAGCAATTTTGACTCGTACTAGAATAATCAAACCCTTGGTTCCTCCGGCAGTTGGCGCAGCTATCTTTGCCAAAAATGAGTGGGAAAGAGCAAATAAATAATCCAATAAATACCAATAATCCAATATTCAAATTATCCAATAAAAGATAACTAAAAAAGCATTGGATAATTGGATTATTTGATGATTTGATAATTGGATAATTATCTTAAGTTACTCTTCATCCGTTTGGAGTGAAGCTTTTAAAGCCTCGTAGGAAGCTTTAACTTTTTTCCAGTCACCACCGGCCTCTTCGATCTGGTCAAATAAAATGTCAGCATCAATTAATACCTGATTATTTTTAACTATCAATTTTGTTTTGCTCATGTTTGATATTATACTACAACTAGGGAATAGGAGTTAGAGACCAGAGATTAATGATAATGATTTGTCTTGTCTAATTTTTTAAGATATGATAAGTTAAAATGTATGAGAAAAACATTTTTAGCAAAAAAAGATTTAAATAAGCCTTTAGCTAAGAAAGATTTAGTTGATGCGGTAGCGCAGGTGATTTCAGTAACAAATGAAAATTTGCAAGTAGCCATAACGAAGGTGATTTCTAGGACAAAAGAAGACATTGAAATAGCTGTCGCTCAGATTGTCACAGCTGTTGAAAAATCTCAAAATAATCTTGACAATAAATTAACCGGTAGACTGGATAATTTAGATCATAAAGTTGATGAATTAGATCATACTGTAAAAGACATAAAATTCGATGTTTCTGATATTAAAAGAAGAATGACAGATTTAGAGGCTGACACACCTAGTAAGAAGCTATTTGAAAATTGGAAATAAAAGGTAAAATAGCTTCATAAGAGTCTATAATGAAAAATTCTTTCAAAAGTAAAAGAACTTTTCAAACAGACTCTAAAAGTGAATTTGAAGATTTAAAGAGGATAGTTCAGAGAGCTTAGTTAGTAGTCAATTGATATTTTGCTACGAACTTTGAACTTTGAACTTTGAATTAAATTGGCTAAATACGTTCCGGATGTCAAAACTCAAAGATGGATTGTTTTTTCTTCAGGCAGGATTGACCGGCCTGATCAAATGCAGAAGGAAAATGTAAATGGCAATAATCATGTTGATCCGTTTGCTCAAGGAAATGAGTCCATGACTCCGCCTGAAGTTTTCCGGATGGGAGAAGGTGCACCTAATACACAGGGTTGGAAGGTAAGAGTCGTACCCAATAAATTTCCGATTACTGATATCCATGAGGTGATTGTCCATTCACCTGATCCAAATAAAGACATAGAAGAACTACCTACCACCCATGTAGAATTATTATTACAAACATATAAGCAAAGATATGAATTTCATCAGAAAGACGGTCATGTACTAATTTTTGCAAATCATGGCGTGATGGCAGGACCATCTCTAACTCATCCGCATTCGCAATTGGTGGTCATCCCTAAACAAATAAATTTAGATGCTTTAGAGCGCGAGCCGGTAAATAATATTGTGGAAGAAAACACATTTTTTACAGTTTATTGCCCGGATTTTTCCCAATGGCCGTATGAAGTTTGGATTGCTCCGAAAATAGAAAAAACTTTTTTTGGTGATATCAAAAATGAAGAAATAAAGGATCTGGCGCAAATTTTACAAAGAACCATCAAACGTTTACACGGATGTTTTAATCATCCAGCTACACAAAAAATGCGGGCTAAGGCAGAATTTGCCTATAATTATTATATTTATCACGATATAAATTGGTTTGTGCGGATTATTCCCCGTTGGATTCATCGGGCAGGTTTTGAACTCGGAACCGGTTTATCAGTAAATATGATCGATCCTTTAACAGCTTCGAAAAATTTATCTGCGAAAGAATTCAGCGGAATATAATAACCAATTTTCAATTTTTAATTACTAATTTCTAATCAATGCTCAAATGTTTAAAATTTTGATTTAGCATTTATCATTGGTCATTTGGCATTCTGCTTTATTTTATTCTTTCTGTTGTAAACCCAATAACCACATGACTGCTTCTTTTTTGTAGCGTCTGTCGCCTCGACTATTGATGCGGATAGCAGGTAGCTTACCTCTTTTACCCCAACGTTTGATGGTAAGAGGGGAGACCCGTAAAATTTTGGCAACCTCTCTGACAGTTAACAAATCTGGCCATTCTTCTCCTAAAGACATAAATAGTTCGAAGTTCGTAGTTCTCAAGTTCATAGTAATTAGCTATTAATTTAAGAAACTAAGAACTAAGCCTCTAAAATTTTTGTAATTTTGAGCAGTTTGATATTAGTTTGATGCAAAAAACCTAATCACTTATAACAACAAACTTATATTAAATATTAATTAATTAATCACAAAGTATCATGTCATATAAAATGTTGTCAAGAGGAAAAATAATAAAGACAGTAAGATGGGAAGATGTAAGATAATAAGATTTATGATTAATGAATAAGGAATTGATAATTTTATTATTCTTCGATTCCGACGATAAGTCGGGAGAGAAGTTTCCATATAAATAATTTTTCAATTTTTATTGTCGGAGTTAGGGTCTCGGAATTAGGGTCGGACCCTGTTTTGAGCGGAATGTCAGGACATGCTAAAGTATTCATTATTCCCGCATTTGTACAGTTTTTTAACTAAATTGTCATTCTGGAGCCAAGTCAGACTTGGCGATAGAATCTTTTCTCTAATTTACGCACGACTCCGGGAATCGAGGCTAAGGGAATCGAGGTTGATATAATCCACTCATAATAGCTTTATCTTATATCCTATAGTATAATAGCAAGATTATCTTTTTGCTTAACTTGATTTGTAGGTGGATTTCCCTATACACTGAAATAGGATTAATTAATTATGAATAACCAAACATTTATTGATAAGCTTGATCAGAATCTAGCCACATTTGAAAACGAAGTGGCTTTAAAAGTCGTGCTGGAAAACCTGGATGATCAGGCCAAAAAGCAGTTTTTTAAATTATTGATGGATGACAAGCAAGGCCAAGCAATTGATTTTTTGAAATCGAATATTCCCAATTTAGATACTATTTATTATCAAGAATTTACCAAACAATCTAAACAAATTGGTAAATCTACACAGCAAAAAATCAAATAATCATGGAAACATCACCACTACCAAAACCTATGCACGAAATCAAAACTGCTTTTCAATCCCACGAACAATACTCCAATGCTCAAAAGCATTTTTTGGAATTTGTCTATCACCAAGCTCAAGCATCTATAATTAATACCGCAATTAAAGAGCCACCTCAAGAATTGACTCGCAAAAGAGACAGGGAGAAGTTTGTTAGAGATCAATATAGAGTTAATTACAATCAGTTAAAACCGGATATCCGTGATCGATTGGCTGACAATGATTTAAACGGAGTTTTAGACATCACCCGTTTAAACAAAGCTGATATTTATATTTTCTTACAGACTCAAGGCATTACACCTGATCACCCAAGTTTCAATCAATACCGGGATTTTCTTACTCGATCAGTAAGGACTGCTAACAATAGTATTAATTTCCGAGCTTCAGCAGAATATGTACAAGCACAGGAGTCTAAATATCAAAATGAGCTACAAGGACAACTGATTAATAAAAAAGGCCAAGAACTCAAAGGTACAGCCAGAATCAGAAAAGAAGCTAGTTTAATCAGGGAAATCCAATACGGACAACATGATGCATCAGTAACTGAAAAACCTAAAAAACCTTCATATGCAGAAATATTGTTACAAGAACTGGAAAATAGAACTCAAACACTTAAACAAATCAATAATCAACAATTAGAAGTAATCATAGATCAAATTGAATCAGCTCAACAATCATCTCCAATCCAAGAACTTGAACATATAGCTAAAGGAGAAAGTTTAACCACTCAACCTGAAGCAAAATACAACTGGATTACCACTATTAGAGCTAAGTTTAGTGAAGTTTGGGATAACTTAAGAAACAGAATAACTACTAATAGAGAAGCTAATGTAGTAAGAAAGCTTGCAGAAAAAAAACAACAAGAAAGACGATTAAAATATAGAAGAGAATTTTTAAAAAATAGTTTAATAACCGGAGTAGCAGTAGGAAAACTAGCAACTGAAGCAGTAAATCTAAAAAGAATTATGGATTTAACCGAGGAAATGAATCAAGCAGCTGATCAAATTGCTAATGCAAAAAAGATGTCAGATGCTCAATTAAATCAAATTGCCACACAAAAACCTATTCCGACTCAACTTCCTCCAGAAATTAATGACATAAAAACTGACATTACGCCTACAAGTCAACCTCCAGATACGAATCCACAAGAGGTAAAAGATCTGGTTAAACCTATTACTACAAATTTGGAAAATCCTTCGGTTATCAATAAACTGTATGAAATGATTAATAAAATCCGCAGCGAAAGAGCAAATAAAGATCCGGAATATTTAAGACGAATAAATACAGAACTAAATAACGGTAGAGTAAATATATTATTAATGGGATTGGATATTATGGATCAAGGAACACAAAGAGCTGATGCGCTACTGGTTTTATCTTATGATGTCAAAACTAATCAAGCTAAAATTATCAGTATTCCCAGATCTTTACATTCACCCGAGGTAGATCAAATGGCTTATGTAGCTAATCCTGATTTTAAGAAAAAAAATCTCTCTTTTTTAGTCAATGGTATGTCCAATTTTGGTAAAGGTGATGACTTTCGTAGAATTGTCGAAGATATGACTGGTTTATCAGTTGACGCACAAATGCAGTGGAATTTTGATGGTTTTAAAAAAATAATCGACACTGTTGGCGGTGTAAAAATTTCTATTGATCAGAACTTTATTGATAATTACGGTCATTATAAAGAATTTGAAGTAAATGGAACCCCAATGTTTCAAAAAACCGGACCAGGAACATATTCTTTTAATGGCACACTGGCTCTACAATATGCTAGAGTCCGCAAAGCTGACACAATATATGAAAGAGGTAATCGACAAATGGAAGTGGCAAAAGCTTTAGTAAAGAAAATGACAGAAACAGTAAAAACACAACCGGCAGAAGGAATAAAATTAGCATTTCAGTTATTAACCGAACAAAATAATAATTTTTCTAAATCAACAGAAATAAATGATTTTCAAGTATTGGAATTATTAACTGAATTAGGTAAAAACACACAACAAATAAATCAAATCACAGGGATTGATGTGTCAACAGTTGATCCGGGATGGGTGGATACGGCCGGATTTAAAAATGGCGTATTTGCTTATCCTACCTATCAAAATAAAAATGGTGATATAGTAGCAGATACCAGTCAGTTATGGCCAAAGAAATTTACAGGAACAAATTCATATAATTATTCTCCTAAGGATAAATCTTATTTAGATTATTGGGATGAATTAAGGACAAGAGTCAAAACCACGTTAGAAAATGCCCGTATATTAGAAACAGCAGGCGCAGAACCATTACCTGCAAATCCTAAAATTATGGTAATGGGAGATTCAACTATTTCATCAGGTTTGATTCCCACGTATCTTAATCAAAAATTATCATCAGCAGGTATTAGTTCAGAATTTATCGGTGATATGAATACTGCAGGTAATCAAGTGTTTCATGAAGGTCATGCGGGTTTTAATACCCAAGATTTTGTGGATCAATTAACAAGCAATAAGTGGAAAGTAGATGGAGTAGAAAAACCTAACAATTTTTCTAAAAATGTACCTCATGTTTGTGTTGTTACGCTTGGTTTAAATGACGCTGCTATCTGTGCTGACACTCAAAAACGGACAGGAATTAAAATGGATATAAGTCAATATACAATACCTAATTTAAAAAAAATCTTAAACTATATAAAACAAAAAAACCCGCATGTCAGAATTTTATTAAGTCAAGTCACACCAAGCACAGATCCGTTAATAAATGGATATGTGAAGCAAATTAATTCACATATTATTGATTTAGTTAAAAATTCGAATTCTAAAATTTCTCCGGTGGTTACAACAAAAGATTTGGAAAGGGATATTTTAAATGGAGGCATTAGTGAGGATAAAATTCATCTTACTTCAAAAGGGCAAAAGGAAATGGCAGATATATATGCTGAAGCTTTAAAACAGCTTATACAGTCCTGATAGATCTATGTGTAGATAATCGTAAATCTTTTGTACTAATTATTATTAGATGATTGATTGATTTGACTATTTGATGGTTTGCTGATTAACTGATTATATGAATACTTTTAACATTAGAGTATTTATTTTCATTTAATGAAAATAAAAATGTATGAGCTCAACTGGTAAAGAAATAACTGTTAATAGTTCACCTACAATTTCTAGAAGACAAGCGATTCAGCTTATTGGGACAAGCATTGCTGGTAGTTTGTTGGTAGCTAGTATTAAATTACCTATTCTGTCGAAATCATCAGTTAATCCACCAGTTGCTGATCAACAACCTCTACAATCACCAACTATTCCACCAACATCCACGAGTCAAAGCCGAAAATTAGAAATACCTATTAAACCAACACAACAAGTTGTAGCAACTGCAAAATTTATTCCAACAGAAAAACCCTATAAGCAAGTAACGAAACAAACAACTGCCACATCTACAGCTACAGTAACTTCTGTTCCTACAATAAATCCGGATATTTTAACTGCAGAGAAAATTACTTTTTTAGCCTCGCATCCTTTTAATCATGGAGCAACTGATAAAAAACAAATTATGATGACTTATGATGAAGGTCAGGTTCGTGATAATGTAGTGTATTTATTAGATACGTTTAAAAAAGCTGGAATTAAATGCACTTTTTTCTTTACCGGATTTGGATTAAATGAATCAGGAGATTTATTACCTCGGATCATTAATGAAGAACATATATTAGGTTGTCATAGTTGGGATCATTCAGAATTAACCCAGTTATCTGATAAAAAGTTACAATTACAATTTAGTAAATGGTTTGATAAATTACATGCGATATTACCTGATTATAAGCCAAATTATTTTCGTACTCCGTACGGAAGTGTAAATCAAAAAGTATTGCAGGCAGCAGCATCATATGGGTTGCAGCATGTGGGATGGA
>CAYLWN010000022.1:0-7290 GCA_964387625.1 uncultured Gammaproteobacteria bacterium
ACCCGTCTTTATCCTTTGACTTTAAACTTTCCCAAAGGCTTATTAGAAATAGGTGGTAAAGCTATCACTGCTTATGTAGTGGATGAAATTATCAAACTTAAACAAGTTGATGAAATTGTCATGGTAACTAACAATAGATATTATCCTTATTTTGCTAAGTGGTTGAAAAAAAATTATCCTGCCAAATACATCAGACTGTTAAATAACGGAGCAAATGATAAGGATACAAGACTAGGTGCTATTGGAGATTTACAATTTGTACTAGATAAAACCGGCTGGCAGGAAGATTTATTAGTTGTTTCATCAGATACTTTAACTTCACTGAATTTTAATGCATTTTTGGAGTTTTTTGCGAGTCACAAAGGTTTTATAAATAGTATTTTTAACTGCCATGACAAAAATATCATAAAAAATAAATTAGGTTGTGCCGTTGTTGACGGCATAAAATTAATCAAATTTATCGAAAAGCCAGCAGATCCTCCTACTACATTAACTTCAATTCCTTTTTATATTTATCCCAAAAATTCTTTACCACTGATTACTCAATATTTGAAAGAAGGCAATCATGCAGATGCTCCTGGTTCAATTATCTCTTGGTTGATTGGAAAAATTGCCACATATGCATTTGATATTGGAAAGGGATTTTATTTTGACGTAGGTACTAAAGAAGTTTTAGAAAAATTACAGCAAAATTTCCATAAATCAGGAGGTGTCTAGCTATCACACCCGGGGAGTGTGCAGTTATTGATATTTCTTGAAAAATTCGTGGAATTTATCTACAATGTATCTTAATTCTGTTTGTGTGATACCCGGATGACTGCCAATATAAAAACCATTACGTGAGATATTTTTGGCAGCCGGAAATTTATCTTCAATATTTCCCCACATATTTTTATAAACCGGCTGGTTTAAAAGTGGCAGTAAATATCTGGTTTCAATACCATTGTCTTCCAAAAAGAAAACCAGTTCTGTACGTTTAATACGTTTATCCTTGATCATAATGGGATAAAACATAAAAATATGTTCGCTGCCTTTCCTAATTTGAGGCAATTGTAAAAATTTGCTTAAGTCATTTAAATTATGGGTTAAATATTTGGCATTTGCTTGCCTAGCGCTAATCAATTTTTTCCAGTCTTTCAGTTGTGCCAAACCTAAGGCTCCTTCAAATTCTGTGGCTCTGTAACTGTAACCCACATCAATGAAACTAAATCTTTTATCCACGACTTTAAACAAAGCTTTGCCTTTTTTACCTAAATCATCATCAATTCCGATATAAATTCCATCCCGTCCATGATTTAACAAGCTTTTGGCAATAATTGCCAAATTTGAGTCACTGGTACAGACAAATCCGCCAACACCTGTCACTAATGTATGGGCTGCATAGGTTGAAAAACAGCTAAAATCTCCGAAAGATCCAACGGGTTGGCCATTATATTTGGCAAACATGGTTTCGCAGGAATCTTCAATAATTTTCAAATTATATTTCTTGGCAATTTTCATAATCGGCGTCATGTCAGCCGGAAGCCCGCCGATATGTACCGGAATGATAGCTCGGGTTTTGGGAGTGATAGCGCTCTCTAGAAGCTGCGGATCCAACATGTAATCATGGGAAGTGACATCTGTAAAAATCGGGCGCATATTATTTTGCAAAACTATATTTACAGTGGCTACAAATGTGATAGCTGGCACAATTACCTCATCATTATTTTTCCACCCGTATTTCTTTTTTAAAGCATGCAGTGCAACTTGCAGAGCCGAAGTGCCGGAATTACAAAAAATTGCATATTTAACAGCGTGTAATTTAGCAATTTCTTTTTCAAAAGCTTGGATAAATTTTCCATAAGTAATTCTCCGGGATTTTAGAACCTGATTAATATATTTATAGGCCAAAGGAGTGATAGGGACATCACCGACACCGATTTGCATTTTAGAGTTTTTCATAAACAATGTGGTGATTATATCAAATATTTTAAATATTTTGTTATAATGAAGACCATTTAAAAAAATGAAAGCCTTTAAATATAAAAATAAAGTTACAATAGTGGTCTTGACTAAAAATGAAGGTCAAGGAATAAAACAAATTATTCAATCTCTTAAACCTTATGCAGATGACATTTTAGTAGTTGATGGCCATTCTCGTGATAATACCAAAGAAATTGTTCGCCAAGAAAAAGTCCGTTATTTCCTTGATCACGGATTAGGCAGGGGAGATGGGGTAAGAATTGGAATTCAAAATGCCAAACATAATTGTGTAATTTTATTTGATGCTGACGGATCTCATACATCTTCAGATATTCCCAGATTTATTTTGCCAATTATAAATCACCAAGCTGATGTAGTGATCGGATCACGTAGAACCGGAGGCAGTTTTGATTTAAATATGAGTTTTTCCGGAATATTAAGAAGCGGTGGAGCTGACTTTTTGACTTATTTGGTTAACCGCAGATTTGGTACGAAATTAAGTGATGTTTTATACAGCTTCCGCGGTTTAAATCGCAAAGCTGCTTTACAAATGGGTTTAACTGCCAATGATTTTTGCATTGAACAGGAATTAGTTATTAAATGTTTGAAGAGAAATTTCCGGTTATTGGAAATTCCCAGTCGTGAACATGCCCGTAAATGGGGTAAATCAAAATTAAATACTTTAATGGGTATAAAATTTATCTGGGTTATGATTGAAGAATTATATCTATAATATGCGTTTGAAAAATCCCAAATTTATATTACTGGGAATTATTTTATTAGCTGCATTTTTACGGTTAGTATTTTTAGGTCAAGTACCATCAGGTTTTATTCCCGAGGAAGTATCCAATGGATGGAATGCATATTCCATCCTCAAAACCGGTAGGGATGAATGGAACAATGTTTTACCTTTAGTTTTCAAAGAAACAGGTGGATATAAATTGGCATTAAACAGTTATTTAATCGTGCCCTCAGTTTACATTTTTGGTTTAAATGAATTTAGCGTCAGGTTGCCGGTTGCTATTGCTGGAATTTGGGCAGTTTATCTGACTTTTGTGCTAGCTAAATTGTTATGGAAAAAAGACAGTTATGCTCTGGCGGGTTCATTTTTACTGGCTATAAATCCCTGGGTGGTATCAATTGCCAGATATGGAGTGGATGTCAATTGGGGTATTCCTTTGTTTTTGGCTGGTTTAATTAATTTGCTTAAAGCCAAAACAAATATTAAATTCTTGTTTCTTGCCGCGGTCTGTTTTGGTTTGATTTACTACACTTATTTTAATTACATTGTTTTTGGAATTTTGTTTCTGGTAAGTTTTTTTGCCATTGAAAGAAAAACTTTTTTCCAATTGCAAAAAATCAAATATCTGGCAATCTTTATATTATTGCAGTTTTTATTTTTGTTGCCGTATGTCACAAATCCTTTATTATTTACCCGTTTCAGGCAAGCGACGCAAGTGAACCAAATAGGGTTTATAAACCGCATTAACGAACGCAGGCAAGCCTGCCAAACTATTTACGCTCCAAAAATTTGCAGTCTGATTTATAACAAAGTCACGGATAAATTCATAGAATATTTCAAAAATTGGATCAACCATTATTCCACATCTGTTTTTTTCTTATACGGGTCATTTTTGGGATTATCAGGTATGCCCCAAAATTGGGGATTTTTCTATCCCTTTGAATTTGGACTGATTGTTTTAGGGATAATGGTTCTGATCAGCAATAAACTGTTTTACCCGATATTATTTATTTGGTTTTTTGTTTATTCCATACCTTCAAGTTTGGCATCAGATGGACATATTTGGCGGATGCTGACATTTATGCCATTGCCCTCAATGATTGGCGGGATAGGGCTGATAGAATCAAAAAAATATTTAAAAAAATTACCCTTGTTGCTGGGAGCTGTTTGTGTAATTGTTTTTTTCATCAGCAGATTTGTAATAGATTATTTTACTTATATGCCATATGCCCAAGGACCAAATTCTTATTATGGATTTAGGGATACTTATAATTATTTAAAAACTATTGAAAAAAATTATAACAATATTGTGATTGCGCCCCAAGGTATGGGTTTTGACCAACAATATATTTATTATTTATTTTATCTACATCCTGATCCTAAAATTTTACAAAATGAAAATTTTGTAGACAGAATTGTTGGTGATGGCGGTTGGGTAAACGTAAAAAGAATCGGTAACTGGCATTTTGTTTCTGATGTGAGAAATGTGGTTTTTTCATTACCTGATAAAACATTGTTGGTGACCGATAACTCTTTTAATGAAAAAGAGCCTTTGCCCAAAAACGTGATGACCGCAAATCTGATCAAAACTATTTATTACATTAATGGTGACGTGGCTTTTAAAATTTTGGAACTGAATAAAAATCCTCAATATAAACCACAAGACCAATAAAACTTGTATAAGCATAACCACTGGATTACAATTGCCTCAAAACTATGGATGAATTGGAACTGATCAAACAAAAGATAAATCTGGTCGACTTAATTTCCGAAAATTTAACTTTAAAAAAAGCCGGCAGGAATTTTAAAGCCCTGTGCCCTTTCCACGGAGAAAAAACCCCTTCATTTGTAATTTCACCTGAACGGCAAATTTGGCATTGTTTTGGGTGTTCTCGTGGTGGGGATATTTTCGGATATTTGATGGAACTGGATCATTTAGAATTTCCTGAGGCATTAAAAATATTAGCTAACCGTGCCGGAGTCAAATTAACCAGATATGTAGGTACCAGTCAGGAATCAGCATTAAAAGATAAACTATTGGAAATCCATCATTTGGCGCAGGAGTTTTATCACTTTATATTAACCAAACATAAATTAGGTGACAGGGCCAGAAATTATTTAAAACAAAGAGGTGTTACAGATAAAGCCATTGTGACGTTTGGGTTAGGTTTTGCGCCAGCTTCTTGGGATAATTTAGGCAGATTTTTGATAAAAAAAGGTTATAAACCAAATGATATAGAAATTGCCGGACTGATATCTAAAGGCAGAACTGGATTTTATGACAGATTCCGTGATCGAATCATGTTTCCCCTTCAAAATCATCGCTCGGAAACCATTGCTTTTGCCGGACGGGTATTAAATCCCGATATCAAAGAAGCAAAATACATAAATTCTCCGGAAACGCCGATATATATAAAAGGAAATACTTTGTATGGCTTAAATATCACTAAAGAGGCGATCAAAAAAGAGGGCAGTGCCATCATTGTCGAGGGAGAATTTGATTTAATTTCTTCTTTTCAGGCAGGTGTAGCAAATGTTGTGGCTATCAAAGGATCTGCGTTGACTTTGGCTCAAGTTAATTTGATCAAGCGTTTCACCGACAGGTTAATTTTATCTTTGGATAAAGATTTGGCTGGTGATCAAGCTGCCAGGCGTGGAATAGAAATTGCCGATCAAAATGGTTTAGATATCAGAGTGGTGACAATTCCCAATGGCAAAGATCCTGATGAGGCAGCCAGGGAGGATGCAGTAGCTTGGAAAAAAGCTGTAAAAAAAGCTGTGCCTTTTTATGAATTTTTGATAAATTCTGCGTTTTCAAGATTTACTGATAATGATATTTATGCCAAGAAAAAAATTGCCGAAGAATTATTACCTATATTTGCAAAAATTTCCAATCCGGTGATTCAAGGTCATTACCTGAAGAATTTATCAGAACGTTTGGTAATTTCTGAAGAAAAATTAAATGAAGGTATGCAAAAAATTAGAATAACTCTACCAATTGCTAGAAAAATTCAGGCAGAAAATAAAATTTCTAAAAACCATGAAGATTTATTAGAAGAACATTTGTTATCTATGGTATTACAAGCCAAAGACATAGCAGTTACTCTGCATCAGGTAACGGAAAAAATCGATCCGTCAGATTTTCACGTAATGCCGGTCAAGAAAATTTTTATGGAATTGATTGATTTATGCAGTCAAAATCAAACAATTAATATCAATGATTTTAGCCAAAAATTACCATCAGAGATTGTTCCCACTCTTGACACTGCTTATTTACGCGATTTGCCAGTTTTTCCAGATGAGGATGAATATCAAAAGGAATTGGTAAAAACCATCAATGCCACCAAAGTAAGTATTTTACGGCAAAAAATAAAAACCCTGTCAGAAGCTATCACAAAAGCTCATGACCAAAGTGATGAAAACACCCTAAAAGACCTCAAAATCCGGCTTCATGATTTAGTTGCTGATTTGAAGGCGCTATCTTGATATAATAGACACCAATTATGACTAAAACCAAACCAATTACTACCATCAAAGACCTGCTTAAAGAAGGTAAAGATAACGGATTTATTACGCAGGAAGATATTCTTTCAGTTTTTGCCCGCCCTGAATTGCATATTAAGGAAATTGATGAGCTGTATGATAAATTGCTCAAAGCTGAAATTGACGTATTTGAAACTACCAGCCAGGAAGAAGAGAAAGAATTAACTAAATCCATGGTCGATTTGGAAAAGGAACTTGAGTCTCTATCAAAAATTGATCATGCAGTTGTTTCAGATCCGGTACGGATGTATCTTAAGGAAATTGGCCGGGTACCGCTTTTAACCTTTGCAGAAGAAATTGATTTAGCCAAACGTTATGAAAAACGCGATATGCGGGCTAAGAAAAAATTAACTGAAGCAAATTTGCGGCTGGTTGTATCCATTGCCAAAAAATATATCGGTCGGGGAATGAGTTTATTGGATCTGATTCAGGAGGGTAATCAAGGGTTGATTAGGGCAGTAGAAAAATACGATTGGCGCAAAGGTTATAAGTTTTCAACCTACGCTACTTGGTGGATCAGGCAGGCAATTACCCGGGCAATTGCAGATCAGGCGAGAACGATAAGAATTCCCGTGCACATGGTGGAAACCATTAACCGGTTTGTGAGAATCTCCAGAAGATTGATGCAGGAATTAGGTAGAGAACCTACGCCCGAAGAAGTGGCTTTGGTTTTGGAAGTAGATGTAGCAAAAGTCCGGGAAATTATTAAGGTTTCACAAGAACCGACGTCTTTGGAAACTCCTGTGGGAGATGAAGAAGATTCACATTTAGGAGATTTTATCCAAGACACCACAGCTCCTTCTCCATATGATGCAACTTCGAGACAATTGCTTAAAGAACACATGGAAGAAGTATTAGATACTTTAACAGACCGCGAAAAAAGAGTTTTGATTTTGCGATTTGGACTGGAATCTGGAAGACCGAGAACTTTGGAAGAGGTGGGACGGGAATTTAGCGTTACCCGTGAGAGGATCAGACAAATTGAAGCAAAAGCGCTACGGAAATTGAGACATCCATCAAGATCGAAGAAACTGAAAGATTAC
>CAYLWN010000022.1:7390-14935 GCA_964387625.1 uncultured Gammaproteobacteria bacterium
GGCGCTTCTCCGTAAATAATGATTTTGGTGCCGGGGTTGTCGGCTGTGGTATTTATAGATGCTTTACCCCGTAAATCAGGTTGAGCCCAATAATATAATTGTTCAACTTCAGAAGTTTTCATATTGACACATCCGTGAGACATGGGATGTCCAAAATTGTTATGCCAATATGTTCCATGTAAAGAAAATCCCCGTGATCTTGAAATTTCATTGTTGGCAAAAAACATTACATAAGGCACGTTAGGCAAATAATAATAAGTGCCTATAGCCGGATTGCCGCCTGACATTTTGGTATATCGCAGTTTTGTCCAAATCTCAAATACTCCGGTTGGAGTCCGGCCCCATTTGCCTGTTGATACCAAAAAATCAAATACTTTACGGTCATTTTCATAGGCATATAAGCGTTGATTGGTTAAGTCAACCTCAATCCGTTTGTCGCCTCCGGTTCCCAATACATTCTGGTACAGTTTTGGATCAGGAATTTTGTATGACAGAAAATCACTGCCATGAAAAGTAGCTTTTTGATCATTGGGATTATAATCTCCTAATAAATTTTCCGGAGTGATGGAAAAATCTTTTTGTCCGGATAATTGATAAGGAAGCACTTGGGTATATAGAAAATATCCGATAATAAAAACTGCCAAACCAAAAATATACTTACCGACTTTAGACATATATATTAATAGTAGGAAAATTAATTTTATTTAGCAAGCACTAAAAAACTAGATTATTTTATGTTTAATCAGCTCAAGAGGAATAAGAATGGTAGCAGATAAGAAAAATGCATATATGAAAATCAGTGGATTTATTAAAGATAAACTAAATACTTGCTGAAATAAAGGCAGATAAACAATCACCATTTGTAATAAGAAAGGAAATAAAAATGCGCTTAAAAATATCGGTTTTAAAAATAAAGAAAAATGCTTAATAAAGTTTTTATGATGTTGCCAAAGTCCTGACAAAATAAACGGCTGGATAAAAATGATAGTGGTAAAAATTAAAGACAAATTGAATTTTTCATTTCTACTGCCAAAAGGTAAAATTGATAAGAAAGCTATCATAGCAGTGAAAAATCCCAATACAAACACAAATTTAAAATCCTGTTTTTTAAATAAACTTACGTCTCGACGGGGTGCGTGGTTCATCACATCAGTCGAGTCTGGAGAAAATGCCAGAGAAATTGCCGGTAACCCATCAGTGACTAAATTAATATATAAAATTTGCAAAGGAGTAAGCACAGGCAATTTAAAAACTACAGCTGTAAAAATATAAAACACCTCACCAATATTACAGGCAAATAAATATTTAATGACGTTGATAATCTTGTTGTAAATATTTCTTCCCTGTTCAATGGCAACAATGAGTGTTGCAAAATTATCATCAGTTAAAATCATGTGTGCAGTTTCTTTGGCCACATCCGTGCCGGTGATACCCATAGCCACGCCCACATTTGCCTGTTTTAAAGCCAGTGCGTCATTTATGCCGTCTCCTGTGACAGCCACAATTTCACCCTTTTTTTGCAGAAGTTTTACCAACCGGTATTTATGTTTGGGAGTGGTTCTCGCAAAAATTTTCACTTTATCCAAAATTGCCAGCAATTTTTCATCTGAATAATTATCCAATTGATATCCCTCTAACACATCTTCGTTATGTTTGATAATTCCTGCTTCAACTCCTATAGTTTGGGCTGTTAAAGCACTGTCTCCGGTGATCATCACGGTTTTTATACCAGCTAGTCTGGCTTTTTCAACAGCTTCTTTAATACCAGGCCTTATTGGATCAGAAATTCCCATAAAACCTAGAAAAATTTGTTTTTCTTCCAAAGTTTTATCAATTTGGGTTTTATATGAAAATGCAATAGTTCGCAGTCCCTGTTTGGCAAATAAAGCAAATTCATTTTCAATATGAGTACGCTGACTTTGGGATAAATCAATGATTTTGTTATTTAGTAAAATTCTATCTGAGATTTGTAAAATTGATTCTGGCGCACCTTTAGTTAAAATCATATTTTCTTTATTTTTTACCACATGCACAGTCATTCTTTTGGTTACTGCATTAAAAGACAGCTCATCAACGATTTGCCATTCTTTTTTAACCTGGTCGGGAATTAAACCAAATTTTTGGGCTAACAAAAGCAGCGCTCCTTCAGTTGGGTCGCCAATTACATCTGACACCCCATGATCCATTTTTATAACCAGCGAAGCAGTAGAGCAGAGAATACCGTTTAAAATCATTTTGGCGAGAGCTGTATCAGTCATTTTTGGTAAATTGGAAACCTCATAATTTTTATTATCTGACCAGATTTTTTTAACTGACATTTTGTTAGTAGTAATAGTTCCGGTTTTATCTGTTGCCACCACTGTGATTGTGCCCAATGTTTCTATGGCATTAAGTTTGGTGACAATGGCCCGCTTTTTAGCCATTTTTTCAACCCCAATTGACAGGGTGATAGTCATTACAGCCGGTAGTCCTTCAGGAATGATAGCTACAGCCAAAGATACAGCAAAAATAAAGGAGTCGGTAATGGTTTTTTGATCATTTAAAGACAATATGAATATGGCAAAAGCTGCAATGACTCCTATAATAGAGATTTGTTTACCGAATTTTTCTAATTTTTGTTGCATGGGTGATTTAGGAATTTTAATTTCAGATAAAGTTTGGGCAATTTCTCCAAATTTTGTATGCATTCCGGTTTTTGTTATTAATCCATAGCATCTGCCTTTAGAAACTGAGGTACCCATAAAAATTTGGTTATTATTTTGATCTTCTTCGCTTTTGGGAACCGGCATGGATTCACCGGTTAATGTTGATTCATTCACTTCCAAATGCCAGGATTTTAAAATCTCACAATCTGCAGGAATTTTGGCTCCTTCTTCCAGATAAATCAGGTCTTGCGGTACCAAGTAGCGCGAATCAATTTCAGTTTCACGACCGTCTCTCACCACCCGGACTTTGGTGACCGTCATGTTTTTGAGAGAGGAGAGAGCTTTTTCAGCTTTGAATTCCTGAAATAAACCAAAGCCGGCATTTAAAAAAACTATTACAAATATAAAAAAGCTATCCAGTCTCTCTCCGATTGCTAAAGACACAATGCCTGAAATCATCAATAAAATCATCAAAAAATTATTAAATTGGGATAAAAATGATTTCAATAGGGTAAACTGCTTGGTTTCCTTGATTTCATTTAGTCCGTGTTGGAATATCAGCTTTTCAGCCTGAAGTTGAGATAAACTGCGTTTGGTAAGTTGATTATCCATGTATTTAATTATAGCGTATTAATTGATAACAATTCATAATTGATTACTATTAATTGAACAAGCCGTTCTGGATATGAAATTAATTTATTTAAGGTTTCACAAAAAGCGAAGCGGAAATGACTAAAAATATTCCCAGAGCATTTAATAAGTAAGATACAATTATAAACTTATATATTTTCATTTGGGAAATTCCCATAAGTGTTATTCCCAATTCATCGGGGAGAGGTGAGGCGATTATTAAAGCACCGATAACGGGTAATGACCAATTAAAATATTTTGTATGAAGCAGTTTAACAATATGATGTTTATGGTCAATTTTATTGTAGATTTGCTCTAACTCATTGGCGATATTATCTCTAACTAAATGAAATATTAATAAATCTCCAATTACAGCTCCAACACCTGCAATTAATCCTATTTCAATAGCTGATAAACTTTCAGCAAGTATAAGTAAAATCAACACACCTGTGGAAACAGTAAAAATATTTACAAACAATATACCTGCTATTAAAGCTCCAATATAACCTAAACTACCTAGATGAAGAAGAAAATAATGAAACGTTTCTATTCTTGAAAGAATAATAGCTATAATTATTCCCAAAAAAACCAGTGTCAGGTTTTTATATTTCCAATGTTTCCAATAACTCATTTTTTAAGTATATCAGAAGTTTTACTTTATATTAAATCTAAAAATGTAGATTCTTGTATTTTTGCTCTCCTCCATTGAGAACATACGAAATTATGTTATTGTTCGTGTATAAATAACAAAATCCCTGTGAAAGTAAAAATCAGGAAGGTTACCAATCAGTTTGAAGCCGAGTTTTTTATAAAATGCGTTTTCTGACCAGTCTTTGCCTGTAACTAACCATGTTCTATGTGCCCCTAAATTTTTACCAAATGCTTCAGCCTTTTTAATTAACATCGTGCCAATCCCTTTCCCACGTACATTTTCTGCTGTGATGAGAGAATCAATAAATATAACACCAGACTCGTATTTACCATCAATCGTCCCCACTAATTTTCCATTTTCTACTGCTTTGAATCTAAATCTCTTTTGATTCCACTCAACTCTTTTACCGTAATGAGGCATATCGACAAGATGCCATTCATCAATAAGTGACTCTTTTTTTGCAGCTTTAGATATTTTTATCATAAGCACATTTTACCATTTTTCTATTTTTTAGCTTGAATTTGAGTCAGATTAGGATTGGTAATTTGATTATTCATAGAAAAAACTAAAGTTGAGCATCTCTGGAAACAAAGAAGCTACAATGCTATAATTTACACATTCAAAAGCAATTATTTTGAATACAGCTCTTTTAAATGAATTAATGTAGCTTGCGTAATTATAAATTATGCATTATATATTATAAATTAAGTTATTCCCCTGTAGCTCAACGGTACCTGCCTGCCGGCACCTGTCTACCGACAGGTAGAGGCAGGGAGCGGCTATACTGTTATAATTTGAGATATGGGTGGATATTTTGTTTATGCAATAAAAAGCCGTATAGATAATAGAATTTATGTTGGAATGAGTAGAAATCCTCTTAAAAGAGTTATAGAGCATAATAATGGAGAAACAAAGTCAACAAAAGCTTATGGACCATGGTATCTAATATATAAAAAGTTTATAGGATTAAGAAAGGAAGCAAGAAAAGAAGAAAAAAGATTAAAATCTGGTTATGGTAAAGAATTTTTAAAATCTATTCCCCTGTAGCTCAACGGTAGAGCGGCTTCCTGTTAAGAAGAAGGTTCCTGGTTCGAATCCAGGCGGGGGAGCACGTCAGTTTTTATTCGAACTGAGATTTAAAACGAATTATGCCAATAATTCCTCTGATTTGTATTGTTCAGGCAATATATTCTAAACACGTCCCTGATTATTTTGAAAAAGGATTGGATATTAATGAAATTGCAGCAAGATTAAAAATAACCACATCTCAAGCCTCAAATTTTTTTTGGAATGTGTTAATTAAATATCGGGTATATGTTCAAGACAATTTATTACAGCATAATTTAATAAGTCAGAATCAACAACAGCAATAAACATTCAGTAAAAATTGCTTCTTTGCTAGATCTTTAAAACCACAGTTTTCAGATCTTTCAAAGCTAAGCTTTGATTCTGGGAAGCAAGAGGTGACGGGCTAAATATAATATATATTAAAATTTTTACCGATGACAATTTTTAGAATGGTATTTTTTTGCAGGGATTCCGCGATTCGGACGCGGAATAAAGGTATTGGAGACCTTTGTGACACCGTTTCACTACGTCCCTAATATATTATTTATATCAAGGTGATTATTACAGGATTTTGACGGTTTGAAGGAGTTCAATAAACCTTTTTAGGAAGTGTTTTTTGGGTTAGTGGTTTTTCTAATCAGCTTATTTTTTTGTTGTCTTAATTCTTTAAGTTCCATATCTAAACCATTGTTTGGCATTTCCATATTATACATTGATGCTATTCTCAAATAATTTTCTCTTGATTCAATTTTCATATTTAGAATATTAAGAGGTTTTATCGAAAAGCCAAGTTCACTTAACTTATTAAGCTGGTGTTCAAGTGTTCCATAGGTACCAGTTTCAACAGACGTTTCTACTCCTATTATGATGTGTTTAATTAATTCGACATCACGCGATAATAGTTTTTCCATATACAAACAATTATACTTTATGAGTCAAATATTTGACATTCTTTAGATTAGAATACATACTCTCCAGTGCCCGGATTATGGAAGACACAGCAAACAACAAGTTTGCATGATATAAAAAATAGTTTCACAAGGTCGGACCTTTTAAGAATCACCGGAGGAATTAACGCATGTTAAAAAGTAAAATTATGCGACAGCGATATTTCATTTTTGGCATATTAATAATCTATTTCATTTTTAATCTGTTAATAATTCTCCGTCATGAACCTTGGCGGGATGAATTGCAATCATGGATGATCGGTAGAGATAGTGGAAATGTGCTCGAAGTAATTTATAACAGCCGATATGAAGGTCATCCTAGGTTATGGTATGAAATTCAATTTATATTGTCCCGGTTTAGCCATAATTTCATATTAATGCAATTATTTCATCTATGTTTAGCAACTATAAGTGTATATTTAATTCTTAAATATGCTCCTTTTACCAAGTGGATCAAAATATTATTCATTTTCAGCTATTTTTTGACTTACGAATACAGTGTACTCGCCCGTAATTATGCATTGGGAATTTTAGGCTTGTTTTTAATTTGTGCCTTTCATCAGCAAAAAAAAATATTTGGAAAATTGTTGGGTATATTCCTACTTTGTCAGAGCAGTATTTTTGGCGTGATCATGGCGTTGGCATATTTATTTTTTAATTTATTTAATTTAGGTAAAATCTTAGCTAAGAAAAAGACTACTAAGTTTTTTGTACCATTATTAATCACCAGTTTTATTATCACTAATATAGTATTGGCAATCTGGCAGATAATACCGCCAGTTGATTCAGGATTTGTAGTAGGGTGGACAACTGCCTATAAACCTGAGCACTTACAGGCAGTAATAAGTATTTTTTGGAAAGCCTTGATTCCCATTCCTCAAGCAATTTTTCATTTTTGGAATACCAATATTTTTGATAATCAGCCATTACTTATGGCGGAGTTAGGCGGAGGATTAATAATTTTGAGTTTACTCTTGTTCCAGCACCAGAGTGTGTGCTTTTTGTATTTATTGGGAATTTTGGGACTATTAGCGTTTTATTACACTAAAAATATAGGTTATTTGAGGCATCAGGGGCAGATTTTTATTTGGATGTTTGCCTGTTTATGGTTAGATAGAATTTCAGTCACATTCGTTGTCGGCTGGCGGAAATTTTTGACTAATATATTACTAGCAGGTATATTAAGTGCACAAGTATATGCGGCTTTTTATGCTGTCATTATGGATTGGCAATATCCGTTTTCAGGAAGTAAACAAGCGGCGGATTTTGTCCGGAAAAACATTTCCCATAATTACCCGTTAGGCGCAGACACTGATTATACCGTATCACCAATTGCCGCTTATTTAGATAAACCTTTATATTATGCAGTTAATCAGAAATGGGGGACATTTCTTTTATGGGATCAATCGCGGTTATCTGTAGATTATGATCGGACGATGCATCAGTCCGAAGCTATGCGTATAAAGACAGGCAGATCAGTAGGGTTAATTTTGAGCTTTGTACCTGATAGTAAGTGGTCGGTCAAAGAACTGTTTCAAGTGAAACAGAGTATTGTGGAGGATGAGATCTACAATATTTATTTATGGTTTTGATTTTGACGTGG
>CAYLWN010000023.1:0-14441 GCA_964387625.1 uncultured Gammaproteobacteria bacterium
ACTAGTTCAGGATGACAATTTTTATTATTTTAAAAATTAATATGAAAAAAATTATCACTTTTTCTTATGTTTTCCGCAAAAGCTTATTTTCATTGAGCTATTATAAAGACGTAGTCAAAAGCAGGTTTAAATTTTCTTTGAAATATTTTCTGATTTTTTGTTTATTAACCGGCTTTCTATCATTACTTTCAATCTCTTTATCTGTCATTCCTGAAGTGAATGTTTTTATAACCAGATTTAAAAACAATGCTTATACTTTATATCCGTCTGATTTGATTATCACTGTCAAAAACGGACAACTGACGACCAATGTCACAGAGCCTTTCCGTGTCCCAATTCCGTATGCTTTGTTCACCCAAAATCCTCCTGCCATCTCTGATCAAAAACAAATTTATTTGGTAACTATTGATACCAAAGCCAGTCCGCAGGATTTTACCAAAAGTCAATCACTTATGTTGATTACCAAAGATAAATATGTAATTGCGTCTGATAATCTAAATGGTGTAAGAGAAGAATCTCTAAAAAATCTAGGAGATTTGGTCATTGATAAAAAATTTATTGATCAAAAATTAAATTCAATCATGCCTGTACTTAATTATGCAAGTCTTATTTTAATGGCCATTTTAGCATTAGTGTTTCTTATACTTATGCCTGTTGTAAGACTTATGTCTTTGTTTGTTTACAGCTTGATTTTGCTCATTCCGGCAAGAATGATGGGACTCACCCTTAACTTTGCAAAAATTTATCAGATCGGTTTACATGCTTTAACTTTACCGCTTATATTGCAAATGACTTTATTGGCATTTGGGGTTTATCCGGCAATTCCTTTTTTTGGCTCAATTGTTTTTCTTTTGTACAACTTGGTGATTTTAGCTGAGTTAAATAAAACAAATAATCTAAAATTCATAAAAAACACATCCGAAAATTAAAATATTGGCTGAGCTTGCCTGTCTGCCGGCAGGCAGGTCGAAGCCTTATAGTCTGAAAATCCTTCGACTCATCCCGAAGTACATCGGACTCGCTCAGGAAATAAAAAATAAAAATTCATGATAAATAATATTCTGGCATTAATTAGTTCTTTGATTTTAAGCTTAATAAGCGGAATTTCCGGCATTAAACAAAACTCAAATATAACATTTCCTTCTCCCGTATCTTCAAATCAACCAATTATTCAAAATATACAAATTATAAATTTCTCTGATAAATCCTATTCATTGTATTGGCAAAAAATTGAATCTTCAAAAATTAAATTAATTCCAAATTTTTCCGAAAAACTAACCAGTCAAAAAATTATCCAGAATAATCATTGTAATTATGGTGCCAATGCCGGCTTTTATACAACTAATAATTCTCCTTTAGGATTATTTTTTGCTAATGGAAAATATATAAATTCAGAGATTCATAAATCCAATTTTATAAATGGCTATTTGTACAAATTAACCAATCAACAAATTGATATCGGAAATACTTTGCCTAACCAGGAGTTGGAATTTGCTTTTCAATCAGGACCATTATTTACCCCCCAAACAAAATTAAAAATCATTGATGACAAACCAGCCAGAAGAATTTTAATTGGGAAAAACGCTAACGATTTATATTTATTGGCTATTACTACAGCTAATAATCCTCTTGACGGACCGCTTTTAGCTGATGTGCCACTTATACTTACCAATTCAAATATTAAATTTAATCAAATAATCAATCTGGACGGCGGCGCAGCTTCTGCATATCATGCTGAAGAAGTAAATTTAAGTGAACTTGCACCCATAGGCAGTTTTTTATGCGGTGTTAAATAATTAATACGCATTTTTCGGAAAAACCAAATCAATTAATTTCCAGGCAACAAATCCCATCAATAGTCCAATAAATCCGCCCAAGATAACATCTATCGGATAATGTTTTCCCAAATAAATCCGGGAAACAGCCGTAAGCAAAGCAATTAAATAGAATATTTTGAAATTTCCGGTATATTTATTAAATTTACTTTTTTTGGCTTTTAAAATTGCTTGTTGCGTCAAAATATAGGCACCGGCAAACGCAATTGCAGCGTGTCCTGAAGGAAATGCATAATCATTGTTCCAAAAAATTACTGCCGGTTTTTCCTGGATAATAGTTACTTTTCCCCCGTAAGCTAAATCCGGTCGGGGCCGTTTGATCAAAGGCTTCAAAATTCCTGAACTTAATAAACCTGCCAAACCCAAGGCTAAAAATAATCTGATGATAAATAATTTATCTTTTTTCTCCTCAAATAAAATCATTATTATCCCAATTACTATCCAGGTGACAACAGGATAAAATGAAAAAAATAAGAAGAATTTATCCAGCAAAAAATTATGAGGTAAATTATTTAAATAAAGAAAAACTGATTCATCTAATTGTTTTACAAGTTGTAATAGATCCATAAAAATATCTTACAGGAATTTTACTTGCTTATCGAGGGGTAGCAGATGGAGATGCAGAACTTGAAGCTTTTGGCGTGCTTTTGGGCGTTGCTTTGGGAGATGATTTGGGTGTAGCCGATACTGATACCGATGGTTGAGCTGAAACAGAAGCACTTGCCTCAGGCGATACAAAAATAACTCTGACTGAATTAGAATCTTCTGCCAAAGGAGAAACTAGTTTTGGTTTTTGTAAAAGAGATGCACCCAAAACCAAAACTAATAAAATAACAATTAAAATAATTGTTACCACCAGCATTTTATGTCCTTTTTGGGGAACCCCAAAATCAGCATCCATATTATTTATGATTATACACTATTATATCAATTTAAACCCCGGTTAAGCTAATACATGCAATTTGCAATTAACTGCCCAAAAAAGATACAATTAATATTCAGGGTCAAAGGTTTTTGAAAAAATGAAAAATAAAACCGGCAGTTTATCTACATATATTATTTTATTAGTGCTGATTTTTGTAACAGCTGTTTTTTATTTAATCAGTGCAACTGTCAAAAATTCTTATTTAGGAAAATACCCTCAACCAGTTGTTTCCTCAACCCCAAACCCATCTCCATCTGCAATTTTCAACGCTACTCCAAAAACATCTACTAATTCAGGTAAATTATCAACTAATTGTAAAATTGCCGGTTGCAGCGGACAATTTTGTATATCCAATGACAGTGAACCGGAATTTTCAACTTGCGAATACAGGGAAGAATATACTTGTTTAAAATATTCTGTTTGTGAAAAACAGGCTTCAGGCATATGCGGTTTTACCCCGACTGATGATTATTTATCCTGTTTAAATAATATTGGAAATCAACCGATAGGTTTTTAAAAAAACTAATAAATATTGCATTCATTCAACTCTAATTAACCTTTGGTTTAACGATAAACGTTGGAAATAAAATCTTCTATTTGATTATTTGTTTATTAGATTATTACCTACTGGCTTTACCCACGAGGCATATTTACATTCCGGATAACGTGAGCATCCGTAAAACACCCGCTTGCTTTTGGTTTTTCTGATAACTACATCTCCAGTTTTACATTCTGGACATTTGATATCCAATTTTTCCAGAAAATTTTTGGTATATTTACACTCTGGAAATCTACTGCAGGCATAAAATTTTCCAAATCTACCTTCTTTGATAATTTCATCCCCAACTTTACACTCAGGACATTTATTACCGGTTTTTTTATCTTCAACAATGATTGTTTCAACTGTGTCTTCTATAAGTGTCAGTTTTTCTTTAAAAGGCACATAAAATTCTTTGATTACTGTTGTCCAATCTCTTGTACCTTCGGCTATTTCATCCAATTCCCCTTCCATTTTGGCTGTAAAAGGCAAATCAAAAAGAGAGGGAAAATGTTCAATCAAAAAATCATTAACCAAAATACCCAAAGGCGTTGGCGTAAAATACCTACTTCTTTTACCGTCAGTTAAATTTTCTTTAGTGACATATAATCTTTCCTGAATGGTAGAAATTGTCGGCGCATACGTTGATGGCCTACCAATCCCGTCTTCTTCCAATGCTTTGATGAGCGAAGCTTCACTATAACGCGGAGGTGGTTGAGTGAATTTTTGCATTTGATTAGCTGATTGCAAATCTAAAGTTTGGCCAACCATTACATTTGGTATTACCTGTGTTTCACTATTAAATCCGGTAACTTTCAAAAATCCGTCGAATTTGATAACTGAACCTTGAGTTTCAAATAAATAATTATTGAGAGATTTTATTCTCACAGTTGTTGAATCAAAAATAGCATCACTCATTTGACTCGCAATTGCCCTTTTCCATATCAAATCATAAAGTTTTTCATTATCCAGGAACAAATTCTCGCTTGATTGCGCATCTATTTTGTGATTTATATTTGTAGGTCTTATTGCTTCATGAGCTTCCTGTGCAACTTTTGATTTTGTGGCATATGTCCGGTAATGAACATATTTTTTGCCAAAATTTTTTTCAATAAAAGTTTTTGCAGCTGACAAAAACTTGGTTGATAAATTTACCGAATCAGTACGGTGATAAGTGATCAATCCGTCTTCATATAAACTTTGAGCAATTCTCATAGTGCGTTTTGAAGTAAATCCAAAACGCCGGGCTGCTTCAATTTGCAGCGCAGATGTGATAAAAGGCGGAGCCGGTGATCTTTTGATTTCCTTTTTATCTACGACAGATACAATGAACGGCGCTTGCAAGTCTTTAATAATTGCCTTTGCTTGTAATTCTTTTATTATTGAGGTTTTGGTAAAGGTATAACTACCATCAAACAATTTCAGGACGTGTTTAGATTCATAATCAACATCGTCTTTGGAAATTAACTTCGCGTTTATTGAATTATTTGATGATTTAAACACCCCCTCAATCACCCAATATTCGTTTTTAGCAAATTTGGTAATTTCTCTTTCCCGTTCAACTGTCAGTCTCACTGCCACAGACTGAACCCGTCCGGCAGATAACCAACTGCGGGATAATTTTTTCCATAACAGAGGAGATAATTGATAACCTACTAATCTATCAAGCACCCGTCTTGCTTGTTGAGAATTTACCAGAGGAAAATTTATTGTCCCAGGATTCTTTAAAGCCAGGGAAATTGCTTCTTGAGTAATTTCATGAAAACTAATACGTAAAAATCTGTCATTTGAAAATTCTTCATCTTTGATTCTGGAACCCTTTTGCGACAAAATTACTGCCATGTGATAAGCAATGGCTTCTCCTTCCCGGTCAGGATCTGTGGCTAATATAACTTTATCCTTGGATTTAACCATTGCCCGTAACTCTTTCACCCGTTTGGATTTATCCCTGGCTATCACATATTTAGGCAAAAAGTTATTTTCAACATCGACTCCGAGTTCGCTTTTTGGTAAATCACGTAAGTGTCCAAAGGTAGCCTCAATACGGTATTTATTACCCAGAAACCGGCTTAAAGTTCTGGCTTTTGTCGGTGATTCTACAATTATAAGTTGCATAATTTAGTTAGCAGTTCATAGTTCATGGTTCACAGTAAAAACTTCTGCGAACTACTAACTACCAACTGTAAACTACTTCAATCCATACTTTCCGTTTCCCAAGTTTCGGATTATACCATTTAATTCCAATAATGTAAGAATAGAGCCTAAATTTGCTGACGAAATTTTACCCAATCTGGCTATCTCATCAAAGTGTAACTCACCTGTATTAAGAAGTTCAACTATGTGTTGCTCCTCGTTGTTTAAATTTTTATTATTATTATTTAATGACATCTGCTTTTGTGGTACATTCAATTCTTCTAAAATGTCTTTAACGCAGGTTGTGGCTTTGGCTCCTTGTTTAATCAAATTAGTCGGACCAACTGATAAATAACTGGTAATTGGACCGGGGATGGCAAATACTTCTCTGCCTTGATCAAGCGCCAATCTCGCAGTTATCAGTGATCCTGAATCCTGAGCTCCTTCGGTAACCACAACTCCTTGAGAAAGACCGGAAATGATTCTGTTACGTGCTGGAAATAGTCCTTTTAATACCGTGTGTTGGGGAGGAACTTCTGATATAACAGCGCCGCCTGAATTAATAATATCCTGATACAACTGTTTGTGTTCCGGAGGATAAATAATATCCACCCCACATCCTAAAACTGCAATAGTAATCACCCCGCACTCCAAAGCGGTTCTATGAGCAATTGCATCTACACCTCGGGCTAATCCTGATACAATTACAAAGTCCTGCAAACAAAGGTCTCGGGTAATTGAAGCAGTTATTTGTTTTCCATAAGAAGTTGGCTTTCTGGTTCCCACTACTCCAATAATTTTTTTGTAAGCATTTTCTAATTTTCCATTAACATACAATGCAATCGGGGGATCAGGAATTTCCAATAATTTTTTGGGGAATCCTTTATCAATCCGGGTAATGATATTTATTTCGTCCTGTAATAATTTTTGAATATAATCGTAAGCTTGAAAAGTATTTCTAAAATCCAATAATTTAGCAGTTAATTTTTCACCTAAATTAATACGTAATAGTGTTTGTTTATCTGCAACCCAAGCTTTTTGCGCACTGCCAAAATATTCTATCAGCATTTTAAATCTTAAAGGCCCGATTCCCGGAAATGCTGAAAAACCAATATATGCGTCACGGTCAGTCATAGTTTAGTACAAAGACGGTAAGACAGTAAGACTTAAGAAAAATTAAACGTCTTAAATTTATTTTATTTTCATCTTCCCATCTTCTTGTCTTATTATCTTATCATCTCATTTCATCTTTTAAACCATTCCTCAAAAATTTGTTTAGCAATAGGAGCTGCAACAACAGACCCTTCTCCGCCTTTTTCCACCAAAACTGTAACCACAATTTCCGGATCTCCGGAAATATAATTATCATCCCGGGCAATTGGTAGTGGCGCAAATGCCGTAAACCAAGCATGGGTTTGGTTTTGTGGATCACCAAATTCCGCAGTTCCGGTTTTACAAGCCACATCTATTTTTTTTCGTTCACCAAGACCCGAATCTGCAGTTAAGTTTTCTTTCATAATTTCAAAATCAAAAAATGCATAACCGGTTCCATCATATCCGCCTTCGTTCCCCTTAGTACATACTCTACGCATTCCTTCCGTAATTGTATCTATCGTGTCTTTTTTTATGTCCAATTTTTGACAGCTGGGTTTGGATTGATTTATATTTAAAAATTGTTGAGGCTCTGATTTGATCAATGTTGGCTTACATAAATATCCACCGCTGGCAATGACGTTGGTCCACATATTTGCCTGAAGTGGTGTAGTCAATAAATCACCTTGACCGATAGCTATATGATAAGTATCACCCAAATACCAATCTTCTCCTCTGACTTTCTTGCGCCATACCGCATCAGGCATCAGGCCTTCTCCCTCTCCACTCAATTCAATACCTGTTTTTTGTCCTAAGCCAAATTTTTTTGCCCATTTGGAAATTTCAGAAATTCCCGTAGTTTCTCCTAATTTATAAAAATAAATATCATTACTGCGGGCAATGGCTTTTAAAATATTTACTTCCCCGTCAGTACGGCCATACTGGGTAAAAAACCAGTTAGCAAAACTGAAATCCCCAATTCTTATAATTCCGGTATCAGTAACTGAAGTAACGGATGTAAATTTTCCGCTCTCCAATCCCGCAACGCTCACGATTAATTTAAAAATTGATCCGGGCGGATAAACTCCGGATATTGCCCTGTTAAATAATTTCAGTTCCTGATCATTTATAAGTTGCGCATAATCTTTAGAAGACATTCCGGCAACAATTGCATTTGGATCAAAACTGGGAGTTGATACCAATGCTAAAATTTCTCCGCTTCTGGGTTTGGATGCAACTACTGCTCCTGTTTTGCCATCCATGGAAAAATAAGCCTTTTTCTGAATATCAATATCCAGAGTTAAATAAATATCACTTCCCGGTACTGCATCAACTTGACCCAAAGTTCTGATACGGTTATTGTTGGCATCAACTTCAATCAATTCTTTTCCATCAATTCCCCGTAATTGTTTTTCTAAAATAGCTTCCAAACCCATTCTGCCTATGTGGTCTCCCAAATTATAATTTTGGTATTGATAATATGGATTATTTAATTCTTCATCTGTTATTTCCGTCAAATAACCCAAAACTGATGCCGTTTCTTCAGGATAAAGATATTCCCGTTTGTAATCCATTTCATAATTAATATTTACTTTTGTATGGGTTGCCCATTGTTCCAGTGTAAAAAAACTTTTTCCGCAATATTTATCATCGCTACATTTATTTTCTGCCCTAACTCCCGCAATATTTTCAAGAAGTGGAATTCCCCGACGGTCATAGATGATTCCTCGCGGAGCATGGATGATGAAAGTTCTGATCCTGTTTCCTTCTGACAATCTTTGATTTTCATTACCCTTAACTATAGTTAAATGAAATAAGCGGACTATTAAAGTAATGGAAAAAAATAACAATAAAAAATACAGCAACGTAAGTCTTACACCCCATCCGGTAAATTTATTAAAATCAAAGTCTCTTTTACGTCTTTTAAAAATAGTGACATTATCGCTGAAAGCTTTTCCTAGTTTGGGCATAATAAAAATAATTGATGATTTATAAAATAAAATATTGTTCGAGTCCCGCCCTGCCTGCGCAGGCAGGTTTGCGGGATGAAAACTACACTAAAAACTTCTCTCCCGACATATCGTCGGGATCGAAGAATAATTGATTTGAAGTTATTTTAAACCAATTTGAAAAATAATCCTAATTGAAAAACAACTAATGATAATAATACTCCTACAATCGCTTGTGAAATTGTGTGATTTTTTCTGTAAACTCTTGACCAAACAATTACCGGAATGATAAATCCGGAAAACCAATAAAATGGCAGCCAAATATTGGAAATTACCAAACAGGCAATCGTTACCGTTGAAGTATGACCGGAAATTTTCCAAAAAAGGGTAATTGCAAATAACAATAAAAATTGAACTATTAATAAAATATTTAGATTGGTTATATTTGTATAAGAAAACTTTTGATAAATAAACATAACTATCAATGCAATGCAAAATAAAATGGAAAATGTGAGTGGCCGTTCTTTTCGTATACTTATATCCCAATCACTGATTTTTTTATATTTTTTTAATAAGTAAAGAGTTAAAACACTGGGTACTATTCCAAATGCCAGTAAAATAATTATTCCGCCCAAAAATTGTGATTTTAAATTGGAATTTGCAAGTACCACCACATAGGTGGCAATAATTGCTATCAGGGGTGAAAATATCCAAGACGCTAAATCTGCTGTTTTTCGCATAAAATTATTTGTTGTCTGGCAAAGCCAGATCCTGTCTGCCTACGCAGTCAGGCTTTGCAGGACATTTTTATTAAGTTAAGTTTGAAAAATGTTTGAGTTTATTTAAGACCACCTGTTACCTTAACCCTATGCAAAAGTGATTCATCTTCAAGCAATCTCAAGGCACCTCTAACAACTGATGTTTGCGGATCTTCAGCCACCCAAACCGGCATTTTCACTTCTTGAGATATCAATTTATCAAGCCCCTTTAATTGTGAACTGCCTCCAGCCAAAGTGATACCTTGTTCCATAATGTCGCTAATAAATTCAGGCGGTGTTTCCTCAAGTACTTCTTTTATTTGGGAAATTATATTGTTTATAACCGTTCCCAAAGCTTCACGTATTTCCATTGAATTTAATTTCATGGATTTTGGGAGTCCTGATTCTAAATCTCTACCTCTAACAACTGTTTGTTTATCATTTTCACTCATAAAAGCAGATCCGATGGTAATTTTTACTTCTTCTGCGGTTGGCTCACCTATTAAAAGAGAATGTTTAAGTCTGGCAAAAGTAATCAAAGCCTGATCCATTTCATCACCGGCAATTCTTATCGAACGGTTCACCACTATGCCTCCTAAAGAGATGACAGCAATTTCCGTTGTCCCACCGCCAATATCCACAATCATTGAACCTTTTGACTCTTGAATAGGTAAATTTGCCCCAATAGCAGCTGCCATAGGCTCTTCAATCAGATATGCAACTCTTGCACCTGCATCCAAAGCAGCCTCCTGAACTGCCCGGCGTTCCACTTCTGTCACGCCCGACGGTATACCAATAACAACTTTGGGTCTGGGTATGTTCGGATAATATTTTTGCGGACGTTCATGCACTAATTTTATATAATGAGCTAGCATTGCAGCAGTGGCATCAAAATCAGAAATTACACCATGACGAAGTGGACGCAGCGCTTCTATTGATTGAGGAGTTTTACCTAACATTTTTTTGGCTTCACTGCCAATAGCCAAAACTTTTTTACTTTTTCTATGTCTGGCAACTACTGATGGTTCGCGGATCACAATTCCTTTACCTTTTATTGCCACTAAAATATTTGCCGTGCCAAGATCAATAGCCAGATCATGCGAGAATAATCCAAAAAGAAAGTCAAACATAAAAGTCAATTGCAGTATATCATAGGTTATTCATAATTTCTGATATAATTTGCTCATGAAGCTTGAAAAAGTTTTGGATAAAATCATTGAATACGGTTTTTACCTTTTATTCTTTGCTACACCTTTATTGTTTAACCCTTCCAGAAATTTCCCGTCTTACGAACTTTTTGAATGGAACAAGATGATTTTTGTGTATTTTATGACTGTTTTAATAACCGGTGCATGGATTGGGAAAATGATTTTAAATAAAAAATTTCTCGTTAAACGAACGCCTTTTGATATACCACTAGTTTTATTTTTAATTTCCCAAGGACTTTCTACATTATTTTCAATTGATAGACATGTGTCAATTTTCGGATATTATTCCCGATTTCATGGTGGTTTACTATCTACAATTTCTTATCTTTTATTGTTTTATGCATTTGTGGCAAATTTTGAAAGCGTTAAACTTAAGCGTTTATTTTCATTTATCATGTCATCAGCCATTGTTGTAGTAATTTACGGGATTTTGGAAAAATTCGGTATTGACGCCAATATGTGGGTACAAGATGTACGATCAAGGGTTTTTTCAACCCTGGGGCAACCTAATTGGCTGGCAGCATACCTAGCTATTCTAATACCTCTGTTGCTTTATAAATTGTTTGAAAAATTCAATCCTTCGACTTCGCTCAGGACAGGAATGCAAAATGACAATGAAAAATTTAAAATTAAATTACTAAACATTGTCAGTTTAATTTTAATTGGATTATTAGCCTACATCTGTTTACTGTTTACCAAATCCAGATCCGGGTTTTTGGGTTTTTGGGGAGCAAATATTATTTTCTGGATCGGATTGTTTTTGATTAAAAATTGGCATTGGGTTAAAATTATAAAATTTCAAAACATAGGTTCTCAGTTAGAAAAACTAATCCCTAATAATAAATCTACATTGATTAATTCTCTTTTATCAGGATGGAACAATACTCTGATACGCATTTTTCTGCTTGCCAATTTTTCATTATTGATTATCAATTTTATAATCCGCACCCCATTTCCTCAATATAATAAATATTTCACATGGGAAATCACCCAAAAACAAATGCAACCGGAGGAAACCACAGTTCCGGTTGGAGATTCTGTCATCAATATCGGTATTACTGATTCATCAACAATCAGGAAAATTGTCTGGAAAGGAGCTTTGGATATAGCTAGAGCATATCCAATATTTGGTACAGGTCCGGAAACTTTTGCTTATGCATATTATAAATTCCGCCCTGCCGAGCATAATCTTACTTCTGAATGGGATTTTCTATATAACAAGGCGCATAATGAATATTTAAATTTTGCTGCCACCAGTGGGTTTTTAGGTTTGGGAATATATTTATTACTGATTATTTGGATACTTGCTTGGATAATTGGTAAATTGTTTCAAACTGCGGATTTCCAAAATAAAGTTTTTATTTTGTCTTTGCTGGCAGCATTTATATCCATTTTGATAACCAACTTTTTCGGTTTTTCAGTGGTAATTGTCGGGCTGTATTTTTTCTTTATACCGGCATTTGTTTTTATTTTAAAATATCCCGTTATTTCTGTCTCAAATCCAGAAAATGAGCCTGCCAAACTGGTTATTTGGCAAAAAATTCTCTTAATATCCCTAAGTCTTGCCGTCTTATATCTTTGCATCTCGCTGTCTATTTACTGGTTGGCAGATTCTTTTTATGCCAGAGCAGTTAATTCCGGCAGACAAACAATCTACGACCAAGCATATAAAGAAATTAATATCGCAATCGATATGAAATCTGATGAACCAAATTATCATGATGAAAAAGCCAATATTACGAGTTCCTTGGCTTTGGCAGCTTTTGAACAACAGGATGCTACCCTTTCATCTAAATATGTGCTCGAAGCGGTTAGTGAATCAACCAAAGCTCTTAAAATCAGCCCGCAAAATATCAATTTCTGGAAAACCAGAACCAGAATTTTATTTGCCCTGTCTGATATCAACTCTGCTTTTTCTCAATCAGCACTTGAAGCAATCAAGATAACACAAGAATTAGCCCCAACTGATGCTAAAATAAGTTATAATGTGGCAGTAATTGCCAGCCGGGTAGAAAAATTTGACGAAGCAATTCAAGCTTTACAAAAAGCTATTACACTCAAACCGGATTACAGAGATGCATATATTGCTTTATCAATTTTTTATACCGAAACCGGTAAAAAAGATAAAGCCAAAGAAATTTTGGAAGAAGTACTTAAAAAAATCGATCCCAATGACATGGAAGTAAAAACCAGGTTGGAAAAACTGTAAAATAGTTCGTAGTATATGCGAAAGTTCGTAGTTCGTAGCAGCAAATTTACTGTGAACTACGAACTGCTAACTAATAACTAAATTATGAAATTAATCGTAACTGTGCCAAATAAAGTATTAATCGAAAAAGCTATCGATGTGATTAATATTGATAAAGAAATAAAACAAATTATCGACCGCATGAAAACAGCATTGATAAATTCAACTGATCCCAAAGGCGTAGGATTGGCTGCTCCGCAAATTGGTAAGTCTGTACGGATATTTTTGATGCGCCCGGAAGAAACAGACCCAATCAAAGTATTTATAAATCCTAAAATTGTTTCCCAAAGCAAAATATTAGTAAAAGGTATTCCCGATGAGGACGCGAAACTTGAAGGATGTCTGTCAATTCCAAAAATCTGGGGTAGTGTCAATCGTCATAAATCAGTTACTATAACTTATCTAGATGAAACCGGCAAACTGTATAAACAGACATTTACCGGTTTTGAAAGCGTCATTATCCAACACGAAATGGATCATTTAGACGGAACTCTTTTTACCAAACGGGTAATTGAACAAAAAGGCCAGCTTTACCAACCTACTATTGATGATAAAGGTCAAGAAGTTTTAGAACCGATAGATATATAGACTAATTTGAAATTTAAAATTTACAATTTTCAATAAAATTTAAATGAATAAAATTGAAAATAAGAAATACGATTTAGAGGAAAGAACATCAAAGTTTTCAGAATCAATAATTGATTTGTGTAAAACGATACCAAAAACAATTATTACTATCCCAATTATTAGTCAATTAATTAGATCTGGAACAAGTATTGGAGCAAATTATTGTGAAGCAAATGGCGGATCCAGCAAAAAAGATTTCTATAATAAAATATATATTTGTAAAAAGGAAGCTAAAGAAACAAAATATTGGTTAAAACTATTAATTCATGCTATAGAAAAACCTGTTAATCAATACCAAATATTAAGGGATGAGGTCCAAGAATTAACCTTAATATTTTCAGCTATAGCAAATAAATCAAAATAAAATGTTTAATTAATTTGAATTTTGATCTTAAAAATTGATTTCAAATTATAAATTAAAAATTACAAATTTATATGAATTTAATGAAGATTGCTTTTTTTGGAACTCCAAAGTATTCGCTGATTATTTTAGATAAATTAATTAAAAGCGGTTATAAAATATGCTGTTGTGTTACTAAACCTGCAGCCAAAATCGGCAGGGATCAAGTTTTTATTCCAACTCCGGTTTTTGAATTTGCCCAAAAAAATCACATTCCAGTTATTACTCCACCATCTTCTCAAACAAATTATTTGGAATTTGCACAACCGGAAGATTTGAAAAAAGAACTTGAAAATTTTCATCCGGATATTTTGATTACAGCAGATTATACACAAAAAATTCCTCAAAATATTGTCAAAAATACACCCTTAAGTGGAATTAATGTTCATCCGTCATTACTTCCGCAATACCGAGGCCCGGCTCCGGTTCCCTGGGCGATATATAACGGAGAAACTGCAACAGGAGTATCTTTAATTACGCTTGCCCAAAAGTTTGATCAGGGTGAAATCATTACTCAGCAAAAAGAAAAAATATTAGCTACAGACACTACAGAAGTTTTATTAACCAGACTTTTTGAAATTGGAGCGGAATTATTGATAAAAATTTTACCCACTTATTCTCCAAAAAATATTCCAGAATCCAGAATCCAGAATCCAGAATCCACTTCTTACTATCCCCGCTTAACCAGAAATGATGGTTATGAACCATGGAAAAACATTTTAAATGCA
>CAYLWN010000024.1:0-13422 GCA_964387625.1 uncultured Gammaproteobacteria bacterium
AATCAGATTTATCTTTTTGACCTTACCCCGGGAAGCTCTCTACCGCTGGCAATATCTATATTTCGGACTGATTATAGTTTTTGTTCTCGTGTTTTTTATGAAAAATAAACTGCAAAAAAAAGCCCTCTTAGGCTTATTTGCAGTTTATTTACTAATTAATATTTACACAGTAATAAATTTAAAGATTATCTATCCTTCAATACCGCCATTACCGTAATTAATCAACTAATAATCTAATCATCAAATATTCAAATTATCCAATAAATAACATAAGAATGCTATTTAAATATTTTGCGATTTATATAAATAAATGCGAGCAGTGTGAAATTTGCGCTGGTCTCACTGAGGAGGGACTATGACTATATTTAACAGCGAAACGCTCCATCCCGACGAATTGAGATCCAAGTAAATTTTACCTGCGAACGTTTATGATCAGGTTTTTTAGCTTTTATATTCTCCTGTTACATCCCACATTTTTATCCTTATTAAATCAACGAATGCTCCAACACCGTCTCTAAACATATTTACCTTGGTTCGTGTATCATTTTTCCAAATCACTGGAACTTGACCAATTTTATAATGATATTTTTTAGCTAAATATAAAATTTCCGCGTCAAATGCCCATCTGTTAACTTTCATTTGATTAAATATTTTATCTTTTACAGTTTTCCTAAATCCTTTAAATCCGCATGTTGCATCAATAATATCCTTACCGACCAACATTTTTGTCATGATAGTAAAGCATTGACCCAAAAATTCCCGTATAAATGATTGATGTTTTAAAACTTGCGACTGCTTGTGGCGTCTGACACCTACTGCTACATTACAATTTTCAAGCTTGGTTATAAGTTTGGGCAATTCTTCCAAAGGGGTTGACAGGTCAATGTCCGTAAAAATCACATATTTGCCTTTTGCCTGTAACATGCCTTTTTTTATGGCATTTCCCTTACCCCAATTGGCAGAATTTGATATTAATTTAAATTCAGGTTTGTTTTTGACTAATTTTTCAATCAATTCTAATGTTGCATCCTTTGATCCATCATTTACAAAAATCACTTCATAGGCATATTTTTGTTTTGAAAAATATTGGGAAATCTTGGTCAAACTTTTGGATAACCTATTTTCTTCGTTATATAAGGGAATAATTAATGAAAGAAATATCATGGGAGTAGTATAGCAAATATGAAAATTTGGAAGGGAATTCGGATGCCTGCCCTACATCCGAATCCCCATCTAAATCTTCAAACTGCCAATGAATGAATTATGTAATCTCTTATTATAACGATAAATAAATATTTTGCAAATACACAAAAAAATGTATTCAATTTTTGAGAATGCGTTGTCCATTTGACATATAAACACAATTTAATTAATTTTTTTAATGTATAAATAAATATCGCTCTGTGAAAAATTTGGGAAAAAGCAAGTGTCTCCCAATTTGTCTAATTAGACAAATTTGACTAATTGGAATAAAAACTTTTTTTGAAGAATGTTTCTAGATAGAATAATGGCGTAGAATCAGCTTATTCTCAGAAGTTTAGCCTCACTAAAATCACTTGACAATGTTTATCATTGTCTATAAATTCAATACTTAAGGTCACCATATTTTGGTCTGTCCCAAAATTTGGTACCACACGTAAAGGGCATTACTATTCGTAGCCTCTCTCGTCTAGCGATAGTGATGCTCTTTTTAGTGGCAAGTTAATGAGGCTTGCCGAATTTACTTGACACTAATCCTCCGAAACGAACATTCGACTGCGTGGCTGTAAGCCTCGAGGCGAATTTGAGTGAAGGAGGATTTATTTTTATAAACAAATTATCTAAATAAATTTAAAACCTCTTATCGTCTTCCCGTCTTTCTGTCTTACCATCTCTTTAAAACTTTGCTCTAAAGCGTAAACACCGGAATTGATAATCCTTTTTCCTTTAATTTCACAAATTGTTTTTTAACATTATCAGAAAATTCTTTGCGCTCTTCTTCCTGTCTGCTCATTTGTGACTTTGTATTGACTCTGAATAAGCGTTTTATCAATTGATGCATAAGTTTTATCCTTTCTCTGTTAGAATCTGTTTAATCCGTTATCTATAAAGGATCATTACAGATTTTTATGAAACTGTTTTTCCTTTTAATTCGATTTTTAAACAGCTTCCCAAAAACTTCAATAAATAACCTTACACGTTACTATTCATGTAGCCCTAATTCTCTCGTCTATTAAAAGGTGTAACATACCCCAAAATCCCTTGTCAAGACCTATAATTATTTTGATCTAGAAAATACCATGTCTTATAGTATTTGATAGTAAATATATATTGTTCTAATGCTCTAATCATTTACAAGTTATCTCTTGTGGATAACTTGGGGATAAGGTAAAATTTATCAAATCAAATAATTCCAATATGTCCAATATCTTACCCCCTATATCTCCTATTCCTTGTTATGACTCAATTTGTATACGTATTGACAAGAAAATTCTGTATGCTAAACTACAAATAAGTATGTTTCAATTGCACCAAATAATTCGCATTCGCATCCTCCTTTGTCAGTAAAGGAGGTTTGGTGGTGATTGAAACATAAAAATTAAATAATTTAAACCCAAACCAGACCTCCTTAACTTAAAAGCAAGGAGGTTTTTTTATGGGAGAGTTTAAATTTCGTAGAAATTTATTACTCTCCCAAATCCACCGTAGCTTTAGCGAAGGTGGATGATGTTAAAGGAGAGTGATTATTTATGGCATTACCTGATATTTCAGTATCAACAAGACAAAGTACAGCTGCAGGAATAGCAGCTCAAACAAAAGAACAACCTAGATATCCCGTTACTATAGTAGATTTTTCAGTTGTGCAGGCACTGGGAATGAGTCATTTTAAAAAAAAACCAAATGGAGAATTTGTAACTAAAAGCTTTGTTCCCGATAGTTAACTATTAAAACTATACAATTTTTTAAAGATGTCTTAAATATATGAAAAATATATCAGAAAACCCAGTCTGGACAACAACTAATGGACAAGCAGTTCCTTATGGAAAAGTAGTGCTAAAAAAGGGTCAACCTGTATATATGGGTGGAACAATATCGAAAAAAATGAATCGCTGTGTAGTTTTTCCCGAACCATTAGATAAGGCAGAACGGGGCTTTGGAGTTGATAAAGATTATCAGGGTGAATAATTGATTAAAAATTTTTAAACTATGGAAATATTTATTTTTATAATGTTGGCTTTAATGATTGTATATTTATCTAAATAGAATTTTGGAGTCGAAATGAAACAGATGATTATTTGTTTAATTTATTTTGATTTTTCTGTCTAATTACTGTCTCATATATCAACCCTTTTACTCCATATAACACCAACATGAGAGGAAATCTATTCTCTTGAATTTCATGGGTACTTTCATCTTTACTCATATAAGGCATAAATAAACGCTCTAAATCATATCGTGGGTCATCATTAATTTTTACTTGCGCATCCTCAATAGAAGGAAACATTTGTACTTCTTCTTGATAAGTAATACCTGGACTTTTTGCAGTATGGACAAATTTACACCAGGTAAATAAACCATTAGATGCTTGACTGTGCCTTGCATGTATTGGTTCTGAAACAATATCTGTCAAAAATCCTGAATTCCTGACTTTAGACACCTCATACTTATATCCGGAGTTATCTGCGCTGGTGGAATAAAAATTTATAAGATGAAAAATAATTGCTTTTGACCATTGTTCACAGATAACTTTCTTAAACTTTATATATTCTGGATATTTTCTTACAAATGCTTTCCAAAAATCCCCCTCATCCAAAACGTACATTCTACCATTATTGTCACTTATTTCATCATTTTCTGCTCCCCGTTCCAATCTTTTTCTCAAACCTGATAGCGGATTTTTTATTCTGGTTTTTGTGTATATTGCTGGTCTTTGGATTATTTCTATTTGCTGACCATCGGGTAATTGAATATTTAATTTCACACTTTCTCTATATCTGAATCCATGCAGTACTGTATTATGATTCAAATCCAACAATTTATCTTCTTCAGCTTCAAAATTCATTTCAAATAAAGTATCAAATAAAATATTATCCTTTTGTATATGCTCATTCCATAATCGTCTTTCAAATTGGTAATTTACCATCAATAATAATTTACGGATAGCGCTATATCGGACAGGAAAATCAAAAGCAGTTTCATTTGGATAACCAATTCCAAAATAACCTAATATCACTTCATCTAGACTGTTCCATTGCTGAAATCTGGAACTGGTAAGTTGAGCTCTTAATACCGGATCTGCAATTTGAGATATAGCTCTACCAATATATTCTTCAAATCCATCAGCACTGTATCCTAATTGAGCGATCATACTAGGATTAATTCCTAAACTCTGACAAAAAGATGTTTCCAGAGCTATTTTTCTATTTTCATAATCTACTTTTTCTTCAACTGTTGCTTGATTAATCAATGTTTTATAGCTTATATTCCTATATTCTTCCAATTTAAGTTTTAATTCTTTTTCCCAACCAAACTGACTTCTGTGAATACCAAAAGGGGTACATGCCGCATCATAGACCATTTTTATTTCCGGACAGGCATCAATGGCAACGGTTACTTTTTCATCAAACTGATCCAGTTTTAAAAGTAATTGTGCCAGTAAAAAGGCTTTTTGCGGACCGCTTTTTTCAATGAAGGGTAAGCTGTGTTCAAAATATACCAATTGAGCTGCTATTTTTAGATATTCAGCTAATTTGATCCTTTTTCTTAATCTATCTTCTTCAATCCCAACTTGTTTATAAGCAATCAGTTGTTCTTGCGTTAATGTTTTACTCAAATCTACATCTTGAGCAAAAAGTTGTTTTTCAAAATCCATTAAAAGCCTTTTTATATTCATTCGTATGCTACGAATATCACTGTTTGACATAGCATTAACAAATAGAAATTCGTTTTCTTTTAAGAAATCCCATTTCTTTCTAAAATTTTGTTTTGTTTTATCATCTGTATCAAATAATTTTATAAATTTATTAATTACTTCAATTTCTACCTGTACATCAAATATTTTTACACGTCTTTCAATCTCCATTCTTGCTAATAAAGTTTCATTTTCAGCAGTTGTTACATGATGTGGAATATTTTCCGGTTTAATACATAGACTATCAAGTAATTTAGCTTGTCTAGGTTTACCAGAGCTATCAGGTGGAATTTCTATTTGCTCATTATTTATTAATTGCTCAACTTGATGCGGGGTTAATAATCTGACACCTTCTGCTTTGTCTGATGGATCATAACTAGTTGGTATTTCTATAGGAGGTATTTCTGCTTCAAAAGTATATTCATGATTGTTTCTTTTAATTTTTTTGCCATTTTCAAAAAGGTGAAAGCTATAGATTCTTTGAAAATAAGATCCTAGATTAGTTGCATCTACACCAAAGACATGTCCCTCTGTTTGTAAATTCCTGGTTCCCGCCTGTAAAGGAGTTTCATTAGGATTTATTTTTCCACCCAAAAGCATCAGTTGATGAGGATTTTTAGCCTGATTGCCTTTATGTAACCATGTTGAAATAGAAAATCCTAATTCATCAAAACAGGTGTGATCAAATTCTTTTTTTGATGTTAAAGTATTTGCATCTGGTATCAAACAACAGACTATTTTTTCAGGAGCCTGTATCTGCAAAGCCAATACTCTAACCACATCCTGCTCTACGACAGGTAAACGTTCTTTTATTAAACCCCTCCATCTATTCTTTAATGTTTCTGCAAAATTTGGCAGATTCTGTTTATTTTCAATACTCATATAAAAAAATAAAACCTCCTAATTTTGGAGGTTTTGGTAATTTTTTAATTCAAATTTTCAGTTTTTAAACCAGTTTCCTCCACCATATTTGGTGATATGAGCAATGCTGAGGTTTATAATATTATTGTTAAAATTTGTCATACTTTTCAGATTTTATACAAAAACAGGTCTTTCAGACAATAATAACCTATAGTATATAGCATGTAAGGACAAATAACAAGTTTTATCTTCAATTGAATTCTTTGTTTTTAATTGTCTTAGAAGCTTGATTTGACTAAAATATTTCTTTACTCACCTGCATCAGTGTCGTATATTTATCAGACGAAATAATTGTAGTAAAACTCAATTTTGTGGATTATTTTTAGGTTTTTTTAGGGTCGGACCCTATTTTTAGCGAAGCACTATCACAATCCAAACTTGTTGTTTTTCCCGTAAGAGAAGAGTTTTGCCTTATTTTGTCATTGGTTTACTCAATTTTTCTGTCAGCTGATAATAAAATGCTTTTAAATTTTCAATTTTCAAAGGCTTGATCATCTTGGGTAAATAATCAAAATCCTGACATTTCAATAAATCTGTAGCTAATATATATGGTGATATTTCCTGGTGAAATTTTTGTTTCACACCTGACAGTAAATCCCAGATAGTAAAATGCTTAAGTAAAAAATACAGATCTACGAAATCCTTTACTTCATTTCTCTGATTGACTGTGATTAATTTATTTACAGCAATATCCAGTAGACTGTCTATTTGAATATTTTTGATCTTTTTTTCTTTTGGAGACAATGAAATATAAGGATATGGGGCAAAATCAATCTTTAATTTATTTCCGCCCGGAAATTTTATAAAAAAAATATATGTTGGCTCTACCACTTCAGAAATATAAGTAAAAGCAAACTTATTTGACCATTTTTGTATGGATTGAAGGATGATTTGCGAATCAAAATCATGATCAGTAAAAAAATCTAAATCTTCACTAAATCGGTGTTGCAGATAAAATTCACTCAAAGCTGTTCCGCCTGTCAAATAAAATCTGGGGGTTAAATTTGTATCTTTACTGATTTCATCTAAAATTTGTGTTTGGTGATTATTTAAGATAGTTTTTTCCATATCAATAATTCCATCAATTTTTTTGATCTGGGAAAAAGTTGTAGTTTATGCCAATATTTTTTAACTTGATCTAAAGGGATTTTCTCATTTTTTTCCGGACCATAATTGACCATTCTTTCAAGTAATTTTATTTGCCCTTCTTCAGAAAGTCCGAGGTCTTTTTTGAAATAATCCCATATAAAAGCCATATGAGATTATTTTACCTTTAATTGTGTTATTTAGCAAAATTATCTGCCTAAAATTTCCTTAGCCACTTTCATCAAAGTCTGATATTTTTCAGGTGAAATAATGGTTGTAAATCCCAATCTTTTAGCTTCTTTATGCCGAACTACCTCACCTTGTACACGGCGCAGTTCTCCCAAAAGTCCCAGTTCCCCAAAACTAGCCAATTTATCAGGCAAAGCGATATTTTTAAAGGCAGAAACGATGGATAAAGCAATCGGTAAATCAGTCGCCGGCTCTTTAAGCTTGAGTCCTCCTGAAACATTGACAAATACATCAAAAGTACCAAGTGGTAAATTCAATCTTTTTTGTAAAATTGCCAAAATCATTTGTAAACGATTATAATCGTAACCATTTGCCACCCGTCTCGGCATGGGAAGTTGAGAAGATACGACCAGTGATTGGATTTCAACGAGAAGTGGTCTGGTTCCTTCCAAGGTAACACCCACCGTTGACCCTGAAACATTTTTTACTCGACCTTCAAGGAATAGCTTGCTGGGATTGTCTATTTCATTTAACCCAATTTCTCCCATTTCAAAAATTCCCACTTCATCAGTTGGACCAAATCTGTTCTTAAATGTGCGCAATATTCTTCCTTGGTAATATTTATCTCCTTCGAAATAACAAACTACATCCACCATATGTTCAAGTAATTTCGGTCCGGCAATATTTCCTTCCTTGGTTACGTGTCCCACAATAAATACCGGGATTTGTTTTTGTTTGGCAAGGGCAATTAAAATTTGCGATGTTTCTCTGATTTGTCCAACAGATCCAGCAGCACCTTCTAAATTTTCGGTATACATAGTTTGGATAGAATCAATCACCAAAACCGGTGGTAATGTAGTTAACTTATCCAATGAAGCAACCACAGAATCTAAATTGGTTTCCGGCAAAATGAACAAATTTTCATTGGTGATTTTGAGCCGGTCAGCTCTTAATTTCACTTGTTCAGCAGATTCTTCGCCCGTGACATACCAACCGCCGATTTTTCCTAAAAGCGCTAGCAGTAGTGTAGATTTGCCTACTCCCGGATCACCTGCAACCAATACTACTTCTCCGGGCACTATTCCTCCACCTAAAACTCTATCTAATTCCCCATATCCGGTTTTAAGCCTTTTGGAAATAATTCTTTTTATTTCCGTAAGTTTTTTAGGTTCTACTTGTAAATTTTTCCTGAGCGAAGTTGAAGGATCGGATTTTGAACTACCCGTAATTCTACTCGTCTCAATAAGACTATTCCATTCACCGCATGATGGACATTTTCCAAACCATGACCCAAATTCATTTCCGCATTGCTGACAAACAAAAGAAGTGCGTTGTTTCATAGGTTTAATATTTTATAAACGCATTATAACATTTCATTATTTGTTAATTGGGTAATTGGATAATTTAAGAATTGTTCCGCTGATGTTTATGATCCCGATATTCATTTAAACTAAAATATAAATCGGGAGAATAATTACAGCAGTGTGAATCCCGCTTTGTGGGAGATTATTTGTGGTGATTTGTATTAATATCTAATATTTGCTGTTGATATCTTAAAAATTCAGTTGAATAACCATCAAGAATTCCCCCTATACCAAATAGAGTTAATCTTTTTCCATTATATAGTGTGACATCCAGATTAAATAAACCCCGAAGTTCCTGATCTAAATGGCTGTCTGATTGAATAATGTTTCTTGGATTAGTTAAATTTATATCCTGCACCGGCGCATTACCCCATGCAAGATGAATAATTAAAGCTTTTTCTCCGCCAAGTGTAGTTTCCTCCCCTGTTTCCGGTATGAGTCCTCCAATATTTATGCCAAAAGCAATTTCTGTTAAATATAGTATTGCTTGGGGGGTTTCATCTTTTTTGGCATGTTCTTGCAAATATTTTTTAAAAATTTCTGGCCGAATACCGCCAGCAACATCAACTATTTTTCCGTTATGAAAAGTTATCAGGACTTGATCGGCAAAATCTATAAACATTTGCTTCTTTTGCTGCTCATTTATCATTCCCATTCTTTGCGCCCACTGCCAAACATCCATATCTATTTGGGGAAATAACCATCTGCCGCAGGCAGTACCTAAACGTACATTTTTATAAATTTCACCCATGGGCAGATTGTCGACAACGAATTGCAGATTTTCAGAACCCTTAAAATCTTTACGTCTTAAAGCAAAACCATTATTTGCCTCATTGATCCAAGGATCAGTCGCATTGACTTCAAATGACAATTCATTTCCCAAGAAATCTGTGAAATGAAATGTTTTGACATCTTTTAAAATGCTGATTAATCTGTCACCAATGGGTTTCATATCTTCCGGGTTAGTATGAAAAACGGGTTGGGTTAAAGTTTTGATCTGAATTCCTGGCATTTCCGCAACAGGCATATAACTACCAGCTATCTCGCCTATTTTAGTTCTTATATCATATGAGCCATTCATCATATTAATACCAACATCATATTGCCTCTCACTAAGTTTTCTATAAAATTCTGCCTTTATTTGATCATCTAATGTATCAATAATAAACAATGAAGTTTTTTCATCTGTTAAATCTGCAAAATAATCATCTACCGGTAAATCATCATTGTGAAAATCTTTTAAATAATAAATATCCACTGATTTAACTTTATTTTTACTTGTCTCAATCATCACTCTAAAAGCTGCTAAATCACTGGCAGAATCAGCTATAAATATTAACTTATCATCTTGTCGCAGTTTAAGAGTATGGGTATAGATTTTTTCTATAGAATTATGCGCTGGTATCACAAATTGGGAATAATCCGCGTCAGCTTTTAATATTCGTTGAATACTCCATCCGTTTTCTTGAACGTAAATAGGTGAAGTTAAAGCAGGATGTGCAGGTTTTGTTTCAGGTATCATATTTTTTCAAAAATGATTACCTGTAACCAATAGGTTTGGCTTTGGAGACGATGGAAAGGGAGATTTTACGCTTGTCAGGGTTTAATTCTTCAATCAAACATTCTATATCTTCTCCTGACTTAGGTTCCTCCCCCGGAGCGATTTTGGATATATGGATTAAGCCTTCAATGCCCGGTAATAACGATACAAAGGCTCCAAAAGGAGTAATTTTAGTCACTTTACCTTTTACGCTCTGATCAACTGAAAAAACTTTCATCACATCGCTCCATGGATCAGCTAATAATTGTTTTAGGGACAAAGTTAATTTTCCTAATTTTTGATCAATACCAATCAGTTTCGCGTCCACTGTTTGTCCGATTTTTAAATAATTTGAGGTATTGTCTACTTTTTCCCAGGCAATTTCACTGATATGGATAAGACCTGAAATATTTGATTCTCCTGATTTGACACTGACAAATCCTCCAAAAGGAGCAATACCGGTGATTTCTGCTTTATATGTATCACCAATTTTCAAAGCTTTCAAAGCTGCTTGCTGTTTAACAGAAATTCCTCCGGCTATTTGGGAAAAAATTAATCTGTTGGCATCTTTATCCACTTCAATGATTTTGACATTGACATGCCTGCCGGTTGATCTTTCACCAGTTCGGGTTAATTCCGCATCAACTTGAGATAAAGGAATAAATCCTCTGATACCTAAATAATCTACCAAAAATCCGCCTTTGGACAATTCTTTGATTGCTACATCCACAATTTCACCGGACTTCATTTTTTCAATCAAAAGTTCCCAACGCTTGCTCAAAGCAGTTCTTCGTAAAGATACAACAGTTTGTCCACGGTCATTTTCCGGATTTACAACAGTTACTGCTACTTTATCTCCGACTTTTAGATGTCTTAATAAATCTCCGATATAGGGAATTTCTTTTTCGTGAACGATAGCATCGCCTTTACCACCAATATCAAAGGAAATAAATCTGTTTGACACAGACATCACCTTACCGTCAAGTACTTTGCCCCGGGTATAGGAAACCATGGCATATTTAGTTTCAGACATCAAATCATCCATGGTTTCAGGTTCCCTGTCCTCCGACTTGTCCTCTGTAGCTTCAGCGAAAGAGGAAGTTTTAACGGAGGTGGAAGCTTTAGCGTAGGTGGATTTGGATGGTTTTGATATTTTTGAGGCTAATTTTGAAGCTTTTTCCTCAAGTTTAATTTCAGCTTTGGGCTGAGATTTTTCCTCGCCCTTCGTAGCTTTAGCGAAGGAGGGTTGTATTTTTGTTGTCATTAATTTTCATATCCGCCTTTCATTAAGAAGTAATCATATATTTTACTATGTTTTTGCAATTTCCGCAACGACGTTAAATAATCCTATTTATCAGGATTTAAATAGACATATTAAATAAAAAAACTATTAAGAGTTTCCGTCTCCATCAATCATATGTAATTTATTATATCACCAAATTGCATCTCCTATTTTTTAGATGTAAGATAATATTAGTTTGCAGAACTTAGATCGTAGTTCGCAGTAATAATGCTATTTTCTACTTAGTCATACTATGAACTATGAACTTCAAACTGCTAACTCGCCTATGTTTTGTCCTGAATGTAATCTAAATTTACAGCCAATCAGTTTAAAAAGTGAAACCGGTGATGTGGTTTTGGATTTTTGCGGCAATTGCGCCGGGGTTTGGTCAGATCAGGGTGAAGTAAATTATATTAAATATAATAACCTGATTCCTTTGGAAAATAGTCTACCTAATACGCCTTTTGATCCCCATGCTGATTATCAATTTTTGATGTGCCCCAAAGACAGGTCTCCTTTAAGGTTTTTTCGCCGGGAAAGCGTACCTCAATATTTGAGTTTGATGCGTTGCAGTCAATGCTCGGGTATTTGGTTCCCAAAAAAATCTCTGATTGATTTTAAAAGGGCACAGGAAGCAAAAGTGAATTATTTTCAAGCCTGGAAAATTCCTTTACCCTCTATTTATGCAGTGTTACTACCACTGCTGGTTTTGGCAATACTGGGATCAGGTATTTTTTCTATCATGTCAGGAACAAAACAGGGACAGGATATGCGTATCAAAGCTCAAGAACTTATATCTCCTCCCAAAACACAATTTCCTGATACAACATCTGTCGTAATCAACTTTACTACTCAAAAGCCGGAAATTACTAAATTGCGATATTGGAAAGATGTATTTTCAAAAATCGAAATACCTATATCTGCCATCCCGCAAACCAGCCATTATATTGTTTTGAAAAATTTAGATTCTCAAACAAAATATAATTATGAAATTATCCTTATTTCCCCTGATTCATTGCAATCACCGATTTATACGTTTACAACGGAATAAAAAAAACTCCACAAAAAAATCCACCGCTTTGGTGGATTAAAATATAATTATTTTCTACTACGTCTGGCAAAGCCAGATCGTCCTTTGGACGAAACTTTGAACATATCGATTCTACTTCTAACTATGAACTAAAAATCCGTCTTACGACGGATTTTTTTCCTGAAGTCCTCCGGCCTTGACCTATTTTCGCGGACCCTTGCGAGTCAACTATCGTCAGCGCTGATGTGTTTCACTTATCTGTTCGGAATGGATAGTAGTGGTTCCACATCGCACTAAAGACCGAAAGGCTTCAGGAAACTAGCGTCTAGCGTATAGTTAATTAGTGTATAGTGAAAATTTTACTTTAATTAATTTTATCATCACTAAACGCTAATCTCTAAACGCTAATTCACTAATATATTTTTTTCTATTTTAAAAAGTGATCCCAAAAAAATCGAGATCATATTAAATCACCAAAAGGTGAATAAAAAATACTACTCTTAACCGATTAGTACTGGTCAGCTTAAATCCTTACGGATCTTCCACCTCCAGCCTATCAACCTGGTAATCTTCCAGGGGTTTATAAGCCTGCTTGCGCAGGCAAGGATATCTTATCTTGAGGTAGGCTTGGCGCTTGAGATGCTTTCAGCGCTTATCCCATCCGAATGTGGCTACCCAGCAGTGCCGGAGACTCCGACAACTGGCACACCAGGGATTCGTTCACCCGGGTCCTCTCGTCAATCATTCCTCTGTTACCAGAGGGATTAGACTATACCTTCTTCCCAATCCTTCAAAATAAATGAAGGCGGGAGCTAGCGTTATTATTCGTCATCAAGTTGATGGACGAATCTCTCCTTTTCTCGATCCGCCAGTTGGCGGAAATCGGGATTGGATCAGTCGTTACGGGGGTATATCTTCATTAAAGCTTCTGTAATAAATGCTGCGGTATATTTTTTCTTAACAGTCACATAATTGTGACTAGAAATTTGATCACCTATTTGAGCTATTCGAATCAGATCGCGACTTGTAACAAGTTTTGGATCCTTATCTAAAATACTCAAAGCAGTCAGTGTTAACTGAACTTGTTTTTCTTTAAAATGAACAAAAGGAGTCATGAAT
>CAYLWN010000025.1:0-13307 GCA_964387625.1 uncultured Gammaproteobacteria bacterium
GGCGGAGCCGGCATTTCCTGAAAGGTCATTTGTGCCAAAGGAGATGGTATTGGTTCTTGAGCAGCTGAGGCTGGAACAGCTTCTTCGTTTAGTGCAACCCTATATTTCTGGCTGTACAAATACCTATCATTATATGTAGACAAATTATACCTGCTTAAAACATTTTGAATACCGTGGTAGCCTAATAGAGGTTGATTTTGTAAATTGATGAATGTCTGTGCTAATCGGTCTACTGAATATTCAGGATGTGAGGCTACTAATTGCAAAAGCTTTACCGTTAAATCCTGGGAAGTTTGTTGGTAATACGATTTTCCAGCGCTTAAGTTCCGTCTGCCTCCTTGAGGCCGGTTTGTGAGTGATTTTAGGTATGAATTTTGCTCGCAATTTTGGAAAATCTTATACCATTTATAGAAAGTTTTCCGGGAAATTTGATATTTATCTGCCAACTGCGACACATTTTTCCCTTGCTGGTGCATCTTGAACATGGCTAATCTTTGTTTTGGACTCATATGTTACCTTTTGATTGGATAAAAAATTATCAGAATCATCTAAATTAAAAAAGTTATATATATTTAGAATAAATTGATACTTTGAGGCTTGTCAAGGGGCATATTTACTGCATTTTCTGTTTGCGTTAATTATTTAGAGCATATTTAACGCAAGGGAATTTTTCAGGTCAAAATTTCATCACCCAAACAATCTTCTCTTTTGAATATATCACATAACATCTTATTATATATTTTATATACACTTTACTATCTATCATAATCATCGGTAATATTAGACCGTATTATTATGCTAAATATGCATTCCGCGTTAATAATTTACGTTAATTGTCCACATCTATAATTGTACCTGCAGGCTAAATATCTGTAAATGCGTTAATTTATTTTCTTTTAAAAACAACTATTCACAAATAACTAATTACTTCAATTTATTCCCGCACAAGGCTAATTCGACGATAATTAATCAACTAATCAACAAATTATCCCCGCCTCGTCGACAAGCGGATAATCAACTAATAAATCCAAAAAATACTCCCTGAGCCTGCCTGCCTTGCCGGCGAGGCAAGTCGAAGGGTAATCTTATTTTAAAATCAACCCTTGAAGTGTTTTGATAGATTTTTATCAAACTTTAACCAACCCTTGAGGCGTTTTTATTTATTTTTCTTAATAATGGCGAAGAACGACTAGTCAAGACTTAGACATCCGAATTAGTAAATATTGATCCTATGACTGGATTGTTTAACCTTGATAACCAATTCTGTCTCGTTCGTAGCCAAGTTTAGAAAAATATAAAAACCCTCACGGGTTTGCCTTCTCTTTGATTACTTTCTCTGGAGCATGCAGAGAAAGTAATAGATAAACAATCAAGAAAGTAACAATTAATTAATTTTTTAAAGAGCAATGTTTACTTTTTTCTGTGACCTCGTGTAATCAAATTTAAGTCCGGTTTTTACAAACATCCCTTTCTTTATCTTCCCGACTTCTTATCTAGTCTATCTTCTTTTAAAATCTTGCCAATTCCCGCTTCAATTCTTGTTACCCTGTGATTGGATAATGTCTTATTATTATGGGTTAAATTGAAAAACATCTATAATATCAGTTTAAATATTTATAAACGCTTTTGTCAAGCAGTATTTTAAATTTATAGATTTAGTTAATAGAAATTGATAATAATATAAAATTAGATAATATAATTTAATCTCGTTATATCAATCCAAAGCTAGTAAAAACTAAACAAATATTCTATAATTATTAATCATAATAACTTAAATAATAATACTACAGGATTATTAATTAAGTTTGAAAGTGTCAGATGATAAAAAAGCTTAGCTTTCCCAAGAAAACTAAGCTTTAAGATATAATCAACCCTGCCCGCCATCGCCCCGCCAGACAGCGCTTTGACGCAGTCAATGCGGGGCTGGTGCGCTCAGACGCTGGCAGGCGGGTTTGGTTACTTTCTTAGGGTTTGCCAAGAAAGTAGGAAGGAATAAACTAGCAAGAAAGTAACAGAACAATCATATACAAAAAATGATCGACAATATTAATTTTTTTGAGTAATTTCTCAATTCTCATTTAGCATTTAGCATTTAAATATTATTCCTCCCTATACCACCCATTTCCATCAGAAACAATTTCAATTTCTCCATCCTGGTCTGTCCGAAACACTTTACCCCATTTGGCTAACTTATCTACAGTTTCTGAGTTTGGATGGCCGTAGGAATTTTTACCAACTTGTATAACAGATAATTTAGGCTTAATCTGATTTAAAAATTCCTCTGACACGCTTATCTTTGATCCATGATGCGGTACTTTTAAAATATCAATACTTTCTGGTAATAATGATTTCAAATTATATAAAGAAATTTTTTGTTGTGTGTCACTGTCTCCGTCTCCGGTTAATAGCGCATCAAAATTTCCATAATTGATGTCCAAATATGGAGACAAAAGGTTAGTTTCCTTTTCTGAACCTATTCCCAATACCGCAGATTCATCTGCGGGATAATTTAAAGCTAACCAGTTAGCCTCCGGCCAAATTACTTTAATATTTCCCGCATCAATTGAAATTGTTTGTCCTGATGCGATATTTTTCAATACCGTGTGTTTTTGCGTTAATAAATCATTAAGTTTTTTTAACTGAGGAAATTTTTTAACATTAAACGAGCTAACAAAATATTTTACTTCGTAACGGCTCACAACTTCAGCCATTCCTCCATAATGATCTAATTGCGGATGACTTAAAAATACCATATCAATTTTACGGTCATAAAACGGCATATGGTTGCCTAAGCAGGTTAAGATTTTCTTACTGTCAGGCCCTGCGTCCATCAGCATATCAGCGCCGCTCGGAAATTTAACATAGATTGCATCTCCCTGCCCTACATTACAAAACACCAGATGCAATTTCCCATCGGGATAGAATTTGATGATACCAAATAACAATCCCGCCCCAACAAACGCACCAAAAAGCAAATTACGATAAGAAATATGCATAAATTTCTAATTACTAATTACTAATTTCTAATCAATGATTAATTTTTAGAATGTTTAAATATAACCCTTGAAGTGTTTTGCTAAGCTAAATACAATATACCTTCTAATATAGAGTCTAGCAATATGAAATATACTTTAATATCAAGCGTTTTTTCTATTTTTAAGTCTTCTAATAACCCTTGAGGTGTTTTGCTAGATTTTTCTTACAAGTGATAAAAGTGTGGAAACGGTCTCCTGATCCGAGGCTCCACCTGATTATCACGAAGTTAGAAAAATCGCAAAACCCCTGCCTGCCTGCCTACGCAGTCAGGCGCAGGCAGGCTCACGGGTTTGCCTTCTCTTTGATTACTTTCTCTGGAGCATGCAGAGAAAGTAATAGATAATCTAGCAAATTTAACCTACGAGTCTTAAAATAACTCAAGCAAGAAAGTAGGAAGAAAATAGAAAAATAGTTCTAAAACTTTATTCCCGCAAAGGGTATTTTTGCCGTCAATTCAACCACTTTTATCAAATAAGTTAAAGGCACCCATGTCACATATCCAACAATTTGTCCCAAAGGCAACCATACCCATCCTAAAAGGCTTAAAAATATTCCCAAGATCATAATCGATCCGATGGTCCAGGAAATCAATAGATTTGTTATCGGAGAAATCAATGAAATTTGCCGGAAATAATAGAAAATTAAAGGCACAGTAAATATTTGCGCTGACAGCGTAGTGCGTAAATTGATGATGACTTCCCTTTTCAATTCCTGATGCCAACTGTTAATTTGTGTCTTTTTAATTGTCCCAAATAAAATCATTCCTAAGGTCGCTAAAAAGGACAATTGGAATGACAAATTACCTATCCAGGCTGGATTAATGATTAACATTGTCCCGGCAGCCAAAATCAAACTTAGCAAAGCCCAATTCTGTCTGCCAAAATAGACAGCAATTAGCTGCATTGAGCCCATGATAGCGGCCCGGATGATGGTTGGTTCAAATCCCAAAAAAAATACGAAACAAAATATAAAAATAATGGTTAGCAAACTAGATATCCGTCTGCCAAATGTAATGGTAATTTCCGAAATTAACCGCATTAAAATACTGATATTTGAGCCTGATATGGCTGTAATATGCACTACTCCTGTAGTTATCATGTCCTGATATAAATATTTTGGCAAAGTTGATTTGACTCCAAAAATCATTCCTGTCAAAAGTGACGCTTGAGGTTCCGGCAGCGAAGAATTGATGATAGGAATGAAAGGATTATACATAAACTTCTAAAATCCGAAATACGAAATACGAAATCCGAAATAAATCAAAATGTTTAAATATTTAATAAATTTGAATTTTAATATTGTTTAGAATTTCGATATTCGAATTTCGAATTTTTTACTTAATATGCACTGATCTTATCTTTTATCTTTTCAAAAACACTTTGTCCAACAATCTTTTTAGTTAACAAATCCTGCACAGATTGATAAGGCCTTCCGTCAATGATTTTTTGAGCTGTTACCTCTCCTATGCCAGGTAAGGTGTCCAAATCAGATTTTGATGCATTATTTATGTTTATGTTATAGTTTGATGATGTATCTTCAATCACTTGACCTCCTTGATTTTGAATATTTATTTCATTTACTTTTGGAATATAAATTTTTCCACCATCTGTAAGCTTAGCAGCTAAATTGATTTTTTTAGACACCCAATCCCTATCTGCATCAGGAGACAATCCTCCGGCAGCAATCAATAAATCCTGAACTCTACTCTCAGAACTTAATGTATAAACTCCGGGTTTGATAACCGCTCCAGATATATCTATTTTAATTTCTGAAAGCTTGTGAGCTGATACAGAGGCTTCGTCACTGAAATTGATTTGAGGTTCTTTCAGTGGAAAAACAATTAATCTTATTCCAATAATCAAAACTAAAATTCCAATTACGCCTAATACTAGAGGTAGCTGAAGGTTTTTGAATAATGATGGTTTTGTTTGGTCAAACGCTTCATTATCCATAATAATATACTAATTAACCCTTGAGGTGTTTTGCATACCTGCCTGCCGGCAGGCAGGATTTTTCTTACTGAGTGATAAAAGTGTGGAAACGGCCCCTTGGTCCGAGGCTCCACCTGACTATCACGAAGTTTTAGAAAAATTGCAAAACCCTCACGGGTTTGTATTCTTTGCCTACTTTCTTCGGACAAGCAAGAAAGTAGGAAGAAAATAAATAAAAAATATCAATCGCTAACAAATTTCATTTATTTTTATTTTTAAATCACAAAATTGATCAATTTTTTTGGCACAAAAATGGTCTTTTTAATTTGGGCTTTGCCAAGCCATTTGGATATTTTAGCACTACTTAATGCTAACTGCTCAACTTCTTTTTGCAAATTAGCAGTTTGGCTTGATATGTCAATCAAATCCCTAGTTTTACCATTTATCTGAATAATGATTTTTAAAGTATTTTCAATCAATATTTTCTCATCAAATTTTGGCCAATTAGCTTGATGCACCGACCTAAAACCACTTTGATTTTCTGCGAACTGTGAACTGCGAACTACTAACTTTTGATACAAATCCTCTGTCATGTATGGTGCAAACGGTGCTAACAGTTTTATGAAGTCTTTTGCTATATTCTGATCTATTTGTTCTGGATGATCCATCCACCAGTTAGTAAATTCCATCATTTTGGCAATTGAGGTATTAAACCGTAAATTTTCAAGTTCTTGGGTTACAAATTTGATTAACGCATTTATTTGTTTTTGGGCTTCCTGACTATCTGTAATAGATTTTTCTTTTTGTAGATTAGCAACTTCGCTTACCAATCGCCACACCCTGGATAACCATTTATACATTCCGGCAATGCCTGTGTCTCTGAAGTCTCCACCTGAGTTAAAAGGACCTAAAAACATCAAATAGGTTCTAAGTGTATCAGCTCCATAAAGATTTATGTATTCATCCGGTACAACTACATTTCCCTTGCTTTTACTCATTTTATTTCCATCTTTGATGATCAGTCCATGCGCGTAAAACCTGATAAACGGTTCATTGTCAATAAAATCATCAGACTTACTGGGTTGTCTGACTTTTAGAAGTCCCCAATCAATCAAAGCCATATACACAAAACGGGTATATAAAAGATGTAATACTGTATGCTCTGCTCCGCCAATATATGAATCAATTGGAAGTATTTTTTGAGTAATTTCATTATCCCAAGGTAGTAATTCTCCATTGTCATTGCAAACCGAAGTAGAACTGGGTGCGGTAATCTTCTTATCCTGACCTGTGACACAAACCATAGCATCTCCCAATTTGTCTAATTGGTCAAATTTGACTAATTTGGATTTAATCTCACGTTCTACAAACGGATACCTCAAGTAATACCACGAACTATCTAAAAATGTATCACACACATCTGTTTCCCGTACAGCTTTACCTCCACAATTTGGACAAGTGGTATTATAAAATTCAGGATGTCCTGCCAAAGGTCCTCTGCCTGTTCCAGTAGGCCGCCAATCTGCAACATCCGGAAGTAATACTGGTAATTGATCCTCCGGAACCGGGAACCAACCCACATTGCTATGTGGAGAACTCAAATCCCAATGACCAGAACTCAAATTTTTAGTTTTTAAGTTTTCCTTGTTGGACATTGAGTTCTGAGTTCTGAGTTCTGTATTATCATCCTTTTTTGCACATTTCTCACAATAAATCATGGGAATTGGAGCGCCCCAATAACGTTGCCGAGAAATCAGCCAATCACGAAGATGATAATGAATTTCTTTTTTTCCAATATTATTTTTAATAATAAGCTCTTCCAATTTTTTCTTAGCTTCTGTGCTTGTAAGACCATTCAACCTATCGGAATTGAATAATACTGACTTATCTGCAAATTCATTTTTAATTTCTCCATAATCCCAGAATCCATCCGTCTCCACTTTTACTGTATTTTGATACTCTTTAATAGGTTTAATTACAGCAACTATAGGTAAATTATATTGTTTAGCAAAGTCGTGATCCCTTTTATCATGAGCTGGAACACTCATAATTGCCCCAGTTCCATATTCCATTAATACATAATCTGCAATCCATAACGGAACAGACCTGTTGTTAATGGGGTTTATTAAATACAATCCTGTAAATATTCCGGATTTTTCTTTGTTTAATATTTCTTTTGTATCTTTTTGATGATCTTTTATATATTTTAAAACACTTTGTTTATATTCAATTGGAAACTCTAATTGTTTTAATAAAGCATGTTTCGGAGACAAAACCATAAAAGTCACTCCATAAATAGTATCAATAGCTGTTGTATAAACTTTGACTTTTATACTTTTATCCTGAGCGGAGTCGAAGGATTGATTTTTAAATTCGATCTGAACGCCTTCAGATCGCCCTATCCACTTTTGTTGACCTATTTTGACCTTGTCTGACCAATTAAATTGTGGTTTACATGTGTTCTGTAATAGTTTTTCTGCATACTGTGTAATTTTGAAAAACCACTGTTCCAACTCTTTCATGACTACTTCAGTCCCACATCTCTCACATACATTAATATCTTCATTTTTAATATTTGATTTGTGTTTTTGATATTTGATATTTGATATTTGATTTTGTTTTATCACCTGTTCATCAGCAAGTACTGTTTTACATGACGGACAATAGTTAACTGAGGCTTTGGCCCGGTAAGCAAGCCCGTGTTTAAACATTTGTACAAATAACCACTGTGTCCATCTATAATAATCTGGATCATAAGTTTCCAATGTCCGCTCCCAATCAAAACTATTTCCAATTGCCCTCAACTGTTTATAAAAATTCTTTTGCGAAATTTGTGCCTGAACTTGAGGATGCTTATTGACTTTTAAGGCATAATTTTCACTGTGGATGCCAAATCCATCCAGTCCAATAGGTTCAAATACATCAAAACCGCTCATTCTTTTAAATCTGCCTGTCACATCAACCCCGGTGAATGCATACATATTCCCCACATGCAATCCTTCTGCTGACGGATATGGAAACATCATTAAATTATAGTAAGGCCTGCCCTCCGAAGCTTTAGCGAAGGAAGGGTTTTTATAAGAATCGAAATCAGGAGAATAGATTCTCTCTTTTTCCCACTTTTCCTGCCACTTTTTGGCAAATTCCTGTGGTTTAAAACGATTTGGTATTGGGCTGTTCATAATTTATTATCTTAAGTCACTTAAGTTTCTTAAGTCCCTTAAGTCTTTTATAATTTTACCAAAATAACTTTGATAATCATATCATGCATATTTTCACTGTCAAACCAATCAATATTTGCTTAACAGATCAAGCTCAAATCCATTTAGCAGTTCGGCAGGCTCAGTGCTAACATCTAAGGCTAAACTTTATAAAATATTTCCTGAGCGAAGTCGAAGGATTTCATTTTTTTTTAGAATTTTTCACCAAAAATTCTAAAAACCATATCTTTTTACTGACTATATATATCAAGATACCAAAATCCCCCGCTTTTTTATAAGCGAGGGATTATTTGGAAATAATTTTTAAATTAATTTAAAAATTTAGGCTCCTGCCTGTCTGTTTGCGCGGAAACAATCGTTACAATACACTGGTCTGTCACCCTTTGGTTCAAATGGTACTTGGGCATCTTTACCGCATTGTGCACATTTTACTGTGAACATTTTGCGTGTAGACATAAATGATTGTTTTTTTAATTTCCGACAATCTGGACAACGACTTGGAGGATTTGTAAATCCTTTCTGTTGGTAGAACTCTTGTTCTCCTGCTGTCCATACAAATGGCTTACCGCAATCGCGGCAAGTTAAATTTTGGTCTTGCATGTTTTTTTGAAAGTAAGAATGAAGCTGAAATAAGTTTACAGTAATCTGAATTCTTAAATCTTAAATCTTAATTCTTAATTCTTTTTGTTTCACCTCCTCTGGTTTATAGATTCCCAGATTCCGATTAACGATCTGGGAAATAAACCAGAGTCGACTAAATCAGGAAAGATCTTGGGTTATAGGTAGTATAACAGAAACGCAAGTAAATACCTAATCTGAGGCTAAATCAAGGCTATTTTACCGTCTTACTGTCTTTTCGTCTTAAATCTTACTGACTAATTGATTGTGGACCCGAGGGGAATCGAACCCCTTTTTGAACTATGCCATAGTTCCGTACTACCGGTATACGACGGGCCCGTTAGAAATCCATTCTACCAAATTAGACTAATTAGTCCAAGAAGGTCCATTAGTCAAATTTGACCAATTAGTCTAATTAGACTAATTTTTATTTATGGGTGGACCTAGTCAGAATCCCCGCCTGCCAGCGCTTTGCGCAAGCAATGCGGGCAGGGAACTGACGGTTATCAAGTGGACCTACCGAGAATTGAACTCGGATCTCTGCAATGCGAATGCAGTATTCTACCGTTAAACTACAGGCCCTTCATAACCAACTAATTATCCAATAATCCAATCAACTAATCAACTAAAATTGATATGAGTAATAAATAACCCTTGAAGCGTTTTGCATAATTTTTCTTATAAGTGATAAAAGTGCGGAGACGGCCAACTGGTCCGAGGTTCCGCCTGATTATCACGTAGTTAGAAAAATTGCAAAACCTTCACGGGTTTGTATTCTTTGGTTACTTTCTTCGGACAAGCAAGAAAGTAACAAATTGACAAGTAAATTTTATCTGCGAGCTTAAAGGAAAATTTTATTTTAAAAAACCCAGCGGATTTAGAAGCGTTCCATTTTTTCTGATTTCAAAATGCAGATGCGAACCGGATGAATTTCCAGTTGAACCCATCTTACCAATTACAGATGCCTTAGAAACTGCTTGACCGGGACTCACAAAAATTTCCGACATATGTCCATAAAGAGTTTGATAACCATTACCATGATCAATTATCACATGATGTCCATATCCATATCTTCCATATTCAACCAGAATAACCTTTCCTGCATCAGCTGCCATAATTGGCGGTAAACTGGAATTAGCAATATCTACAGCCATATGATATGAAACTGGCCTTTGGGTAATTGCTCCTTGAGTCGGCCACATAAATAATCCGGAACCCGGGATCGTACCCACTTGAGCAATAGTCATCGGACTATATACTGGAGCTGCCTCTGGCATAACACCGTTTGGTACCACTAAAGTCTGACCGGCAACCAAAGCAAAAGTATCTAAATCAGCATAATCATTAAACGGATAGTTAAGAATTTGCTGCGGATCAGTTTTATATTTTTTAGCAATTGAATAAATCGTTTCGCCTTTTTGAACTTTGATAACCATCCCGGTTACCGGTGGAATAGAAATTTCTTGACCTATGGTCAGTTTTTCACCTTTAATAGATGCATTAGCCCACTTGAGCGTATCTACTGTTACGTCAAATTTTTCTGCAATTTTGGCTAAAGTATCTCCATCTTCAACTTTATAAGCAATTATTGTATCCCGCGGTTTTTCACTCACCTGAGTCAAAGTTTCCTGATTATCAAGCGTAGTTAGTATGGCTGATGAGGGTGTGTAATTTTGCAAAACATCTGCTGCTGCTTGTGTAGGATAAGTATTAATAATTACCGGCAATGCCACAATACCTACTATAATAATGATCATGACAGACGTATGCAAAAATGGCCGTTGGTAAGTACCTCTTTTGGCAATTAGTAAATCTACCAGAATATCTTTATTGGTTTCAAATATTATCCACCAGCGGTTTAATTTTTTTTTGGCGTATCGGTAGAAATATTTACAAAAATCAATGAAATCTTTGATGGTCACGCGGAGATTATCCATGTAAATCAAGTTAACAAAGTTTGCTTCTCTTGTCAAAGGGTCCGAATATATACAAACTATATCAACTGAATTTGATTTTTAAAAATGTACCCTATAGTTTGAAGCTGTGGGAAATCAAATTAGTCTAATTAGACAAATTTGACTAATTTCTTAACCGCCTTTTGAAAGACTATCGAGGAATTCTTTATTGTTTTTAGTTTTATTCAATTTATCAATGATTGCCATTGTCTGTTCTGCTTCATCATGAAGAAGGGCTAACATATTCCGCAAAGTCACTACTTGTTTTAATTTTTTCTCATCAAGCAAAAGTTGTTCCTGGCGGGTACCTGATTTTTGCACATCAATTGCCGGAAACACTCTTCTTTCAGCCAAAGCCCGGCTTAAGTGAAGTTCCATATTACCGGTACCTTTAAATTCTTCGTAAATCAAATCATCCATTCTAGATCCGGTTTCAACCAATGCTGTACCAATAATTGTTAATGATCCTCCGCCTTCACATTTACGGGCTGCGCCCAAGAATTTCTTAGCCGGATATAAAGCTGCGGGATCAAATCCACCTGACAATGTTCTGCCTGAAGAATTCACGGTTAAATTATAAGCCCGTGCAAGACGAGTCACAGAATCAAGCAAAATGATTACGTCTTTACCCAATTCAACTTGTCTTTTGGCTCTATCTAATGCAATTTCTGCCACTTTAGTTTGCTGTTGAGGAGACTCATCAAAATGTGATGCAATGACTTCGCCTTTGATTGACCGGGATAAATCAGTTACCTCTTCAGGTCGTTCTCCGATTAAAGCCGCCATCAAATGCGCCTTAGGATAATTGGTAGTTATACCATTGGCAATTTCTTTTAAAACTGTTGTTTTACCGGCTTTGGGAGGAGAAACGATCATCCCCCGTTGTCCAAAACCGATAGGTGCCAGTAAATCTATGATCCTAGTTGATAAAGGTAATTTTTCAGTTTCTAACCTGATCATTTCTTTAGGATAAATCGGCACCAGATCATCGTATCGGGGTCTGGGGATGACCATTTTTTCAACCTCTACTTCATTGACTTTGACCACTTTCAAAAGTCCGTAATATCTTTCATTTTCTTTGGGTTCCCGGGCCATACCTGCTACTTCATCGCCACCCCGTAATGAAAATTTGCGGATTTGTGATTGGGAAATATAAATATCTTTGTCACTGGGAATAAATTTTGGCCGTAAAAATCCATGACCTTCCGGCATGATCTCCAAAAATCCTTTAACTTCCAAAGTTGGTACATCATTGTCAGGCATTTGACCATTATTATAGTTATCTCTGTTTCTATAAGGACGGTAAGTTGAGTAACCGCTATTATTATATGGATTGTTATTATAAGGAGTCGTATTATATTGATTGTTATATACAGGTTGGTTAAATCCTTGGTTGTAACCGGTTGCAGGCATATTTGGTCGCATTATCTGCCGTCTGATATAGGGCCTGGCTGATATCACAGGTGGAGTTTTAGTTGTCATAATTCTTTCAACTGTAGGTTTATCTGTAATTTCCGGCACCACAGGTTTAGGAGATAAACCTGCCTGCCTGACTGCGTAGGCAGGCGCAGGCAGGACCGGCTCTTTCGTAGGCGCAGATATTTCTTCCGGCTTTTTGGGCGCGCCAATTAAATCCTCTACTGATAATGGTGCAGCTGAAGATGCAGTTTTAGTGACTTTTGGAATGTCTGTTGTCACAGGAATTTTTTTCACTGATCGGGTGATTGCCATAAAATATTAAATATATAATTGTTTGAGGCTAAAATTCTTCACATTTGCCAAGATTAAAAATCCTTTATTATGTTTGTAAACTTGGGTAAAAGTACTCCGAAGGAATTCAAGATACGTATATTACATCATGGCGGTTTGTTTTTGTCAATAGTTGAAATAACAGCGTTTAGAAGTTAGGATTTAGCGTTTAGGACATTATGAGTTTAAATAAATTAATAACGTCATTGAGGTGTTTTGCACAATTTTTCTTCATTCTGATAAAAAAAGCGAGCAATGTGAAATTTGCGCTGGTCTCACTTGAGGAGGGCCGATAACTTTATTTAACAGCGTAATGCTCCATCCCGACGAATTGAGATCCAAGTAAATTTTACATGCGAGCTTTTATTAATAAATTTTTCTACTTTCTTGGGGTTTGCCAAGAAAGAACAAATAAAACATTCAGTGAAAGTAATAGGATAAATATGAAATTATTTGAAGATTAAACCTTTAAACAGATTTTTTAAACAGCTTTCTGTAAGCAAATCTCACAATAAAAAATAAAGGTACTACAACAACTCCGTACACCACTATCCAAATCAGCGCTGTTGCTAACGATCTTAAGTTGCTAACCAGTGATCTGACAGCGAGTTTAAATATTACACTCGGACGGAAAGTTTCATTTGGCGCATAAGGCAAAGCAATTTCATCAGTTGATAAATAAATCGTAATTTTTGCCAGCTCTGCATTTTTAGATAAATAATCCTGTTGACCTTTTAGACTATCAATTTGTGATTGATAATTGATAATTTGTTGCGTCAAATTAGTAATATCGGAAA
>CAYLWN010000026.1:0-13091 GCA_964387625.1 uncultured Gammaproteobacteria bacterium
TTTTAGTTGAAGATCAGGGTGTTATGCCGTCATCTACTCCTCAACCAAGTCCCAAAACTGGCGACGTTAATGGTAACAACATTGTAGATTTTAATGATCTTAAATTAGTCTTATCTAATTGGTTGGGATTAGGAAGTTGTGCAACTTTTGTGTGTGATTTAAATTCTGATGCTAAAATCAATGCAATAGATGCATCATTGGTGATTGCCAATTGGGGAAGGTAAATAGAATGTATAATGAATGAGCGGCTATCCGAGGGTTTTTAACCCTCGGCTGCAAAGCTAAAACGGAATTTTATTGTTCGAGCGTAGCGAGAACTAAATTTGTAAACTTCTCACTTCGCCAAGTCAGACTTGGCTTCGTTCGAAGAATAAAGATACCGAGGGCTTTTAGCCCTCGGAGATTCATTGTATAATTTATAATTAATGATAAAATTTTATTTCAAATTTCCTTATCTTAAAAAATTTATTAATAATTTAATTTTGCTATTCATTATTCTTTATTCGATATTCCTACCTGCTGGTAGGCAGGACTTTATTCATGCTTCCGTCTTTGCCCAAACCTCACCGGATTGGTATATGGTGGGTGCCAATCCGCAAAGGACTTCATGGGTGTCAGAAGAAGTGAGAGGGGATTTAAATATTGCTTGGTATCATCCCATTGAACCGTATATCCCTTACAAAATTCAGCCGATTGCGTCAAACGGTAAGATTTATGTTTCAACTGCCAGGGGACTCTATGCGTTTAATGCATCTGATGGTGCTCTAGCCTGGGTATTCCCGACAGAACTTCCCTTAGGTAATGCTCCCACCATTGCTACAGTAAACAATAAAAGTGTTGCGTTTACTCCAGGATATGACCATAAGATTTATGCGATAGATGCTTTAACAGGAGCTTCTGTTACCGGTTACACTCCCTATGAAGCCGGAGCAGGATTTGAAACGAATCCTGTTGTGGTAAATAATACCATTTATGCGGGAAACAGAGACGGATACTTCTATGCGCTGGATGCCGTCACCGGCAGTTTTAAATGGAAGTTTCAAACGAATGGTCCTATTTTGTATTCTCCGGCCTTTAAAAACAACACGCTGTATTTTGCATCTCAGGATATGTTTGCCTATGCAGTTAATGCAACAACTGGTACGCAAATCTGGAAGTCGGCAAAATTTCCCGGCGCAGGATTTTATTCATATTGGCCGGTTATTTATACCCATAAATCTACGAATAAAGATTATGTCATCTTTACCGGAGGATCGAATCTTAGACAATCGGAATCGTGGCTGGTTCAGAGTATAGAGATTGGCATTTTCCAGGGATATAACCTTCCTTCCAATAAACTTCAAACTACCAGTTCACCTGTAGCGGGGGATTGGGCATCCGGGACAGTCACGCTTGATGCGTCTCCAATTTCTAACTATTTCACCAATTATCCGTCTAATAGAACAAGTTTTGTTTTAGACATAACCAATGGTCAGGAATTTACCTACACCGATCCGATAAGCGGAAAACCGACATATGCGCCGTTTGCATATTCAGGCGTGACAAGAGGAGGAAGTAAATATCCCCCATTGGTACATGGTTTTGATGGGGTTTTTTATCAGCAGACTCCTGACGATTTTGCAAATTGGATTCATAACGGTGCACCTGTTGGCTGGAAGTTTGGTACACAATATATCAGTCAGATTAGCGATTGGTCACAGGCATCAGATGAGCCGGTCGCCTATTCTTCCGGTGGAAAAGTACTATATTGGTCTTTGTGTTGTGATCGGTTTGCGAGGGGGTTTGACATTACTATTCCTCTTGGTCAAACAAACAGGATCTGGACCTATTGGAATTACAGTATGGCTAACGCAAGTAATAGTATTATTCCAGGATATGAAACGATGTATGACGATGGAGATTCTGTTCTATACAACAATATGAACGGCTGGCAAGTATACAGTGGAAAAAATAAAAGTAAAAATGGTATTTATGGAAAACATGCCATGACGCAGTCGCCTCCGATTCCCTATCAGGGCAAGCTCTATTTCTTGAGAGGTAATTCACTTATCGCATTTAGTCCGAACGGGACAAATCCTAAAACACCGCTTCCGCTAGCTGGTATAGTTTCAGCTCCAAGCACATCTGTTATTCCGTCACCTGCTCAGCTTACGCAGAAACTTGAAACTGAAATCCAGAAAATGATTGCTGCCGGACACCTTCGCCCGGGCTACCTCACTCATGCATTTAGCGACCAATATGCGAATGGATGGTATGATGATGAGCGTGAATTTGGAGAAATTCTTGATTATTTTCAAAATCCTTCGGACACCGTCTATACACTTCTTCTTGCCTATCCATATGTATCTTCAGCAACACAGACCAGTATAAAAACGTATTTACAACAAAACTATGGTCCTGGAAAACCTTACGATTTTACCAGCATCGTCCATATTGGATATCAAAACGGAGCCAACCGCCAATGGTCGGATATTCCTGTTGAAGCAACCAATAAATTCCAAACGGGTTCAGGTAGATCTCCCTGGACTATGCAAACCCAACCAATCTGCGGTGTTTGCGGATACTGGAGATATTTCCCTCCCTTTAATTTCTATGCTGCTTGGAAATACGCCCAGATTGTCGGAAACAACGACGTTACAACTGCAAAGAACATTTTCAATTCCATGAGCAGTAAGATTGAAGCTCCACCTCCAGACAGCTGGCTCATAGCAAGACCCTATTTTATCAATCAATATGCTGCAGGTTATTACGGGTATCTGCAATTAAAACAATTAGCAGGTCTGGGTGGTGATAGTACCGTCCAAAACTATTACAATCATATGTTATCGCTTCGAATCAACAATTTCTCTAAAGATACAGTTGGCTGGGGCGCAGTAGACTTGGGTGCTATAAATTTTAGGAATTTAAGCGTTGCGCGGAATTTTATGTTCATGACTCCGGAAATAGCTGAATATATGAGCCAAAATATTAAGTCTCAGGTGCAAACGGCAGTTGATGAATATCAATATGTTGGTCCCTATTGGTTTGTGAACGCATTTGATTCCGCAATGCGCGAGGGAACTGTCAGTTACCTTTATAATTCTCCGGCCCTTTTTCAGGCTAAAGCTTTGATTCTTAAACAGCCGTACAATGAAGTCGTAAAGTATCTTGATGTCCCTGCATTTGAAAAAGGGGATTTATTCTATATCCAAAATCTGGTAGCAGCTTTGGAAGCTCCATCAGATGGCACAACGCCAACTCCAGTTCCATCACCAACTGTTCAACCATCACCCAGCCCATCCTACACCATTCCTGAATTGAAAACATTGTTATCCAACTGGCTCACATCATTAGATACCAATTATTTTTTTCCGGATGGGAAAGTCAATGCATTGGATGCTTCATGGGTGATCAAATACCTTGAATAATGATTAAAGAATAATCCTCCTACGCATAAAGCTTCCGCCTACGCTGAAGCTTCGGTGGACAAGTCGGAGGACAAGTGAATAAAGAATAAGGATTCTGGATTTTAGAATAAAAATTAAAACATTAAAAATTAAATTAAAATTTAAAATTTAAAATTATGCTGAAATGCTTTAAACTGTTATCTTTAATTACCTTAATGTATATATTGATAGTATAAATAATTTTATATAGCAAAAAGATGATACTGAATTAAAAAATCATGAATAATTATATTAAATTAAGTTTAATGAGTTTATTTTTCCTATTGATTTTATATACGCCAGATATTACCAATGCTGCAACTTATTATATATCTCCAACAGGTAATGACAGTAATAATGGAATATCGCAAGTTACTCCTTTGGCAACTTTTAACAAAGCTTGGGAAATTTTACAACCTGGAGATACTATTTATTTAATGGATGGGACATATTATCAAGTAATAGAACCAACCATAAACGGTATTTCAGGTAGTCCGATAACTATCAAAGCCTTAAATGACGGTAAAGCTATTATTAACGGAGAATTCCAACGGCATACCGTAGTAATCGGAAGAAGTTGGGATTTTATTTCCAATCCTACCAATAGTACCCCAAATCCTTACGGTAATTATTTTCAGGTAGAAGGTTTGATAGCCAAAAATTCAATTGCCGATGTTTATGAAATATATGCCCGGAATGTGAGTCTTAAACGATGTTCCGGTTACAATGCCAATCCTCATGATAATTTTCATGTGATAACTGTCTGGGCTAAAGGATCTCCTACTAGTCCGGCTAATATATTAATTGAGGATTGTGTAGTTGCCGGATCAGGTAGAAAAATGATCATTGATTATGATACATATGTCAATGTAGTTTTCCGCAGAAATTTTGCCGCCTGGCAATGGTGGTTGGGTGACCAATTTTGCCAAGGTTACTGGCCGCAGTCACAAGGAATTGAAAATTATCCGGCAGCATATCAAGACCAGCCGATAGTTACTTTAAATGATTTACGGGAAAATAATATTACTTTTGGTTTAGCTCCGGATGGGCCAAGTTCTTTTTCACCCAATCCAGGACTTAGGATTGGTAATAAAATGTTGGGAGAAATTACTTTGGGAGGCGGAATGAAATGGGATAACATTGAGAAAAAGTTTATTACTCCATATTTTAATCCCGATTCTTGTCAATACAACGGAACAGATGCTAACCACACAAAACCGGCAATCTGTGGTACTGATTCCAGATGTATTTCAACAGGCAGTGAATTGGGTATTGGAGTTGACTATGCGATTTTCGGCACTCCATCTTTGAGAAACAATCTGATTCAAGATTTATTTTCTGCTTATAACGGAGATATGGGATTTACTGCCGGTCCTTGGGGAAATAATTACGGTACTACCAGCAATAACCAGTTAATTAGGGCTACATTTGTACAAAATGGATTAGCTTCATATTCACCCCATAAAAACATAGATGTGTTTTCAAGCAGTTTAACTCCGTTTAATGTTGTGCAAAATTTACAAATTGGTAATATGTCCGGTACCAATCCTGCACCCGGAACAGGAGCGCAACTGCAGTACCGTTATATTGATGGAGTATTGACTGATGAACCTTTATGGCCTTGGCCGATGGAAGAAAGGATAAAATCAGAATTTGCCGACCCGACACTTTTTCAAGCTAATGGAGTACAGGGGCAAGTGTGGACAAATTTTTCCGTGACTAATACAGTCTATCCCATACTCTCTCAATATGGAGCAGTTTCTACTACATTACCAAGCCCATTTGCATCAAGTTTACCATCACCAACTCCCATTCCTTCTCCCAAGCCAGGGGATGTCAATGGAAATAATACAATTGATTTCAATGACCTTAAATTAGTTTTATCTAACTGGTTAGGATTAAGCAGTTGTGCAACTTTTGTCTGCGATTTAAATTCTGATTCCAAAATTAATGCCTGGGATGCCAGTTTAGTGATTGCTAATTGGGGAAAGTGACGATTTTAAAAACAATAAAAAAATGTAGAAAATAAATATCAAATTTGATAGTATTGAAATAGATTATGAAATTAATATCGAATAATATTGTTTTAAATATATATTTAATTATAAAAAGAAGTTTATCTACTGTGATAGTCGTGCTGCTTTTTTTATTATTAATCTCGTCATACAAGCCTGTACACGCTTTGTCATCATCTTCATTCCAAGAAATAATTATTGATTCTGCTTCAGATGGTACGCCCACTGATCCCTGGGGTAAAGGGTATGGGGATCTCAACGGAGACGGGAAAATTGACATTCTCATCGGTTCTATGGGAAGTGGACTTGCCTGGTATCAAAATCCGGGAACGGTGACTTCAACATGGACAAGAAGGGTCATCAATACAGGTGCGCACAGCACTGATGTCGAGATAGGCGATATTGACGGGGACGGAGATAATGATGTGGTGGCTGTCACCAGTTCCAACACCCGCTGGTATAGAAATAATGACGGTTTGGGTACCAGCTGGACTGCATTCACGGTAGGTAATCGAGTGATGCATGATCTGGAATTGGCGGATTTTAACGGTGACGGGCGATTGGACGTGGTGACCCGCAACCAGGGAAGCGACGGTAATGAAGTTTATCTCTATATGCAATCGAGTTCCGGAACATTTATCGAATCCGGCCGTACCGATATGCCGTGGGGTGAAGGATTGCTTGTCCACGACCTCGACGGAGATGGAGACCAGGACATTATCTGGAATGATGTCTGGCTGCAAAACCCAGGTACCGGAGCCGGAATTTCGAATTGGGCAAAATATACCTACACGTCCTCTCCCTGGCATGACAACACTTTTATCGCCGTTTGTGACATGAATAAGGACGGCAGAAAAGATATTGTCATGTCGCCTTCAGAGTGGCAGGGCGGCACCTATCGCATCAGCTATTTTCAAACCCCCGTTAATCCTACTACATCGAACTGGCCTGAGATTGTCATTGACAGTAATGTTGAAACCATTCACCACTTTGTCGGCTGCGGTGACTTTGACCGCGACGGTGATATGGATATTGCCGCGGCCGAGATGCAACAGGGATCTGATCCTGATGAGGTAAAAATTTATGAAAATACCGGCACTTCTTTTGTCAAGCGAGTCATTGATACTGGCGGTTCTCACAGTATGCGGATAGTTGATATCGATGGCGACGGAGATCTTGACCTGTTCGGCGCCAATTGGAGTGGAGCCCAGGATGTCAAGCTTTGGATTAATAATAGTAGTCCTTCCACATTACCTCTAAACCAATGGACATACATAAAAGCAGATTCGAGCAGGACGAGCTGGAAATTCGGCATAGATGCAACACTCGACGTGACGGGTGACGGATACAAAGATATTATTTCGGGCCAGTACTTTTACCGTAATCCCGGAGGAGTAATGACGGGTACCTGGCCACGGACAACACTTCCGAATGTAGGAGGCGAGTCTCCTGACGGACTCCTGTTAGTCAATATAGATGATGATGCTTTTGGCGACGCTATTGCCATGAACGCGAACGGAGAAGTATTTTGGCTTGAAGCCACTACCTTAAACGGCAGTGCCTGGACGAACCGGGGGATGATTGGTGATGTGGGTGCAGCAGATGAAGGAATCAGTACCCAAGGGTATACGCTCAGCCAGATAGTAGCCGGCGGGAAACCTGAAATCGTTATAAACGTTGCCGAACGGCTCGCGTACTTTGAAATTCCCTCAAACCCAACTATCGTACCGTGGCCGATGAAATCAATCAGAAGTACCGGTGTCCAGGAGCCGGAAGGGGTATTCCTGGGAGATATTGACGGCGATGGCGATCTTGATATTGCATCCAACTTGAATACCACGACGGTTGCCTGGTGGAGAAATCCGGGAAACGGAACCGAAAACTGGCAATATTTCACCATCGGATCAGTCCCCAGTTACTTTGTTGACCGAGTAGGTCTGGCTGACCTTGATGGCGATGGCGATTTGGATCTGGCAGTCACTGCTGCCAATGGAGACAACAATGGCGTCTATTGGTTTAGAAGTCCGGCAACCAAAACCAACGCCTGGACCAGAATCACTATCCTATCAAATGCAACTGTTGACACTATGAACAGTATGGATGTAGCTGATATGGATCAAGACGGTGATCCTGATATTATCACCGCTGAACATCGAGGTGATCAACGGTTATTTATTCTGGAAAATAATGGCAGCGGTACATTTATGGTTCATACAATCAGTACTGGTATTGAAAATCATCTTGGTGCCAGGGTTTTTGATTTAGATAATGATGGAGATTTGGATATTATCGGTATTGCTTGGGATAGTTATCAAAACCTTCATATTTGGCGTAATGATGCATTATCTTCAGGTATCCAAGTATCACCTACACCCAGTCCCTTGGCTTCAAACCTACCATCTCCGTCGTCCACAGCCACATTTACCATCGGTGAAACAAATTTATTACCCAATGATGATTCTAGCAATGCAAATTTAATAGTTTCCCAGAAAGTAACTTTGTCTCAAAGCGCAACTTTACAAAGCCTTAGCTTTTATGTCATTAATGCTGCCGGAAAACTACGTTTAGGTATCTACAATGATGTTGGTGGTCAACCTGGCAATTTGCTCACCCAAACCGCTGAATTTAATCCAATAGTTGGCTGGAATACTCAAAACGTCTTAGCTTCAGTTTTGTTACCAACAGGTGATTACTGGTTAGCTTACATGCCTTCTGATAACAATTTGCATTTTAGTATGGATACTACTGGTTCTGGTGCTTGGGCTAGTGTTTTGTATGGATCAATGCCGGTAACATTTCCCCAACCAATAACAACTGGTGCGTACCATTGGTCATTTTATGCCACTTTTACTATCAACAGTACTCCTACTCCTACACCCAATCCAGCTGATGTTAATGGTAGCGGAGGAGTAGATTTCAATGATCTGAAATTAATCTTATCCAATTGGTTGGGATTAGGAAGTTGTGCAACTTTTGTCTGCGATTTAAATTCTGACTCCAAAATCAATGCCTGGGATGCTTCACTGGTAATTGCCAATTGGGGAAACTAATTTTACAAGTAAAAGTTATACATTTATAATGTATAATTTATAATTAATGATAAAATTTAATTTTAAATTTCCTTATCTTAAAAAATTTATTATAAAGATAATTCCAATATTCATTATTCTTTATTCAATATTCTTTATTCATGCTTCCGTATTTGCCCAACAAACTGATTGGCCAATGAATGGTGCTAACCCGCAAAGAACTTCACATAATTCTGTTGAAATACCGGGAAACTTGAATCCTGTTTGGTATCGGCCAATTGATCCATATATTGATAACAAAGTCCAATTGATTGCAGCAGATAACAAAGTCTTTATTTCCACCTCCAAAGGATTGTATGCTTACAATGCTCAAGACGGTTCTCCTGCCTGGTCAAACATCACCGATCCATGCAAATGTTATGGCACGGAAATGCCGCTGGGTAATTCTCCCACCTATTTTAATGGTATTTTGTATGTAGGAGGTTTTGATCATAAAATCCATGCAGTGAACGCATCAAATGGCACCTTAAAATCTGGTTGGAACTTTGTTCAAGCTGGATCCGGATTTGATACAAACCCGTTAGTTATCAACGATTCCTACACCAATAACCAACCCATTGTTTTTGCCGGTAACAGAGATGGATATATGTATGCTCTGGATGGAAATACCGGAGCTTTGAAATGGAAATTCCTAACTCAAGGACCGATCCATTATTCAGCTGCATATAAAAGTGGTGTGGTGTATTTTGCTTCTGATGATGCTTATGCATATGCTTTAAATGTGTCAAATGGATCACAGGTTTGGAAATCTGGTAAATTCCCCGGAGTTGGATTTGACATGTACTGGCCGGTGATTTGGACTGACACTTATCCATCATCACCCACTTATAACCAAGATTTTGTAATCATGGCTGGATCAATGAAAGCCGGCCGTTGGGTATGTGAAACAGGATATGGTTGTCAAATCCACAGTCCCAATTTTGAAATGTTTGATGGCAAACCTGGTTGTACCAATACAACCAGCCAAAACTATCTTTGGCAAAGCAGTACGCCTACGTTAAGTTGCGATACTATTTTCAATTACTATAACAGCAATCCTAAATGGGGAAGTCAGAAACCCTGGTGGCGGATAATTTTTATCCTAAACCGTAATACTGGTACAGAATACACTCCTTATGCTCCCTTTAATCCTTCCGGTTTTGACGGCGACGGTCAGGGATATTGGCAACCACCTGTCATCGGTGGTGATAATGTGCTTTATCAGCGTATTGGACACATTAATAGCGGTAATGGAGGTTGTAGTGGCTGGATAACAGGTTGGAAGTTTGGAACTAAATATATAAGCCTTGTTTCTACAGAAAGTGCGGCTTGTGATGAGCCTTCTGCTTTTACCAGCGGTGGCGATTTAATATATTATGGTGAAGGATCATTTAACCATGAAGGTTTTGGCACTATAGATACTCAAAATCCTCAAGGTGGAGATTGGAAGTTTACGAACATTTCTTTGGTACCAGGTTCCACAACTAAATATCAGGAACTGAGTCTTTGGGGTAAATTTGGTTCCCAAAGCGGTGCCTATTCTTATATGGACGGTTTTTTAAATTACAGCCCGATTCCATATAATGGTAAACTCTATGTGATTAACGGTAACGTGCTTTTTGCTTTAAATGCATCCGGTACAGCGAATTCACCTTTATCGACAGCTCCAATTCCTGGTAATCAAGTACCAGCAATGATACCTTCAACTCAAACACAACTCCAACAGCGATTATATGATGAAATCCAGAAAATGCTAACTGCCGGTCACTTGCGTCCTGGATTTCATTCATCAGGACTAACCAGCCAATGGATGGCTGGAGCTTATAATTATCCGATACCCGGTGATCATTTAACTGAATATTTCCATAATCCAGCTGATACAGTTATCACATTGATTCATGTTCTGGATTATATTAACTTACATCCAGAGAATAGTTTGTTACAATCATTGATTACCCCTATTAAAAATTATCTGCAGACAAATTACGGATCTAATGCACTGTATGATTTCACCAAATACGCTAATATCGGTTGGAAAAACGGTGCAAAAAGAGAACAGTATGATGACATGCCGGAATTGACAAACCAATTAGCGGAAGATTATGATGCTAATTATAATGTCGCCAGTAAACCTAGAACTTGTATTTGGACATACAACAATTTACGCATTGGATCAAATACTAATTCAGGTTGTCCTTATGACGGTGGTTTTCCTCCGGAATCTTTGTATGCCGGTTGGAAGTATGCCCAAACATTTCCTGGTACTGCTAGTACTATTTTCAATGATATGAGAAATAAACTAAGTATTGCCGGGTCGGGTAATGATATGACTAATGCTAATTTGATCAAATACCCTTATATTTTAAATCAATATATCATCGGCTATCGTGGTTACGTGGAGCTAGATAAACTAGCTAATAATCTTTCTAATATATCGCAAAGCAGCAAATACGCTGAATATACCCGTCTGCTATCACTTAGATGGAACAATTATAATAAAGACACTATTTTAAGCCGTGAAGAAAACGAGTTTAACGGTACTTTAAATGCTGCCCGTAATTTTATGTATATGACACCTGAATTGGGTGATTTGATGCGGACAAATGTTTTAGCAAAAGCCCAAGCTACCGTTGATCAATATCAAATTCTTACTCCCAACTGGTTTGTCAGTAAATTTAATCATTCTGGCCCTGAATCATACGCCCAACCTCTTTATGATTATCCAGCTCTTTTCCAAGCCCGTGCGTATATTCTTAAACAGCCTTTTGAGGAGTTAGTTAAATATCTTGATGTACCTGCTTTTGAAAAAGGGGATTTATTTTATATCCAAAATTTAGTTGCAGCTTTGGAAGCTCCGTCAAATGGCACAACACCAACTCCAGTTCCATCACCAACTGTTCAACCATCACCCAGCCCATCCTACACCATTCCTGAATTGAAAACATTATTATCCAATTGGCTCACATCATTAGATACCAATTATTTTAACCAGGATAATAAAGTCAATAGTCTTGATGCGTCGTGGGTGATTAAGTGGATACATTAATGAATAATGTACAATTTATAATTAGTTATAAGTGATAAGAGATAAGTAGAAGATTAATGATTATTGAATAGAGCACATAACAATGTTAAATTAAGTTATTAAAATTATAAAATTAAAACAATGAAAATTAATTTAAAATTAAAAATAAATAATTATTTATTATGACACAGTTTAAACTTTATAAACTGATATTTATTTTTATCTTTTTATATATATTGATAGTGATAAGTTATGCACCTATTTTTGCACAAACACAAACTGATTGGCCGATGACTGCTGCCAATCCCGAACGGAATTCACATAATTCCGTTGAAGTGCGAGGTAATTTGAGCGTAGATTGGTATCGGGTTATTGACCCCTTTATTGACACTAAAGTCCAAGTTATCGATGCTGCAGGTAAAGTGTTTATCGCTACCTCCCAAGGTCTCTTCGCTTTTGACTCAACCACCAATGGCTTTAGCTTTTTAGGTAATGTCCTAGTCGATATTTCTGATACTAATAAAATTTTTAGCCTGATATTTAGATAAACTTATGCTCAAATTAATCTTATTTTTCCTATTGGTTCCTGCTTGTCTGTTTTTGGCGGGGCTATACAATATTTCCCCGGTATACGCGGCAACCGTTCCTTGCACCTTAAATTGCCCCTCCCTTTCTCCCGGTACTTTGACCGGTGATTGGCCGATGGCGGGCGGTAATCAGCAACGCACCAATTGGAATAGCGAAGCGGTATCGGGAAGCCTTCGTGTTGATTGGTTCCGTGTTATCGATCCTTTTGTCGATAACAAAGTTCAGGTTATCGCTGCGGCCGACAAAATCTTTCTTTCTACTTCCAAGGGTTTGTATGCCTTTGATACCAGTGGTAATAAACTCTGGGAGTATGGTTTAGCAGTTCCCCCGGGCAATGCTCCTACTTTTGCCAACGGCAATGTTTATCTACCCGGTTACGACCACCACATCTTTGCCCTCAACGCCAATTCGGGCCAATCTTTAGGCGGATATATTCCCTTTGAAGCTGGGGCTGGGTTTGAAACTACACCGCTCATCGTCCAAGACTCGTACACTGGAAACCAACCGGTCATTCTGATCGGCAATAATGATGGCAACTTCTATTCGTTAAATGCTATAACTGGCGCTTTGAAATGGCAATATCCTACGGGAGGGGCCATCCGTTTTTCAGCAGCCTATAAAAACGGAGTCGTCTATTTTGCTTCCGACGACTCGTATGCTTATGCTCTTAATGTTACCGACGGCACCCTCAAATGGAAATCTGCCAAACTTCCCGGTAGTGGTTTTGATAACTATTGGCCGGTCATCTATACCGATCCGACAAGCGGTACAGACTACGCCATCTTTACCGCTTCGAAAAAAGCCGCCTATTCCTGGTGGAACAGTTCAGTCGATTATCAAGCCGAAAATTTGGATGGCGGTACTCTCTGGAATTCCTGCACTTCTACTACACCACCCCCGTTGGTGCCTTGGGTAAGTGGGGCAACAGTGCTTGTTTATTCCCTCCCTTTTAATGATTTCAACAACATAT
>CAYLWN010000027.1:0-12709 GCA_964387625.1 uncultured Gammaproteobacteria bacterium
TAGCTCAAAATGATAATTCACTGTGGGCAGCCAAACTCAATATCACCTACTCTGTCGGTTCCGCCGCCGCCTCCAATTTCTATGACGGGGTGATTGATGACGTCCGCCTCTACAACCGCGCCTTAGGCGCTGATGAAATATCTGCGCTATATGACTGGGGAACTGGACCGGTCGGACATTGGAAAATGGATGAAGGCACGGGAACAACTGCTTTTGATACTTCTTCCAACAGCAATGATTTAACCTTAACCAATTCTCCTACCTGGACAGTTGGAAAAATTAATAAAGCTGTAAATTTTGCCGGCAGTGATGCTCACTTACTTCGGGCAGACGACGCTGATTTTGATTTTGCTGCTGGAACAAGTTTTACCCTAACCGGCTGGATAAAACATGATACTGCATCTGCACAACAAATAATTATGTCTAAATTTAACGAAGCAGGCTATAAATTACTAATGGAATCAGATGGAGATATTACTTGTGGAATTGATTATGATGTTACATGGTCGCCAGCTGATTCAGTCACATCTACTGCTGCTACTTATGATGATAATATTTGGCATCAGGTGGTTTGTGTAAAAAACGCAAATACCAGTTTAACACTATATATTGATGGAGTATCAGTTGGAACACCTGATACATCACTCACGAGTTCAACATTGGAAAATACTGACCCATTATATATTGGAGTTGATGCAGATGGCACATCTAATGATTGGATAGGAGCAATTGATGATGCACGCATTTATAACTACGCCCTCACCACAACCGCGATTTCTGATCTTTATTTAGAAAATCAGGGAACGACTGTCATGGAGCAGCCAAACGGCAGATTTATCAGTTTTGATTTAAATGGCACAACTTACAATAAATTCAACCCGGCTGTCAAAATCAGGGGTTGGAGATATGGGGATAAGCCAACTGCTGTCACTAAAGAAGATGTCACCCAATTTATCGGTACCAATTATAATGCGGATTTGAAAATGTTTTCTGAAGCCTGGTATGAAGATGGCGGATCCAGCACGCAAATTGCTGATGGAGGTTCGGCAAGCGCAACAGATAATATAAATAAAAGCGGTACTACAGGCGACTATACTTTAACTGGATTTTCTACATCAGACAGTATCTATTTAGGCAGTGATAATAAATTTACCGGAGTGAATTTTTCTTTAGCTACCATAGGGGTGACCAGTAATACGGTTATTTGGGAATATTGGAACGGCGGAGCGTGGGTGGCAATTTCCGACATCAAAGATGAAGTAGCAGGAGCAAGTAAATTAATTACTACCAATGGTTCATTTTATTTTTCAGCTCCTAATGACTGGATCACTAAAACTTTAACTACAAGTGATTTAGGCGGAACCACAACCGGAACGCGGACTATTTATTGGATCAGGGGAACGCCGTCAGGCGGGAATTTCTCTACAGTTCCGGTGATTGACCGTTTATGGACTGACATCATGGTATTCCAATATTTAGGGAGTTTTACACATAATAACCAAACTTTTACCATTTCCTGGGCGCCGGTCAGGCAATCTACCTCAAGTATTGAAGTTGATGTACCAAACCGGTACCGCGCAATTTTGGGAACTTCTGATGTGGGAACCGGAAATTATTTGGAATTTTATGATAGAGCGCAAAATGATGCCAGCCCAAATAATACTTTTAATTTCATCGGTCCGTATATTTTGGAGGGGAGTACTGCGTATAAATTATCCTGGGATGGAATCCGTAAAACCACAATTATGGAAAGCGACAGTATGAGGGTAAAAATTAGAGTTGAGGGATGTTTGGATACCACAGGCGGAGGAGCATGTTTGGCAGATACTGGAGGTAATAAACTAAAAGTTTATGAAGAATATACTTTTACTACAGAAGGCATGTATGTATCTAATACCACTGATTTTAAAACAGCCGGGATTGCATTGGATAATAGTGCAGCAGAAGACGGTTATAATTGGCTGATGGTGGATGCAGATACAACAGATGAGGCGTTTGGTGGAACAATGTATTACGGAGATGGAAATACGGAAACTTCATCAGCTATTGATGTTTCACCGGCAAGTACAAATACTTATATGGTATTTCCGGGAGCTACATCAACCAATTATCAATCTGCAATTTTAACCATTTCCCGGACCGGCTGGATAGATCAAACCGGTGGCACGCAAGACTGGAATCTGGATGTCAACACTAGCAGTACTTTAGATAGATTGCATACCAGGTTGCGGAATATTACTTCAACTGAAGCACACCGCGCAACTTGGTCATTTCTCATGGTACCCCAAACATCTCTGGATACTGAAGCAGAGAGAGAATCATATAGCAGTGACTACCGCAATCCGGATATTTTATCTTATGCAACAGGATCGGAACTAGCTGATATGACATCAGTTACAGCTTCATCATCTGCTGCGGCAGCAGCAACAGCACTCAATTTTGCGAGTGCCAGTTCCCAATATGGATACGTGGCTGACAGCGCTTCTTTATCGATAACAGGTGATTTAACAGTTGAATCATGGATCAAACCTACATCTGTGACAGCTAGCACTCAATTTGATATTGCAGGCAAATGGGATAATGCTAATGAAAGTTATTTATTAGCTCAATACGGAGATGAAATCAGAATGTACATTGATGCTGCAGCAAATTATGAAACCACAGATGCAACTAATTTAGTAGTTAATCAATGGTATCACGTAGCAGCAGTTTATGACGCATCTGCGCAAACTGTAGTAATTTACGTCAATGGTGTTGAACAAGCATCAACAACAACCGGCACCATTCCTGCTTCTACTGGTGATGATGCAGGCAGATTTCAGATAGGAGCGGAGGATAGTAGCGCTCAAACTTTTACCGATGGTTATGGTGGGGATGTAAATACAGCTTATGATGGCTTCATCTTCCAACAGGTTCCTACAGAAAATTATGGAATAACCATTGCTATAGATTTGCGTTATACACCTACTGGTTGGATAGAGAAAGGGATCATCAAGTTTGATTTATCCTCCATCCCTTCTTCCGCAACAGTCAATTCAGCAACACTTTATATGTATCGAAGAGCAGTTGGAGCGGCAGACACCAAAACTGTCACAGTTTATTCTGTTGCCAGTGGTAATTCAGCCTGGACAGAAGGGACAAAAGATGGTGCAACAGCCGGAGCAGGTGAGTCTTGTTGGAACGCCTTGGCTGCTGATGGTTCAGGAGGCGTGACAACCGCTTGGGCAGGTTCGGCAGGTTTACAAACAAGTGGAACAGATTATGAAGCAACTTCTTTAGGTTCCTTTCAAAGCGTGGCTAATAGTAGTGTGGGTACAGAATATTCAACTACTCTAACAACCTCCAGAATTCAAGATTGGCTTGGGGCATCTAACACAAATTATGGTTTATTGCTCCAAATTGATCCAGTTGATCCTGAATCAGAAATTCATTATTTTGGCAGCTCTGACCATTCTACAACTGGTTACCGTCCCAAATTGGTTGTCAATTATACTGCTCCGGCAAATTTTTATAACGGCACAATTGATGAGGTTAGAGTTTGGAATGCAGCACGCACAGCTCTACAAGTCCAACAAAATGAATTTAACCAAGTTGCTGCAAATGCAACTAATTTACAAGCATATTTTAAATTAAATGAAAATACAGGCACTACAACTTTTGATGAAACTACAAATAATAATGATTTAACTTTAACAAATACACCGACTTGGGTAACTGGTATGGTACCGGACCATTACAATGAAGCAGAGGGCGCATATACAGTGAACGCATCAAACAGCAGTGTAAATTTGGATTTAGATGGCGGAGCTAATGTATCTACATTACTCAACGGAGCATTATCAGCAAATGCTTCGACTATCACAGTTGATTCAACTACCGGATTTGCTTCATCAGGTGTTGCTTATATCGACGGAGATAAATTCGCATACACCGGAACAGATGCGACTACTTTCACAGGTGTGACTAATGACAGCACTGAATTATCAGTTGTAGGCCATGCAGATAATAGCATAGTTTCATCCATGAACAGGCATGATCCTTTTTATAAAGTCAGATCTTTTAGGCAAAATACTTTGCCTTCTTCTGTGACTTTGGAAGGCACAACTTTAACCAACGGCATTGATTACAATATGGCTTATAAGCCAGTCAGTAATTCTTTATGGGCACAGGACATGATTTGGTATTCGACAATGGAGGCAAGCGGAGTTTTTACAACTCCGGATGTGGGAGCTGGTGCTTCAAGTAGTGTAGATTCTGCAACATTTATACGAGCCAATTATGGATATGGCATGTCAGTTGATGCAGGAACGGAAAATCCGTATTTTGTCTCCAGTGGAAATATTAGCGGCAGTGCCGGAACTGTGGAATTTTGGTATCAAAAAACCATAGCACCGGCTGCTTCAGGATATTTCTTTGCCTGTGATAATGGATCAGGTACGGTAAACATGAGTTTAGGCAGGGGTGGTAATGATACTGACATTGATTTTATTGTTGATGATGGCAGCGCGCATACCAATTCTTGGGACGGCATCAGCGTACCGATTTATGACGGCGGTTGGCATTATATAAAACTGACTTATGATGCAGCAACTGATGTGCCGGATTTATATCTTGATGGCATCTTACAAACCAGGGATGCCACCAGCGCCTGGGCTGCCATTACTCCGCAAACCAATACTTATATTGGTAATAATTACAGCACCAATCATATCGGAGGCACGATTGATGAATTACGGATTTATAATACTGCAACTCCTACAACTTTGGCCAAAGGCGGAGACACAGTTGACTCTTCAGAATATTTGGCAAGAACTGATAATAACTATACTTTTTCTTTTGCAGCTAAAGATGCTTCAGAGCGGGGAGAGTATATGTATTTAGGATCAGATACAATGGTATCAGGATTTAATGTTGATTTGGCAACTAATGGCGCAACAGCAGGCAGTCTAAATTTAGATTGGGAATATTGGAACGGTACAGCTTGGACAAGTTTGGAAACGATTACCGGGTTTACCGATGGTACTTCCAATTTAACTGCCGACGGAGCAGTTTATTGGACTGATAATCCCACTAACTGGAGACCTTATTCAGTGAATGGTGCAACAGATCAATACTATATCAGAGCATCACTTAATCAATCATCCGGATCTTATACAACTTCACCTATAGAAAATACTATTAGAACTGATGTGATCTTGATGCAATACTTAAATAATATTTCTAGCAATGACCAAACCTTTGTCATAGTTCCGGAAAATCTATGGGGGATGATGTTAGTGTTACCTGTGGGATTATGGTTTATGAAGAGGAAAAGATATAAAGAAGCTTGTCTGGCAAAGCCAGATCCTGCCTGCCTACGCAGTCAGGCTTTGCAGGAGAAGTATAGAAGCTTGCCTACCTACCGGCAGGCAGGGAAGCATAGTTATTTAGAATAAGGAATAATTCTCCTACGCATACCCACATCGCTACCTCCTTCGTTAAAACTTCGGAAGGTCAAGAAAGCTATGAGGCTCAAAGAAAGCTTCCACCTTCGCTGAAGCTACGGTGGACAAGTCGGAGGACAAGTGAATAGGGATTCTGGATTAGGGATAAAAGATTAAAGATTAATGATTAAAGATATTATCCATCTTGACAAACTCCCTAAATTAGCATATTATTAACTAGAAGTAAGGCCCAGCATTACTTACAGAAGAAAATGAAGAACGAACTGATTATTGAACTCTATAAAAAGCCACAAACAGTCTTTACGCTGAAAGACGTATCTCTACTGTTTCCTGAAATTCCCTACAACAACCTTAAAGAGCGCATGTCATATTTTGCAAAATCCGGATCAATTAAAAAATTGAGTAGGAGTGTGTATGTCAAGGACCAATATAATGTTTTTGAATTAGCCAACAAGCTTTACACACCTTCATATATTAGCCTGGAAACTGTATTACAAAAGGCAGGTGTAACTTTTCAGTATTACGAAACTATTTTTGCTGTTTCATATCTTACTCGAACAGTTACAATCGCAGATCATACGATTGAATATAGAAGAATAAAAAAAGATATTTTGTTCAATAAACAGGGAATTGAGGAGCAGGAAAATGTGGTGATAGCTTCGCCAGAGCGGGCATTTTTAGATGCAGTGTTTTTATATAAAAATTATCATTTTGACAATTTAAGCGGGCTTAATTGGGATAAAATTATGGAATTAAAAAACCTCTACGAGAGCAAAATATTTAATAAACGAATAGAGGAGTATTATCAGATTTATAAAGAAAACCATGCTTAATCAGATAAAACATAGAATCATTTTGATTGAAATTCTAAAAAAGATTTATGGCGATCCCGACATTCGAACCTTTCTGGGATTTAAAGGAGGGACAGCCGCGATGCTTTTTTACGATTTGCCTAGGTTATCAGTCGATCTAGACTTTGATTTATTAGATATAGATAAAAAAGAACTGGTGTTTAATAAAATGAAAGCCTTTCTTGAAGAACAAGGAGTTCTTCGTGAGGCGAGGGAAAAAAGATATACCTTGTTTTTCCTCATCAGTTATGAAAAAGGGCAGAATACAATCAAAGTAGATATTTCCAAACGTAAAGGTGTAAGTGGTTTTGAATCTAAAGGTTACTTGGGTGTCACAGCACTGGTTATGAAACCAGAAGATATGATAGCAGGCAAACTATCAGCACTTTTAACACGACGAAAATTTGCCATGCGTGATGTATTTGATGTGTGGTATTTTCTCAAAAACAAGTGGGTTATTAACGAAATGGTGTTATTAGAAAAAACCGGATTATCTTTAAACAAAGCCATTGAACAAGCCATAAAACAAGTCAGTGAAATTGATAAAAAACAGATTTTACATGGACTAGGAGAACTTATAGATGCAAAACAAAAAATTTGGGTAAGGGAAAAACTCATAGACGAAGCGGTTTTTTATTTGCGTCTGTATCAGAAAATGTATAAGAAATAGATATTGAAATAATATGAAGTATCTGACAAAAGATTTGCTTGCCAGATCAACTTTTACTCGCAACAGAAATGTGAACAGTTGCTTTTATTCAGTACAATTGACAATTTTGCCTTGTATGACTTTTTTGTTTCAGAAAAGAGCAAATATATGTACTTTACTGAAACCATAAACACATAAAAATAAGTATGTATATCTATATATTAATATATAAATCAATCTGCCAGCTGGCGGACAATATCAATCTTTTAAATGTTTCTGCTAATGATGCTACATTTGTCATAGTTCCGGAAAATCTATGGGGGATGATGTTGGCTTTACCTGTGGTTATGGTTTATGAAAAGAAAAAAAGAATCCTCCTACCTATACCCACATCGCTACCTCCTTCGTTAAAACTTCGGAAGGTCAAGAAAGCTATGAGGGTCAAAGAAAGCTTCCACCTTCGCTGAAGCTACGGTGGACAAGTCGGAGTACAAGGGATTTAGCCAAGTTGTATAATTATTAATTATATTGTTAAATAAACATAATAAAATCAACAGTATGGATGCGTCATGGGTGATTAAGTGGCTGGTGAGATAAGGAAGCTTAGAAGCTTGCCTGCCTGCCGGCAGGCAGGGAAGTTTGGATGATGAAATAAGCGTTAAGTAGAAGAAAGGGACTAGAAATTAACCAATAACCAATAAATGGAGATTTTGATAATACTAATGTAGTGAACGGAATAGACTTTATAATTTAGTTAAATAATTATGGTAAATAAGTTATTGCTTATAATTTCTTTGCTTTTGGCGGCGGTTTTTATGTCGACAGAGGTTACAAAGGCACAGTCGGAAAATGTGATCAGTATTAATCCGGGACAAGTTTACCAGACTATCAATGGTTGGGAAGCTACTGATTATATTGCCCAACCAGATGACCCTGCTGACCCTTACCTCGTAAACCCCATCGCTGACAAAGCCGTTAATGAAATCGGTATTAATCGCATCCGTCTGGAAATATCACCCGGAACAGAAAATACCACGGATTACTTTGTCCAAGTATTATCAGGTCAAATTACTATGGTAGACTGGGTACACAATTACGCCAAATCTCCGGTAAATGATAACTCCGACCCAAATTCAATCAACCTCAACGGATTTAAGTTTACAAATCTTGATTGGAAAATAGACCGCATGGTGTTACCGCTCAAGCAAAGACTTGAGGCTAAAGGTGAAAAGCTTTTTATAAACTTAAATTTCGTCCATTTCGGAACTTCAAATACTGCTTTTTACCAATACAACAATGCTTCTGAATATGCTGAGTTCATGCTTACTACTTACCAACATATGCAAACAAAATACGGTTTTGTTCCGGATGCAATTGAAATCGAACTAGAGCCTTCGAACACTGATAATTTTTCCGGTGCTGAAATGGCTGATGCAATAGTGGCAACTTCAGCCAGACTCCAAGCTAACGGTTTTGCAAAACCTTATTTTATTGTTCCTTCTGACCCTGGAATGAGCACTTCAATTAACTATTACAATCAAATTATTCAAAATACCTCAGCCAAAGCACTTATTAACGAATTTTCGTATCACCGTTACTGGAGTCCTAATCTCACCGACCTGCAAACTATTGTTAGCCTCGCCCTCAGAGATGGTAAAAATACTGCCATGTTGGAATGGTGGGACAATCAGAATACATATAACACTTTACATGAAGACCTTAAAATCGGGCGTAACTCAGCCTGGCAGCAGGAAACACTCCGCGGTATTGTAAATATTAATTCTACAAATCCGACTAATCCTGTTGTCACTATTGCCGATAAAAGCAAATTTACCCGGCAATATTACCTTTATGTTCGCTCCGGTGCGCAACGTATTTCAGCAACAACTCCAAGCTGCAGTGATAGCCAACTATGTACCTCAGTCGATCCGCTGGCTTTTATCAACTCCAACGGAAAATATGTAGTGGTTGTGAAAGCTTCCGCAGGCGGATCTTTTACAGTGCAAAATCTACCGGCAGGGACATACGGGGTGTACTATACCACTCCCGTGGAATATTCAAACACCTTGCAGGACCAGACAATATCCGCTGGACAGTTATTATCGGCAGCCATACCCAGGGATGGAGTTATAACAATTTATGCAAAGACGGCAGCCGGGGCAACTCCTACTCCTATACCCACTTCAACTCCCAATCCGGCTGATATCAACGGCAGCGGGAGAGTAGACTTCAATGATCTCAAATTAATCTTATCCAACTGGTTAGGATTGAGCACTTGCTCAACTTTTGTCTGCGATTTAAATAATGATTCTAAAATCAATGCACTTGATGCCAGTCTGGTGATTGTCAATTGGGGACAATAGTTAGAGGATTGTCTGGCAAAGCCAGATCCTGCTTTGCAGGAGAAGTATAGAAGCTTGGAAGCATAGCAGCATGGAGGTTTAGATGATTGGAAGATTGCGTATAAAGATTAAAGATTAATGAATGGAGATAAGTGATAAGAAATAAAAAACAATTATCAATTAACAACTGACAATTAATAATTATATCAAAACATTCTTTAATATATAAATAAATAACAATTTAACCATGGAACAATTTAACCATAAAAATCCCCGTACATCTGCACAAGCTCCTTTTTCCAGCAGTAATTTTGGCGGTTTCCGTGGCATGTCCAGGAATTTATTATTGATCCTGATTTTTGTGCTGATGAGCTTGCCATTATTTACCACATTTAACGAGTTATTGACTAAAGTAGCAGAGAAAACCGGTGTGTATACATTTTTAAGTAAAAATATTGTGCCTTTTGAAACCCGGGCAGTATCATTGATTTTAAAGCCATTAGGAATTGATTCAAAGCCGACAATATCGCATTTATATATTTCCCGGAATGGGATTGATACTGCAATATTTTTTTCCTGGAACTGTTTAGGATGGCAAAGCGCCATACTTTTATTACTGACTTTGGTTACTGGACTGGCCGGAAACTATAGTATTAGCAGTAAAACTGAAACAGTGCTATTAGGACTAACAGGAACTTTTTTGATCAATTTAATAAGAATCAGTGTGGTTGTAGTGGTTGCTTATTATTTTGGCCAATTACCGGCAACGGTCGTGCATGATTATGGAGGTACACTGTTTACCATGTTCTGGTTTTTCTGGTACTGGTACTTCTCTTATAGGTATATACTTGAAGAAAAATAAAAAATCAACTAATGAGTTCATTTTATAATGAATGAGCGGCTATCCGAGGGTTTTTAACCCTCGGCTGCAAAGCTAAAACGGAATTTTATTGTTCGAGCGTAGCGAGAACTAAATTTGTAAACTTCTCACTTCGCCAAGTCAGACTTGGCTTCGTTCGAAGAATAAAGATACCGAGGGCTTTTAGCCCTCGGAGATTCATTAAATTTGATCTATTTATATAGTAAAATGATATGATTTTTTGAAAATTTGTTAAAAAATTGATAAATAATTGAAAATTTAAAATTGAAAATTGAAAATTTTTCGTTTGATTTAGCTTCAAGGGTTAGCACTGCGTATGTCGAAGTGCCAGATATTCAATATTTGATTGTGTTAACTCAAAGAAATGATTAACGTGTAAATTGTCATTGCGATGATCCCGGCTTAAAATAATTAATTAAAGATGTTGGGAAACATGGTAATCCTGATTAAGATTCTATCACTGCGTCCCGACCGTAGTCGGGACTTGTTCCAGAATGACAATTTAATAAAGATATATTGTCATCCTGGAGCGATAGGATCTTCTGATTATTTAATTATCTCCGGATATAAATCTTTCCAATTGGGATTAAATGTGTTAATAAGAGAAGTCTTCTTTCTTCTGACTAGATTTTTTATTTGTTTTTCTCGTTTGATAGCTTCTTTAATATCAGAAGATACTTCATAATAAACTAATTTTGTTATTCTATATTTTGAAGTGAATTTTGAACCAATATCAGTTTTATATTCATAAACTCTTCTGACTAAATCATTAGTAACACCAGTATATAAAACATTATTAGCATAGTTAGTCATAATATAAACATAATATTGTTTGGTAAACATAAGAATATTATAGAACAGATGCTATCACTTCAGCCAAGCCTGACTTGGCTTCGTTCCAGCATGACAGGATAACTGTTTATATTGTCATTCTGGAGCAATCCCAACGAAGTTGGGAGCAGCGATAGAATCTTAGAAGAAGATTACCACGCTCTTCGCCAAGTATTGGACAGTACATGGCTTCGGGCTTGCAATGACAATATATAGACGATTAATTCACTTATTAATGTCTGCAGATTTGTATATGTAAAAAAACTTAAGAATTTAGCTTTAAGATCTCATATTTCCTTCAAGACACTGTAAGGCTCTAAAAAGCTCTATTCTAGAAGCAAACGTTAACTATACTGGAGTCTTTAAGTCTTTTATAAGAATCTTGAATCCTCCCAAAACTGCATACTATAGGTAAAAACACTAATTATCTTATAGTCATGAAAATCAATCCTATATTAAATCACTATATTCGTTTTAAAAAAAGCAAAAAAACTGATTTGACAAGCGTGCGGTAATTGTTTTAGGCTGGTATTAAGCCCATGTCCCAAATAGACTTGACACTTTTAAGATTTTTATGAACCAGCAAAATTCTAAAATTATTCAAACACTCACTGCGGTAAAAATAGGGGAATTAACAGTCACTCAAGCTGCTATAGGATTAGGAGTTTCCAGACAAACAATATATACCTGGTTAGCCAAAATAGCTTCAGAAAATACTTCTGAAACTGGGCAAAATGCTATAAAAAGACAACCGAGGAATAATTGGGTTTCTAAAAATTCGTTAGATCCAAAATTTGAGATACAGATTTTAAAACTGATTAAAAATCAGCCACAACTTAAGATAGTTGATTTATATAATTATGTAAGTCATTTATTACCTCAAAAAATCAGCTGGCACGGATTTTATAATTGTTTGAAAAGAAATAATTTACTTACCCAAGAAAATAGACAAGCATTCATTAATAGTCAGGATGACACTACCGCAAGTTTCCGACAACGCATGGTTGAAAAAGTAGTCATAGGCAAATATCCGGTAACATCTGTGGCTAATGAATACGGAATTTCCCGGCAGTCTTTATATACCTGGATCAACCGGTATAAAAAAGAAGGAAGTCAGGCATTAACCATAAAAAAAACTGCATACAAAACCGGGTTGGATGCAACTGCGGAAGATGTACAAATGGTTTTAGATCAAATTATCTACCAACCGCAGCTTTCATATGCTCAAGTTTGGCAGAAATTAAAAGTCGCCAATCCCAATTTTTCTATCGGCAGGCACGGAATATATAATATATATAAAAAATATAATTTGTCGCATCAGAATGACCGTCTATATTATTCCCAAAAGTTTGCTCCAATTGTCCAAGAAGCACCAAAGACAGCTCAAACAATCGATTCCGTATCTATTCCATCTCTTGACCAACTATCACCGCAGGTGTTACCGGCTCCACCTCCGGTTATTTCAGAGGTGATAACTCCGGAAGCTCATGTATCTCCACCTTTGTCTTTTAAAACCAGAATCTTCAACTTTTTCAAAATTTCCATTATTTCTGCATCTTTATCCCTATCAGTAGTGACTATACTTTTTAATCTAAGTGATGCTCTGATTTCTGCCAGAAGCGGTAAGGAGTTTGTCGGTTTAATCTTTGCAGTAGCAGCCCTTTCCTTTGGCATGTTCTTCTTTATGTATTCCATGAAATATTATCTGACCA
>CAYLWN010000028.1:0-12455 GCA_964387625.1 uncultured Gammaproteobacteria bacterium
GCAGGCTACGGATTTTATCCAGTTTGTCCTGGAATTCCTAAATCTCCTGGAACTAACCAAACTTTGGCATTAATTAGATCTTTTTGTAAATCTATGCTGCCTGATACATTAGCGTTGCTACCGGCTACTGTTACGTCTGCTAACATGGTTGTTCCTGTCCAAGTGCCCCATGGCCAAACATAACTTGTAGGTTCCCACGCAATAAGTGTATATGGTCCATCTGGCATGCCTTCAACTGATAAAGTGTAATTGAAAGCATCATCTTTTACTCCATAAGTTAAAGTGGCGTCTTTTCCGTTAGATAAACCTCCAAGAAACCAGACATGGTGAGATACATCAGAATCAGGTAAATACTTATCTTCTAGTCGTAAAGTTCCTGTTAATTGTTCAGCATCCAAAACAATATCAAAGGTTAATTTTTCCCCTTGATAATTATTACCTGTTGCGCTATCCATATGATAACTTTGAATAACTTTCATATAATGATCAACAGGAATCATACCTAGATACATTGACGCTGGAAGATTGTTTAATCTGACATCATCACTATCTAAGTAAATGGTTTCCCACCAATATGGTGTAACTGATGTGTTTCCAGTAGGATCAGTGCTATACAATTCAACTCTTAAATCATATTTGATGGTGTTTTTCATATCAGTAACTAACGGTAAATTCCCACCGGTGCATTTTGGTTCTGTTGCATCATTCCATTGTCCTCCAATTTCAAAGCATTTAGATTCACTTTGTGCAACTTCTGCTATTGCAAAGTTAGTTAATGATTTGGAAAGATTAACCGGATTTGTTCCAACGTTATGAACGACAAAATCGATATATCCCACTTGAGAAGGTTTCATGTCGGTCAAATTATAAGGAACATTTGTAGTCCATGGATTTGATCCATCAACTGCAATGTCAATTGTTCCGGTATCGAAAGTGTTATCTTTACTGACTTCTGTATCAGTAAATGTAGCTCTTGTAAGAGCAAATGCCATTCCTGAAATTGCAGCTATGCTTAATAAACTAAATAATATTCTTTTCATTAATTTTCACCTCCTTCCGATAGAAATTTTTGTTTAAATATTGTTCGATCCCGACGATGTGTCGGGGAGAACTAATTATTGTCTACTTCTCATCCCGATAAATCGGGATTCGAAGAATAAATTTATACCTTTAAAAAAAGCACCCATATAAGGGTGCTTCCGAGAGCGGCCAGACATCCCATTATTTTTAAGATCCTGAATTGAATTCAGGATGACTATGGTTTAATTTTTTCCCGCAAAAAAACCAGCCATCATCTTTGTAAGATTTAGGTTGGCCTGAATAAATTATTTTTCTATATGTTCTCATTATTCTGTCCTAACGAGCATTAATTGATTTATATTTACACAAATCTTTTCACGATACAAGATAACAAAGACTATAAAATAATATAAATATATAACAAGTAAATAAAATAATTTATGATTGTAATTTTGTAAATACTATTGTCGGCAGCAATGTTGCCAAAACCGACCATAACCACATCCAATTACAATATTTAGAAGCTTCAAAAAATTTATGCGCTAAATATTGATCTCCTAAAAATACTGCTAGAGTGAGTCCAATTGGTAATAACCACCAATATTTGGGTTTATGACTCCCCCAAATAGCTAAAGTTGCAGATGTTATTACAAGTGCAAGAACAGATGAAATTAACCACCACCAACAGACTGGTTTTTGTGACGTTGTGTCCCCTAGCACTTGTGGTTGGCCTGCCTGCGCAGTCAGGGGATTGGGAGAAGTTTCAATTTGAGTTTCCGCTCCTAGTACAGATGACGTAAATCCTTGAGCTGCTCCCACAAACTGTTTTCCCCAAGGAATGGCGCTTAATGTCCCTGCGTAAGGCCCTGTAGCACAACCATTGCCTGCCCTGACTGTGAAATAATAAGTAGTTGTGCCACCTGATAATTCATTAACTGTATATGATCTAGTGCCACTATCTCCGACATTTGGATTGCCATATTCCCAAACTCCCGGTGTTCTACCATACGCAACTAAATAATAGGTAACCGGGTTTTGAGCGGGTTCCCAAGTCAAAGTCACGCTATTTTCTCCGGCAATTGCAGAAATAAGTTGCGGTGCGCTTTGTGGTGCTTTATCCGAACAATCATTTGGCTGATTATTTTCATTTGATGAACTTGTTGAACCTTCCAATATGTTTACATCAATACTGGCCTGATTATTTTGAGCATCTGATTCAAAAGATGAAGTTTCAATTTGTGCTAAATTAGTGAAAAATGATTTATTGCTAGAATCATTTATTTTCAAAGCTAAGGTAACTGTTCCTTGGTCGCTTTCATTTAAATTATTTAAATCCCAGATAATTTGATTGCCCTGAACTTGTCCTCCATTTGATGCACTTTCAAAAGAAGTTCCTTGAGGAATTGTATTGATGATTTTTATTCCGTTTGCTAAATATTTACCCGTGTTTTTATAAGTTAAGTTAAAAGAAATCGTATCTCCGACTTTTACATCAGATTTATTTGCCGACATGGTGAGTGTTACATCTGGCCTGGCAATAAAAATATTGCCTAAGAATTTATCAAATATATTGATCATGACAAAATACCAATGATTGCCGAAAATATTGGTATTTACAAAATTTAAAATATTTGCATTGGCTAGAGCATTACCGGAATTGATTTCCGTATTATTTCCACTGGCACTATTATTACCAGTATCTGCCAGTACTGAAATATTATTAGTAATATTGGCTTGATTTTGATTATTTACTGTTAATAATTGATTAGAGGATGCTAAAGATTGATTTATTGAATTATCTCCGGTATTGCCATTAGTACTAATTACGTTTTGATTATTCAAACTTTCAGAATCAGGTAATTGCACCCAGGCAAATGCAGTATTCCCGATTTGCAGGAAACTTCCCCACCAACCCTGCAAACTTCCTGTCCAAGTTCCAAAATTTTGGATAATAATCATCACCCAATTGGAACCTGTGATGTTAGTATTTACCATATTAGTTAAACTTGCTGAAGCTTGGGCATCTCCGGTATTGATTGCACCTTGTCCGTTTAATAAATTATTTCCGGAATTTGCAGTAACATCAACGTTGTTTAAAATATTGGCCGAATTATTGTTATTGATTTGTATGGTATTTAAAGAAGTTGCTATAGCAGAATTTGTAGAATTATCTCCTGTATTTGAATTTAACGCCAAAGTATTTGATAAGTTAGTTGGACTTAAACTATTTAAAAAAGCAAATTCATTAGGTAAATAAATATCTCCGTTTAATTGCTGAAATAAATTTATCACTCCAAAAAACCAATCACTGCCGGTTAAATTAGTATTAACCATATTAAATAAATTTACTTGAGCATTTGCATCACCGGTATTAAGCGATGAATTATCTCCGGTTAAATTATTTTGTCCGGATACGGCTCCTACGCACAAATTATTGGTTAATTGAGCTTGATTTTGATTATAAATGGCAATTTGTGACAGTATTGCAGCCAAAGCTAAATTTACCGAGCCTTTGCCAGTTGCCTGATTATTAGCAATTACTGAAATCATTTCCTGACTGATTAAACTATTATTTCCTAGTTGCGATAAATCTAAGTCACCCTCAGAAGCAGTTAATAAATTTATCAAAGAATAAAGAAAATCAGTTCCAACTAAATTGGTATTTATTACATTTGTATTGTCTAAATTGGCTGATGCAGTGCCGGTTTCCAAAACAGTACCCAAATCAAAAGTATTATTACCTGTATTTGATGTGTTGTCTAATTTATTTAAAACATCAGCTTGATTGTCATTGGAAATTGCTTCAGAGGTTGTATTGGTTGAAGTTGCAGTGGATGTGGAATTTTGTGGTGTGTCTAAATTTTGAGCAGAGCTTCCAGAACCGGTTTCTGATAAAGCATTAGTTAATTCTCCTGATGCCGTTGCAGGATTTCCCGAGTCAGTTGCATTGTCAGTGTTTAAATCAATCACCGGCTCTAGACTGGGACTTGGAGATGCATCAATTTCCGGTGTTGGTGACACATTTAATGTTTCTTCATTAATTACTTCTGATAATGCATCGGGAGTCGGACTTGGTGATGGATTGATTTGATTATCACCTGTGTTTGAAGATGTATCTAGATTATTTGCAATGTCAGCGTCATTTGTATTATCAACTGTTGTGTTTTGTAAATCTTGAGAATTTGCCTGATTGGTTTCGCTGGGAGAGGGTGTTGGCGAAACTTCGGTAATATTTGTAACTTCTTGAGCTAAAACTAAAGTAGGCAGTAAAGGATAAACAATTAAAATTGTTGCCAAAAATCCTGCGCAAAACTTTTGTAAAAAAATTTTCCAAAATTTCATAAATATTTTTTAATAATTGGCAGGAATAATTTAAATTTCGTTTGGGGCAGGGGAACGGTTTTAATCGTCCCCCTACCCCTTTTTCGAACACCTTTTTGTAGATTGGAACTTTAAGTTCCTATCCTTATTTAGTAATTACTACTGTAGTAGTATTGGTGTTCACTGTGTTCGAAACTTCACTTGAAGCTACTGCATCACCTGTTGATGACGTTGTGGTCACAACTGGTGCTGGAGATTCTGTAGGATTTGGTTGATCACATGGACATGTGATTTCACCGCATCCTTTAGTCATATTTCCTCCTGTGTTAGCTTCTGTAGTTACATTGTTTACAACAGTACCAGTATTATTGTTGGTTACTGAAGCTATAGTTGCATCAACTGCAACTGCGACTCCTGAATCACCAACATTGGCTGCTGTTGTACCGCCTGTTGAACCTCCGCATGGAAATCCAACTGATGGCACACAACCACCGGTCGTATTAACTTGTGAATCCGAATTCATCGCTGTTGGAGAAGATGTATCAGTTATTCCTACTGTTGTAGTATTACTGTTTACATTACTTCCAACTACTGCATAGCTAAGAGCCATACCAGTATTTGATGATCCGCCAAAAGCTAAATTATGACCGGAATTGGCATTAGTATCAACATCATTGAGTACCATTCCATGGTTAGTGTTATCTACTAAAGCCACGTTCACTTCACCGGCAACTGCGATAGATCCAGACATAAATACTGGATTTAACCGCACTCCAAAATTTTCCTCAGAATTAAGTGCCATTGGACCAACTCCGGTTTCAGAAACAGCAACAGTTGTTACGTTGCGGTTTACTGTGGATGAAACATCAGCTCCCGCCAATGCTCCTCCTGTTCCGGAATTTGCACCCAATGTGAAATTATAACCAGTATTAGCATTTGTATCCACGTTATTGAAGACATATCCATGATTGAAATTGGATACATCAACGTTAGTGATATCTAATGCAACTGCCAAATCTCCAAAATACATAGGTACGTAATTTGCATCTAATACATCATCATAAACATAAGTTCCCATATTAGCTGCTAATGGCCCTGATTCTGAATCTGTCACATAAACTCCAGTTGAATTGGAGTTTAAATTTGTAGTGACTTTTGATCCGGCTACGGCTGCTCCTGTTTGGGAAGTACCACCCAAGGTTATATTGTTCCCGGTATTTGAATTGGTCAAGACATTGTTACCAACCATACCTGAGTTGAAATTATCAACGTTTAAGTATGTTAGATCCAAAGCAACAGCTTTAGAACCTGGACCAAATAAGAAACCGAGTAACCATGGGTAATTCATACTTCCACCACTGACTGAAAATGGTAATAAACTTGGATTTGGTAAATAGTGTTCTTCCAAATTTAGAGCCACAGGTCCGGAACCGGTGTTAGTAACATATACTCCTGTTGAAGAGGAATTTAATCCGCTACCGACATCAGCATATGCACCTGCGGTTCCCGTGAAAGATGAAGCACCGTAAGTGAAATTATCTCCTGTATTTGCCCGAGTTTGGGTGAAATTACACACTCTACCCACATTTGTATTATCAACATTTGCCACAATTACATCTGCGCTTACGGCTAATGGTCCCATTGCATATGAAGCTGTGACTGCTGATAAAACTAAACTCAAGGAAACTAAAAGAGTTAAAAAAGTTTTCATATTGTTATTTCACCTCCTTTCATTAGAAACATTTAACGAATAAAATGAGTTTTAATGTTTCTTATGTCCACCGTAGCTTTATGCGAAGGTGGACTACTTATTCAATTTTTAAAAAACCAGATCCTGAATCACTTGCCTGCGCAAGCAGGAATTCAGGATGACATAATTACTTTTTTCTTTATAAAAAAAGCACCCCTTAATTATTGGGTGCTTCCGTTTGCGGTCAGCAATATTTTAAATAATTTTATTTATTTATTTTGTTCAATACTATGACCATTGGTTTTTTTTATATTTCTTCTGGTAATTTGTGTTACCTCACTATTATTCACAAATAACTCTACAGATCCGTAATCTAGATTACTTAATGTATTACAGATTTCATTAATCAATTTAACTGATATTTTTTTAGTTGAAAAATCGTTAGATGTTTGCATAATTTAAAAATTGATTTCTACTTCTGTTTTTTCTTTATCTATTTCACCTACCTGTAATTTAAATTGCTTTTGTTGAGCATCAACTATATATGCAAGTTCATCTTTTTTTACAGACAAAGCAGGTACATCTAGCACATCGTTAAAATAATCTGCGGCAAATTTTTTGTCACCTTGCACAAGTCTCACAAAATCCTGTGTATTCACCTTTAATGCATAATTCCCATCATTTTGAAGTTCAATATCGATAACTAAAATATTTTTATTAACATCAAGTTTGACAGGTTGATTATCTTTGGTAATCAGATTTACTTTTTTTGCTGATAATAAAGTATATTTAAGAGTCATTGATTGATTTTTAGGATCTTTGATTTTAAATTCAAAGGTTCTGTTAATTTCTGCTGTTGCGGTTGGTTTTGCCAGATCAGCTGCAGGTGTAGTTTTAGGTTTATTGGAGATTCCCTTTTGCCAGAAAAATAACATGCCCGCCAAGATGATGATAATTAATAACGGAAAAAAATATTTTGGTAATGGTTTTGGTATTACCATAATAAATTAAAAAGCCCAGTCGTTATTTTTAACGTTCTGGGCAGAACATTTATATTAAGCCAAATTTCATTATATTTGTCAAGTACCATTAATATTTTTTCAAGATCTAAAAACAAATTTTTTACCAAAAATAAATTCGTAAATTTTGAAAAATGTATTTCTTGCAAAAATCAAAAATTTATTAGATTCTATTTCCGAACGACCTTCAGCAATTTTTATACCTGATGGTGAAGCAGATGATGATGAATTTAGATTTATTTTTAATTCAGGAGAAGCTAAAACTTGGTTATTATTTTTTTCAATTGTAGTTTCGCCGTTAATATTTGTTACTTTAAGTGTTCCTTCTTCCTCACTTGTAACATTAGTCTCCACACCATTAACAGTTGTTTTAATTTCTGTTTTAACTAATGCTAAATTATTAACGTTAAATAATAGTATTCCGGAAAAAAATAAGTTTAACATAATTATTTTATTATATATTTAACTGTTCACGATTCCAAAATAATATTCCCTGAGTCTCTCGGCAAGCTCGAGATAAATTAGAATCGAAGGGTTTCAATATTTAAGCCTTCGACTGCGCCAAGTTTAACTTGGCTTGCTCAGGCAATAATATTTCTAATTTGCCATTACAACTTTATACGCATTTACCCGACCTGATCCAATTAATGTTTTATCTAAATTTATAAAGTCGGTATTATTTTTTAAAATTTGTTCAACGCTTAAAGCGCTTTCACCTGGATGGTTAGCCAACCTTAAAGCTGCAAGTCCTGCAACATAAGGCGTAGCCATAGAAGTTCCTGACATGTTCGTATAATTATTATTTAAATAAGTGGAATTGACATTAACTCCGGGCGCACCCAAATCAACCTCAACTCCCCGGCTTGACCAGGATGGAACAGAATCGTTTATATCAGTTGCCGAAACCGCTATCACTTCCGGATATTTAGCAGGGTAATTAACTGAATTAGTTCTTGGTCCTGAATTTCCTGCTGCTGCCACTTGAATAATACCGGCATTTTTAACTCTAACTATGGCATCTTTTAAAGACTGAATATTTGAAGTAGTTCCTAAACTCATATTTACAATTTGCATATTATTGGCAATTGACCAATCAAGTGCTTCAATAATATCTGATAAATAGCCGCTACCTCGGAAATTTAAAGCTTTCAAAGCATAAATTTTTGCACCAGGTGCTACACCTACAATGCCAAGATTATTATTTTCTGCTGCAATAATCCCTGATACGTGTGTGCCATGTCCGTTATCGTCTTCGCAAGTTAAATTCAAATTTATAAAATTTACGCAACCGGAAATATTATTTACTAAATCAGGATGATCCCGGTCAATTCCACTATCAATCACTGCGACTTTGATATTTTCCCCGCTTGAAAACTCCCATGCAGATGGCGCGTTTATTTTGGTTATCCCCCAAGGAATTGTTTGTGCGGTAGGGGATTGACTTGGAGATGTAACTGGACTAACTGATGGAACAACAGAAGGCGCTGGACTGCTTGAAGGCGAAGTTAAAGGTGATGGATTTATCGAAGGATTAATTGTTGGAGATGGCACTAATGTTGGACTTGGAGAAATTTGCGGAGATGCTTTTGGTGTAGGTGTTGGACTGGTTTTGGGTAAACATCCCGGCCATTTAGGAAACCAATCACAGATACTTTTTGCATTTACTCTTTCTAAATTATTTACTTTATCAGAAATTTCATCAGATGCATAAACTTCCACATCAGGATCAATTCTTAAAATTTTAGGATTTTTTAACAGTAATTTCTGAATTGATTTAGGCATTTTTACGGCATGTGCATTAATCAAATTTAGGTCTTTTCCCCAAATCATTTTATTTTGGTTAATTAAATTATATTTTTGAGTTTTGGAAATATTGGGTTTAAAAACCAAGATTACCCGTTCGTAATATTCGTCAGCAGAAATTTGTGAGGCGGTTATAAATAAAAATAGAAGGATCAGCGGCAGACACAATTTTTTGATCATCGTTAAAAATACTTTACACAGATAAACATAAGTTGTCAAGAATTTATGGTTTTATATAAAAAAAGCTAAGCTTTAAACGCCCTAAAAGCTTAGCTTTTAAATGTTTAATATTATGGAAATGACTAACAAATAGAATATAAGAAATTGAAAATATACTTAAAATACCGCTGGTATATTTAAATTATTTAAGTTATGGTAAATATATTGTCTATTTGTCATTCTGAGTCGCAGATGAAGAATCTTCCCAAAAAGATAAATAAAGAAAAAAAGATCCTTCGGTTGACACCTCAGGATGACTACGTCATTTATGAAAATAATAAAGATTTATAAACTATATTTTCTGGCAATTATTTTCTTTATATTTTATTTAATCACACTCCCCTATATTAATGAATTAACTATCCCCTGCCTGAAACCAATTCCTCAAACTTCATATACAGATAAAGAATGTAATTTTAATTTAACCATGGATAAATTTACGATCATGTCTTTGACGGGTTTTGTAGTTTTTGGAGCGATTATTTTTATTTTTGGTAAACGAAAAGCATATCTGCCATTTATTTTCACCATGATAGTTCTAGCTTCTTTAACTGTTGGAGTTTATCTAAACTATATAAAATTAGCTGAAAAGCAAGTCAGAAATGCTCCAATAATTTTGGAGAAATAGCACACCCCCCGTGTGTGGTAGCTAGACACCTCCCAAATATTAATTATCCGCAATCCAGTCCTGATTTTTACGTTCAACGACTTTTCTGTGAGTGGTATTTAACACTTTTTTACGTAATCTTAAATTATTAGGTGTCACTTCTAAAAGTTCATCGTCACCTATAAAGTCTAAGGCCTGTTCCAAAGATAGAATCATGGGTGGTGTAAGTTGTATTGCTATATCGGCATTTTCGCTCCTCACATTAGTCATTTTTTTATGTTTGCAAACATTGACTTCCATATCAAAATCCCGTGAAGAAATTCCCACAATCATGCCTTCATAAATATCAACTCCCGGACCAATAAATACAATTCCCCGCTCCTGAGCGCTTTCCATACCGTATGAAAGAGAAGTACCTGTCCTTAAAGCCACAAGGGCTCCGCGCCTGGCGGATTCCATTTTGATTCCTTTAGGAAAATATCCCAATAAATATGAATTTAAAACTGCAGTTCCGCGGGTTTGGGTTAATAATGAATTTCTAATACCCAATAAATTCTGGCTGGATATTTTATATACAAATCTCGTGGTATCCCCACGTTGTGGAGACATGTCTTGAAGATCGCCTTTACGTTTGCCCATTTCTTCCGTAATAAGCCCCACAAATTTGCTTCCCACGTCAATGGTTATTTCTTCATACGGCTCACATAATTTTCCATCAATTTCTTTATAAATGACTTGCGGTTTGGATACTTCCATTTCAAAACCTTCCCGTCTCATGGTTTCTATCAAAATTGCCAAATGCAATTCACCCCGACCTGAAACTACAAAATTTGAAGTTGCCTTATCTTCCTCTACCCGCATAGCTAAATTAATTTCTTTTTCATGCAATAAACGTTTTTTTATTTGAATTGATGAATACAATTTTCCATCTCTGCCTGATAAAGGACTGGTATTGGGTCCGATGGTTATTTTTAAAGTTGGGTCTTCAACACTGATTGCTGGTAAACTGACCGGATTGGTCGGATCCGTAACTGTTTGACCGATATTTACCAAAGGAATACCGGCGAGAGCAATAATGTCTCCATTATCTGCTTCATTAACTTCTCTTCTGTCTAACCCTACGCTGGTATATATTTTTTCCACACGTTGAGTACTGATGATTTTATTATTAGCAACCAAGGATACGTTTTGCCCTAAAACAAGATTTCCCTGATTTATTTTACCAATTGCCAGTTTTCCTACATAAGCATCATAATCAAGGGTAGAAATTAGCATTTGAAAAGGTTTATCTTCGTCTTTGATAGAATTGGGAATTTCTTTAATAATGGTTTCAAAAAGCGGAGCTAAACTTCCTTTGGTTTCAGGCAAATATTGAGAAGGTAATTCGTCAAACACTTTTCCATCCCTACCAACTGCATAAAGAGTTGTGAAATTTAAAACTGACTCATCATGTGCTAAATCCAAAAATAAATTTTCAACTTGATGTAGCACTTCTTCGGGTCTGGCATCTTTTCTGTCAATTTTATTAATAATTAAAATTATTTTTAAGCGAGCTTCTAAGGCTTTTTTAAGTACAAATTTGGTTTGGGGTAATGGTCCTTCAGCGCTGTCTACGAGTAAAATTGCTCCATCAGCCATATTTAACACCCGTTCCACTTCTCCGCCAAAATCAGCGTGTCCGGGAGTATCAATGATATTGATTTTTGTTTGTCCTGAGCTTGCCGAAGGATAAAAAACTGCCGTGTTTTTAGATAAAATGGTGATACCTTTTTCCCGCTCCAAGTCATTAGAATCCATGATGAGTGTATCCCCCATTTCCTTCTGATTTTCCCGGAAAGTGTGAGTCTGTTTGAGCATGGCATCCACAAGCGTAGTTTTACCATGATCAACATGGGCAATAATGGCTACATTTCGTATTTGCATAATGGTTAATAAATATCCTCCTCCGCTACCCACTTCGCTAAAGCTTCGAGGGTCAAGCAAGCTTCGGTGGATTATGCGAGAGTAATAAATTTCTTTGAAATTTAAACTCTCTCATAAAAAAATCCGCGTTTTGTGCGGATAAATTTCCGGGCAATTGAATATATTTTATCACAATTTTAGCCTCAAAGAAATAGACACATCGGAAACGTAATAATTCACACTTCTAACACGATTATTCCCTGAGTCTCTCGGCAAGCTCGAGATAAATTAGAATCGAAGGGTTACCATATAAGCCTTCGACCTGTCTGCCGACAGGCTGGCAAGCTCAGGCAATAAGATTTGTATCGGAACCAACAGTTACTCGGAAACAAGTGGATTTTTACGATTTAAATGAAGCTAATTTTAAAAATTTGATTAAAGATGAAACTATTGCATATACCTTAATGTTTAACCTATAATACAACAATGGAAAAAACGAAAATTTATCTTAAACGCATTAAAAATAAGGGCCGGGGTGTTTTTGCAAACCAAAATATCCAAAAAGGAGAAATTATTGAAATTTGTCCTATAATTCACTTTACTCCCAAAGAAAAAAAACATATTGAGGAAACCATTTTGGCACATTATGTGTATCCCTGGATAAATACCAAAGACGGAAGCGTAGTTTTAGGCTATGGTTCAATCTATAACCATGCTTATGATTCCAACGCAAATTGGGAACAAAATTATAAAACTAACTGTATGGTATATAAAGCGGTAAAACTTATTAAAAAGGGAGAAGAAATAACTGTTAATTATAACGGTGACCCCGACGACCGGAAAAAAATTGATTGGTTTGAGGTGAAAAAATAAT
>CAYLWN010000029.1:0-2729 GCA_964387625.1 uncultured Gammaproteobacteria bacterium
CGTTATGATTGTCATCATGATAAAACACTAAGACACAGATCAAGCGGTACAGCAATTTTTAATGATCAAGGGGAAATTTTGATGATCAAAAGAAGTAGCACCAAAGATTTAGGAGCAGGAACTTGGGATGCTACATCTGCAGGGCATGTACAAAAGAACGAAACCTATGAGGCTGCTGCTAAGCGGGAATTATTTGAAGAACTAGGAATAAAAGGAAATTTAAAATTACATTCCAAATATTTGTTTGACGATTATAATGAGTCGGAAATTCAAGCATTATATACAGTTATCTACAACGGTCCATTTAATATAAATCCGGAAGAAATTGAAACAGTTGAATTTGTTAGTAAGTCCAAATTGCCTAGAAAAATTCTTAATAAGGAAATTATTTTTTCACCTTGGGCAGAAAGGAATTTACAAGAATTAGGATATTTGACTTAAAAAATTATGGATAAAGGTAACGAATTATTTAAATATCAGGAAGGAACTTCAAAAACTAGACAAGAATTGGCAATAATGACAGCAAGAAGAATTATAAATCCAATATTAGGTTATGGTTTTTTAAACCAAAGTCAATCTACAATAAATTTATTAGCAGAAATTGGTGATATGCCATCAGGTTGGCAAAATATCAAATGGCAGGATGATTTTCGTAAAATGCAATCTGAAATTAACGAAAATACAGTTAACCTTGTCATTTCAGGTAGAGGCCAAATTGATCAGAAAACTTACAATGCTATTTTATCATTGCGGAGAAATCATAATAAGAAATTTGGTGAATTTGCAAATTTAAAAGTATTGGTCATTGCTGACAATTTTCCTGAAACCACTTTTTTTGGAGATGGAACACGATCTTATGTAATTGAAGAGACTCCTAAAGGATTTAATTTAATGGAATATAATTTAGCTTTTAACGAAAAAGGCGAAAGAGATTGGATCAAGAATAAGCCAATGCTATTCTATTATAAGAAGCCTAGTACGACAGAGCAAATCATGATGGCACGTCAATTAGCCAGATCTCGAAAAAAAAAGTTAACTGAACATAATTTATGGACTGAATTTCAAAATGGTCCAAGAAGTTATGATAATGTATTTAAACCGGCATTTCGTGACACCATAGGACAATATGTAGAATATATAAAAAGAGAAACAGGTTCGGTGTATGTTTTAGATGCATTCAGTGATCCTTCAATGATAAGAATTTTGTCTAAGGAAAATAGATTAGATGGTGGAGTAGCAATTGGCTTGTTAGATACTAGATCTGAAGAGGAAAAAACTCAGGATCAAGCAGCAAATATTTTATATATTGCTAAAGCCGAAACAGGAGGTATTTTTGCAAATCAATCATGGAAAGAAGCAGAAGAATATAAAACTAAAATAATTCCCAAAGCAAAACAAGGGTTTGATTTGGTGGTTGCTCGACCTTACAGAGGATGGTCAGTAGGTGAAGAACCTCCTTATTTTGCAGGAAATAATATGTATCCTTCGTTCGGAATAGAAGTAAAAATTATGACAAAATTATGGGAGTTAGTCGGGAAAAACGGAGTTTTATTAGTACAACTTTATGAAGATGACATGGTAAATTTTCCAATGTTGAAAAAATATCAGCAAATGTTGTTTGATGCTGGTTTTTCTATTATGGATGTTAAAATTGATAGAGGTGTTATTAGAATAAATAAAACAGACTTGTCACCTAAAAAATTACCGATTTAATTTATGAAATCAACCGCCATAGCTCCTTCCAATATTGCTTTCATCAAATTTTGGGGAAAAAAGAATGATGAGTTACGATTACCTGCAAATGGTAGTATTTCAATGAATTTAAGTAACCTTACTACAGTGACCACAGTTGAATTTGATAAATATCTCAAATCAGATCAAATACAAATAAACAATATCAAAGAAAATCAAGAAAGTTCCAGGTGTAGCACTCACTTGAGTAGAGTGCGAAAATTAGCCAACATTAATGTTTTTGCTAAAGTAATATCTAAAAATAATTTCCCAACTGCATCAGGACTGGCTTCTTCTGCTTCAGGATTTGCTGCATTAACCTTGGCCGCGTCAAACGCGGCTGGGCTTAAACTTTCTGAAAAAGAATTATCCATACTAGCCCGTCAGGGCTCTGGATCAGCCTCAAGATCAATTCCCGACGGTTTTGTTGAATGGTTAGATAGTGAAACATCAGAAGAGTCGTACTCAATTTCTTTGCATCTGCCGGAATTTTGGGATATTGCCGATGTAGTGGCAATAATTAGCACTGATAATAAAAAAGTGCCAACTTCCCAGGGTCATAAATATGCATCATCAAGCATATTTTATCAAAGTAGAATAGCAAATATTAAAAATAAAATTATTTTGCTGAAAAAATATTTAAGGGAGAAAAATTTTATTGAGTTTGGGACAATTTTAGAGCATGAAACATTAGAGATGCATGCTGTCATGATGACACAAACACCATCTTTAATTTATTGGGAACCGGCTACTTTAGAATTAATTAAAATAGTTATGGATTGGCGAGACGCAGGTTTACAAGTTTTTTTTACGATTGATGCCGGACCTCAAGTACATTTGATTTGTGAAAAGAAAAATATTGCAGAGGTTGAAAAATTATTGCGTAAAATAAAAGAAGTAAAGCAGGTGATTATAAATTATCCTTCAAAAGGCGCTAGACTAACCAATAGTCATTTATTCTGATATTATTACCTTATGTTTAAATACCGTCATGCCGA
>CAYLWN010000029.1:2829-12278 GCA_964387625.1 uncultured Gammaproteobacteria bacterium
TTCGGCATCTAGTTAGAAATAGATCCTGAAAATAAATTCAGGATGACGATTTTTTATTTTATGCCACACAAAAAAATCGGATTAGCTCTGGGAGCAGGGGGTTCAAAAGGACTAGCTCATATTGGCATTATTGAGGCATTAGAACAAAACGGAATTAACATTGATTATATTGCAGGATCTTCAATAGGAGCTATGGTAGGTGGATTTTACGCAGCTAGGAAAAATATTGCAGAAGTTAAACAACTGGCATTAATAAATAATTGGCCGCAAATTTTATCAATTTTTTTTGATCCATCATGGAAAAATGGATTGATAGGTGGTAATAAATTAAGCCAATTTTTAGAAAAGTATCTCGGAGATGTCAATTTTGATGAATTGAAAATTCCTTTAAAAGTTGTATCAACCAATTTAACTGACGCTCAAGCCTTTGTTATAGATTCTGGAAACGTAGCTCAAGCAATTAGAACCAGCGTATCGTTGCCGATTCTTTTCAAACCTGTAAGTTATGAAAACAAATTATTGGCTGATGGTGGGATGTCGTTGCCGGTTCCGGTTGAAGTCGTCCGAAAAATGGGTGCTGATATAGTAATCGCTGTAAATTTATACGAAGATTATTCAGGTATAAAACATGACGAACGTTTCAGTTTAGGCACGATTACCAATAGAACAGTGGATGTTTTATCTCATTATTTGGCACGCGAAAATGTAAAATCGGCAGATATTATCATCAATCCGCTGGTTGGTAAAATTGGTTTGTTTGATAATTTTATGACGAAAAATGCTACACAACACGTGATTGATATCGGAGTAAAAGCAGGTATGGAAGCTATACCTAAAATAAAATCAATGATCGATAAAGAAGAAAATATTATTAATCCATTTGTAAAACCATTTCAAAATCTGTGGCGCAATTTTAAAAAAATATTTTCAAATTAAATTGCATTTAAATAATTCAAAAGCTATACTTACTCCATATGTTTACAATTGTTACCCATCATATTCCTGATTTGGACGCTGTTACCTCTGTTTGGTTAATCAAACGTTTTTTACCTAATTGGCAAGATGCAAATATTGCTTTTGTTCCGGCAGGGGAAACTTTAAATAAGGAAATTGCTGATAGCGACAGCCATATTTTGCATGTAGATACAGGTTTTGGAATATTGGATCATCATCAATCAGATGCCTATACCTGTGCTGCTAAAAAAACCTATGAATATTTGCAACAAAAAATTAATAGAGATGAGTCTTGGAAAGATGAAGCAATTGAAAGAATGGTTGAGGTAGTAAATTTTTACGATCATTTCCGGGAAGTGACAATTGCCGATATTATGGCTGATTATCATGTTTTTGATTTGGTTAGTATTTTTGATGGAATAAAAAGCGCTTATACAGACGACAACGCAAAAATTATTAATTTCGGTTTAGAAATTTTAGATATGGTTTATAAAGTGATGCAAGAGCGTGTTTGGGCAGAAGAAGTTTTGGAAAGAGAAGGAACTGAATTTGTAAGCAATTGGGGTAAAGCCATTGCATTTGAAACAATTAACGATACGGTTTTAAAATTAGCTCAAAAAAAGGGTTATATTTTGGTTGTCAGAAAAGATCCTAAAAAAGGTTATATCAGAATTAAGGGGAATCCATTAAGTAAGGTAGATTTAACAGAAAAATTTAAAATTTTTCAAAAATCTGATCCTCACGCTACCTGGTATTTACATCCCAGTAAAAAATTATTATTAAACGGTTCAACCAGGAATCCGAATATGAAACCAACAAAGCTGAAGCTCAACCAGATTATTAAAATTTTACAAAAATAATAAAATTTATTTGTTTGCAGGAAAATATGAAAATAATTAATATGTCTATCGATAATCCGAAATCTTATAATCTGATTATCGGTCAATCACATTTTATAAAAACCGTTGAAGATATTCATGAAATGCTGGTTGGGAGTGTGCCTAATATCAAATTTGGTCTGGCTTTTGCTGAGGCGTCAGGATCAAGGTTGATAAGAACCAGTGGGACAAGTGATAAGATGATTGAATTAGCCTCTAAAAATGTAGAAAAATTAGGTTGCGGACATGTATTTATAATATTTTTGGAAAATGCGTTTCCGATCAATATTTTAAACGCATTAAAAAATATTCCAGAAGTAGTAAATATTTTTTGTGCAACTGCCAATCCGTTGGAGGTAATTATCGGTAAGTCTGGTCAGGGAGCGGGAATTTTGGGTGTCATTGATGGCTCAAGTCCACAAGATATTGAGAAAAAGACAGATGTAATTATTAGGAAAAACTTCTTAAGAAAAATAGGCTATAAACTTTAAGAGCCTGTTTGAAAAGTTTTTTTATGACCTTTTAAAAGAACTTTTTATTACAGACTCTTATGAAGCTGTTTTACCTTTTAATTCCAGTTTGGGAAACAGCTTCTAATTCGTGATATAATACCCTTGAGTTTACCACATAATGATGGTTTAAATATAGTGTGTTGGGAGGTGTTTTTTCATTAATTATGATTGTAGTAAAAGCCCAGCCTGGAGATACTTCAGACTCATTGATTCGTAAATTTTCCAAAAAGGTTTTGGCAGAAGGTATCTTGCAGGATCTTAAAAAAAGAGAATTTTATCAGAAGCCGGCTGAACTTAGAAAAGAAAAAGCCAAGCAAATTAAACGCCGGATTTATGCCCGCAAGCATAGTGTTAACAAGTAAATGTATGCTGATTGATAAAATCCAACAGGATTTATTTACCGCTATGAAAGCCAGTGATAAGATGCGTATTCAAACGCTGAGATTTTTACTGGCTGCTATCAAACGTTACCAAACAGATACTTATCCTCCGGCAAGTACAGCAAAACTAACAGATGAGGATACAATAAAAATTATCCGCAAACAAATCAAAGAACATCAGGAGTCGATAACAGCATTTACTCAGGGAAAGCGTCAAGATTTGGTTGACAAAGAGACACAGGAATTAAAAATTATTGAAGAATATGCTCCAAAGCAGATGGGTGAGATGCAAGTAGAGGAAATTGTAAAACAGGTTATGGAGAGCGGGATAAAAGACTTTGGGCATGCAATGAAAGCCGTAATGGGGAAATTAAAAGGTCAGGCAGATGGAAGTTTAGTTGCTAAAATTGTTAAAGAAAAACTTAACACTAGCGTTTAGCGATTAGTGAATTAGCGTTTAGTGTTTTTTAATCTTAAATTTATTTAAATTTTTCTATACGCTATACGCTAATCTCTATACGCTTTTATTATGATTAACGTTTTAATATACAAAGAATCCCGTTTTCCAGCAGATCGGGAAAGAATTAGTAAATTTGTGAAGCAGTATTTAGAAAATAAAATAAAAATGGATGCTGAGGTGTGCGTAAGTATTGTGGGTGACCGGAAAATGAGACATTTAAATTCTCAATACCGTCACCATGAAGATACCACAGATGTTTTGTCTTTTCCTTTAACAGATCCGCAAATATCATCTCAACTTGATATTCAATCAGGGTTTTCACCTGATAAATCCGCACCTGATAAATATTTAAGATTAGGTGATATCGTGATTTCTTATCCCCAAGCAGTTATGGAAGCAGCACAAGGGAATTTGATGGTGGATACAAAAATTGAAGAACTGATTGCTCATGGACTGGACCATTTAATGGGAATACACCATGAGTAAAAAATTTGAAATTTGAAATTTGAAATTTTCAATCAAATCAAAATTCTCGAAATTTAAAATTTAAACATTAAAAATTGATTTCAAATTAAAAATTATAAATTAAAAATTTTGTAAGTATGGTTTTTTATTTAAAATACCGCCCAAGAAATTTAGATGAATTGGATAACAGAGAAGTAGCTGACTTGATATTGAAATATTTGAAAAAAGACAGCATTCCTCATGCGTTTTTGTTTACTGGTCCTCGAGGTACCGGAAAAACGTCCACAGCCAGAATTATTGCCAAAAGCATCAATTGTAAATCTGCTCCCAGTAAAGGTGTGGCTTGTAATCAATGTGAAATTTGTAAATCAATCACAAATGGTACAAGTCTGGATATCTTAGAGATTGATGCTGCATCAAATAGGGGCATTGATGAAATCCGCGATTTAAGAGAAAAAATCAAACTAACACCAACACATTTAACTTATAAAATTTATATCATTGATGAAGTCCATATGTTAACTACAGAAGCATTTAACGCCTTACTTAAAACCTTAGAAGAACCACCTGTTCATGCCATTTTTATATTAGCGACAACAGAAATACACAAAGTACCCGAAACTATTATTTCCCGGTGTGTCAGGGTCAATTTTCATAGGGCAAGTTCAGATGAAATTAAACATTCTTTAAATAGAATAATCAAAGGTGAGAAAATCAAAATTGATGAGCAAGCCTTAGAACAACTGGCGCAAATTGCTGACGGATCTTTCCGGGATGCAGCTAAAATTTTGGAAGAAATGACTTTGGATGATAAACAAATTGATTCAGCATTAATTATTGAAAAACTGGGAATGACGGAAAAAACATTGACCGAAGATTTTTTCAAAAACCTAAAAAGCAAAAATGCCAAAGAACTTTTACAGATAGTCCAAAAATTAAACTCAGATGGTAAAAATGTCCGTCAGTTCTTCTTTGGAGTGTTGGCAAATTTGAAAAATTTATTGATTGAAAGCTACATAGAAAATACAAATGATGATAGTTGGTCTAAAACAGATATTTTACAAGCTTTAAATATTTTTGCCAAAGCCTTTGAACAGTTAAAAAATGCGGTGATTCCTTCTTTGCCTTTTGAAATGGCAATTGTAGAATATTGTGAAAATATTCATGTGACGAATCAAACTAATGTAAACACCAATCAACCAATACTACCAAAAATTTCATCAAATGAAGGAGTTTCCGAAGAAGTGTTACCACAATGGCCGCAAATTATGGATGCTCTAAAACCTTATAATCATTCATTAGTCGGAGTATTGCGGTCTTGTAAACCAATATCCCTCAAGGACAATATATTGGTTATAGAAGCCGGATATAAATTTCATGCGGAAAGAATTTCTACCCCCAAAACCTTAGATATTATTGCTAAAGTTATCAAAGATACAATTGGTAAAGATGTAAAAATAGAGACAGTGATTAAGAAAAGATGAACTTAGTTCATAGTTCGAAGTTAATAGTTTAAAGCAATTTTTTTTGGTATAATCAATTTTTATAAACAAATATAGAAAGGGACAATATGCAAAATCCGTTGAAAATGCTGGGAGATTTAAACAAAATGAGATCTCAGGCAGCGCAAATTCAAAAACAATTGGAAGCAGAGGTTTTTACAGTTGAACAGGGAAGAATAAAAGTGGAAATAAACGGTAATCAAAAAATTCTCAAAGTCTTTATTGATGGTCAGCCTGTCGAAGAATTGACTGAAATTTTAAACCAGGCAATCACCAAATCTCAGCAGGCTGCAGCTTCAAAACTGGCATCAATGTCACAAGCTTTGGGATTGGGACAATAAAGACACATGAACGTAATTGTTACCGGCAGTTTAGGTTTTGATTACATAATGGATTTTCCGGGGATTTTTTCAGACAGAATCATGCCTGATAAAATTCATAATTTGTCTTTGAGTTTTTTAGTTGACAAATTAAATAAAAACTTCGGTGGTACTGCAGGAAATATAGCTTATTCATTAAAATTATTAGGGATTGAGCCGATTATCCTATCATCAGCTGGATATGATTTTTCTCCTTATTATAAATTTCTACTTGCTCACAAAATTTCAACAGCACATATCAAAATCACTAATAGTATAGTTACCGGATCTTATTTTGTGGTTACGGACAGAGAAGATAATCAGATTGGGTCATTTTATATCGGAGCTTCTAAATATAACAAAAATTTAAAAATTATTAATTTAATTAATAAAAAAAATCCGATAAATTTTGTAGTGATTGCTCCGAATCACCCGCAAGCTATGAATAATTATATTCAAGAGTGTATAAAGTTAAAACTTTCCTTTATGTTTGATCCGGCATTTCAAATTGATAACTTTTCAAACATTGATTTATTAAAGGGAATATCACATGCTCAAATACTTATTGCCAATGATTATGAAATAGCATTAATTTTAAGTAAACTAAAAATCAGTCATGAAAAATTAACCAGTCTGGTTCCAATATTGATTACTACATTGGGAGCAAAAGGTTCAATTATCGAAAATAATCATAAAAAAATTACGATTAAACCTGCCAAACCAAAAAACGTTAGTGATCCAACTGGTGCAGGGGATGCATACCGGGCAGGGTTTTTAGCTGGATACTTACGGGGTTTCGATTTAAATATCTGCGGTCAAATGGGTTCAATTAGTGCAGTTTATACAGTAGAAAAATATGGTACTATTACTCATGATTTTTCTATTAGAGAATTTGTCAAAAGATACAAGACAAATTATAAAGAACAACTTAATTTAAAATATTAAACAATTTGTCATCCTGAACTAGTCCTTCGACTTTGCTCAGGATATAAATTTATATGGTGAGCTTGTCGAACCATTTCAGGATCTCATTTCTAAAAACTAGATGCTGAATCCGACCAGTTGGCGGATCAGCATGACAAAAAAAGAGAGGACAATTATGACAAAATCATTAAATTACGATGTCAAAGATCTAAAATTAGCACCAAAGGGAAAATTAAGAATTGAATGGGCAGGTAATCAAATGCCGGTTTTAAAAATCATTGAAAAAAGATTTACCAAAGAAAAGCCCTTAAAAGGAATTAACTTGGGCGCATGCCTGCATGTTACTGCCGAAACTGCCAATTTAATGTTGACTTTGAAAGCTGCGGGAGCGAATTTATCTCTTTGTGCCAGTAATCCCTTATCTACACAAGATGATGTGGCTGCATCCTTGGTTGCAGATTATGGGATTTCAACATTTGCTATCAAAGGCGAAGATAATAAAACTTATTATAAACATTTAAATGCCGTTTTAGATAGTCATCCGCAAATAACTATGGATGACGGAGCAGATTTAGTTTCGTTATTGCATAAAGAAAGAGGTTCACAGATTTCTGAAGTTATTGGATCATCTGAAGAAACCACCACAGGAATTATTCGTTTAAAAGCTATGGAAAAAGACAAAGCACTTAAAATACCTGTATTTGCAGTCAATGATAGTGATACTAAGCATATGTTTGATAACCGTTATGGAACAGGACAATCAACTATTGATGGAATTATGCGGGCAACAAACATGCTTTTGGCTGGAAAAAAATTTGTAGTTTGCGGATATGGTTGGTGTGGAAGGGGACTAGCTAGTCGTGCACGGGGAATGGGGGCACATGTAATTGTCACAGAAGTAAATGCCATCAAAGCGCTTGAAGCAGTCATGGACGGATTTACTGTCATGAAATTAGCCGATGCGTGTAAGTCCGGAGATATTTTTGTGACAGTTACAGGAGATAAAAATGTCATTTCTTTGGCACATATTTTAAAAATGAAAAACGGAACAGTGATTGCTAATTCTGGTCATTTTAATGTTGAAGTAGCAGTTGATGCTCTTGAAAAAATTTCTAAAACCAAAAGAAAAATCAGAGAATACGTTGATGAATATACATTAAAAGACGGAACTAAACGTTTTATTTTAGGTGAAGGAAGATTGATTAATTTAGCCGCAGCCGAAGGTCATCCTGCTGAAGTGATGGATATGTCTTTTGTGGGTCAAGCATTGGCTGCTGAATTTTTTGCTAAAAACAAAGGCAAATTGGAGATAAAAGTCTATACAATTTCGCCTTTTATGGATGAGGAAATAGCCAGATTAAAACTTGAAGCAATGGGCGTGAGTATTGATAAGTTAACGCCGGAACAAAAGAAATATTTAACCAGTTGGCAGGAAGGAACCTAACGAATTTTTCCTGCAAAGCCTGACTGCGTAGGCAGGCAGGATCTGGCTTTGCCAGACAATTTTAAGTTACATATCTTGTCATTCCCGCGATCCGCCAGCTGGCGGAGGGAATCTTAAAGATCCCTGGATCAAATCCGAGGATGACTTGTAGTAAAATAAATAACAATATGAACTTTGAAAAACAGGTGACTTTAACAGATGGCAAAAAAGTTTTATTGAGATATCCGCAAATACAAGATGTTGTAAAGTTGCAGCAATATATCAATACTTTATCTCAGGAAGATACTTATTTATTGGTTTCAGGAGAAACATTTTCGCAAGAAGAAGAGCAAAAATATTTAAATGATGCATTGAAGTTAATGAAAGATAAAAATAAGATTCAAATCTTAGCTTTTCATAATGAACAAATAATTGGTAATGTTGAAGTAAACAGAATGACTAAACAGCGTAAAAGAAGTCTGCATGTAGGAGAAATTGCCATATCTGTTGCAAAAGCATACCGTGGTTTAGGTTTAGGAAAAATATTAATTGCAGAAATTATAAAGGCAGGAAAATCTTTAAATTTACGCCAAGTTTATTTAACCTCTTTTTCTATAAATAATCGGGCAAAATCTTTATACCAAAAAATGGGTTTTCAAATAGCAGGTGAAATTCCCGGACAAATATTATATAAAAATAAGTATATCGGTCAAACAATCATGTACCTGCCTTTAAAATAATATTTATGATAAATATAACAGAAATGCAATATAACCCAAATAATTCTTATAACGAAGATACAGTTATCAGATGCCTTTTTCCAGAAGATACAAGCTTTCAAAGACAAGTAATCTATAAAGGTCAAATTATAGCAATAGCTGTTGGTAGTATGGAATTAGATTTATTCCGTAAATATAACAATCCGGGAAAAAATAATAATAATTTTAGAGATTTAGGACAAAGAAAAACTTCCATAATTCTTATGTCTTCAGAACGTAAAATTATCGAAGTTTTTCCTTTTACTAATGAATTAGAAGAAAAAGCCAAGCAAATAAAAGAAGCTGAATGGCTTACTGCAAAAAACCTTGTTGCTGCACAATGGTTGATTGAAAATCAAATAGTTCAACCAATTATAGATCCAAAACAAAAAAAATAGAATATATAATCTAAAAATTTTAAAATGGAAATAAAAGTACCGAGTGAAATTGAAGAGTTAACTGTAAATATAGATCCTGAAATGAAAACTTTAGTCAAGTTTCTAAAACCTTTTTTGTTTTCAACAGGATTAGGTTTAACTAACGAAAGCGATGAATTTGCAAAAGCTATAACCAATAATTTATTAAAAATTATTTTTTGGAATGATTCAGGTAATCATTTTATTGAATTTGTTCGAGATTATATTCCATATAATAATCAAATTACATTTTTAAAAACTTTAGTAAAAGGCAACATTGGAAGCATTGAATTTATGCCTCCTGAAAATGGCAGTAAACCTATAAGTTCAAAAATAAGAATACTTTCTCAAATTATTGATGTATTTTTAAATAAATATCCGGATGGAACTAAAAAATTGAAATTTATCCAACAAGTCA
>CAYLWN010000030.1:0-4026 GCA_964387625.1 uncultured Gammaproteobacteria bacterium
AGACGATAAGACAGAGGTAAGGAAAGATATAAGATGGGAAGACGATAAGACAGTAAGACAGGAAGATGACGTGATAGGAAGACAACGAGATGGGAAGACGGGAGAATTTAAAGATAATGAGAAAAGAATAATGAAAGATCATCAATTTCGAAAACTAATAGTTTGGCAGAGAGCAATGGCATTTGTTGTAAAAATATACAATTTAACCTCATTTTTTCCTAAAGAAGAAAAATTCGGACTAACTAATCAAATTAGACGTGCAGCCACATCTGTACCATTAAATATTGCTGAAGGATCAGGCAGTGGTAGTAATATGGAATTTTGTAGATTTTTGCACATTGCCAAAAGATCTGTTTATGAAGTGATTACTGGTTTAGAAATCGCTAATAATTTAAAATATCTTAAACAAGAACAACATGAAATAATTAAAGAATCAGAAGAGATTTGTTTAATGATAGTAGGACTAATTAATAAATTAAAAAAATAAGTCTTATGTCTTACTATCTAAAAAATATCTTAAATCTAAATTTATGAGCAAACCTCAATCTATCGGACAAATATTGGTAAAATTTAACCCCATGGAGGATAAATATATATCCCGGGAATTTCAATCATACGGAATATTTTTATCAGAAACTTTAAGCGATTATAAACACCGGGCAATTTATATAAGACTTGCCAAAACTGTAAATAGAGCACTTTTGGAAAAAGCTCTTAATTTTGTCAAAGATGCGACCAATGCACGGAGCAAAGCCCGTTTGTTTATGTGGAAACTGGCAAAACTAAGAAGAGGAGAAGAATAAAAAAACCATTGACTTAAAAATTACTAACTATTATAGTTAAATAAATTTCAAACTGCCTTTTTTTAATTATGTCAGGTATTTTATGTGCAAGTGAAAATACATTATCAAGAAAACCAATTTCAGAAATAGGAGTAATAACTAGGAAAACATTTATTCCCGGATTAACTACAGGTTTAGAACTAAATTTGGGACCTAATATTTTTTGTAAAACAAAGATTGAAAAACTAAGTGACGGAAGTTTTTGGTACATGTTTGACTTAACTAAAAATGATATTTGGAAGTCTAATCAAAAATACGAGACTAATTTAGATTTGGTAAATCAACAACAATCTCATCAAATATTAATTTTTATTTTTAACCCAAAAAATCAAATATTTATTAGAACTAGTGGAAAAAAGACACAGGTAATATTAAATAATAATAAATTAGAATCTCATCAGATTCTGTCAGAAAAACATAATGCTGAAGGATGTATATTTTGTATTGAAAATATAACTTGGTCAAATTTTAGCCAATGGCTGATTAATGATGAATTGAAGTTAAATTCGAATATTGCAATCAATGTTCCTTTTGAAGAAGCAGAATTTATGGGTAATTTACCAATTTCAATACAAATAACTGGATAATTTGATTGTTGAATAAATTATTCACGATTTTTATGCTATTTTAGCCTTAGTTTTGAATGGATATTGACCAAATACTTATCTTCAAATAATCTTAATGGATTGCAAAATATTGTATTAGGTGTATATAGTAATTATATTGGAATAATTTATGAAACGAATACATTTAATTATTTCCGGTGATGTTGTCGGAGTCGGGTTTCGTACCTGGATCAAAGTAGCGGCTAAAAAACTCGAACTGACCGGTTGGGTGAAAAACCGCGATGATGATACTGTCGAATTAGTAGCAGAAGGTAAAGAAGAAAATTTAAAAACCATGATTGAGTTATGTCACAAGGGGCCATCAGTTGCATGGGTAGAACATATTGAAGAAATTTGGGAAGAATATCAAAACGAATTTGATATTTTTGAAGTTACACGTTGATAACGACAATTAGTTTTTAGAAAAATTGCTCATTTTATGTTACGATGAATTTATGAAGCCTTTTAAATTCCCCAAAATTGAGGGAAAATTTGTTGTTTGGTCATTTTTTTACCTGGTGCTTCTTATCTTATTACGTTGGCGGTTAACTCCAAACATAACTATCCTGTTATTTGTTTTTGGTGCTATTATCGGAATATTTATTTTGGATGTGATGGAAAAAATTATTGATATGAAGCCATCGCCACTTGGAGGAGCACTCGCTCAGATGATATTATTAGTTTTAACGTTCTTTTCCATTACTTCTACAGGTAATTTAGTGGGTAAAGGAGTGGTGTTGTTTTTAAATTTAAAGTATTTGTATTTAGCCAGAAACGAATTTTTGGGAACTGGTAATTTGACAAATTGGTTTAAACAGATAAATATGACAATTACTCCCAAAAGAGCAGAGAGTTATTTATTAGTTTTTACAATAATTATTATTATGCAAGCAGCCATGTTTATTTTATTATGAATTTATCCTATAAAATCAGACAAAAATTTACAGAATTTGGATTTAGGCCAAAAATGAATGAAGAAGTTCAAGCTTTGGAGGCACAATTTACAATATGTCAATTAATTGTAGTTGTATTGTCAATAATGTCTGTGGCATTTTTATTTATACCTTTAATGTTTTTACAGGATGTAAGATTTGTGATAGCGTTTTTTGGAGTGAGCTTTATCTTGTTAACTGTAGGCATGTGGTTTTGGTTTAAAAGACATGAGATATGCGAACATCCAGAGGAATATAATAAATAGCGTTTAGAAATTAGCGTTTAGTGTCAAGTGATGAGATAATAGTTATTGTTAAATTATTTTCTTTATGTTAAATGATGATCAATTAAGAGAAATACTCACACTCATGAGAGTAATTGCTATCGTGGGGTTGTCAAATGACCCTGATCATGATTCCTACAAAGTGGCTCAATATCTTATCAGCCGCGGATTTAAAATCGTTCCCATAAACCCTAAATATGCCAATCTTTTGGGTGAGGTAAGTTATTCGGATTTGATAACTGCACAGGGGGAATTACCTGAAAATTTTAAAATTGATTTAGTAGATATTTTCAGAAAACCGGAGTTTGTAATGCCTCATATTGAGCAAGCTTTAAAAATTGGCGCAAAAGTTGTATGGATGCAGGAGGGAATAGAGCATTTGGATGGTGCAAAAAAAGCAGAAAGTGCAGGACTTAAAGCAGTAATGAATAAATGCATCATGCATGAGCATATAAGACTATTCAGTCAGTAAATTTTTATTAAATATCGCTATAATAAAAATATGGACGGAAAAAGAAATTTTTTGTTAGAACGGACTTATACTATTTGGGCATTAGTTTTGATTGTGTGGTCTTTTTATAGAGCTTCTTTTAAATTTCCAGAAATAGTGGATGAATTGATCTTTAAACCTTTAGTTTTTTTAGGTCCGATGCTGATTTATGTTTTGAAAAAAGAACATCGGGTATTAGCTTCAATAGGGTTGCAAACGGGAAAATTTTTCCGGGATATTTATTTGGGAATTGGTTTTGGAATGTTGTTTGCAGTTGAGGGTTTGATAGCTAATTCAGTCAAATACGGACAATTTACATTTGCGCCTCTCATTTCTGTTAGTGGAGTAAATATTTTAATTGCGACTTTATTGGCTATAGTGGGAGCGTTTTGTGAAGAGCTCCTGGTGCGCGGATTTTTATATACCAGACTTAAAGAAAATTATCACGATGAGTTTAAAGCCATGCTTGTTTCAACTTCAATGTATTTTATGTTGCTTATCCCCGGAATTTTTGCCGTATCCCATTTGGTAGGAGTACCACTGCTTATATTTATCATGACTAATATAATTATATCTATGGCAAATACCATGATATTCAATGAAACAAAAACTCTTACAGTGCCAGTTTTACTTCATGCATTTTGGAACATGGCTGTGGTACTTTATCTGTAATAAGCGATAAGTAATAAGAGATAAGCAGTTTATAATTTTGCCTCATAACCTTCATTTTTTATAACTTCAATAATTTTTTCTTTGTTACCTTTAATTCATCAAATTTAACTACTATGATTAACACATGCCCTACTATCTATAGATAGTCATCTATATAATGTCAGGATAGGATTTTTGGGGATGGAAATTTTTATAAATTTG
>CAYLWN010000030.1:4126-11569 GCA_964387625.1 uncultured Gammaproteobacteria bacterium
TCATCTATATAATGTCAGGATAGGATTTTTGGGGATGGAAATTTTTATAAATTTGTTGTATCTTTAAAAAGTTAAAAACTCTAAAATCTAAATCCTAAATCCTAAAAAAATCAAAAATCTTTTAGAGTTTAGAAATTAGAATTTAGAATTTCCTGAAAGGAGATATATGCATATCACAGCTACTGATCAGGATTTTGATCAACAAGTATTAAAATCAGATAAACCAGTATTAGTGGATTTTTGGGCTTCATGGTGCGGTCCGTGTCGAATGCAACTGCCGATTTTGGAAGAATTGGATAAGGATTTAGGGGATAAAGGCGTGATTGCAAAATTAAACGTAGATGAAAATCCTAACAAAGCTCAATCTTTTAATGTCATGAGTATTCCAACCTTGATGTTATTTAATAAAGGCCAAGTGGTCAAACAATGGGTGGGAGTACAGAGCAAGGAAGCTTTATTAAGCGAGTTTAATAAAATTATCCAATAATACCAATTATCCAATTCTCAAATTATCCAATAAAGAAAAAAAAGTTTATAATATTGGATAATTGGATGATTTGATTATTTGATGATTGGATAATTATGAAATACGATGTAATTATTATAGGAAGTGGGCCTGCGGGCTATACAGCTTCTATTTATACTTCCCGGGCAATGTTAAAAACTTTATTAATTAGCGGTTTAGAGCCGGGTGGACAACTCACTACAACTACAGAAGTCGAAAATTTTCCCGGATTTGATAAAGGAATATTAGGTCCTGAACTGATGGACATAATGAAGAAACAAGCAGAAAGGTTTGGAACGGAAATTAGATCGGAGAATGTTGTTCAAGTCATCCCGAATTCATTTCGGGATCCCATTAAGAACGAGATCCTGAAACACTTGCCTGCGCAAGCAGGAGTTCAGGATGACAAAGCGTTCATTGTAAAAACTGATACAGCAGAATATGATGCAAAATCCGTGATTATTGCCACAGGTGCGTCTTCAAAAAAATTAGGGATATCTTCTGAAGAAAAATTTATTGGAAAAGGTGTGTCATATTGCGCTACCTGTGATGGATTTTTCTTCAGAAATAAAGAAGTTGTAGTAATTGGTGGAGGAGATACGGCAATGGAAGATGCAAATTTTTTAACCAGATTTGCAACTAAAGTAAGTATTATACATCGCCGGGAAGAATTCCGCGCCAGTCCGATCATGCTGGAACGGGCCCGTAAAAATCCTAAAATTAAATTTATCACCAATAAAACAATAGAGGAAATATTGGGAGATAAAAGTGTCGAGACGATAAGACTTAAAGACAGCAAGACAAGGAAGACTGAAGAATTGAAAACTCAGGGATTGTTTGTGGCAATAGGTCACAATCCCAATACGAACTTTATAAAAGAAGTTGTGAAGTTGAATGAAAAGGGTTACATAGTAACTAATTGGTCTAATTTGACCAATTTGACTAATTTGGAAACTACTACACAAACAAATGTACCCGGTATTTTTGCCGCAGGTGATTGTGTAGATTATAAATACAGACAAGCCATAGTTGCATCAGGTATGGGTTGCATGGCTGCTCTGGATGTTCAACATTATTTAGAAGAAAATAAATAAATCCTCATAAACTTCACTTTTTTCTGCTATAGTTATTTTTATGTGGTGGAAAAAAGCGGGGATAGCGATTGGACTAATTAGTCTAATTTATCTAATTGGGTATAAAGTAAAAATTGATCAAAATATTTTAGGAGTACTGTCTCCTTTGGCTGATGAACAAAAAACAAGGGTGGTTTTCAATGAACAAAACAAGACCAAATATCCGCCCAATGATAATTTTCCTCTGCAATTATTGCCAAAATTTAATGACACTGCAAATATTAATGCTAAATCTTTGTGTGTGATGGACGTAGACTCCAGGGAATTATTAATGGGAAAAAATATCTCGACTACTATGCCGATTGCTTCTGTTGCAAAAATTATGACTGCAATGGTCGCACTTGAGAGATCTTCTTTAAATTTTGAAATAAAAATTCCTGACAGTGCTTGTCAGGTGGGAGAAGCAGAAATGGGTCTAACACCCGGAGAAAAACTAACCACCCAAGATTTATTGTATGGCATGATGTTGCCTTCAGGAAATGATGCAGCAGAAAGTTTAGCGCAAGGATTAGGACGGGGAGGCAGGGAAGAATTTATAAATGCCATGAATGAGAAAGCCAAAGAACTAAATTTATACGATACGCATTTTGTAAATCCAACGGGTTTAGACGGAAATTCTATCAAAGAAACCAGTTATTCTACTTGTTTGGATTTATTATCACTTACCAATTATGCACTCAAAAATCCTAAATTTGCTGAAATAGTTGATACCCGTTATAGGGAAATATCTTATGTAGAAGGTAAACACAAGGCTTTTTATTTACTCAATAAATTACATTTGGATAAATCTTATCCGGGGATAAAAGGGGTAAAACCGGGGGATACGCCTTTTGCTGGAGAAACTTTGGTGTCTTATGCGGAAAATGGAGGTAAAAAATTAATCGTAGTTTTATTAGACACTCTTTATTCAAAAGATGAAGTGATCAAATTATATGATGATATTTATGGGAAGTTGGGGATAAAGGTGAGATAGGGATTTAATCAACTAATTATCTCCTGCAAAGCAGGATCTGGCTTTGCCAGACAATTTTTCTTTAGTTTATTAGATGTTCAGGGTTGACAATTAGATACGAGTTAAGTAGAATATCCTTTCACTTAACAATTTAGTAAAGAGTTGGAAGCTGTTTAAAAATCGGAATTAAAAGGTAAAACAGCTTCATAAGAGTCTATAATAATCCCGATTAGATCGGGATCAAACAGACTCTAAGGGAAAGTCAGGGGCCAGTCTGCCGACTAGGCAGGTCTTACAAAAAGGCTTCTCGGGTTTTTCAACCGCATATTTTAAATAATTTATTTAATATTAACCAAGATTATATAGATGTTGATCTATATAATAGTTGTAACTTAAATTGCAGATATACGTAGTAACTTTACAGAAAACAATATTATAAAAATTTTATAAAATATCCACCTACGTTCATGTTCGTCTCGAGGATTACATCCACGCAGCCGAATATTCACTACGGCGGATATAAGAAACACTAAACTCTCCAGCTTTTAGCTGTATCGTTAATTGTTTCTAAGAAAAGGAGAAATATGATAGAAAGAATATTGGGTAAATCCCAAATTTTATTTGCAGCAGAGGGATCAACAGGTGGAACAGTAAAAAAAGCTGTTTTAAAAACAAGAGAACCTATTCCTACACCAACACCTGCTCCAGAAAAACCTCCGAAACCAGTTGAAGCAGATAGTAGACCAGGATATGCTCCTGATGGTCATTATGATCCTGGTTTGCAAGGAGAATTTTTAGGTTAATATAGATAGTCATAAATTCAATTAATGTAAAAAAACCCGTCTGAATAAGACGGGTTTTTTGTTGAGCAAATAATTATTTTTGTGATATGATATGAAAGTTAAAAATTTATTGACTGATCATGCTGGAATAATTCTGAATAGTTTAAGAAGATACGTGATTATTTTAGAAGATTCTATCAGTCGTCGAGTCAGACTCGACTCCTTCCAGAATGACAGATTAAAAACATGACAGATTCAGCTTTTGCTAATGCCCAAAAACAACTTGATACTGCTGCAAAAATACTTTTGAAAAATGCCAAAACTGCAGAAGAGAAACTTGAATTAGAAAAAAAACTAGCATCACTCAAACAACCTAAAAGAATCGCTGAAGTTTCCTTACCTGTGGTGATGGATGATGGAAATGTTAAATATTTTACGGGTTACCGTGTACAATTTAATGACAATTTAGGACCTTACAAAGGGGGTATTAGGTTTCATTCCAACGTATCACTTGATGAAGTCAAAGCTTTATCTTTTTGGATGACTATCAAATGCGCTGTGGCAAATTTACCTATGGGTGGAGGAAAAGGCGGAGTGATCGTTGATCCCAAAAAATTATCCATAAAAGAACTGGAAAATTTGTCCCGTGAATATGCAAAGAGTATTGCTGACATTATCGGACCGCACAAAGATGTACCAGCGCCGGATATGAATACTAATGGAATAATCATGGGGTGGATGCTGGAGGAATTTATAAAAATTCGAAATTCGAAAAACGAAATTCGAAACAAAAAAGAATTAAATAAATTAAAAGCGACGTTCACCGGAAAATTAGTTAAAGACGGAGGCAGTGAGGGCAGGGAAGAAGCAACGGGTTTGGGAGGACTATACGTTTTGCAAGCAATACTTGCAAAACTTAGAACTCAGAACTCAATGACCAAAACTCAATCCTTCGATTACACTCAGGATAAGAAAGAAAAATTAACAGTCGCGGGAAGTCAAACTTCCCAGCCACGTTTGACCGTGGCGGTGCAGGGTTTTGGAAATGTGGGACACAATGTAGCCAAATTTTTAGATGCTAATGGTTTTAAAGTAGTTGCAGTTTCTGATTCAAAAGGCGGAGTATATGTGAGTGAGGGAATAAATCCTGAGTTAACACAGGAATGTAAAAAGAAAAATGGTACTTTAGCTGGTTGTTATTGCAGCGGATCTGTTTGTGATTTAAAAAAAGGTAGACAAATCACTAACCAAGAATTGCTGGAATTACCGGTGGATATTTTGGTGCCATCTGCTTTGGAAGGCGTGATTACGGAGAATAATGCAGGGAAAATCAAAGCCAAAGTGATTTTGGAAATGGCCAATGGTCCCACCACCCCACAAGCTGACAGCATTTTATTTAAAAAAGGGATCACGCTCATTCCTGATGTATTATCAAATAGCGGTGGAGTTTTGGTATCTACTTTTGAATGGGAACAAAATCTCAAAAGCGAACATTGGACTAAGGAGCAAGTTAACAAGAGATTAAAATCTGAAATTCAAAAAGCAGCTTGGGATATTTGGAACTTGAGCAAGAAAGAAAAAATCGATCTGCGGACCAGCGCTTTTGTACTAGCTTTGCAGCGTATATTGGCTAAGAGTAATTAAAATCCCCATTTCCATCCGGTAATATACATATCAGTGATGCATGGATTATTTGGATAATCCCCACTAAAATTGTTCTTGAAAAGCAGATAATAATGTTTTTTATATTTTGAAGGAGGAAAAATGGCAGCAAAATTAGGAGAAGGATTACGCAATGCAGTGCACAATGCAGTGAATACGGTGGTAGCCGTTAGAGAAAAGATTTTACCTGGTGGTGCGGCTGATCCTCCAGCAGATTCTATAACACCAAGCTCTGTTATATTGAAAAAAATACATGCTGCTGGTAATGAAGCTATTAAATCATTAGAACAACATGCTATTAAATCGAGAGAAAGGATTGCAGGATGGAAATTAGATTATGATCCGCAAACTGGTAAAGTGTCCGATATAACGAATAAAGATAAATTACCCAATCCACAATGATGTTTTTTATTTACAGTAAATGGTGTTTATTTCAACATTCCGCATGCAATATGTGAGTTTTTGTGGCATTTGGGATTGAGTGAATAATAAACTTCTAATCCTTTTTTTTGCTGTTTGACAAAGCCATGATCTTTTAAAACACTTAAGTGATGGGAGATAGTAGGTTGGCGCAGTTTAAAATGTTCAACAATTGAACTCACGGTTTGTGGAGATTTGACAGATAAAATTTCAATTATTTTTGCTCTAGTTGGATCGCCTATAACGTCCAAACAGCATTGACAACGAGTTAGATTTAACATAGATGAGTGTTTATATAATAGCATATTTTATATTCTTGACAAGTATATTTAGAATCGATACAATACTTTATACCTTTTCGGAGGGTAAAAAATAGCTTTCATGAAGATTTTACGCAAACAAATAAAAACTAAATTAAAGCATTTTTGGCGTGCGTGACCTCTTTTTAAGCTGATTTGGCCTCCCAAAAGGGAGGCTTTTTTTATGTCAGAGTTAACGACCCCGACAATCGTTAAATTTTTAAATGAAGTCGGGAGAGTTTTACTTTGACAAATCCGCCGAAATGAATTTTCGCGTGTGTGGCTGTAAGTCTCAACGCGAATATGAATGTAGGTGGATATGCAGTTCTCGCACATTTAACAATTAATTTATACCGGTGTGGGCCATTTGCCTGCCGGCTAAACTGGCTCATTTTTTGGGCCCGAAGTTTAGTCCCAATAGTATGTTGCTTTTTCTTTGAAAAAGCATACAACTACGGGATCCCGAAGTTGTATTCCGACTTTGTCGGAAAAGAACTTTCTGGGACTGGTTGAAGGTTTAAGCTTCAGGTCTTATTTAAAAGGGCCGTTAGCTTAGCTGGTAGAGCGCAGCATTTGCAATGCTGAGGTCGGGAGTTCGAATCTCCCACGGTCCACAAATTTAGTTAGTAGTTAGTAGTTCATAGTTCGTAGAAATTTTTCTGTGAACTGCGAACTAATAACTAAACGTTAATCTGGCACTTTAACAATTTAATTTCTATTTTAAAATGTGATCCCGAAGAGATTCGGGATTGTGTGTAACTCTCTGTAATTTTACGACTATGTCGTAAAAACTGAGAGTAAAAAATAACTACTCATCAGGCCAACAATGGATGCCTAGGCTTGTTTTGCCGAAGAAGGACGCATGAAGCGGCGATACTCGTCGGGGAAGAGCTTCTCTCTTATGATCCGGCGGTTTCCGAATGGGGCAACCCATCCCGATTCGATCGGGAAGATCTGTTGTAAACACGGTTCGCATTCTGTAAATCAAATTAGACTAATTAGTCTAATTAGACAAATTTGTTTATAGAATGCGGACCGGTATAGCAATAAGATAGGTAAGCGGGTGAACTGAAACATCTTAGTAACCCGAGGAAAAGAAAACATGTCTCGACTTTGTCGAGACCCATTCCGTAAGTAGCGGCGAGCGAAAGCGGAACAGCCCAAACTTTCACCGCAAGGTGGGAGGGTTGTAGGGTTGACAATATAGGAGTGCAGCGGATAACAGAACTGCTCGGAATAGCAGACCAAAGAGCGTGAAAGTCGTGTACGTAAAATCCAAAGCACCTTTAGTCAATACCTGAGTACCACGGGACACGCAAAAGCCCGTGGGAATCTGGGGAGGCCACTCTCCAAGGCTAAATACAAAACAAGACCGATAGTGAACGAGTACCGTGAGGGAAAGGTGAAAAGCACCCCGGAAGGGGAATGAAATAGTACCTGAAATTGTTGGCTATCAAACAGACAAAGCTTGTCCGAAGGACAAGGAATTTCTAATTATTAATTTTTCCTGCAAAGCAGGATCTAGCTATGCTAGACAATTTTCAATCAATTTTCGATATTTTAATTTTTATAAAATAAAATTTTTGATTTGATTGGATATTGGTAATTGTAAATTGGAGTTTCTCGTCCTTTGGACGAGTGCTGTCGTGCCTATTGAAGAATGATCCGGTGAGTTGCCGATATTTGCTTG
>CAYLWN010000031.1:0-10720 GCA_964387625.1 uncultured Gammaproteobacteria bacterium
TTTGTTTTTGAATTATATACAATTTAGACGTGCTTTGCAATGATTTTCTCCTGAATATTTTTCGGTACTTCTTCATAATGACTGGGTTCCATGTAATAGGAAGCTCTTCCCTGTGACATGCTTCTTATAGTTGTCGCATATCCTGAAAGTTCAGCCAGAGGTACCTGGGCTGTTATAATTCTTACCATATTCCGGTTATCAGTACCCATGATTTGAGACCTTTTTGCGCCTAAATCCCCAATAATATCACCCATAAATTCTTCAGGCGTGGTCACTTCGACCTTCATGATCGGTTCCAATATTACAGGATCAGCTTGCCTGCAGGCATTTTGAAATGCCATACTGCCTGCTATTTTGAAGGCAATTTCTGAAGAATCAACCTCATGAAAAGAACCGTCAAATAATGTTACTTTTATATCAACGCAAGGATATCCGGCTAAAACACCGTTATCCAAAGCTTCTCTGATGCCTTTATCAACTGCCGGAATGTATTCATTTGGTATAGATCCGCCTTTGATAGCATCCACAAATTCATACCCTTCTCCTCTACTCTTAGGTTCAATTGTGATAACCGCATGTCCATACTGTCCGCGGCCTCCGGATTGACGGATAAACTTACCCTCACCCTCTGCTAAACGTCTGACAGTTTCTTTGTAAGCTACTTGAGGTGCACCCACATTGGCTCCGACATTAAATTCTCGCTTAATCCTCTCAACTAAAATTTCCAGATGCAGTTCTCCCATACCCCAAATAATTGTTTGGCCTGTTTCGTGGTTGACCTTGATTTTAAATGTTGGGTCTTCCTCAGCCAATCGTTGCAATGCATAGCTAATTTTTTCCTGATCAGCTTTACTTTTAGGTTCAATAGCCAAAGATATAACCGGTTCAGGAAAAACTATTTTTTCCAAAATGATTGGATGCGCTTCATCGCATAAAGTATTTCCGGTAATCGTATCTTTCACTCCAACCAAAGCCACAATTTCTCCGGCATATGCTTCTTCAATTTCTTCCCGTTTATTCGCATGCATCAAAAGTATCCGGCCCACGCGTTCTTTTAAACCTTTATTGGCATTATAAACATAAGATCCGGATTTAACTGTTCCTGAATAAATTCTTACGTAGGTTAATTTTCCTACATGTTCATCAATTTGAATCTTAAATGCCAATCCTGCAAAAGGTTGATCATTTTTGGGAGACCGTTCTTCTTTAATTTCAGGGTTTTTAAGACTTTCTCCTTTAATTGGGGGCAAATCAAGAGGTGATGGTAAATAATCGATAACTGCATTAAGAAGCGGTTGTACACCTTTATTTCGAAGCGATGATCCACAATAAATGGGTACTAATTTATAAGCAATAACGGCTTTTCTAAGCGCCGCTTTTAGTTCATCAACCGTCAATTCTTTACCGTCTAAATATTTTTCCAAAAGACTATCATCAGTTTCTGCAATCCGTTCTACGAGCAGTGCTCTTTGTTTTTCAACAGCGTCTTTCAAATCATCAGGAATCGTATCTGTAACTTCATATTCAGCTCCCATTTCATCGCTTCCCCAAATAAAGGCTTTGCGCGTAAGCAAATCTATCTCACCTTTGAATGAATGCTCTGCTCCAATTGGCACCACCATGACAGCTGTTTTGGCACCCAATCTTTTTTCAATCATGTCTATAGTTCTATAAAAATTGGCGCCGACTTTATCCATTTTATTGATAAAACAAATACGCGGTACATGATATTTATCAGCCTGATGCCAAACTGTTTCAGATTGAGATTGTACTCCCTCTTCAGCATCCAAAACTGTCACGCCGCCATCTAAAACTCTTAAAGATCTTTCAACTTCTGCAGTAAAATCAACATGCCCAGGAGTATCAATGATATTGATGCGGACGTCTTTCCAAAAAGTAGTGGTAGCAGCAGAAACTATCGTAATACCACGTTCCCGCTCCTGATCCATCCAGTCCATGACTGTCGTGCCTTCGTCAATATCACCGATTTTATAAGACCTGCCTGTATAATAGAGAATCCGTTCAGTTGTGGTGGTTTTACCTGCATCAATATGGGCGATAATACCGATATTTCGGACTTTATCCAACGTCACGTTTCTATTTTTAGTAATAATTGATTGTTGTTGAGCCATATATATAAAAAAACTCTAAATCCTAATTTCGAAATCCTAAACAAATCTAAAATTAATTTTTTAGAATTTATCTTGCTGAGCAGGATCTGGCTTTGCTAGAGAAATTAGAATTTGGAATTTCCATTTTGCAATTTTACAAAATGGTTTACCACCTGAAATGCGCAAATGCGCGGTTGGCATCTGCCATTCTTTGAACCGTATCCCGCTTTTTTATAGATTCACCTAATCCTTTTAATGCGTCAGTAATTTCAGCAGCTAACTTTTCTGCATAGGTATGATATTCTTTGTTGGATCTTTTTTTAGCTGAAGCAGTTATCCAGCGGATAGCCAAAGCAATTCTTCTTTCACCTTTGACTTCCACAGGTACTTGATAAGAAGCACCACCTACCCGTTTGGGACGCACTTCCATACGCGGACCCACCATATTGATGGCTGTTTCAAAAGTTTTCAAAGGATCTGGGTTATTTTTCTTCAATATTTCCATAGCCAAATAAACTTGTTTTCTAGCTGTTGATTTTTTACCACTAAACATAATCCGGTTAATCAGTTTTTCCAATAATCTGGAATTATAAACTGCATCCGGTAAAATTTTTCTTTTTGCGACTGTTTTTGCTGATCTGGCCATATTTTAGTTATTAGTTAATAGTTCATAGTTCGTAGTAATTTTCCTATGAACTGCGAACTTTCGAATATACTTATAACTCGTTACGCTGCTGGAGCTGGTGCCGGCGCTGCTGCTTTGGCAGGACCTGCCACTCTTTTGGCTCCATAACGTGAACGACCTTTTTTACGGTTTGCAACCCCAGTTGTGTCATATTTACCCCTGACTATATGATATTTCACACCTGGTAAATCCTGCACCCGACCGCCTTCAATCATCACAATTGCGTGCTCGGTCAGTTCATGTCCGATACCGGGAATATATGCTGTAACTTCCTGTTTATTTGAAAGTCTTACTCTGGCTACTTTTCTTAAAGCTGAGTTGGGTTTTTTTGGTGTCATGGTTTTAACCACTGTCACTACTCCCCGTTTTTGAGGAGAAGTCAATACTTTGGTAATCCTGTCTTTAGCATTGAAATATCGCCGCAACGCTGTGGCTTTGATTTTTTTCAAAGATTTTTTTCTGCTTTTTCGAACTAATTGATTAATTGTTGGCATAATAACTAAATTAAAAATCAAATATCAAAAATGAAAAATTCATATTAAAAATTAAATATTTGATATTTTATATGTATTTTTAATATTTAAGTTTTGATATTTAATATTGTTTTGGAATACGCTATTATATCTCTTTAGCCTTGTTTTATTCAAGCTTGGCTCTCTCCGCACTCACCGGAATTAATTTACCGATAATCACATTTTCCTTCAAACCTATAAGTCTATCTTCTTTGCCAAATATTGCTGCGTCTGTCAACACATTGGTAGTTTCCTGGAAAGAAGCAGCTGACAACCAGGATTCTGTATATAAAGCGCCTCTGGTGATACCTAAAATGATGACTTGCGCAGTTGATGGTTCTCCACCTTCTGCCAAAACTCTGGAGTTTTCTTCTTCAAATACTAATTTGTCCACCAATTCTCCGGGCAAAAGAGTGGTATCTCCTGATGTTTCAATTCGAACTTTATCACTCATTTTTCGAACAATCACTTCAAAGTGTTTATCATTAATAGGTATACCTTGTGATTCATAAACTTTTTGCACTTCATCAATTAAATATTTTTGTGCACCGGCAAGTCCCCGCACCTGTAATACTTCTTTGATATTTAAAAATCCTGAAGCTAATTGTTGACCTACTGAAACTGCATCTCCGTCTTTGACCAATAATTCACTGGTTACCGGAATCAGATATTCCCGCTCTTCAACAGGCTTGATGCCAACTGATCTGACTTTTACAACCACGCCTTCAGGTTTATTTACAATTTCCACTTTTCCTGACACTTCAGTTAACGGTGATAAAACTTTAGGTGTTCTGGCTTCAAATAACTCTTCAACCCTGGGCAATCCTTGAGTCACGTCAAGTCCCACAATTCCTCCTGCGTGTTTGACCCTCATGGTTAGTTGTGTTCCTGGTTCACCAATTGATTGAGCTGCAACAATTCCTACTGGCACACCAATTTCTACCATAGTACGGGTGGAAAAATCCCGACCGTAACATAAGGCACACAATCCATATTTAGCTTTACAAGCTAAAGGAGATCTGACTTTTATACTATCAATCTTTTCTGCATCAATAATTTTTACAGTATCAGAAATAACTTCTGTGCCTGCTTTGGCTAAAACTGTTTTACCTTTTGATTTTACAATGTCTTCAGCTAAAATCCGGCCTAAAATACGGGATGCAAAAGTAGCTTGACGTCCGTCATGACGGTTTATTTCAATGCCATCTGCAGTTTTACAATCATCTAATCGAATAATTGCATCATGAGATACATCCACGAGCCGTCTGGTTAAATAACCGGCATCAGCAGTTTTTAAAGCCGAATCAGTTAAACCTTTTCTGCTCCCTCTGGTAGATGTTACGTATTCAAAAATTGATAAACCTTCCCTGAAGTTAGATTTAGTCGGCAATTCAACAATTTTTCCTAATGGGTCAACCACTAAACCTCTCATGGCTGCCAACTGTTTTAATTGATCTTTTGAAGCCCTAGCTCCACCTGATTCAATAATCATTCTGACTGGATTATCTTTTGCCAAAGATGCCCATGTTTCATCAGCAATTTTTTCAGTGATTTCAATCCAGATTTCATTAGATAATCGCTTTTTTTCTTCCAAAGTGATCAGTCCCTGTTGATAATTTTGTTCAACTTCGGTAACACGTTTATCAGCCGCATCAATAATATCTTTTTTATGAGGAATAATTTTATTATCAAATACTGATAAAGACACGCCTCCTGCCAAAGTTGCTCCCCAGAAACCAAAATCTTTCAGTCTATCTATTAAATGAGCCACTTCTTCACGGGGCAAAAGATCCAAGACTCTGGTAATCATTTGTTTGATTGTGGCAGCCTTAACAGGCGTATTGAAAAATTGCATTGATTTGGGTAATGCTTCATTAAACAAAATTCTCCCCACAGTAGTTACAATTAGTTTTCCATCTACTTTAATTTTTAATGGTTCTCTTAATTTCAATTTGCCTATTTGATTAAGGAAAATTGCCTCTTGACGGTCATAAACTTTGAGATTACTTTCTGCAACTTGTTCATATTGAGAATCGATTGTAGTCAAGAAATAGCAACCCAAAGCCATATCTTTATTTGGAACAGTAATAGGTGATCCGTCAGATGGTTTAAGTAAATTTTGTATCGGTTGCATCAAAGTTCTGGCTTCTTCCTGAGATACTTTTGATAAAGGTATATGCACAGCCATTTGATCACCGTCAAAATCAGCATTGTAACCTGCACAAACACAGGGATGAATTCTTATTGCAGACCCTTCAATTAATATTGGGAAAAATGATTGAATACCTAATTTATGCAATGTAGGTGCCCGGTTAAGTAATACCGGATGATTTTTGATAATCTCTTCTAAAATGTCAAAAACTTCGGGTTCCCGGGTTTCCAATAAATTCTTAGCACTTCTGACATTTGGAGATAATCCTCTGGCGATGAGTTCACGCAGTACAAACGGTTTAAACATCTCCAAAGCCATTTCTTTTGGTATACCGCATTGATTAAGCTGCAGTTCCGGACCAACTACAATGACTGACCGGCCGGAATAATCTACCCGTTTACCCAAAAGATTTTGTCTAAATCTTCCCTGTTTGCCTTTTAACATGTCAGATAATGACCTGAGTGCTTGAGTGGTAATTCTTGATGTCGGACGTTGAGTGGTATCAATCAATGAGTCCACAGCTTCCTGTAACATCCGTTTTTCGTTCCGTAAAATGATTTCCGGTGCTCCTAAATCAATTAAATGTTTCAGCCTGTTATTTCTGTTGATAACTCTTCTGTATAAATCGTTTAAATCAGATGTGGCAAATCTGCCTCCGGTCAATTGCACCATAGGCCTTAAATCTGGAGGAATAACCGGCAAAACCGTCATAATCATCCATAGTGGGTCGATCATGGATTTTTTAAAACCTTCTGTAAGTCTTAATCTTTTTGTAGCCTTGATATGACGTTGACCTTTGGTCTTTTGCGCTTCTTCTCGCAACGAAGCTGCCATTTTATCCAAATCCAGAGTTTTTACCAATTCATAAATAGCTTCTGCTCCCATTCCCACTTCAAAAAAATTAGCAGCTTTATATTCATTCATTTTTAAATATTCTTCTTCAGATAAAAGTGAATGCATTTTCACTGCCACAACTACATCACTTAAAACTTTAAGCATTTCATCAGATTTTTCCAGTTCTTTTGCTTCTTCCTCTTCCAATTTACTGATTTTTTGTTTTGCTTTTAAATTGATTTCTGCCAAAGCCACTTCCCTACTTTCAGGATTTTTAATTTTATCTTTTAAGTCATGACGTTCTTTTTCAAATTCTTTTTCTAGTGATTTTTTGGTATCTGCGTAATTTTTAGTAACATCTTTTTTCTTTTCCTCAATTCTTTTGCTTAAACTGTCCAACACTTCTTTACGTTTATCTTCATCAATTGATAAAACAACATATTGCGCGAAATAAATAACGCTTTCCAAAGCTCTGGGAGTAATATCCAAAAGCAGTGACAACTTTGAAGGAGCACCTTTGAAAAACCACACATGAGCTACAGGTGCAGCCAAAGTAATATGGCCCATGCGTTCGCGCCGGACTTTTGATTGAGTCACTTCTACTCCGCATTTATCACAAATAATTCCTCTATATCTGATGCGTTTATATTTTCCGCAATAACATTCCCAATCTTTGGTAGGACCAAAAATCCGTTCGTCAAACAAACCATCTTTTTCAGGTTTAAGGGTTCTGTAATTGATAGTTTCCGGTTTAGTTACTTCACCAAATGACCAATCTTTAATAATTTGCGGTGAAGCTAAGGTTATTTTTAAACCGGTAAAATCAACAATATTTTGTAAACTGCCTTTTTTATCCATATTTTTTATTATTAGAGCCTGTTTTATCCTCTCGTAGGAGGATCATTACAGTCTCTTATGAAGCTGTTTTACCTTTTATTTCCAGATTTTAAACAGCTTCTTTATGTAGTAGAAACTCCTTTAGTTTCTTCTTCCATAACTATTTCTTGTCCTGCTGCTTGGGCCAATTCCTGACTGGCTTGGACATTTTCTGCTTCTTGTTTTTCTTGAGTTATGTCAGCTAATTTCCGTTCCTGTGCGGTAACAATTCCTGTTGGCACAACATTTAAACTTAAAGCCTGTAATTCTTTGACTAAAACTTTAAATGATTCAGGTACATTTGAAGCTGGAATATCAATGCCCTTAACAATGGCCTCAAAAGCTTTGGCACGACCTACAACATCATCGCTTTTGATGGTAATCATTTCTTGCAAGACATGAGCAGCTCTATGTGCTTCAAGTGCCCAAACTTCCATTTCTCCCAATCTTTGGCCTCCCATTTGGGCTTTTCCGCCTAATGGCTGTTGGGTAACCAAAGAATAAGGACCGGTTGAGCGGGCATGAGTTTTATCCTCAACCATGTGAATAAGTTTCATGATATAACCCACGCCTACCGTAACTTGCAGTTCAAAGGCAACACCGGTACGACCATCAAAAAGCGTAGTTTTACCTCCAACTGGTAAGTGAGCTTTGGTTAATTCATTAATTATTTTATCTTCAGAAAGTGTTTCAAATACGGGAACCGCTACTTTATAATTTAATTTTTGTGCAGCAAATCCCAAATGTGCTTCCAATAATTGTCCTAAATTCATTCTGGAAAGAACTGACAATGGAGAAATAATGATATCAACTGGTGTACCGTCTTCTAAATAAGGCATGTCAGCTTGAGGTACAATTTTGGAAATTACTCCTTTATTTCCGTGGCGTCCTGCCAATTTATCTCCAACAACTACTTTTCTGATTTGAGCTACTTTGATAATAATTTTTTTATTGGTTCCTGGTTCCAGCTCATCACCTTTTTCACGATCTAAAATTTTGATATCAATCACAGTTCCGCGTTCACCGTGAGGCATCCGTAAAGATGTGTCTCTGACTTCGCGGGCTTTTTCTCCAAAAATTGCCCGAAGTAATCTTTCTTCAGCTGTTAATTCTGTTTCTCCTTTGGGGGCAATTTTTCCCACTAAAATATCATTAGGTCCAACATAAGCTCCCACGACTACAATTCCATCCTCATCTAAATTTTTCAATGCTTCCTCTCCTACGTTGGGAATATCGCGGGTGGTTTCTTCAGAACCTAATTTAGTATCCACTACTGTCGCTTCATGTTCTTCAATATTGATTGAGGTTAAAACATCATCTCTGACCAGTCTGTCTGAAATTACGATGGCATCTTCATATCCAAGCCCATCAAAGCTCATATAAGCTATCAATAAATTTTGTCCCAATGCCAGTTCGCCGTTTTCTGAGGCCGGTCCGTCAATAACAATGTCACCTGCATTGACTTTTTGGCCGGGTGAAACTAAAGGATGCTGTGAATAACAAGTAGATTGAGCAGATCTTTTAAATTTTTCTATCTGATAAGAAATTTCTTTTTTTGTATGATCTGTTTTTATAACCACTTTACTTCCGTCTACAAAAATTACTTTTCCATCTTCAGCAGCTCTGACAACCCGGCCCATAGATCCGGCAGCAATAGTTTCCATTCCGGTACCGACAATTGGAGAATGAGGAGTAAGAAGTGGCACTGCCTGACATTGCATGTGAGTACCCATCAAAGCCCGGTTAGCTTCATCATGAGCTAAAAACGGAATTAATGAAGCTGATGTGCCAACAACCTGACGGGGAATTAAATCAATAAAATCAACGTCCCCGGAATTTGCTTCCAAATATTCACCGTTAAATCTGACCGGTACTCTATCATCTACAATATAACCATTTTGATCAATATTTAAACTGGAATGAGTGATTTTATGTTCCCATTCATCATCAGCTGATAAATAAACTATTTCACTGGTGACTTTGGCTTTTAAATTTTTGCCCAATTTTTCTTTTATAACTTTCCGGTATGGAGTTTCCAAAAATCCGTATTCATTAATCTTGGCATATAAGGACATATAGGTCACCAATCCGATATTTGGTCCTTCAGGACTTCTAACCGGATCAATTCTTCCATATTGGGAAGAATTAATATCCCTGATAGAGAAAGAGGCGCGCTCACGGGAAATTCCACCGCTACCCATGACAGTAAGTCTTCTTAAATTATCAACTTCAGATAAAGGATTTGTTTGATCTAAAATGGTTGATAATTGGCTGCTTCTGAAAAAATCATTGATTGCAGCAATAACTGGCCGGGCATTTACAACTTGAGCCGGAGTGATAGTGCCTTCGGTAACTTGGGCTAAACTCATTTTTTCCCTGACAGTCCGTTCTAAACGAAGCAATCCGACTCTAAAAGCATTTGTCGCTACCAATTCTCCAACCCGTCTGACCCTTCTGTTTCCCAAATGATCAATATCATCAACATTGCCTTTGCCTTGTGCTAAATTAATTAAATATCTGACAGTACCGACTAAATCTTCTTTAGTTAAAACCCAGTTTTCTTTTATGTTGGGAATCTGTAATTTTAATTTTTTATTTAATTTATATCTGCCTACTTTACCCAAATCATACCTTCTGCCGTTAAAAAACATATTAGAGATGAGTTCTTGAGCATTTTCCAAAACCACTGGTTCACCGGGACGCATTTTCCGATAAATTTCCAAGATAGCTTCAATTTGTGAACGGGTGGGATCTTTTTCAACTGTATTGACAATAAAGGGGCGTTTGGAGTCAGCATCTGCATCTTTCAACAAATTAACCAATTCTTCGTCGCTTCCATAACCAACTGAACGAAGTAAAGTGGTTGCAGCAAATTTGCGGCGTCTGTCAATTCTGACTGACAAAACATCATTTTTAGAAATTGTAAATTCTATCCAAGAACCGTGCAAAGGACGGATTTCTGCAGTATAAAGGGTTTTACCGGTAATCGGATCAATTTCTCCGGTAAAATAAACACCCGGTGATCTAACTAATTGATTGACCACACAACGCTCTATGCCATTTATGATAAATGTACCGTTTGGAGTCATGGCCGGAATATCACCTAAAAATACTTCCTGAGTAGTAGCCTTGCCTGTTTGTTTGTTGGTTAATATTGCTTCAACTTTTAAAGGCATGTCAAAAGTTAAGCCTTTATTGAGAGCTTGAGCTGCAGTATGGGTATGTTTGCCAAAAATGTAATTTCCAAATTTCAAAGACCAGTTTTTGCCTGTGAAATCGTCAATAGGAGATATTTCAGAAAGAAGTTCTTTGATTCCAATATCCAAAAACCACGCATAAGACTCACGTTGAACAAGAGTTAAATCAATGGGGGGCAATTTGACAACCTTTTTACCCCAATACTGGCGGTTTTTAATGCTTGAATCCATCAGTTTTATAAGTCCTCAAATTGATAAGAACGACAAAATAAAGCGTACTCAAACGATTGTACGCCTTTTGAAAAGGGAAACTATACTTGTTATACCATACTAGAATAATACTTGTCAATACC
>CAYLWN010000032.1:0-3748 GCA_964387625.1 uncultured Gammaproteobacteria bacterium
AAAAAGTGTCCGCAATAAGACTGTTTAAAATATTTATGTCCATTCCAAATATGCCTGTTGTAATACCTAAAGCCACATTATTTTCCATTACTTTCAAAAGCTTATTGTCTCTGACAATAGCAGTTAAAGGCACAGTGTAAACAATAATATTTTTGAAAGAATTTGCATTAGCATCAACTTTTGCAGTTTCCGGATCATAAACTAAGATCCCTCCGTCTTTAAATTCATTTTTATGCTTATCAATAGTTTCCTGATTTAAAGCAAATAAAACATCTATTTTTTTCTCCTGTGAATGTGTATCTTCATCGCCTACACATACCTCATAAACATTGTGCCCACCACGAATCAATGAAGGAAATTCTACATAATCAAAAATATGATAACCATGCCGGGTAGCAAGCCGGGAAAACATCATACCAGTGGTCATGATGCCAAAACCAGCTTCTCCTCCAATTTTCCAAGTGATGTTCATAACATATATCAGTTTATCACAAATATTTGTATGAGATTAATCTATTAAATTAAAAGTTTATTAAAAAATAAAATTCGTAGAATTAATTAAGGAAATATCTGCTTACCGGTTTCGTCAAATACGGAAATTGCGGCTACCGGACATGATTTGGCTGATTCAAGCAATGTTTGATCATCAACCTCATTCCAAGTTGGTAATAAAATTGCCTTTGCTTCATTATCCAAAGCCCAAGCTTTTGGTGCTACAGCCACACAAGAACCTGCACCAATACAAAGATTGCGGTCAATTTTCAAAGTATATTTAGCCATATAATAATAAATGCCAAATGCTAAATGATAAATGCTAAATAAATTAATTTACAGTTATTTAAAATTTAACAATGGTCATTCTCGCGTGAATTTATTGCTTTTTTTAACACTTCAACAGATAACATCGCGCATTTAAGACGAGTCGCAGACAATTCTATCTGCAGTAATTTCAAAATATCATCCTTACCGAAACTTTTCAATACTGAAATATTTTTCTCCTTTACAAATCCTGTTAACATTGATGCCGAAGCCATACTAATTGCACATCCTGTTCCTTCAAATTTAATGTCTTTAACAATATTATCTATGATAATTAACTCCATGGATAATTTATCACCACAAGAAACTAAATTATCGAAAGCTATGGCATTTGCTTTGGATAATTTTCCAAAATTCCTGGGATGTTTATAATGATCCAAAATTTGTTCTTTGTAAAAATCGTCCATATGATCTCGATGCTAATATACTAATTAATACGAATGATACAAATATATTATTAAATAAATTTTGTTTTAAGATTTGCATCGAAGTAATTATGAAAATATTTTTTTTACTTTTTCCAAACCTTTTACCAAAGCGTCGATATCAGATTTGGTTGTATAAATATAAAATGATGCTCTGGCAGTTGATGCAATATTAAGATTAATATGCAGTGGCATGGCGCAATGATGACCGGAACGTACACAAATATTGTTCGAGTCCAAAATTTGCGCAATATCATGAGCATGGGCTTCTGTCATTGTAAATGCAATCACTCCGCATCTGTCTTGCGCTTTTGTGGGTCCGTAAATTTTTAAACCTTTTATCTTGGTTAATTGTTCTAATGCATAATCAGTAATTTCGATTTCATGTTGCCGGATATTTTCCATGCCTAATTTTTTTAGATAATCAATTGCAGCACCAAATCCGATTACTCCCGCAATATGCGGAGTTCCAGCTTCAAATTTTTGCGGTGGTTTTTTATACTCAGAATTGTCTTCATAAACTGCGCTTATCATATCTCCACCAAATTGATAAGGTTTCATTTGTTCAAGAAGTTTATATTTTCCCCATAAAACTCCTACACCTGTAGGCCCCAGCATTTTATGTGAAGAAAATACATAAAAATCACCACCTAAATCTTGAACATCAACGGGCATATGCGGTACTGACTGGGCTCCGTCAATTAATATTAAACATTGAGGATTTTTTGTCTTTATGGCTTTGATTAATTTTTTTACCGGATTAATTGTACCCAAAACATTTGAAATATGAGTAAAAGCCACTAATTTTGTTTTATGATTAATTAAATTGAGTAATTTTTTTTCGTCTAATTTTCCGTCATCAGTTATAGGAACTATTTTAAATTTAGCTTTTTTGGTTTTACATAACTCCTGCCAAGTCACAAAATTTGCATGATGTTCCATGATAGTTGTCACAACTTCATCATTTTTGCAAACATTATCTACCCCCCAGGAAGACATAATTAAATTAATGGATTCTGTAGCATTTCTAACAAAGACAATTTCTTGAGCATTTTTGGCATTAATAAATTCTGCAACTTTTATTCTCACATTTTCATATTCTTGGGTGGCTATTTCAGAAATTTTATAAATTCCCCGGAAAATATTAGCGCAATATTTTTCATAATATTCGTTTTCTTTATTTATCACACTTTGAGGTTTCAATGAAGTAGCTGTGGAATCCAAATAAATTAAATTATTTTGTTTTTTTAGTATTGGGAAATCGGTTTTTATTTTTTGGGAACTTAACATAATTTCAAATATTATACAGTACTTTTTAAAATTCGTTCGTTAATCGAAAATCATTTAGCATTTAGCATTGATTATCATAGTCCTTTTATATCAATGTCAATTAACCTATTTAATTCAACTGCATATTCCAAAGGAATTGTTTTGACAATCGGATCGATAAATCCGTTAACAATCATCGAAACAGCAGTTTCATAATTTAATCCCCGGCTTTGCAGATAAAACAATTGTTCCTGATTAATTTTTCCAATAGTTGCTTCATGTGTCACTTCCACATCTTTTGACTCAACTTCTAAGTTTGGATAAGAATTGGAAACGGATTTATCATTTAATAACAGTGAATCACAGCTCATATGAGATTTGACATTTGTTAAATTTTTTCCAATTTTAATAATTCCGCGGAAGTTTGTAATTCCTCCGTTTGATATAGATTTTGAAGAAATTTGCGAAGATGTGTGAGACGCCAAATGAATTGCTTTTCCTCCAGTATCTTGAACTTGTTTACTAGTTGCACAGGATAAAGATAATATTTCTCCTTTAGCTTGACAGCCAATTAAATACATACTGGGATATTTGAAAGTCATATATGATCCCAAATTGCCGTCTATCCATTCACCAAAACCATTTTCTTCAATTTGCATTCTTTTGGTGGTTAAATTGTATACATTTTTTGACCAATTTTGGATAGTTGTATATCGAACTCGCGCATTTTTTTTAATAAAAATTTCTACCACTCCTGCATGAAGAGAGGCTGATGAATATAAAGGCGCGCTGCAACCTTCAACATAACTTACACTGCTTCCTTCGTCAGCAATGATTAACGTTCTTTCAAACTGAGCCATATTCATTTGTGCCATGCTGAAATATGCCTGTAAAGGTAACTCAACTTTCACATTTTTCGGAATATATATAAACACTCCTCCTGACCATAATGCGGAATTTAAAGCAGCGAATTTATTATTGGTTGCGGGAACCAGTTTTCCGAAATATTTTTTTACCATTTCAGGATATTTTTTTAAACCTTCGTCCATGCTGGTAAAAATTACCCCTTTTTTGTCCAACATTTTTTTTAAACTTTGATAAACCACCTGAGACTCATGTTGTGTGGCGACTCCGGATAAATATTTTTTTTCAGCTTCGGGAATACCCAGTTGTTCGTAAATATGCTTAACATCTTTTGGTAAATCATCCCAATTTTTAGCTTGGTATTTTAAAGG
>CAYLWN010000032.1:3848-10462 GCA_964387625.1 uncultured Gammaproteobacteria bacterium
ATAAGATAAAGTTTTTGAAATGATAATAATTTCACTAATTTAAGCTGATGAGTGACCAAAAGTATGCCTATGCCCATTTTTTGCAATTTGGCAATTTGATCTGCCATCAATTTCAAAGCGTCTATATCCAGACCAGTATCGATTTCATCAAATAAAACAAAATTCGGTTTTAAAGTAATCACTGATAATAATTCCATCAATTTTTTTTCTCCACCGGAAAAATCTACATTCAACTCTCTTTTTAACAAAGATGGGTTGATTTTTAATTTATGAGATTCGTTTGTGAGGTTTTGATAAAAATTGCTCAAATCAATTTTTTCTTGGGGATAAATCTCCCTGTAGGCAGTTTTTAGCAGATTTTTTATAGTTACACCTTTCACCCCTGCTGGATTTTGAAAAGTAACCATTAGTCCCAATTTAACTCTTAAATCTGCAGGCTTTGTGGCTAAATTTGAATTATTTAATAATATTTTGCCTTGAGTTTTATATTTGGGATAACCAGCAATTGCCAAAATTAAACTGGATTTTCCGCTGCCATTTGGTCCAATCAATACATGCAGTTGTCCTGAAGCGATCTCAAAATTTATATCTTTAACTATGGTTTTTTGACCTATTGAAGCTTGAAAATTTATCAATTTAAGACTGTTTTTGGTGATTTTTTGCGGTTTCATAACTATATTGATGAATAACTATATACCTTATTATATAGGTATACGTCAATATAAGTGAGCTACCAGGGCATGGTCAAATTGATTTGCGAGGATTTTACGTTCTGATTTTTCCAGTCAACGGGTATTTTTTGCCTGCCGGAGGCGTTTTTATAATATATTGCTCCATTTTTCTGACCATACTCAAAAAGCTTTCTTGTAAGTTCTACGTCAGATAAACAATATTTTTTTAGTTTTTCCATTTCATTTGCGCGGAAATATTCTATTGCCATAAGACCGTGACCGGTTTTCTTCTCACCCAATGTTTCTCTAATCAAATCATCCAAACTTAACCTGAAACCTATATTCTTTTCTACATAGGTAAGTAAATCAAGTGTCGGAAATTTGGATAAATCACCTAAATAATAAGGAGACAATACCGGCAAATCAAAACTTATATGATTAAAGCCTATTATCAATGAAGCATTTTCCAAATATTTAAAATATTCAGACAGTTCTCTTTCCGTAAAAGCCATATATTTATCACTAGCATAGTCATAAATACCGGCAACAGAAATTTTCAGCTTGGAAGGTATAAAGCCACCTACCTCTCTAAAGGAAAATTGTGTTTCAACATCTATAACTACCGGTTGCATCATATGAAAAATATATTATACTTAAATCTTGTATAAGAAAAAAGAGCTCATGGGAATTTTTAATCATCAAAAACCAATAAAAACAATTTACATCTCCAATATATCTGAAGATGTTTGGCCTTTTATTTCACAAATGTCTGACAAGCAAGCATGGGAATATGAAATTCAGGAAAATGCCCGATTATCTGACCGCGATCTATTATGTTTTTCCGGAAGTGACAATACTATCATGATTTTACCCACTGAACCTAATCCTGATTTTTTGGATTATTTTCAGGAAATGTTTAACCATCAAAATTTTCGAATTTTAGTACCAAAAATTCATACCGGTGAAATTTGCAAAGATATTCTAAATGACCCGCAAATAATGGAAGAGATAAAAATTGCAGCTAATTCAACTAAAAAAATAAATCTCACTGCTTATTCCACATCATGGCAATTTTTAGATTTAGTTACCAAACTAAAAAATGAAGGCCTGTCTGTCAATACTCCTGAATCCCCAGAAGAAGTTGATGCTTGGTCGGTAAATTTTTTTGGGAGTAAATCAGGAATAAGACAATTAGCTCAACAAGGAGAAGTAGATGAACCGGATTTGAAAATGGGAGATGGATTGATTATTTCAAGTATTATTGATGCTGCAAAAATTGCAGCCATTTATTACATCAAAGACCAGGGTGTGGTTTTAAAAACCAATAAAGGTCATTCCGGTGCAGGACTTTTAATATTCCGTAAAGGAGATTTGCCAAATGATTATTTAGCTTGTGAACAAAAAATTTTGGAAATTTTAAAAAAAGAAAATTATTGGGATAAATTTCCCATTATTATCGAAGAATTTATCAATCCTAAAATAAATACCGGTGGAGGTTTTCCCAACGTAGAGTTTAAAATCCTAAAAAACGGTCGTATCGAATTCTTGTATTTTTGCGGTATGAGAGTATCAAAAGACGGTGTTTTTAACGGCGTTGAAATAAATAATGAAGTATTATCGGACCGGGTTGCCACACGTCTTATTGATACGGGATTTTTTATCGGCGAGAGACTTAAACATGAAGGTTATGTCGGTTATTATGATGTGGATTTTATTGCTACAAAAAATGATGATTTTTTGGTAACTGAATCAAATGTGAGAAGAACCGGTGGTACGCATGTGTATCAAACCGCTCTTGAACTTATCGGTAAAGACTTTATGATCCAAACTTTTATTCTTTCCAGTAATTCTTACAAATTGCCTAAAGGATTAAAACTTACATTTAATGAATTAAATCAGAAGTTAAAGTCTATAAAATTTAATAAACAAAGTCAGGAAGGTATAGTTATTGCATCCGCAAATTTACTGACATTAAATACTTTTGCCTATATAATTTTTGGGGGAAATGAAAAAAGAGCTGTGGAAATTGAAAAACAAATGGAACAATTACTTACAAAACCTTAAAAAAATTAATATAATTTTTCTTCAAACCATTTAGCTATCAATGCTACCACTTGCGGGCGGAATTTACCGGAAAAAGCATGATCTGCTTTGGGAATATATTGGATATATTTATTTAATTTAACTGCATCAAATAAATCCAAAGATTCAATCGGTTTAACATTTCTGTCAAATCCTGCATGAATAAAATTTACAGGTTTATCAATCAATGCAATTTTTTCTATTAAATTAACATTCTGTAATGATTCCCAAAATTGAGGACCAATACGGGTATAACTATTATCTGATCTTTGTCTTTTTGATACTCCTTCCGGATTAAATTCTCCTTTACGTTTAAAGGATTTAGACATTGAATCAAACGGATGAGCATTAGAACCTGTAAATAAATATGTTTTTATGCCTTTTAAAGGTAATGAAGCAATCACTGATGAAACACCGAAAGACTGGGCATAAATACCGATTTTATTTTTAATTGTAAACCTGTCTTTTTTTACATAATCTAATATATCCATAAACTGTTGAACTTGTTTTTCAATAGTCATATTTACAAAATCACCTTCTGATTTACCACTTCCTTCAAAACTAAATCTAAAAGTACAAAAACCATAACGCAACAATATGGCACTTATGTCATCAAACAATCCCCGTTCATGCAGGTCAATCCCAAAACCGGGTACCATAATCACAGTCGGAAATTTATCCCCTTTTCCGGGAATTTCCTGTAGAATTTCCAGTTTTTTTCCAAACCTATCTTTGATAAATAGCGAATATTTCATCACTGGTTATTATACCTTATTTAAATTTTGTTTTATTTATAAAATTAAGATATGATGAAAGTATATTAAGGTAAACCCGCCCAAGCTTACTTTGAACCTTTTTAGATACTATTCGTATACGGTTTAAAAGAGCGCTTTATTGGCGGGTCTAAGAAATAGTAAATTCTCTGCCATTATTGTTATACAAATGGCTGATCATTAACTATTTCTAAGAGAGGTGATATTATGAAAGATTCACGGGTTTTCTTATTATTTTGGTTGGTAAATAGTGCTTTTTTCTATTTTGCACCGTTTATATTCACCGGATTTATAGTTTCCGGAAACGTACGGTTAACAGCTTTTTTAGCATCAATTATCAGCGGTTTCTTACTCACAGTCATTGATGCGGCTACGCAACCGTTTTCCGCATCATTGAAAATCAAACTCCAGGAAGACTGGCAATGGACACTATGTTTTCTATTTGTAAATGTATTAGGAATTTGGTTGATTGCCAGATATGCAGATTTAACAGGAGTTGGCATATCCAATGCCTGGATGGCAGTTTTGATGGGAGCTATACTTACTTTAATTCAATGGTTGATAGAGAAATTTTTATTTAAAAAGCAAATATAAGTTTTAGGGTGATTTGAATAAGAGTGTTAAACCAAAAAATAAAAGTGACACTATAACTATTGTTCCGCCTGCCGGTAAATTCAGATAAAAAGCTACAATCAGTCCGGTGATAACGGATACTAAGCTGATAACAATTGACAGAAATAGAGCTGTCTTAAAGCTTTTGGCTATTTTTGATGCAGTGACTACCGGAATTACCATTAAGGCTCCTATAAGTAGTGCTCCTACCACCCTGATGGCCATTCCTACGACAATTGCGGTTAACAGAAGCAGCAGTAAATTTAATTTTTTGACATCTATACCGCTTGAGGCAGCTGTTTCTTCATCAAAAGCTATATAAAATAATTGCTGATAAAAAATTACCACAGTTGCCGCTACAACTACCCCCAACAACAACATTAACCATAAATCTACTGAATTTACTGTTGCGATACTACCAAATAAATAAGAAAAAATATCCACATTAAAACCTCTGGATAAACTAAGCAACACTATAGCTGTAGCCAATCCGCCTGATAAAAATATAGCCAGTGCTGTTTCACCTGACAATTGCTGATCAGTTCTTAATTTTTCAATAATTACAGCAACTAACATGGCAACAGCAAGTGCCGTATATAAAGGATTAATTCCGATAAATAAACCGATCGCTACACCTACTAAAGAAACATGGGCTAATGTGTCAGCAATTAAAGCATATTTTTTGGCAACTAAAAAAGTGCCTATTAACGGAGCAATTGATCCGATAATTAATCCGGCTAAAATTGCCCGTACCATGAAACCGTATTGGAAAATTTCCAATAAATTTATATTCATATATCAGTGATTGTGTAACAATAATCTCCGCGATTTTCCATAAACTTGAGTAAAATAATCTTCTTGTATAAATTGCTTTGGCGGTACATCACAAATCAGAGTTTTATTTAAACATGCTACTTTATTTACCTCATTTACGACCACTTCAATATCATGAGAAACAATCACCAAAGTTAAATTATGTACGGTATTTAAGTGATGTAAAAAATTATAAAATTTTTCCTGAGTTTCCACATCAACTCCAACTGTAGGTTCATCCAAAATAAGCAGTTGCGGAGAAGACACCAAAGATTTAGCAATAAATACCCGTTGTTGCTGCCCTCCTGATAACTGGGTAATCATTTCATTCCTGATATTCCACACATCCGCTATTTCCATAGCTTTTTGAATTTGCTTATTTTTTTGCGCATCAGAAATTTTTTGTAAAAGATTTAATTTTGAAAAATATCCTAAACTTACAATTTCGTAAACTGTTGCCGGAAATGTTGTTTCTTTCTGACCCAATCTTTGAGGAACATAACCGATTTTTGACCAATCTTTAAATTGATTAATGGGTATTCCAAAAAGTGAAATCGAACCTGACTGTAGTGGTATCAAATTCAAAATTAATTTCAAAAAAGTAGTTTTTCCTCCACCATTGGGACCAATTACCCCCAAATACTCTCCTTTACAAATAGTTAAACTCACATTATCCAACACTTTGTGTTTGTTGTAACTGAAGCTTAAATTATTTATGGAAACTAATTCTTCGTTTTTCATTTGCATTCCAGGGCAATTTTTAAGTTTGATAAATTTTCTTTTTGCACAGAAATATAATTTTTATTTTGACTTACCTCGTCATTTGTTAATCCTTCTAAGGGATTGAAAACTAATGTTTTAGCTCCTACTTCTTGAGCCAGGGTGTTTGCTAATTTTGGACTGACTAAAGTTTCAAAAAAAATATACTTAATATTTCTATTCTTGGCTATTTTAGCTATTTCTGCAAGTGTTTGAGTATTGGGTTCACTACTGGGCGACAATCCGGCAATAGACAAAGCTTCTATATTATATCGTTTAGATAGATAAGCAAACATGCTGTGTGAAGTAATAATTTCTTTTTGTTTGCAAGCAATCAGGCTTTGACGAAAATCATTATCTAATTGAATTAATTGAGTTTTATAATCTTTGGCTCTTATCTCATAATAATTTTTATTTATTGGATCAATTTTTACCAGACTTTGTAAAATATTATCTACTTGAATAATTGCAAAATTAGGATCAAGCCAAAAATGCGGATCTATGATACCCTCAGACTTGATTACATTTATACCCATACTTGAGTTTACTACAGTAATTTTTGTAGTGGTCAATGTTGAGATAATTTTATCAACCCAAGGTTGAAAACCGATACTGTTAAAAATAAACATCTGTGCTTTTGATAATTTAACCAGATCCTGAGGGTTTGGTTCAAAATCATGAGGTTCTGCGCCTAAAGGCGTGATATTATAAACTTCAACTTTATCTCCGCCAACTTGTCTTGCAAATTCCCATAAAGGATAAAAAGAAGCAATTATTTGAATTTTATTTCCTGCCTGCGCAGGCAGGGATGTTTGCGGTAAAGATTTTGGTTTAGAAAGGTAATTAATAATTACCAAAAACAACACAAATATAATTATTAAGAATAACCATCTGTTTTTCATAT
>CAYLWN010000033.1:0-8826 GCA_964387625.1 uncultured Gammaproteobacteria bacterium
AGTACCCCTGGAAGGAATTGAACCCTCATCTTACTCTTAGGACGAGTCTGCTCTATCCGTTGAGCTACAGGGGCAAAGTATATTTGTATTTTAACATCAGTTAACCTAAAATACATTAAAACGGGACGTAGTTCAGTTGGTAGAATGCACGGTTCGGGATCGTGAGGTCGGCGGTTCAAATCCGCCCGTCCCGACTGATTTTTTTGACAATTTACCTCAAATTTACTGTATACAGATTGGGGAGAGTGGAAACTTTGGAGTTGAGATTAGTCATAATTATGATTCTTGATCCATTTGGCCAAGGAGCGATGAAATCACCTACAAAAGGACCTGAATATACAGTGATCCAGTTGGTGCGGTCAAAATCCATAATATCAATTTTACCTTCTAAGGTTAATACTAAATGGTTGGAAGTAGGAAACCAGTGAACATTAGCCAGTTCGAAGTTTGCAGTTCCCTGTTTGCAGTTATCTTCTGCTGAAGCAGCTGGTCTGCAAGGCATTTCCAAGTTGGGTGTAATTATTTTAGATTTAGCTGTTGGTTGAGGAGAAGTTTTTGGCGATATAAGTTCACTTTTGTCCAACACCCAATAATTTTTATCTTCATGAGAGTCATAAACATATAATTTTCCGGGTGTAATGGTTCGTTGTTCCTGAACAGAATTTGTGCCAATAAGAGGTGGTTTAATTACTTGTGGCAGCGTAGCTGAGGCAGTTGCTTCATAAAGCATTTTTGTTTCATCAGGTGAAAATGACAAAATTTTAGCCGAATTACTTACTGCATCAGCCAATTCTTTTTTATAAGTAGCCAATTTTTGTTTTTCCTTGGTTAACCGCATGTCTTCCCAATCTTTTAAAATAGTTTGGTAAGATAGCGATACATCTTGAAAATCTTCGGTTTTATTTGTTTGATAAAGCCGGATATACGTTCCATTATCAACCATAATTTCCATTGAATCAGGCGACCAGGAAAGAGTACTTTTTGAAAAATTAAATTCCGGTAAAGTAGTGCCTAGCTGACGTGGATCACGGTTAAATCCCAATGGCCGTTCCACTAATTCATACACCCATAAACCGGATTTTTTAGCTGTGATATTATCAGAAACTGGGATGATATAAGCAATTTTTGTTCCGTCAGGAGATAAAATCGGCTGTTCTACGCCAGAGTTGGTAAGAGGTGAAAGGGAAGGATTTGCAGGAAATAAAAACGGATCAGTATTGGCTACCACTTCTCCTTGAATCCGGATCTTTTTTTCCCAGGGAATATAACCTTCTTTGATAATTTTAATCATATACCAACCGGGATCTAAATTAAGAGTATTGTTGGTGGCTGTTTTTAGTTCGCCATTTATAAAAACTTGGGAGCCAATTGGATCAGAAGTTGCTGATAACAAACCGGTTGATTTAAGGTTATTTTGTTTTAAATCAGGTCTATATCCACGGCCGTATAAAATCACTCCAATAGAGCCGACTATGATAAAAATAATCGGTACGATCCAGGACAATTTTAATATGTGTTTGGGGAGTTTTCGCATTATAGATATTATAGCATCTTGCAGGCGGATAGTTTAGTGGAAATGGTCTAAAAATTTGTGGTTTTTCAAACATTAAAAAACATTTTGACTACAAATAGAGAGGAAGATGTCAGGCACAAAATGAATGAAAATATAATACGCTTCATATGCAAGCTAATTGTTGGTGATGTTATTTGTAATAGCTACATTCAGCTTAAAGAAGTTGATTATTATCCGTCAAGTCCCCAACTACTATAAATAAAGATATCAGAGTATATAATAGTGAATAGAGACTAGCGTTTAGCGTATAGTGATTAAAATATAAATTAAAAAAAATTATTTTTTTATTTATTAAAAGAGTGATAGAATGGAAATAACAAAATTTAAAAATCAATCCGTCAACTGACGGAGCAAAAAAAACAATTCAAAATTTAAAATTAATTACATTTTTTATTTTTCATTGTCATTTTGATCTTTACACTTTACATTTTAAATTATGTTTAACAAACGTCTGGGTATTGATCTTGGTACTGCTAACTCGTTAGTCTATTTGGCTGGTGAGGGAGTGGTATTAAATGAGCCAACCGTAGTAGCTGTGGCGCAGGATGATAATCATATAGTGGCGGTGGGAACTGAAGCCAAAGAAATGTTGGGTAGAACACCGGGAAATATTGTAGCTACCCGTCCTCTACGGGATGGCGTGATTGCGGATTATTTGATCACAGAAGCGCTGCTTAGATATTTTATTCAAAAAGTTTGTGGTAAATCCTGGTTTTTCAAACCGGAAGTGATGATTTGTGTTCCTGCAGGAGTAACCCAGGTAGAGCGGAGAGCCGTAATTGATGCGACCATGGCAGCAGGTGCAAGAATAGCTTATTTGATTGAAGAACCTCTTGCTGCTGCAATCGGTGCCAAAATTCCCATAGCACAAGCCTCAGGCAATATGATAGTTGATATTGGCGGAGGATCAACAGAGGTTGCGGTAATTTCTCTAGGCGGAATCGTGGTCAACAAAAGCACCAGAATTGCGGGAAATAAAATCGATGAAGCAATTGCTCATTATATGAAGAAAAAATACAATTTAATCATTGGTGAACGGAGCGCAGAGGACGTAAAAATAGGTATTGGAACAGCAGTAAATATCGCCAAAGAATCCAAAATGGAAGTTAGAGGTAGGGATGCGGCATCAGGACTTCCTCGAATGATTGAAATAACTTCAAAAGAAATTAATGAAGCTATTATGCCTGTACTCGTACAAATTGTAGGAGTTGTCAAAGAAGTTTTGGAAGCTACTCCTCCGGAACTGGGAGCAGATATTATTGATAAAGGAATTGTAATGGCAGGTGGCACATCACTACTTAGAAATATGGACACTTTAATGACCAAACTTACAGGCGTACCTTGTCACATAGCTGCCGATCCGCTTTTGTGTGTGGTCAAAGGCACAGGAGTGGCTTTGGAAAACATTGAACTTTATAAAAGATCAATAAGTGGAAAGTGATAGAAAATCCTAAATTCTAAATCCTAAATTCTAAATAAAAAACAAAATACAAAATCTTTTTTGAATTTAATTTTTTTAGGGTTTAGAGTTTAGAATTTAGAGTTTTAAAATATGTTACATTCAACCTCATTATTAGGTATCAAAATCACTACTTCTATAAAGAAAGACATCATTCTGTTTGTGCAAAAATATTTACAACAAGAAAACGTTAACCATTTTTTATCAATTTTTTCCATAAATCCGGAAATTGTGATTGAATCACAAACAAATAAAGCATTTCAGGAAATTTTGAACACATCTTCCATTAATTTACCCGACGGCACAGGAGTAGTCTGGGGGTTGAAAAAATTCGAAATTCGAAATTCGAAATTCGAAATTAAAAGAATTTCCGGAATTGATTTTATGCAGGATCTGATCAGTTTGGCAGCTTCCCAAAATTATCCCGTTGCTTTTATAGGCGGCAAAAATGGAGTAGCGCAAAAGGCTTTTGAAAATTTGCAGAAAAAAAATCTTAAACTTACTGGTTGGGCTGAAGAAACACCGGAAATCAAATTATCGATTCTAGATTCTAGATTAAAGATTCTAGAGAAAAAGGAAATTTATAAAAATCCAGAATCTATGCAAAATATTGAAGAATATTTTAAACAGTTAGCTCAACGGATTACAGATAGTGGTGTTAAATTAGTATTTGTCGGACTTGGCGCTCCAAAACAGGAAATGTTTATTAATTATCTAGAATCCCTGCCTCGCCGGCAGGCAGGCAGAATCCATCCGCCAACTGGCGGACCAGAATCTCCGCTAATTTTTATGAGCATAGGTGGTGCTTTTGACATCATTTCCGGCAAACTTAAACGTGCGCCAAAACTGCTTCAACAATTAAACTTGGAATGGTTATGGAGATTGATTCAAGAACCTTGGCGTTTTGTCAGGCAGTTAAAACTACTAAAATTTGTTTTCCTCGTTTTCAAAACACGCTTTATGGTAGAATGAAGCTAGTTTAATTATTATGACTACCAAGCCCCAAAAATTAAAAATCTTATTTGTAGCTGCAGAAGTGGCTCCTTTTGCAACTGTCGGAGGATTATCTCAAGTGATGTATTTTTTACCCAGGAGTTTACAGAAAATGGGGCATGATGTGGCAATTTTCATGCCTAAATACGCCACTATCAATGAAAAAAAGCACAAAATCAAATTATTCGCAACAGGCTTAAAAGTACCAACTGACCGTGAAAATAGAGATAAAGAATTCATTTGTAATGTCAAAGTGAAAGTAGGAAATAAATACGAACCCACAGTTTATTTTTTGGAAAATATGGAATATTACGAAAAACGGGCTAATGTTTATGGTTACAATGACGATTCTACCCGATTTGCACTGCTTTCCCGTGGAGCTTTGGAATTTCTTAAAACCATAAATTGGGTGCCTGACGTGATTCATGCCAATGATTGGCATACCGGTTATTTAGTCAACTACTTACGGGTAAATTATAAATATGATAAAAAATTACGCCCAATTTCCACTTTGCTAACCATCCATAATTTAGCGCTTCAGGGAGTGATAGATTTTCTTTATGTATCGCCTTTGGAATCTGATGACGGTAAAGGCATGCTGGCTCCTTTGGTAACTGACAGACTGAAAAAACAAAATTCGTTAAAAAGAGGCATCATTTACAGCGATGTAGTAAATACTGTATCTCAACGATATTCCCGGGAAGTGATGACACCTGAATACGGACATGGTTTGGGTGAACTGCTTAAAGAAGTCAGAGCTAAAGTCTACGGAGTTTTAAACGGTTTAGATTATACAGATTTTAATCCTTTAACTGATAAGTTGATTAAGAAAAATTTCTCTATTCGTACGCTAAACAACCGGGTAGAGAATAAAATTGATCTACAAAAAGAATTTAATTTACCGGTTGATATAAATATTCCGATACTGGCTTTATCAGGCAGGCTTACAGATCAAAAAGGATTGGATTTACTGATCAAAGTTTTACCTTACTTATTGGAAGAGCATGAAATTCAATTTATTGTTGTGGGTGAAGGAGAAAATAAATACCGGGAATTTTTTACCAATTTGGAAAAAAAGTATCCTAAACAAATTGGCACACATTTGATGGCTAATTGGCAAATACCCAGGAAAATTTTTGCCGGTGCGGATTTGATATTACTGCCATCTAAATTTGAACCCGGAGGTATTGTAGTCATCGAAGCTATGCGTTACGGTTGTGTTCCCATTGTCCGTGAAACCGGAGGGTTAGCAGACATTGTTCGCGACTTCGATATTAAAACAAATTCAGGTAATGGCTTTGTGTTTAAAAAATATTCTGAACTGTCTTTTTTTGGTGCGCTTGAGAGGGCTTTACAAATTTATAAATGTGATAAAATGTTTACAAGTCTTAAAAAGAATGCCATGCGGACAGATTTTTCCTGGAAAACTTCCGCAATTAAATATTTAGATTTATATAAGAGAGCTATGGATTACAGACGCGAAACCTTGGTTGACAATCCGGCAGAAGCATTCCGTCGATAAATATTCCAACTAGTCTAATTAGACAAATTGGTCAAATTTGACAAATAGTATGCGTATCATGTTTCTTTATATGTTTCCTCTTTGGGGAAACGGCAGTGGAGCTTGGTTGCGGGCTTTGGCTGCCGAATTGGTGAAAAAAGGCCATGCTGTATCAATTGTTGCTCCCGAATCCAGAAAATTACCCGGAGTCAAACATTATGTAGTACATCCTCCGCAAATGGGCGTCTTCGTAGGCAATCCTGAACTTCTTGAGGCTAAAAAATATGAACTCATGTCTGGGGTGGAATTATCCAAAATTTATACTACTTATATTGATGCCACGCTTCCGGCTGTCAAAGAATTCCAACCGGAAATAGTTCATGCATTCCATACCATATTTTTGCCACCAGTTGCAAGGCTTATAAAAGTGTTATACGGTATCAGATTTTTAATAACCACCCATGGCAGCGATTTGCATTATTTAGAACGGGATAAAAGATTTGTGGGGCTTATAAAAGACGCAGTGAAAGTATCTTCTTTGATAACTGCCAATTCCAATTTTACCAGACGCTGGTTTATGAAAATGTTTGGGTCTGACTGTTCAGATAAATTGCGGACAATTCCGGGTGGAGTATACATGAAAGAATATCTGACAACTCAAGAAGATAAAGACAGAATTGATAAAAAATATAATTTAACTGGCAAAAAAGTAGTTTTATTTACCGGCCGGTTGACAGTACATAAAGGCGTTCAATATCTTATCAAAGCAGCCAAACAAATTAAAGGTGAAGTGATTATTTTAGGAGATGGGCCTGAAAGAACATACCTGGAAAAATTGATTGCTGATTATAAACTTACAAATACCCGGATATTAGGTTATATGAATCCCAAGGAACAGGTCAGTTTTAAACATTTTTATGCCAGAGCTGATGTTTATGTTGCGCCAAGTACTTGGAATGAGCCATTAGGACTCGTGATTTTGGAAGCTATGGCAGCCAAAACACCGGTGATTGTTACTAGGAGCGGGGGAGTGACAAGTTTAGTCAAAGACGGATACAACGGATATTTGGTGCATGTAAGAAATGCTACAGAAATTGCGGAAAAAGCCAATTTTTTACTTGACAATGACGAGTTACGCAAGAAAATGGGTGAACGGGCGCAAAGAATAGTTGCGGAAAAATATACTTGGGAAATGTTAGCAGAGAGATTTGTAAAAATTTACGAAAAATATTCATTCACTTCAAAAGAATATTTACGGTTAGTTAAAAAAGCCAATGGTAAGCCGAAGAAGTAAAAGTTCAATTAGTATAATTAGACTAATTGGTCAAATTTGACAAATAGTATGCGTATTGCTTTTCTTTGCCCAATCAAGCGTCCAATTTTACCAGATACAACGGTATCTAGAAACAGGGTGATTGTAGATATTGCTTCAGAATTAATTAAACGCGGACATGAAGTGACTCTTTTTGCGTCAAGTGATTCTAATTTACCGGGTGCCAAAATAATTGGAGTGATTCCAAAAGGTTTGAATTTTTTACCCGAAGCGGAAAACCCTTTTTACCAACACACTTCGTATTTGACCCAAATGATTGAAGAGGCAGTTTTAAGACAAGGTGAATTTGATTTGATTCATAATCATATGTTTCCGGAATATTTAGCATTATTGGCATTAAACGATTTCAAAATTCCGTTATTGACTACAGTTCATTCGCAAATGGTACCGGAAACCGTTGCAACATTAAAACAATTTCCTCAAGCACATATGGTGGCAATATCTGAATCTGCCAAAAAAATGGCAGGCATGGAAAGTTTGATAGTGGTACACAATAGTATTGATACCCAATTATTTATTCCGGTTGATGGGCCAAAAGATTATTTATTAGCAGTAGGACGGATGAGTAAAGCCAAGGATGCAAGCGGTAATTTCTTAGACCCCAAAGGAATTTCTAATTCAATAGCTGTGGCTGAAAAATTAAATATGAAATTAAAAATTGTGGGAAACTGCGAAGATCCCATGTTTTTTGAAACCCTGGTTAAACCTCATTTGTCAGCCAATATTGAATTTGTGGGTGCTGTTTCTTCAGAACAGACATTAAAAAGAGAAGACATGGTCAAACTTTTTCAAAACGCCAAAGCGTTTATAAATCCCATCCGTTGGGAAGAACCGTTTGGACTGGTTATGGCAGAGAGTTTGTCTTGCGGTACACCAGTTGTGGCATTTAACCGGGGAGCGGTAAATGAGATAGTAGTTGATAGTAAAGTAGGGTTTGTTGTTGAACCTCAGCCAAAGGCTGATCGTCCTTTGGACGAAAATTCTAAATCCCAAATTCTAAATTCTAAACAAATACAAAATACAAAATACAAAATACAAAATACCAATATGAAGATTAAGCAAACCGGAATTGAGGGTATGTGTGAGGCTATTTTAAAAATTGACAGCATTAATCGTCAAGCTTGTCGTGATCATGCAGTTACCAATTTTTCGAAGTCAAGAATGATAGATGATTATTTAAGAGAATATCAAAAATTACTTAACCTGAATAAATAAAAAAGAATGCCTGCCCTCCGTAGCTTTTAGCGAAGGATGGGGTTGATAAATATGAAAAAATTTATCTGCAATTAACTAATAACTCTTGACACTTTCATACAAATTTTGTATGATTCTTGTATGAACTATACAGTCAATATTTCACTTCCCAAGCAACTGGCAGAGTTAGCTCAAGAACAGGTCAAAAAGGGGTATTATTCCTCATTTTCTGAAGTGGTGAGAGAGGCTTTACGGCATTTATTTGAGCCAAAAATTCCGGAATACCAGCTTAGTAAAAAAGCGATTTCCAGGATTGAAAAAGCGTTGAAAGACTATAAAAACGGAAATTTAAAACCAATATCATCACTGTCTGAATTGGAGTAAATCATGCAAATTCTGCCGAGTTTGTATTTTAAACGAAAGTATAAAAAATTTGTTAAAAAACATCCTCAATTATCTTCAAAAGCAGATAAACAACTTAAATTATTTGCTTCAAATCAGAATCACAGATCATTAAGATTACATAAATTAACAGGAAACAAAAAACATTATTGGAGTATCGCGGTTGATAAAAATATCAGAATATTATTTGAATATATTGAGGAAAATATTATATTAATTGACATCGGTTCTCATGATGAAGTTTATTAAAAATCCTTCATTTGCGGGAAAAGTGAGAACTTTGGAAGATTACAACAATCTGTTCAAAATAGGGTCCGACCCTGTGAAAAAACCCTGTGAAAAACCCTGTGAAAATTACCTTTTTAAGATGA
>CAYLWN010000033.1:8926-10303 GCA_964387625.1 uncultured Gammaproteobacteria bacterium
GACCCTGTGAAAAAACCCTGTGAAAAACCCTGTGAAAATTACCTTTTTAAGATGACGCCGTTTCTTTTTCTAATAGCTTCATCAGGATAGTCTGAAGATTTATATTTTTTAGTGTTAATTAATACCCATTTTTGTTGAATTGCTTTATTTTGCTCGTCATAAATAATATTTTGATAAATCATTATATCAGGCAAACTAGTTCTCCAGTAAATATTTGTAAATGGTACTAAATCAGAATCTAACAGAGCATGGGGATATATAGACAATTCAGATTTAATCATTTGCCAAACTGCTGCTTTTACTGTGGGAATTTCATGGTTAAAATTTCCTATCCCATTTTGTATACCGATTAAAGTTATTGGAATTTTACCTTCTAAAACACTGGTTATATTTGTTATGTATGCTAATTTATGGATAATTTCCGGATCGTCTGGCTGTCGGGAAATTTCATTAAATAATTTATTCAGTTCTGATGTAATTTGTGAAGCAGCTGTTATATCTTTGGCAATTGGAAGTGTTTTCCCTAATTCTGCTGGCATAATATAGCTTAGCGGGCAAGATCTAAAAATCCTAATTCCTCAATACTATCTATTATATACTAGCGAGTCCAGTTGGAAGATATTTTTTTGGAAAATAAATCACAGCAGGCGATATTTTCTTCTAAATAAGTTATTCTGACAATCCAAAAATGAGTAGGGTCCGACCCTAGAGCCTAATGACAGTGTGAAGAAATTAATTACCTTTAACGAGTTTTTTTAATTGATAGATAAATTTTTGAGCATCGTTCATCTGTTGGAATGCGTTCCATTCCACAATCGGGTCTATTATCGTACCATTATGGAGACTTTCTAAAAGAGCATAATCTTGAGAACGAGCCATATCTAACTGATCAAGAATTGGGTTTGGATCTTTTATTCCTAATCCATATTCTACTCTATTCAAGGCATAATCTGAAGCCCATACCTCATTATAAACCATATCTCGTTGTGATATCACTTCTGGTATTTGAGGTCCCAGCATATGACCTTCTTCATGAGTAATAGCAAACATAAAAGTATCTGGATCTGAAATTATAGATGAATCTAATGTAATGCAATTAGCATTAGGACAATTTGAAAAACCAACTATCTTACCATTTGAAATGCCATTTTTAATATCGTTGATTGAAGAATGATACAGATTTATTTGGTTCTTTGATGATAAATCTGCTGTATAAATATCTATACCATGTTGTTTTAAATAGTTTATTTCATCTAGTTGTAATGTTGTTAATCCCGGCATATTAGGGTCTAGTAGATCATATTGAATATTTACCGGTGTATTGATTTTTGTTAAATTTAGATAATAGTTATCAATTGCATTATATGTACTGCTCAC
>CAYLWN010000034.1:0-9320 GCA_964387625.1 uncultured Gammaproteobacteria bacterium
AACCACGCTTCGCGTGGAATTTCCAATAATCCAATAATCCAATAATCCAATAAATTTAATTCTAATCTCTAAACGCTACGCTCAATATTTGCCCTCAAAACGCCCTATAGTGTATAATACCCATCCGAATGTCATTCTTGATAAACACATAATGTCATTCCCGATCTAATCGGGAATCTTAATAAGATCCCCGCTTTCGCGAGGATGACAATGAGAAACGCAAGGATGACACAAATACTATGTCAAATGATTTCAATCCATATCAAATGCATCTGGTGTATCAAAATCACAAAGATGAACATGTTGTGTCAAATAGTTCTTCTAGTAAACCCACAACTTACTATAATAGTAAGTCAAATTCACATTCAGGGTCATTTTTTCAAACTCTGGGATTGGGTTTAATCATATTTTCATTAGGTTCGCTTTTTGCAGCTTTTTGGCCTTTTATAAAATTGGATTTACGTTTTTTAAAAGATAAAATCGCCTGGGCAAAAACATCACAGGAACAACCTGTTCAACCGGAATCAACTTTCAATCCCCTTATCGGACCCGATGGCAAAGATATTGAACCGGTTAATAAAGACTTTTCGATAATTATTCCAACAATTGGTGTCAATGCCTCAATCATTGCCGGGGTCAATCCAGCATCAGCACCCGGATATAATAAAGCATTGTTAGAAGGTGTTGCCCATTCTGTTACATCTTATTATCCCAATGAAAACGGTACAGTGCATTTGTTTTCACATTCGACTAATTATGAATGGTTTGTTAAAGATTTAAATGCGGTATTTTATTTACTTAAAAATCTTAAACCTGATGATTTGGTAGTAATATTTTACCTGGGTAACCGATATACCTACACAATCCGCGAATCAAAGGTAGTTTCCGCAAAAGACGTATCTTATCTAACGCCGCAGCGTAACAGTCGTAACTTGATCTTGCAAACTTGTTGGCCACCAGGTTCATCTTATCAACGGCTATTATTTTTCGCAGATTTGATCGAAGAAAAAGTATATGGCAAATTTTCCGAAATAACCCAATAACCCAATCACCACAAATATAAAATAAACCAATTTATTGGTATTTATTGCCTGCCCGCCAACTGCTGTTGCAGTAGGCAACTGCAGGCGGGGATTATTTGTATATTGGATTATTGGATAATTACGAAGTAACCTATAACACTTGACATACTTGACATCATATGTTATTATTCCCAAACTTATTCAATAAGCATACAAAAGTATCAATATATATCATATATGTGCTCGATAATCATAATAAGTAAAAATAAGATCGGCATATCAAAATATGAATAAAGCTATCAAAGTGTTTGTTTTATTCGGATTTATGTTATCTGCGTTATTTGTCACGGTTAAGGCTGTAAAAGCCGAAAACTGTACCACAACCGGTGGCCAATACGGCACCACTACCTGCACACCTACTGATGTAACTATCAATAAAACCGTCCGTAATCCTATAACTGGTGATTGGGTGGAAAATTTACTATCAGGAGATGCTACTTATTCACCTGACAGCGAAGTTTTGTACAACTTAAAAATTACCAATTCATCCAGTCAAGGCTTTGACAAAGTCACTGTTGAAGATATCATGCCGGAAAAAGTGGTTTCTATATCTATAGCTGAAGGAGACAATAATAAGGTTAAAAACGTCAAATTTGAAGACAACCGACTTAAATTTGAGCTGGCGAATAGATTTGAAGGAAATACTTCAATTGATATCCAACTTAAAGCCAAAGTAAAATCAGCAGGAAATTTTGATTCTTCAAAATCATTATTCTGTGGCAGTGAAAATGGTTTACAAAACACAGTTCAAGTCAGAGCTGAAGATAGATTTGATGAAGACAGCGCTTCAATTTGTGTACAAACTAAAGTATTAGGCGTGACCACCTTACCGGTAAATGGACCAACAGACTTTTTACCATTAGTCCCATTTGCTATAACAGGACTTACAGGCTTGGGATTATTTTTGAAAAAAAGAAGTTAAATTATTGTTCGAATCCCGACTAAGTCGTAGATGAGAACTAAATATTGTTAACTTCTCGTCCTGCAAAGCAGGACTCGAAGAATAATATTTCTGGCTCTTTGAAAAGTTAATAGGATTAAGTTGTAATATAAGGAATTTCAGGTAGATGAAGATGTTTTTCGATACGTTTGGTACGAAATCTTAATGTCTTATCTTGTTGATCAACGTATTTAAGTGTCGATTTAACATCTTGTTTTATTTGCTTTATGTCTTTTTTGATAGTTTTTAAGTCTTTTTTAATTGGACTTAATTGCATTTCTAAATCGTCTTTAGTTGAAAAGACTTGTTTTAACTTAATAATGTCTTTATCTGTAATCATATGTTTATATTAGATTTAATATTTTTAGATGTCAATCATCGCTAAATTTGAATTTGTGGATTATTGGCCAGTTTTTCTTATTTTGAAAACATTTAAAACAATAAAGACACGGTTCGTAACCATAAAAAGATCTAACTCTAACAGCTGTTTCTTTATCAGTAACATCTATTTTACAAATATCGCAAAAATCTTTGGTCATAGGACTTTTGATTTTACAACTTGTTTAAGGATTTTAGTCAAGTAAGACAAATTACATCAATAATGTTCAATCAGTATATACTTTTGTCAATTGAAATTTGCCTATCTATGTGAGGGTGGCAGGCCTTCAATTTAGGTAGGTAAATTTAAATTGATAAAAAAAGTGTCATTCTGAAATTTTAATGTCATGTTGAATTTATTTCAACATCTCGTTTTTAAAACTAGATCCTGAAACAAGTTCAGGATGACGTAAAACTCAGGATGACAAGTAGTAAATTATTAAAATATTATAAATTTTTTTAGAAACAGTTAATGAATTTGATGAGTTTACTGTTTCTTAAAGAGGAGAAAAAAATATGGCAGGCAAATTAGGAGAAGGATTATTAACGAGAAGAAACGTAATAAAAGGCGGATTATTAGCGCTAGGAACAGCTTTTATTCCAGAACATTTGGTAAATGCTGAAACAAATCTTCCATGGGGAAATGGAAAATATCAAACATTCCCAAGAGGAATAATTGAAACTGAGACAACTAGAACTGTTGACAATATTGACATGTCCCGAATTAAACAGACAACTGAAACTGTAATTATAGATAAACCTGTTTTACAAAATATTGATTTAGGTACATTAGGACCAGATGTAGATACAATTGCAGGATTGGATTTTCAAGGCGATATTCCAACCGGCGCATTGGTCGTACATATGCCTAAAAATGGAATTGTTGAAGAAACCAGAGTAGTTTTTGTCAAAAGAACTGACCTGGAAACAGTACAAATAAATAAAGCGCTTGGCGGAGACAGATTTGATGTTTACCAAATGTCAAAATATGGCGGTGATAAAGCTTTGGATGCCATGGCCAGAAAACATGCAACCAATACTGCCAGAAAGCATCAAAAAGTGGTTTATTTGGGTGATCTAGGATTGTTTGAGAAACAATGGGGAGAGAAAGAAAAAGTATTGTTAAACAGGATTATCAGAGCCCAAAGACCTGCAAAACCTGAAATAGGTATTCAGGAACCGGATTTTGTAAGTCCAAGAGTATATTAAAATTAGATTTGTATTAAATTAAGCAGGTCAAACAGTGTGCTGTTTGACCTGCTATTTTTTATCTATAAACATGAAAATTACTCATCAAAATCAAGACTTAGTTTCGGTAATTATGCCTGTTCGAAACGGATCTGTTTTTATGGTTAAAGCCATAAACAGCATCGTAAATCAAACATATAAAAATTGGGAACTTTTGATAATTGATGATGCTTCATCTGATTCCACCCGGACAGTTATGCAAGAATTTAAAAAACAATATCCAGCTAAAATCAGGTTATTTAAAACCAAACGAAATTTAGGAGCTTTTGCTGCAGCAAATACTGTCATTCAACGTGCTAAAGGAAAATATTTAGCTCCCATGGATTCTGATGATATTGCTCATTTTGAGAGGCTGGAAAAACAGGTTAAATTTTTACATCAAAATCCAAATGTCATTTTAGTTGGGTCAAATGCGGAAATTATTGATCAAAATGATAACCTTACAGGTTATAAAAAATACGGTTTAACCCATGAAGAAATTTATCAACAAATGTCACTTATCAATCCAATTGTCCATCCTTCATGCATGATCCGCAAATCAATGTTACCGAACCCACAAAAACTGTATTTAACCAATTTTGGTGTTAATAGTGATTATTTTACGTTTTTTCAGTTATTAAATTACGGTAAATTTGCCAACTTACCTGAAAATTTACTCTCATACAGAATTCATGGAAAAAATAGTTCTTTAGTAAATTTAAAAGCTAAATTTTTTAATACTATAAAAATTAGACTGGCGGCTGTCAAAGAGTTTAAATATCAAATGCCATTTTATGTATATCCATTACTTCTAATTCAAGTTATCATCGTATCGTTCATCCCTGGAAAATTGCTCTTACCTATATATTTATTTATTAGAGGTATGCGCACACAAATGAATAATAATCCCTCAATTATGTCCCAAAATAATACTTTATTTAACCGCGTTAAGTATGCCTTAACCATGCTATTTTAAAATATGCAACACAACAACAAATCTAGCCCACGTCAAAAAGCAAGTAAAATTCTAAAATTTTGGCCAATAATTACTTTACTAATCATTGAAATTGCCCTATTTTTCACAAATTATATCCCCGGTACTTTTCTCATGGGTTGGGATAATGTGATGCCAGAATTTAATTTCAAAGCCAATTTAATCAGGAATATTTTTGGAGTCTGGCAGGAACACCGAGGCTTAGGTCTTTATGACGGCATGTCACATATTGCTTTAACTATCCATACTCTATTTCTATGGTTGATATCTGTAGTTTTACCTACTAACATCTTACGGTATGTATTTAATCTCTTAATGCATTTTTTAGGAGGTTTAGGCATGTATTTTTTGGTTAGACATATTTATTCTTCGAATCCCCGAAGGGATGAGAAGTTCTCTCCGCCAGCTGGCGGATCGAACAATAAAATCATTTCGTTACTGGCATCGGTTTTTTATCTTTTTAATCCAGCAACCATCCAAATGTTTTATACACCACTGGAATCTTTTTCAGTGCATTTTATGGCTTTACCATGGCTGACTTTGACTTTATTAAATTATTTACAAAAAAGTAATCAAAGAAATTTTATTTGGTTTTTACTGATTGTCTTAATCACAACTCCCCAATATTTCATCACCACTTTATTTCTGTCAACTTTATGTGTAATTTTACCTATTTTGATAACTTTTGTTATAAAAAATCATAGTCGTTCTGATGTAAGAAAAGTTTTAACTGTTATTTTCAGTTTTTTATGTATCAACGCTTTCTGGTTAATCCCCTATATTTATGGTATTCCGCAAAATGCGCCAATCATCCAATCCGCCAATATAAATCAAATGTCTTCTCAGGAAATATTTATGCGTAATCAGGCATTTGGAGATATAAAAAATATTTTACTACTGCGTGGATTTAGCTTAGATTATATTGATCTAAATTCTCAAGGTATATCACAACTAATTATGCTTCCCTGGAGGAATTTTCTGTATCAGCCATTAATTACCGGATTGGCAATTTTATTATCTTTAATTACCCTGTTTGGCCTGATTAAATTTAAAAATAACACTTATTTACTACCATTTTTATGTATTTTTATTATTGGTTTAGTCATGTTGGGAACTAATATTCCCATACTAAAAGAGTTGATTGCCTTTTTACGGAAATATGTTCCTTTTTTCAGTGAGATTTTTCGCTTTAGTTTTACAAAATTTAGCTTGTTATTTGTATTTGCGTATAGTATTTTTCTGGTAAATGGAATACTGGAACTAACTAAAATTTTTAAGAAAAAAGCCGTTAGTTATTTAGTTTCCTTGCTCATAATTTCTACTTTTTCCATACCTGCTTTTCAAGGTAATTTCTTTTATCAACAGTTGAAAGTTCAATTACCGAAAAGTTATCTGAATGTGTTCAATTTCATGCTTGATGAAAATCCCCATGCTCGAGTGGCAATTTTACCCCAACCGGAGTTTTGGTCATGGAAACACTATCAATATGGATATACAGGTAGCGGATTTTTGTGGTATGGATTAAATCAATCTCTTTTAGATAGAGCTTTTGATCCCTGGAGCAATAATAATGAAAGTTATTATTGGCAATTATCTCAAAGTATTTATCAAAAAAATCCGGTATTATTCCGTCAAATACTGGCCAAATATGATGTCAGTTATATAATTTTAGATGAATATCTCATCTCTTCAGGTAACCAACAAGCTTTATATAATGACGAAATCCGAAAATTAATCAGTAAAAATCCAGATATCGCTCAAATTGGGTTTTTTGGAAATTTATCTGTTTATCAGATCAAAAATCCTAATTCTGAGGCTTATATTTCAATAAATTCAAATTTACCTTTAGTTGCACCGGATAAAAAATGGCTGGATATTGATCAGACATATATTGACTTTGGTGATTATATTTCATCTATCAATAGTGATATTTTTTATCCATTTAGATCATTATTCTCCAAAAGAACATTACGTGATGAGGTTTTGGGAGTTACAGAAATAAATCATCAAATTGTTATCAAATCTGCAAAACTGCCAACACAGTTTACAGAGCAAATACCTGATGAAATAGCTTCAGACAGTGCAAAACTTATTAAAAAAGATAATTATCTGGAAATGCAATTAGATAATAATGCACTTGTTTATACCAGTGACAATGTCGATGTGTTAAATTCAAATTTTGTTAATAATACCTGCAATCCTTTTAAAACAGGTATTGCTAACAACCAGAAAATTACAGACCAAAATAGTACTTATCTAAACCTTTCAGCCAAAGATCAAAGAAATTGTCTGTCATTTGGTATACCGAATTTGCTGCTGAGAGATGCTTATTTAATTTCTGTCACTTCAAGAAATATTACAGGCTTACCTCTTAGAATGTCTCTGATTAATAATACTGCCAAACATATCGAATTAGAAACATTTTTACATCAGGGCAACAATTGGCAAACAGATTATTTTATCGTTCCGCCCTTAGCATCAGATTATCTGGGATATACCTTTTATGTAATTAATGATGGAATCGGAAACAATAATGCGGAGAATGATATTAAGCTAATTAATATTTACCAAATACCTTATAACTTTTTGAAAGAAATTAAATTTATTCATAGTTTTAATCATCAATTAACAACTAGCAATTTTCAATTAAATTCTGTAAATCATCCTGACCCGGCTGAATATGAAGTCAATGTAGAATTGCTAATGAATAATTTACAATTAGAACAAAAAAACAACCAAGTTCTAATACTTAATCAGAGTTATAATGATGGTTGGTTTGCCTATGAAATTCCATCAAATAATCAATTAGCCCGCTATTTTCCATTTCTTTTTGGCAGGAAATTGGATCATGTTTTGGTGAATAATTGGGCAAATGCGTGGGTATTAGACGATAAGATATTAAGACAGGAAGACAATAAGACAAATAATCTTACCGTCTTACCGTCTGACAATCTTACCGTCTACATCGTCTTCTGGCCACAACTGCTGGAATTTGTTGGTTTTGCTTTAATAGCAGTGCCTTTATTGTTTGTTTTAATCAAATCAAAAAAATAGTTGCTTATTTTTTCGTGCAAACAGCTACGAAATATTTTGGTTGATAACCGTCTTTCAAAGGCAGTATGTCATAACTTGGTTGGACTAATCTGATTAATAAACTCATCAATAGTCCAAATTGCTGCCTTTTTGAAGGTATTTTGTTAGCTAACATTCGCACAATATCAAGAGTTTGATTGACTGAATTTGGTATTTGTATCTGACCGAATGTTTGTTCTATTTTCAATCCAGCTTCAGTTAATATTTCAGAAAATTCCTGTTGATTAAATTCCTGTGCATGAAATTGATTATAAGATCTGTATCTGTCTTTTGACAAACATGTTCTATTAGGACTAGAAACAATCATAATTCCATGATTTGGATCCAAAACTTCAGCAATATGTGCTATTGCTTTTTTAGCTAAATCAGGCGGCTTTATATGCTCCACAACCTCAATGAAAACTGCTCCATCCAAATGCGTATTTGGCTGTAAATCAATCGGCTCAGATAAATCTTGAGTAAAAAATCTCACATTTTTCATTCTTCTCTGTGCTGCAACTTTAATATCGTTTCCAGAAATATCAGCAGCTAGCATAAAAGGATTTAAATTAAAATTTGATTGTAAATATTTTTGCAAGAATTCAGTAGATTCACCATTACCACATCCAAAATCACCTATTACGTCTACGGTTGGTATATGACTGATTTGATCAGCAGCAAATTGATATTTTACCTTACCCTCTAAACCTCTGCCGAATAATCTAAATTTTTTGTTGTTCAAATATGTTCCCTGTTCAGGTCTTTCTAAAAATCTCATATGTAATTAATAACGTATTATAACGATTAATTAGACCTATAGCAAATATATATTCACGTTAATCTGATCGAAATTTCTGGGGGTTGGGCTTCTGACTCTTCCGTTCATATATTTATTCATTAATCGTAAATCTTTAATCTTTAATCTTTAATCTGCTTTTTATTCCCTTTTTGTGGCTGTTATTGAAGAAAAATCATTGATAATGAACAGTAATTTTGATTATTTCAATTGTTTGCTTTTGTATGTCAAATAAGCATAATGCACGGAATTTACGATCTAATCTAAAACTATACACACATCTATGTTTTGGTTCTAAAATTTCCAAATTTAAACTCGAGTGATTTGGGTTTAAAATCAATAATTTGGTTTGTTTATCAAATTTTTTTTGAAGAGAATATTTCTTAATCTGTTTATGAATTTTTTTCCCAATTGGCAGGATTAGTGGCATATTACTTTTTAAAATATTGAGAGTCTCTCAATCCTTCTTCTAAATCTTTTAAAAATTCCGGAGAATATTTACCTACTTTTTTAAAATCAGCCATGATTTCTTTAACAGAACTTTTAGGTGGTGATACCCAAGGAAAAGTTGCAGCCGATTTGACCAGTTTAGGATCGCGAGTAACCAACCTAATTAAAGACCTAAAAAATTCACTTCTATTGGCAAAACCAAAGCTTACGACAAATTTGTCGATAATAGAAACCTGTTCTTTGGGAAGGGAAATATTGACTGTGCTCATATAGAGATATATTAGCAAACTTTGGCAAAGTTTGTCAAATATGAAATTGAGGATTTTGGAGCCCAAGGGGGAATCCTCCTTCGTCCTTGCGGGACTTCAAAAGGACAAGTCG
>CAYLWN010000035.1:0-9224 GCA_964387625.1 uncultured Gammaproteobacteria bacterium
CGCCGCTAATTTACATTAGTACGGGGCTGGTTAATGAATTGCAAATCAGGCGAAAAAATCTTGTCTTTAAAATCTATCAGTCGATTCTAAAAGTTCCCGAACTTATAGTTTGCCATTCAGAGATTGAAAAACGACTCCTTCAAAAGTTGGTTCCAGAAGTTGAGAATCGTGTAAATTTTATTCCCTTCGGTGTCGACACAGATTACTTCAAATGTCCAAAAAAAACTAATCAATTTATCCTTTCAGTAGGCAGAGATCGCTCACGAGATTATAAATTTCTTGCAAAAGTTGCTGAAAAAATGAGTGATCATAAATTCGTTGTAGTAACTAGTAAATCGAATATACTTGGTATTGTTTTTCCCAAAAACGTTCAACTATATTTTGATTTGCCATACAAAGAGGTGAAAAAATTTTACTTTCAGTCAAAAGTAGTTTTTCTTCCTCTTAAAGAATTACAGCGTGCCTCAGGCCAGATATCATTTCTAGAAGCTTTGGCCTCTAATAACAAAGTAGTTATATCTAAGGTTACTGGAATTTTGGATTACAAAAGCGCTTTTTACGATAATGTTTATTTGTTCGATCCGGGGGATTTAGAAGGGGCTATAAGAATTCTCAGAAAATCTATTAGAGCAAAAACGACACCCTTTAAAATGAATGAATTTACGTCCAAAAATTATGCAAATAATTTAGGTAAATTAATTAAAAGTTTATGACAAAAAAAATTTGCTATTTCGGAACTTACGACCCATATTATCCTAGAAACCAAATATTAATTTCCGGTCTAAAAAAAAATAACTGCGAAGTGTACGATTGCAATGATCGGAGTTCCGGAATTAAGCACTACTTAAATTTATTTTTAAAGTTTTTGAAGTTGGAAAAAAAATTCGAGACGATTATTGTGGGTGTACTTGGATATACGGATGTTCCTCTTGCCTGGTTTTTAGCAAAAATATTTAAAAAGGTTTTGGTTTTTGATGCATTTTATTCACTTCACGACACATATGTAGATGACAGGCAGATATTTAAGAAAAATAGTTTTTTTGCGCTCAAATTTTTTCTACAGGACTTTTTATGCACTCATTTGGCGGATATCGTACTACTTGATACTAAGCATCATGCTAAACATTTTGTAAAAAAATACAAAATTAGGAAATCAAAAGTCAGATATCTTTATATTGGTGCCAACGAAAATTACTTTAAACCTAAAAAAAATACAAGAAAATCCACGAATTTTATTGTTGAATTTCACGGAAGTTTTCAAAATTTACAGGGCGTAGACTTTATTATAGAAACCGCTAATAAATTAAATAAACATAAAGACATTAAGTTTAAAATTGTTGGAGACGGAATTTCCAAAAAAAAGGCCCTGATCTTAATAAAAAAATATCAGCTAAAGAATGTAGATATGATTCCTTGGCAAAATATAAAAAACATTAGAAAGATAATCAGTGAATCTGATGTATCTTTGGGTATTTTTGGAAAAACGAAAAAAGCTAATCTGGTAATTCCAAATAAGGTATATGAAGCAGTTGCCCTTTTAAGACCAATAATTACTATGGATTCGCCAGCCTCAAGAGAAGTATTTACGAACGAAGAAGACGCATTACTTGTTAGCAATAAGAATCCTGATAATTTAGCATATGCCATTTTTCGCCTGAAGAATAATAAAAAGCTCTATGATAAAATTTGTAAATCTGCATATAATTTGTATAGAAAAAAACTGACCTCAAAAATAATTGGTAAACAATTGAAAATAATAATTGATAGTTATAAAAAGTGAGTATTTTGGTTACTGGATCAGCAGGGTTTATAGGGAGTCATCTGGTCACGGCGCTTTTAAATCTGGGATATAAAAAGGTCTACGGCATAGATGATTTATCTGGAGGCTTTAAAAAAAACATTGACTCTCGTTGTCAATTTATTGAACTGGATTTAAGAAATAAAAACGCTACCGAACAAACTTTAAAAAGAATAAGAGCAAGCATAATTTTTCATCTGGCAGCAGATGCAGCAGAAGGAAGAAGTCAATTCGTTCCAATCAGTTGTTCACAGCGAAATTATCAAGCTTATATCAATTTACTTGTACCCGCAATCAAAAATGGACTCAAAAAAATTGTTTTAACCAGTTCTATGAGTGTTTACGGAGCTCAACAGGCCCCCTTTTCGGAAAAGCAAATTCCTCAGCCAGAAGATATTTATGGGATCAACAAATACGCAATGGAAAAATCTACTGAAGTACTGGCAAATGTTTTTAATTTCAAATACACGATTATCAGGCCACATAATGTTTACGGACCTTACCAAAATTTATCTGATCCTTATAGAAACGTCATTGCAATATTTATTAACTCTTTAATGAGAGGCAAAAAGTATTTTATATATGGCGATGGTAATCAGAAAAGAGCTTTTACTTATATAGACGACTGTGTGCCATATATTCTGAAAGCGGGTTTTGAGGACAAAACGAGTTCTCAAATAATAAATATCGGACCTGAAAAATACTATTCAATCAACAAATTATCGGAAATAATACTAAATGAATTTTTTAACCAAAAAATTCCTTCAAGTTTTAAACCTAAATATCTAAAGCTCAGGCCACAAGAGGTTATTAATGCATATTGTACAGTAGATAAAGCAAGAAAATTATTGGGCTTTAAAGAATCAACTACTTTGAAAAAAGGTATCAAAATGACAATTAAGTGGGCTAAAAAGGTTGGACCCCAGAACCCAAAATATCTTAAAGATTTTGAGCTTAAAAACGATATGTTACCCCTAACATGGAAAAACAAACTAATTTAGAAAAAATTCAAACTAGTCATTAAAAACTTTTAAGTAATTCTTTTCAGAAAGTTAAATATGGTGGCCAGTAATAAAAGGTATTCACGGAAAGCACTGTATTACGGAATGCCCGCCCGTAGAGAAATTAAATTGTTGGAATTAATTGGTAATGTAACCGATAAAAAAATACTCGATGTCGGTTGTGCGAGCGGTTATTTTGGGGGAAAATTGGAAAGAATGGGCGCGAAAGTTACTGGAATCGACTCATCTGGCTCGGCAATTCGCAAAGCCAAAAGAATAATGACTAACGCTTTAGTTGTTGATTTAAACGAAAAAAATGTTCCACTTGAAAGCAATTCTTTCGATATTATCGTTGCTTCGGAAGTGATTGAACATTTAATAAATCCTTTAAATACTCTAAATGAATTAAATAGGATATTAAAGAAAAACGGCATGCTTTTAGTAACTACCCCAAACTTAATGTACTGGGGCAACAGAATAAAGTTTTTAAAAGGTGAGTTTAGATACCAAAAAAGCGGCATGTTTGATGAGGGCCACATCCATTTTTTTACCTATGGAGCACTTAAGGAAGATCTAGAAAAGTCAAAGTTTCAAATCTTAGAAGAAAGCCATATATATCAAGGGAATGGAATATTAAATGGAGTAAAAAAATATTTTCCTGGAGTATTTGCCTATCAGATAGTTGTTAAGTGTATTAAGTCAAAAAGCTGATAAAAAGATCTGAAGTGATACCCCATAAACTAGTTAACTACTCTTGGGACAGGGACCGGAATGATAAATTTCACGCCCCTTCTTCTTAAATAGGAATGATTCTTAATAATTGAATCAGCAAAGTTCCAAGCGAGTATCAATAAATAATTAAACTTGATCTTTTTTAGCTTATCAGGAGAAGTGATCAATATATGAGTGCCGGGCGTATAATAATTCTGTTTCAGCTTGCTATCATCAACAATAAATTCAAGCAACTCTGGACCTATACCAAAATAATTAAGAAGGGTGTTGCCTTTTGCCGGAGCTCCATATCCTACTATTTTATTACCGTCATCTTTTAACTTACTAAGCATTTTTACTAGCAACTTTCTATTCATTTCGATTTTCTTTGAAAATTTCTCATATGTTGTAGTTAAAGTAAGACCATTGATCTTTTCTTTCTTCATAAAGCGGTTAAATCTTCTCTTAAATTTGTAGGGCCCTTTAGTATTTTTGATAAAAACTCGGATGGAGCCTCCATGACTGCTAACCTTTTGAACATCGAAGATAATCATTCCGAATTTATTAAAAAACTTAACTAAAGGATTTATAGCTACATAAGACAAATGTTCGTGATACACGGTATCAAACAGGTTCTTTTTGATAAAGTCTAGGAGATATGGAGCTTCAATTATAAGAACGCCATCTTCTGAAAGTAAAATTTTTGCTGATTTAACAAATTCATCCCAATTTCCCGTGTGTGCAAAAACATTAGCGGCTGTTATGATTTTAGCTGTGCCGTACTTCTTGAGAATTCTACGAGCCACTCTTTCATTAAAAAAATCAGCTATCGTTTCTATGCCAGCTTTACGGGCTATTTCTACGACATTTTTGGCCGGATCAACGCCTAAAGTCTTAGCGCCTAATTTTTTAAGAGGCTTCAATAAAATTCCGTCGTTACTTCCAATATCAACTACCAAAGTATTTCGACCTAGATGGAATCTCTTGTTAATGTCTTGCGCAAACTTTTCAAAATGTTCAACAAAGGATCTCGAGGTAGAAGAGACATACAGGTAATTTTTAAACATTAAATCCGGATTAACGATGTCAGCTAGCTGTAAAAGACCACAGCTATTACAGAGCTTTAAAGCTAGGGGGAAATATCTTTCCTCATTTTTCAGATCTGCCTTTTTGAGAAAAGAATTTGCTAAAGGTGAACTACCCAATGATAATGCTTCAAAAAATGTCTTATTGCCACAGACTCTACAGCTTGTTAGTTTTTTTACATCACGCTTACCCATTATTCAATCTAACCGTATCTGTCTCATACTGACTTTGTTTTCTAGTTTCTGTAGTAAATGCAAAAAATATGGTTTTTTCCATAAATTCCATTTGATGCCAAAACATAGGTTTAATAAAAACAAGGTCACTGGGTTTTAAAATTACGGAAGTAATTTTTGAGTTTGAGTTTTTTATGTTTTTTTCCGAGTATTTGAATTTTCCGCTTAGGCAGTAAATAAAATGGGCATCTTTTTTATGATAGTGATTTCCTCTTACCGAGTTTTTTTTGCTTTCAATTATCAAAACGCTTCTGATTTTAACTTTTTCTTGATCTATAATTCGGCTAATATATCCTCTTTTGTCAACAAACTCAGGCTTAATGTTTTTAACTGTAATTGACATATCGAATTCTTCTTTTGTAAAAAAAGCTCTTTAAAGTTAAACTTGCGTTTTACACCAGGCTAGCATTCTTTTAAGACCGTCATCGATTGAGACTCCTGGAGCGAATCCAACATGCTCTCTCGCTTTAGTTATATCCGGCAATCTTCTTTGAGCCTGATCGGATGGATATTCTTGAGGCATTTCTATTTTTTCAATTTTCAGCTTTTTATTAAAAAGCTCATTGACCTTATCAGCCAAATCCTCCATTCTAATTTCACCGACATCCCGTCCAATATTGTAAACCTCTCCGTTTCTGCTTCCTAAAATTACTTTAAAAAAACCAATCATTGCGTCCGATACATAAGTAAAAGTCCTCGTTTGTAAGCCCGGTATGTGGATTGTTAATGGTTTTTTCGCGAGTGCCTGAAAAAGAAACTTAGGTACAACTCGGTCATCATTTACTCTCATTCCTGGACCGTAAATATTAAACGGGCGGACCCATTTAACAGGGATCTTGTATGTTTTGTAATAACTTAGGCACATTGTCTCGCCAAGTCTTTTTGCCTCGTCGTAACAAGATCTGGGGCCTATGCAAGATACATTTCCGTTATAAGTTTCTTTTGTGGGCACTTCATCTTCACGAGGATTACCATATACTTCACTTGATGAAAAAAATAAAAATGATTTGATTGCATTATTTTTCGCGTATCTCAAAAGGTGATGTAAGCCCAAGACGGTACAATTAATAGATTCTATTGGATACCTACGGTAGTAAATTGGAGATGCCAACCCTGCTGCATGAATGATGTAGTCTATCTTTTCATTTTCAAATTTCCCCATGCTTTCTGAGATGTCCATTTTTTGGAATATAATATTTTTGTCGTTAACTTTAACTAATAAATTGTTCTTATTTGCAGTAATAAAATTATCAATAGCAAGTACTTTACAAGGTATTTTAAATTCGTGCTTATTTAAATGCTGGAAAACAGCTGTAAAATAAGAACCGAGAAAACCTGCCGCGCCGCTTATAAAAATAGTTTTCCCGTCGAAACTGGAAAAATCCGCATTGCTTACAATTTTTTTAATATCTTCAGTGACTACGTTTGTCATTTTACGTAACACGTGCTAGTTTGCTCATTGAGACCGATGATTAATTTTGGTTAAATACACCTTTACTTAGATTATATTTTACAATTTATTGTCAGATGAGCAAACGGGGAGAAAAAATTAAAAAAGTCTTGGTAGTAATAGCTAGTTATTCGGCATTTAAGCCACCACTCGAGAAGGCTCTCAAAACCTTAAATATTCAGGTTACCTTTTTTGACAATCGCAGTACGATACTATTTGAAAAATTTCTATTTGCAATAGCGTTGCTATATTCTCCATTGTATCAATTTGCGACAAACAATATTAATAAGAGGCTTATTAGGAAGGTTAACCGACTAAAGCCAGATCTGGTTCTAGTGAGTAAAGGGGAAAATATCTCTGGAACTACTGTTAAAAAAATTTCCGCGAAAGTAACAATAGTCAATTGGTTTACAGATCTATTCTCTGATTATAAAAGAATAGAAGAATGGCTTTCAGCTTATACGCTTTTTTTTACCCAGGACAGATCTGATGTAAATTCCTACCGTAAAAAGGGCTACAGTAGGCTCTACTGCTTACCTTACGCGGGTTCCTTAATTAAAAGTCAGCCTGATAATAGGTCTCATGACATCGTTTTTATTGGTTCATTTAGTAAACAAAGAGAATCATTGTTCAAAACACTTGACCCTTTGGAAATAGAAATATGGGGCGATAAAAAATGGAGTACAAGCAAACTTAAAAAAAGATATATGGGAAAGTGGTTAAGCCACCAAGAAATTGAACAAGTTTTAAAAAATTCTAAGATTGTTGTCAATCATCACCAAAATAGAGTTTTAAACTTGCGCGTTTATGAGGCAACATCAGCAGGTGCGCTTTTAATTACAGATTATAGTCCCGATTTAAGATACATGTATAAAGTAGGGAAAGAAGTTATTTTATACAAAAATCCAAATGATCTATCTAAAAAGGTCAAATATTATTTGGAAAGAGACTCATTGCGAAAAAATATTGCCCTTGCGGGATATATCAGGGCCAAAAACGATCATAATTATGTTAATCGGTTGCAGACGATGTTTTCTATCGTGGACAAAAACGTATTTTTTAATCATAAGGATTAGATAAAGTCCGAAAAATATATGGAAGATCTTAAAATCGTATGAATGTTTTAACCTTAATCACTACTCTATGCGGTCTGATTGTTTCAACAACAGCAATTGAATATTTTTACAGAATTTATAAGTGGCGAACATCATTCAGGACGATATTCCAAAAGAGTAAGTTAAAAGGTTTACTATACGAATTGAAACCAAACGTTAAAAAATATTATAAAGGTGAAGATTACGATAAGAAAATTTTATATCAAACAAATAAATATGGACAAAGAAGTCCCGATTTCGATCTGGCGAACAGAGACGGAAAAAGAATTCTTGTAATAGGGGATTCGATTCCATTTGGCTTTGGTGTGGAAGAAAAATGTACATTTTCTAGATATTTGGAAAAAAATTTAAATAAGTTAGGAATTAAGACAAATGTTATTAATACTGGTACAGGAACTTATAATATAATTCAGGACTATTGGTACCTTAAGCACAAAGGGAAAATATTTAATCCTGATCTGGTCGTGCTATCTTTAAATCTTTCCAATCTAATAATAAGTTCAGATTGGATATTTGATACCAAGAAAAATTATGTAAGAGTCAGATACCCTGAAAAAGTCAAATTTAAATCTAATACAAAAGGTACATTCGGAGGTAAGTTTTCTCTAGTAGGTAAATATTTAGATAAATTATACTTATTTAGATTTATAATTAAACCTTTCCTTGCAAACAAATTTGCCGATCAAAAAATAAGTAAAAAGATTGGAAACATCGATCAAATAAAAAAGTATGTTGAAATTTACAGTTCGAAAACTGACAAAGAATTTAAACGAAGGTTAGAATTTATTTCAAAAATAAACGATGAGTGTCAACATATTTCGGCGAGATTACTCATTTTAATTTGTCCTTTTACATCACAACTTGAAAATAACTTTAAAAATGTTACTTTACCGCAAGAAACTATTATTCTCTATTGCAAAAAAAATGCAGTTAATGCAATTGATGTTTTAAATTTGTTTCAAGATATAAGAAATACAAATCTGATAGGTCGATACTATTTTGATGAAGTTCATCTGACAGCAAAAGGGCATGAAGTAGTGGCCAAGGAGTTGACAAACATTTCACAACAAATTCTAAGGGTTAGCTAAAACCGCCATCCCACTTGTAAGTTTGTTTGGAACCAGATTTATTATTTACCTTTCTCTTCAAGAAGTTGTTAATGAGAATTACAGGTGATAGAAAGAATTTTATAGCGGGGTATTTAGAAATATGCCAATTAAGCGAGTATCTTAAAAAGTATTTCCTAGACGAGTACTTTTTTATAGCACTATATATTAGATTAGAAATCTCCGGACCCCCAGAAAGATTTTCCGAATGAATTACATGTTTATAAAGTTTAATTCTACAAAATTTTATTATTGCATTAGCCTTAAAAGCGTTTATTAAAAAGGTTGCATCGGCTATTAAATTTGTAGGGAAGAGGCCGATTTTGGCAAGGGATTTTCTTCTTAATATTATTGCTAGTCCGTTACTTCTGTATCTGAATAAATCATCAATGTTCTTGCCGAAATTAATTCCAGGGGGCTTATAAAAAACGCTAGTAACTTTTGTTAGTTTGTAGTATAAAATGCCGCCACACTCCAAAATATCTATTTTGGGATTTTTTTCCATTATATTGATTGCTTTCTCGATTGCCGTCGAAAAAATAATATCGTCATCGGTTAATAGCTTTATATATTTCCCTTCTGAAACTAAAATACCCTTATTATTTCCGTGTCCTGGGCTTAAGTCAGTTTCATGAATATATTTATCTATGAAGCGTTTATATTTTTTGATGATCGTTAAGGTTTGCTCATTTGTGCTGCCATCGATCACAATCAATTCGTCTTC
>CAYLWN010000036.1:0-1756 GCA_964387625.1 uncultured Gammaproteobacteria bacterium
GGAGCTAATTGTTGTATATTTTGCCAGAGTTTTAAATTTATAAAACTTAAGGGAATTTCCAAATCAATTTTTAAAAGACGTTGTAATTTTTCATCAGGTAATTTTTGCTCAACCAATTCTTCCAGTTTTTTTTGTAATAAAGTAATTTTGGCAGTTTCCACAGTAAAACCTGCTGCCATCGGATGTCCTCCGGCATCTACCAATAATTCACTACACTGCCTGATAGTTTCGATGATATTTAATCCGTTTATGGACCTCGCCGATGCTTTGGAATAGACATCACTTTTGGAAACCACAATAGCCGGTCGGTAAAAACTTTCCGTGAGTTTTCCAGCTACCAATCCTATCACTCCCTGATTGTATGTTTCATGAGTTACAAAAATTAATTTTTTTAGAGTTTTGGGTAATAATTGTTTGACATGTTCAAAAGTATCTATAGTTAATTGTTGTCTTTCGCGATTGGTTAAACCTAATTTTTTTGCCAATTTCTGTGCTGCTTCGCTGTTTTTAGTACATAATAAACGTAAAGCGTCCAACCCGTGAACCAGCCTTCCCATAGCATTAAGACGGGGAGCTAAAATATGCGAAACTGAATAAGTGTTAATTGTACCAACTTCTAAACCTGAATCTTTTATCAAAGCAAGTAACCCCACTCTTTTGGTTTGATTTAATTTTTCTAAACCCATTTTTACAATTGAACGATTTGAACTTGTTAAAGGCACTAAATCCGCAATTGTGCCAATAGTTGCCAAGACTAATAATTCATCAATATCAATAACCCTTCGACTACGCTCAGGGATTATTTTATATGATTTAATTATTTCTTTAGCAAGAAAATAGGAAACACCTGATCCGCTTAAATTGGTTGTATGCACAATTAGGCATTTAGGAATTTTTTTAGGTTTCACATGATGATCTGTAATAATTACTTCAATTCCTTTTTTTTTGGCATATTCCACTTTTTCCCTAGCTGTAATTCCATGATCAACTGTAATAATTAATTTTGGCTTATATTTAATGATAATTGAATTGATACCTTTGACTGACAGCCCGTATCCTTCCTCTACTCTGTGCGGAATATACGGCATTACATTGCCGCCCAACTTGTGAATGGTTTCCCACATAACAGCTCCACCGGTAATTCCATCAGCATCATAATCTGCATAAACTACAATTGACTCCTTGTTTTTAATAGCTTTTTTAATTCTTATTATTGCTTGTTTTAGGGATTTTACATCAATTTCAACGTTTTTCGCAGTCAATTTTTCTGGATTTGGAGGAGTTAAAAATAATTTCTTTTCTTTCGCAGATTTTATACCGCGGTTCGTTAATATTAAATTAATTATTTTTCCTACTTCGAACTGTGAACTTCGAACTGTGAACTTCGTTAATTTTTCCCACTTTTTCATATTTTTAATGTCATTCTGGAGGCCAAAGACCAATAGAATCTTTTATATTTATCATATTAAGAAGATCCTATCGCTTCATCCCGCAAAGCGGGATTCGCTCCAGGATGACAACTTAATTATGTTAAAGGTATAATAACAGTATGTCAAAACTTCCTCAATCTGCACAGGAAATTATTGATAAATTAAATAAAGCCGGTTTTGAATGCTTTGCTGTTGGCGGATCTGTTCGAGATATATTGATGCGAAAAGAAACCAAAGGATGGGATTTCACTACTAATGCTACACCTAATGAAATAATGAAAATTTTTCCGGATAGTTTTTATGATAACAATTTTGGGACTGTGGGA
>CAYLWN010000036.1:1856-9051 GCA_964387625.1 uncultured Gammaproteobacteria bacterium
AAATATCTACCTGCGTAGACAGGAATTCGGGATGACAGAAAATACCGAAGACGTTTATGAAATCACCACCTATAGAAGTGAAAAAGGATACACTGACAGCCGGCATCCTGATGAAATTATGTGGGGGAAAACTTTGGAGGAAGATTTATCCCGCAGAGATTTAACTATAAATGCAATTGCATATGACGGGAAAAAATTAATTGATCCTTTCAACGGTCAAAGAGATTTGAAAAATAGACTGATCAGATCAGTTGGTGATCCCATACAAAGATTTACAGAGGATGCATTAAGACTCATGCGTACCGTAAGAATTGCTACCCAATTAGGTTTTGCTATTGAAGAAAAAACTTTTGCAGCTATTAAGAAATTGGCTCCGACAATAAACAAAGTTTCAGCTGATCGAATAAGACATGAGTTGAAGAGAATATTAGAAAGTGATTACCCAAGTGACGGAATTATGATTTTGAAAAATGCCGGAATATTGGATGAGCTTTTACCTGAATTGTCCAAAACTTTCGGTGTTTCACAAATTAGTCCCAAACGCCATCATATATATGATGTAGGAACACATTTACTTAAATCGCTTGAAGCAACTCCTTCAAAAAATTGGCTGGTTAGATTTGCAACTCTTATCCATGATATCGGTAAACCTCAGGTTTTCAGAAAAGACCAACAAACAAATTTAATCACCTTCTATAATCATGAAATGGTTGGCACAACAATAGCTAAAAATATTGCTAAAAGATTAAATTTTTCCAAAAAAGATGCAGAAAAATTTGCTCTACTTGTACGCCATCATCAATTCACTGTTGATGAAAATCAAACTGATACCACACTTCGCAGATTTGTTAAAAAAGTAGGTAAAGAAAATCTTCAAGATATTTTGGATTTAAGAATAGGTGACCGGGTTGGCGGTGGTGTGCCTATTACGTCCTGGAGATTACGGTTATTTATAAAACGGCTTGAAGAAGTGCAAAAGCAGCCATTTACCGTAGCAGATCTCAAAGTTGACGGACACGATGTAATGAAAATATTTAAAATCACTCCCGGTCCCAAAATCGGAAAAATTTTAAATGATTTATTTAATGATGTAGTTTTAGGAAAAATCAAAAATGACAGAGAAATTTTATTAAAGAAACTTCAAGAATTAAAAAAAACAATATGAGCATGTGAAAATTTTTGTAGATCGCATTGTCAGGAGGGACTAAGACTTTATTTAACAACGAAAAGATATTTCCCGATCGAGTTGCGGATCAAGAAAATTTTTACTGCGAATATTAGTTTTTATAAGAAGATTCTTCGCTACGCTCAGAATGACGGGTTAAACTTTAACTTTTTTTATCTCTCAGTTTGTACCACAGATAAAGAATTGGAGTAGCCACAAAAGGTGAAGAATAACTTCCGGAAATTGTACCGATGAGTAATGCCAATACAAACCATTTTACCGTTTCTCCACCTAATAAAAATAACGCCAGCAACATAAAAATAATTGTCAGGGAATTATTCAAAGACCTACCCATGGTTTCAGTTAAGGCCATATTTATTTGTGTTTCAAAATCCCCGACTGCTGATTTTTTCCTGTATTCCCTAATCCTATCAAACACCACAATAGTGTCATGCATGGAAAAACTCATCGCTGTCAAAACAGCTGTAATAAATAATGCATCCACTTCAACTCCCATTACTTTTCCTAGTATAGAAAATATTCCCAACACTACCAATAAATCATGAACGAGTGCTAATATTGCAGATACGCCAAACCGGATATTTTTAAAAGCATAAGCCACATAAAGCAATATCGATACAATTGCCACAAGTGCAGCAATATAGGTTTTACTTAATAATTCTTTACCCAATACAGGACCGACTGTTTCAAACCTAACTTCACTGACATCTTTATATTTATCTTTATATCCGGTGACCAATTTATTTTTTTGTTCATTATCTATAGGTTTCATTTTAATAATATATCCATCTTGTGAAGATTTAGTGATGGATGCAACTTCCAATTTTTGTTCCTCTGAAATTTTTTTCAGATCATCAACTTTTACCTGATCATTTTTAATCCTCACTTCCAATAGTGTTCCACCGGTAAAATCTAATGCCGGTTTCAATCCGTATTTCGCCAAAGAATAAATTCCCGGCACCAAAACACTTGCCGATATCAGCAAATAAATATACCAATAACGCATGAATCGAATCATATTATTCCAATGATAAATTATAAATGCTAAATGCTAAATTTTTCTATTGGTCATTTATCATTCAGCATTGGTCATTTAATTTTCGGTTTGTAAAACACCCGAATAAGGTTTCTGCTTACAATAATTCCCGTAAATAATGAAACCAATACACCAATTGCCAAAGTCAGGGCAAATCCCCGGACCATACCTGATGATGGGAAAAAATTCCAATTAAGAGGATTGTATAAAATAAATGCTGTGATAAGTGTTGTAAAATTGGCATCTCTAATCGAATCCCAAGCTTTACCAAAACCTAATTCCATGGCAATATTCCAAGGCTTACCTTTTCTAAGCTCTTCAGTAGTTCTTGCAAATATCAAAATATTACTATCCAAAGCCATACCAATAGACAGAATAAATCCAGCAATACCCGGTAATGTGAGTGTCACCGGAATTAATCTAAAAATTGCAAAAGAAATAAGTCCGTAAATAATCAGTGCTATGTCGGCAATTAACCCCAGGTATCCGTAATAAATAATCATGAATAATGCTACAAAAAATAATCCTACCATACCTGCCCGGATACTTTTATTTATCGATTCATTCCCCAAAGTGGCTTCAACATTTTTTTGTTCAATAATTTTGATAGGTGTAGGTAATGCTCCGGCTGATAAATTTAGAGCTAAACTTTTAGCTTCTTCACGGGTAAAATTTCCGGTAATTTGTCCCCTGCCTTCAGTAATTGCTGTTTGAACAGTTGGAGCACTCAGGGGCATTTGGTCTAAAAATATGGCTAGTCTTTTTCCAACCAGTCTGGTTGAAACTTCTCCGAATTTTTTTCCGCCATCTTTCGTTAACTCAAAAGAGACCACCGGTTCACCTGTATTTTGATCAAAAACTACTTCTGCTTTTGACAAATCTTTACCCGTAATTTGCACTGATTTGGTATTTTGCATGGTGGGAAACATTGCAGAAGTTGTAGACTCGTTTATAAACTCCCGGAATTCCAATTGTGCAGTTTGTCCGATAGTTCCGACAGCTTGATTAATATCTTTTATTCCGGGTAATTCTACAATCACTCTGTAACTTTCATTCATTTTTGAAGTTTGCACTGTGGGTTCTGAAACTCCATAAAAATTAACTCTTCTGTCAATAATTTCTTTCACACTCTCCAAGGCTTTATCTCTGTCCTGTTGGGCAATCTGACCCATATCTGCTTCCAAAACCAGTTGAGTTCCACCCAATAAATCCAGTCCTAAATGTGTATAAATTTTTTTATCAACTTGCAAAAATGGAATTTTGATTTCCGGCGGATTTATAATGCGGTTAATTTTGATAAACTGCCAATTTAAATTTAGCGGTAAATTTTCAGGTAAACTCAATACAAATGCGAAAACCGTCACAATTAAAATCAGATAAATACTTTTTTTTGCAGCTTTCATAAAAAAAATTATTTAAGAAACTGTTTAAATACAGGAATTAAAAGGTAAAAACAGCTTCATAAGAGTTTGTAATTAAAAAGTTCTTTATTTTTTTTTAAAAAAACTTTTTAAACAATCTCTAATGTTTTACTATATTTTTCCGGTTAAAATCCAGAGGTAATTGCCGGGTCAAAGGGAAAAAATAGGTAATTTTATTTTTACGTTCATCAAGTTTTACCGCTACTTCATCTCCCGCTTTTATCCCCAATGCACTTACAAACCGGATTGGCAAAACCACAGATAAACTATTGCCCGATTTGAAAATTTTTTGCCTAACCATAAAAATTTGTAATTTTCAGGCAGCTAACTCTTCTTCATCTCCTAAAATCATCACTCTGGCCCCTAACAAAATTTCTGAAATAAATTGATCTTTGCGTTTTTTACGGAATATAAATTCTTCTTCTGTCATCACAGTGTAATTTATTTCGCGGCCCCTATAAGTTTCTTCCTGTCTGACCAATTGTCCCAATTCCGGCAAAACTACAGTACCAACCAATAATAAATCTACATCACTGGGATTATGAGCCAACCTACGGACAAATTTACCTGAAAGCATTGCAAATTTTATTTTGCCTAACTTGGCTTTATATTTAAGAATATCCCCGCCTAATCCTGAAGTTTTGGCAATAAGCTCCAATAGTTCAAAATATATCGGATGGTTTTTCCTGAATGTATAATATAATCTGTTTGCACGGGGTTCTTTACTGACATATCCTTTATCTTCCAAATGTTTTAATTCTCGGCGCACTGCATTGATTTCTTCTTTTATTTGTCTGACAATTTCCCGGACATGAAAAATCTTATCCGGATTGCTTAACAATAAAGTAAGCAATTTGACTCTAACTCGGGAAGTTATTAAATCTTTTAGCATATATTCCTACCTCTTAGAGTTTGTTTGCAAAGTTCTTTTATTATCTGTGAAAGAACTTTTCATTACAAATTCTTATGAAGCTGTTTAACATTCACATTCCAATTTTCAAACAGCTTCCAATTAAATTGAAGACAATTTGCGGCAGTCCGCCAGCTGGCGGATTAATATTTTATTTGTGTGTCAAGAGCAACCACTTCAATCCAAATTTGACCTCTGACAAATTCTACTTCCTTACCCTTATCATCATAAAAAACTGTCCTGTCTGTTCTGGTGGCTTTTTTCCAAGTGCCGGTTATGGCTTTACCGTCTTGGAAAATCATAGCTTTTCCAGTCCCGATTGTACCATAAAGCATATGTCCATGTTCATCAACACCTACTGTTTCTTTGGCAAATTGAATCACTACATTTTTTGCTGCCAATTGTTGTTTAGTTTCTAAATCTGTATGCTCTTGACTGCCGTTAAAACGCTTATAAGTATTGCTTACAGCATCATATTTCCACTGCACTGCATATTGGTCTGTAAAATTACCTGAAAAAACAAAAGCTATGGAAGCGGTTGTACCTTTTTCATTTTCTTTTGGTTCATCTTTAAATTTCCAGGGTTTAAAATCAGCATCCCAAGAAACACCGTCAGCATCTACATTGGTCCAATTTCGTTTTACAGCTAATTCGTATAATTTATCACTGTAGCAAACCATAGTATGTTCTGTAGCCACTTCATGATCTAAACGGTCATAATTACGGGTGCAGGTTGGAAAAGGAATATTAAATTGATCCATATCTTTGATGTCATATTTTTGGATCTGACATAAAGCTTTGGCTCTTGGGTCAACAGTATCATCGTTACAATTACCTGCTCCGCCTACATGATTATAAAGAGCATCATACTCTGACACCCAATCCACATAATATGTTCTAGCTGACCTAACTGGAGCAAGACCTATGTTATATGCAGCAATTCCGCAATAATTTACTGCCATAAATCGGGTAATACCACCCTCAGCTATAGCTTCATAAATAATGTCAGCATAAGAAAGTCCTGATTGTGGTCTGGCTTCTTCATGATTTTCAATCATGATAGCCAATGGCCGGCGGGTTTCCCAAATTTTCCGTTCCATTTCGGTAAATTTCGCTCCGTTTAAAGGACAAACTTCAGTCTTTGGTAAACTTGGATCAACAATTGACTTACCTGTTGGTGTAGTTATTGGTTTGGAAGCAGTCTTACCCCCGACACTGGTAAAAATTGCATAAGATATGCCTGTGGAAACTAAATATAAAAGTACTGATCCTATAATAAAAACCAATTTATTATTTTTCATATTATACCGATCTTCTTCGAATTCGCAAGATTTTTTATAATAAAATCTTGCTTAAATAGGATGATCGAGTATATACACGATGTATTTTTCAAACACAATCGGTATATAAAAACATTTTATACTATTTTACGAATTTTTTTAATAGCTTCTTTTTCTTCAACAGATAATTCATGCTCTACGCCTTTTCCCCCGTGGATTTTCTTGATATACCAACGCACTCCCGTCCTCGCAAAAAGAGAAGTAATGACAATACCATTATCTTTCGCATCAAGCAAGGCCAATGAAAAACTCTGATCTCCTCCGGTGTCGGCAAAAGGATTAAATCTGATTAAGCCGATTTTTTGGATATAATTTTTTGCTTCCAGTTGGATAGATTGAATTTCTCTATTTATTTTCAGAAGTTGTGCTTTGGTCAATTTATCCTGATTTAAAAATTCATTTAATATTTCCGATAATGTTTTTGCAGAAACACCTGCGGTTAACCGGTTGTAATTTCCTAAAGCTTTAAATAAAAGCCAGGATAACGCTCCTAACCAGACAAAAATAACAATTATAATCAGCCAAAAAACTGTATTATTAAACATAATCGGTTCCATTATCATACGGAAAAACTGGATAAAATGTCAATTGATCGTTTTTAAAAAAATCGTCCAAATATTGACAACTCATAAATGTTTGTGATATACCTCAAAAGCGAGGCTATTTATGCCTAAAAAAACAAAGCAACAAAAAATCTTAGCTGCTAAGCATAAACAAAAGATTTCCGGATCAATGGTTTTTTCCTACACTGCACCCCAAAATACTGTTTCTTATCTACGTAATGATACAACAGATTTCTCTCTAATACGCAAAGATATTTTAAAAACAATGATACTGGCTGTAATTTTGATAACTATCGAAATTGGATTAACGATTTATTCCAAAAAATTGGGGTGGTAGAAAGATTGTATTTATTTACTTGTAGTAATAAATAAAAGGGGCTTGCCCCCCGAAGCCCGAAATTATGTCGATAAATAAAAAACAATTGAAAAAACATCTAAACCCTCCTTCTTCCGATAAGATCGGAATTCGGAGGGCGAAGGGGGGTGACTAAAATTTATGGCATCCATGTATTGTGTTAAATGCCGCGCAAAGAGAGAAGATCCAGCAGCGGTGAAAGTCACTATGAAAAATGGCAAACCGGCAATGAAAGGAAAATGTCCAACTTGCGGAACCGGAATGTACAAAATCGGTGGCTAAGTCTTATTAATAAGTCTTAGTAGTTACAAAACCCTTATCTTTTAAGATGAGGGTTTTGTTTTTATATTATTCCTCAACCTTAGGTCTGTATTGTAAACTTTC
>CAYLWN010000037.1:0-8769 GCA_964387625.1 uncultured Gammaproteobacteria bacterium
AACGGTGACCCCGACGACCGGAAAAAAATTGATTGGTTTGAGGTGAAAAAATAATATTCAATGTTCTTTTGGCGGAATTTTGTGATATTCATCATCAACATCAGCTGCATGAGCTTCATGATCCATTACTTCTTTTTCATTAGGTTTATATCCTTGTCTAACATCAGTCAATAATATTTCAAATTGTTCTTTAGCTAGAGTAGGATGGGTAATTAAATCTTGAATATCTTGTCTATTACGTAATTCTATTGAAAATAGTTGCATCAGTGAAAAAGATACTCGTCCTGCATGAAAAATTAAATAAAAATCATCATTTCTTTTAAATTTTAATCTGAACCAATTTTCCCGTTTAAAAATTTCAGGTGTCACCTGTTTAATTACATCCGCTACATTTGTCCAATGATCAGGATTATTATCATCAAATTTTTTTGAATAATATAAATTGGGTTTTTCTATCTCAATTTTATCTAATTTCATCATAACCACAGCTTGTTCCAAAGTTTTTAATCGACCATTTTGAAATTTCGGAAAAAAATCAATTCTTGGTACTCCTGAGTATATCGGTGATGTTTTATTAATTTTCTTGTGTAAAAATGGACGGGTAGTGTTAATTTCATAAAACATTTGACTTAATTCATGACCATTTCTTTCTCTTAAATGAGTAGCATAAATGTTTTTTGACCTGATATATTTTAATCCAGTAAGAAAATTTGTATGTATTAAATCAAGTAAAAAGAAAGCTCTGGGAGTTATTCTTCCTTCAGGTTTTAAACTTTCAAAAAATTCCTCTTGAACATCATCGGGTAATTTATTAATCTTGTTTAATTCTTCAGATTCCAGTTTCAAAAATGTGTCTAGTGTGGTTTGTGCAGTCATATTTTGACCGACTAAGTTTGGTTCATAACCAATTCCATATTGTCGAACCGAATTTAATAAAATATTGGATTGTTCGTATTGGGCTGAAATCTTAATTAGATTCGTAAATAATTCAGGGGTAATAATAAATTCTTGATTGGAATTCAAAAAATTTTCGATTAAAGGAGGTGTGTTAACTTTCACAGAAATTTCTGATGAAAGATATTCCGGAATTTTATTAGACTCACTTCTTCTAGGTTTTGTTTCTTTAATATTCATATATTCCTTGACTGATACTCTTTTTAAGTTTATTTGTCAAACAGTATGTTATAACTTAATAAAAATGTTTACACAAAATTATTAGTGGCTTTAATATACGATCTAAATGTATTAAGACGATAGGGCTGTTGAGATTGAGCCATTTGTATGATAGATAATGATTGCACCATAAATAAAGTTCTGGCAACCATAAAAAATCGAAAAGCGGTTGATTGCAGATTGTCTAATGAATTATCAATAAATTTTTCCCGGTTAAATTTATCAGTTTTAAGTGCCGGAGACCAATCGTCTCTGATACCACCATTAATTCTGGCTTGATCTATTTCAAACTCATCTCTTGCTCTTTGTAATGAAAGTATCGGAGTTTCTTGCTCTTGTTCTCTTGCACGATCTGTTTTTAAAATTTGGTGTAAAACAAAAGCAAGACCTGGAGTTTTTGATGCTTCGAATACCATTTTATAATTTATCGGTATATCTGGATAATCTAATATACCTAATGATAGTGCAATTCCTGCACAAAATTGATATGCCGGATCCGAAATTTTCAAATCGTCAATTTCATACATTTCTATTCCATTAAGTTTAGTTTTAGCTCTTAGAGAAATAAATAACTCATCTGTTGTTCTAGTTGCTTCAATAATATTTAACATAATAAAATTAAATTTTATGAAAATTTTTTGAAATTTTAGCTAATTTTTCATTTTTTTGTTTTTAAACATTTTCATCCTTATCAAATCCTCCTGCGTATTCTGCTCCAATGATTCATCTATTTTTTTTATCAGGAAAGAGATTTCAGGCAGTATTAATTCATTAATAGCATTTTGTCGTTTAAATATTGTTTTGAACCGAGCATATAAATTTTTAATCGCTGCTTCTCTGACTAATTGCGGTAAATTTTCTAGAATTATTTCAGCTTGTCTTCGGGCTTCGTCTAATGTTGCGTCTGTATTACCTGCTGAATATATAGGCAATTGTTCTGCTTTTTTAAATTTTACGTCTGCTGATGGAACAGTGGCTCCCATTACTCTTTTCATAGTCATTGAAACATCCGGTGGTTTACTTGCTAAACCAGTTAATTCCACTTTTTCTTCTCCATTTCTTAATATCGTTAATGAAACCGCAGTATAAAATTGATTAAATAACTCGGGTTTTTGGGTTTCAAATTCTTTATAAACTGGTAACAATCCCTGTAATTCTCTACGTAATACATCTGTAACTTGTTTTAAAATAGCAGCTCCTTGTAACATATCAATCCTGGCTTTTATTAAAAACCACAAATTTGGCTTTGTCGGTGTTGCATGATCTATAAAAAAGATTATTTGTGATTCTTTTTTTTGCATAATATATATTAACTAATACTTGAAATATCTTATTCTGACAATACATATCAGATGTGTATTTTTGAAAATTTGGAATTCTACCCTGTAGAATAAGTCTATCTATCTATAATTCCCCATTGAAGTAATTTACTCCAGTATCGAAGGAATTTAGGAAGATGTAATTATATCAATTTTTTTAAACTTTACTATAGGTAAAATTGTGGCAGTGAATATTAATATTCCACCTAAAAGTGTCATCAATGATAAAGTTTCCCTGTATATCAAATATCCTAAAATAATTCCAAATACCGCATCCATCAACATGACTAAACTACCAATTTGGGCATCCAAGTATTTAAATCCATAAATAATTAATTGACCACAAATCACATATATGACTCCAAAAATTGCATTAACAACCCAGGGAGTAGATAATTCCGGCATCACCCATGTTTCTTTAAGTGTAATTGAAATTATAAAAGTAAAAATAAAAAATAATCCAAAATCAATGAAATTTAACTGAGTGGCAGAATAAATATGAGATATTTTTTTGGAGAAAATATCCCATACCGAAGCTACAAGTCCGGATGATAAAGCAATCAGAATATAAATTGATTTGTTTGTCTCCAAATTAAACGAATAAATAAAAAATAACCCGATAATTGATAAAATTAAGGCAATAATTTTAATTAAAGTAATTTTTTCTTTAAACAAGAATTTACCTATCAGGTATCCGCCAAAAACCGATCCGCAGTAATAAGCAAAATAAGCTGTTCCGATTTGGATATAAAAAAAGGCAATATATGAGGTAATATAGGCAAAAATTCCAGCAATAGTACGTAAAACTAACCAAATATAATCCTGTTTTCTGACTTTAATCCAATCATGACCAAATACTATAAATGCAAGTAAAATCAAAGTACCGATAATATTTCTGGTCCACATCTGGAAAAAAATTGGAAATTCAAAACCAACTGTTCTGACTAATATAGCAAAAAGTCCATATAAAAATCCGGTCATCAATAAACTACCAAAACCTATATACGTATTTTTCATTATAGTCATTCACACCCCCCGGGTGATATAGCTTGACACTTCCCGATTATACATGTATCAAATCGTAATCTTGATTACCCAAACCAATTTTTTGGGCATAATCAAAAATATCTTCACCACCATATGGATTTTTTCTTTCTCTTTTGGCTAAAATATCAAAGCAGGCTTTATCAATGGAAACCGGGTCTAATGAGGCAAATATTCCTAGATCTTTATAAATTGGGTTCATTTTGTGTCCGTCACAATCACAGTTGTCAGTCAAATTAATTGCATAATTTAAATAAATAAATTGCTTATTTTGTGAGGCTGCTAAAGCATATTCTGCGGTTCTTTCTCGAAATTCTCTGCCTTGATAAAGAGTCCAAAATTTCATCCACTTAATTTCTTCTCCTTTTTTCAATTTTACTTTACTATGAAGCTCAATTTTTCCTCTGCCTGAAGCAAATCCCAAACTTAACATTTTGATCGCACCGCCAAAACCAGATGCCACATGGCCTTTGAAATGACTTAAAACGATGATTTGTCGCTGGTTAACCAGCTTTTTGGCAATTTTGCAATCTTTGAAATGTTTTCCATCTTTGATTTTTACCAAAGTATGATCATATCCATCTTCTCCATCAGCAATCACAAAAGGAATTTGCGTAAAACCGTGATTTTTGGCTATTTGTACATGAATACTTCCCTTTGATCTAGCGCCAACCGGTGCTTGATTGGTTTCAATATAATATGTTGTGATTTTTTTATCCTGCAAATATTTGATAATCGGATCAAAATTTTTGGGCTTAATGAAAGTCACGTTTCCCGGATTACCCGGATGCACTTTGAGAGGTATTTCATTTTCCAGCTTTATTTTATTATCCAAAATAACTTTTTTTAACAATTGTTTAGCAATCTCCGGAACTTCTTTTAAATTTTCATCATTAACTTTGTAAAAATAGACTTTATGTTTCATATGATTTTAATATTAGTAAATTGACAGAAGAATCAATTATATTCGAAGACTCTAAAAGACTCAAGCTTATATTTTTGAATTTATCTAAAAATCAATTTTCTCCAATTAATACTGACAATTTACTAGTCTATAAAAAGAGCAGACTGAAAAAGACAATTATCATGCCTGTGATAATACCCAATATGGCATGATGTCCTTGATCGTCTCGAAAACAAGCAGGCAGTAATTCATCAAAACTAATATAAACCATTATTCCTGCTACATAGGCAAAAACATAGGAGAGAATGGTTTGATTTAAATACGGTTTTAGTAAAAAATAGGCAATTATTGCTCCAAACGGTTCTGCCATTCCGGAAATAAAAGCATATTTGATCGCCTTACCTTTATTTAAAGTAGCATAATAAATTGGTGTTGCAACCGCAATTCCTTCGGGAATATTATGAATTGAAATTGCAATGGCAAGTAAAATTCCTAAACGTAAATCAGTAAATGAGCTTAAAAAAACTGCAATCCCTTCAGGAAAATTGTGAATAATCAGTCCAATCGTTACCACCAATCCGGTCGACAGCATTTTGCGGTCTATAATATTTTGATTATGACCAATTTTTTCTTCAAGATAATGATGAGGAAGAAAAAAATCGACCAAAGCAATAAAAATAATTCCGATAAAAAAGAATATATTGGCAGTTAAAAATCCTAAACTTTTTACAGCATATGGCATTAATTCAACAAATGAGAGGTAAATCATTACTCCGGCAGATAATCCCAAAAAAAAACCTACAAACTTTTTTTTACTAAAAGTGTGGTTAAGAAAAATCAAGCTTCCTAAAACAGTTGATAAACCAGCAAGTAGGGTAAGAAAAAAAGGTATAAATATCTGATTTAAATTCACTGGTTTATTATATCAAGAAAATACAGGTTTAAGTAACCATTATTTTACAAAATTGGATTTGTATTCACTAGATTTCATAAATCATTTTTCAAATTAAGTATTTTTCCTAAAAATAAAAACAGATCCAAAAGGAATCGATAATGATTTTTGTGTAAATGACAATCGTTTTGATTTAAATTCTATTGCTAGGCCAATATCTTCAACCGGAAAAGAACTAAGACCAAGTGGTGCTTCTGAAGAGAGAAGATTAAGCGCGGAAAGAATAAAGTGTTCCCTTTTTTTCTTTTCTATATGTCGGATTACATAACTACCTAAAATTAAATCAAACTGCTGATTATCGTCAAACTCGGAGGATAAATTGTCAGGAAACATTCCATGAATAAAATTAACGTTTTTGATATCTGCTTTTTTCAAAGTTTCTGTAGCCAAGTCAATTATTTTTTGATTACCTTCGATAATTGTAATAGTGTAAGCTTTATCTTTTAAATCAGTACAAATAGCTTGTGTAAGCAATGCCTTGGTATCTGTACCAATAATATAAATATTGGGATTATCTTTTTGTAAAATTTCCTGACGAAAAATATTCCATAAATGTGATGGCTTAACAATTCTTTTTTCTGATGATGTAGTCTGATGATCCGGAATTATATTTGATTCAGAGTTAAGCATATTTTTTTACATTAAAATGTCTAATTATATATAAAATATCTTAGATATCGTATAACAGAAAAAATTTCTAAAAAATTTGTGTGTGTAATTTACAATTATTTATTTACAGTAAATTAATCAACAGCTCATTATAAATGAACTCATAGCTATATATCAATAAATCCGGTAATATTTAAACATTCCATCGTAATATAAACCTTATATTGATTTTAAAGTTTTTTAAGTTTTTAAGATATTAATTTAGGCAAACTCGTTGATTAAACCTGATTATAATATAATTTAATCTTATGGAACTTGCTCTAATTTTATTTCTAATACTATTAAACGGTTTTTTTGCAATGGCTGAAATTGCTATTGTGTCATCACGAAAAAGCAAACTGCAGCAACTGAATATAAAAGGCAATAAAAATGCTAAAACTGCCTTAGAACTGGCACAAAATCCAGATAAATTTTTTCCTACTATTCAAATCGGAATTACTCTTATCAGTATCTTAGCAGGTGCTATTGGACAAGCTACATTAGCAATACCCATTTCAGATTTTATAAACAAAGTCTCCATTATTGCACCATATCATGATGCTTTATCTTTTTTGGTGGTTGTCGGAGGAATTACTTATGTGTCCCTCATTATTGGAGAACTTGTCCCAAAACATATTGCCATCAACAATCCTGAAAGAATTGCCTTATTTGTAGCTCCATCCATGCAGGCATTATTAAAAGCAACCCTACCTATTGTTAAATTTTTAAGTTTATCTTCTGAATTTGTGCTTAAATTTTTAAGAATAAAACCATCTCTTACTTCCAGTATCAGCGAAGATGAAGTAAGACTGCTTATGAGTGAAGGAACAAGAGTTGGAATATTCAACTTAATCGAAAAGAAATTAGTTGACAGAGTTCTACATCTTGACAGTTTATACGTAGATTCCCTCATGACACCAAGAAAAAATATTCAATGGTTTGATATAAACAAGTTTTCCACAGAATTTAATAACTATCTGACTGATTATAAGCACTCAAAAATAATTTTGAGCAATAAAACCCTTGATAACCTGCTTGGAGTTGTCCGTGTAAGAGAATATCTGCGTCATTATAAAAATAACCCAAATGTGGATATTAAAAAGTATATCAAAAAACCCCACCTGATTCCGGAAAATACTCCTGCCATAAAAGCACTTGAATTATTTAGAAAATCACCTATGCATACGGCATTGATTATTGACGAATATGGAGCTGTACAAGGCTTAGTCACGTTTAATGATGTTCTGGAAGCTATTGTTGGTGACATTCAGGCAAGGAATTGGGTAGATGAATTGAAGATAGTAAAAAGGTCTAATAACTCTTATCTGCTTGATGGCATGCTGATGCTTGAGGAGTTAAAAAGTGCTTTAAAATTAGAAACATTATCAGAAAAGACATATAAAAATGTAACTCTTGGAGGATTTGTGATAGCTCAACTTAATAAAATTCCGACAGAAGGTGATAAATTTGAATGGCAAGGATACAAATTTGAAGTAGTTGATATGGATAATAATAGAGTAGATAAAATTTTGGCAAAAAAAATTACTCTTTAAGATTTTTTATTTGTGTGTCACCTGGGACTTCAAACACCTTATTCAAGAATATAACAGAATTTTTCAGAAACTAAATACTTATCTCGCTATTAATTGTTAAATATTTCGGTGAACTAAATCTGATATTTTATTTAGCTCTTCTAAGTTCTTGCTTACAGTTATTTACAGTATTTACAGGTCGGACCTGTTGTTTTGATTTATTAAAAATATGATATATTAAATTAATGAAGGTAAAAATTTCTACTACTTTAGGTCTTATTATTACCGGAATAATTTCTGCAATATCATGCACACTAATTTATGCAATATTATTATCAAACGCACTGGATAACCTGTTTTTGTCTGGTCCACCACTTTCTTCAACTGCAAAATTATCTATTATTGGTCTGATTTCTATGCCTGTCATAATCACTTTAATTATTATTTATATAAATAAATCAACCTATAAAACACGAAGCCAAATATTTTTACTGCTTTTAAAGCATATGTCTGCAATAATTATTGGTCCCATTATTTTGTATTTTGTAATCTTTTTATTCAGTAAAATTAGCAATAACATATACAGTAGTAAATATACAATAAATTTCCAACGAGAATTTTGTACAAATCCTGATGGGTTAAATTCAGTAAAATATAAAGATTATGAAATGCAAGTAAACTGTAAAAATGGTTTATTTAATGGTGATCTTAAATCTATAATAAATGATGGATCTCTAACGTTAAGACATTATGCTAAAGGAATTCAACAAGGCGATAATGAATATTATAATAGTTATGGTAATACAACTATTATAGAGTTTGGATGCAAAAATTTAATACAGAACAATTGCGGATGCAAGGTCTACTATATCGCACCTAAATTACTTACAAATCAAACATCACTACTTAAAGATGGGATTTTTGAAGACAAAGGTTATGGAGCTACAACTAAAGGAGAATTTCGTAATGGTTTATTAGATGGCAAAATTGAAATTTATTCATCTGATACAAATGAATTAAAATTTAGTGGTTTATTTAATGCAGGAAAACTTACTCAATTGTATTATCCACAAAAACCTTCATCATTTGAAAATTTACTAAACTCTGTTTGCACTTTCTTTCAAGGTCTTTAATGAACACTTTAATATTCTATTAGCAATAAATAATATTACAGATTAAACGTATCTTTTTAGCTTA
>CAYLWN010000038.1:0-8118 GCA_964387625.1 uncultured Gammaproteobacteria bacterium
GTTAAAACATATACACAACGAAAAAAGATTTGCATTGGGCTCCAACCGTCATGTCGTAATCTTTTGGGAAAAATATCTGGAACTTCTATCAACTTAACTCCATCAATAATTGAAGATTTATAGTGTAAATTTATAGTTGGATTTCCCGTCAAAAGTGTTACCTTGTGATTAAGTTTTACCAAATTCTTAGCAAGAGAAAAAGCTCGTATAAAATTACCTCCTTGATCTTTTATTTCATAAGTCAACATCAATATTTTCATACTCTACGCTCATAGTTTAACATTTCATGTTAAACTAACAAAAGATATTAAGTTAATTTATATAAAAATGCAGATATCAAAAACTCCAATATTAAACGTAAATGTCAGCTGTGTTAATTATCAAAAGACGTTATATCAAATCAAACGTTGGATTTCGACAAAACAAAAAAAATATATTTGTGTTGCAGCGGTTCATCTGATTATGGAATGCCAAAATAAGCCTCAATTACTATACGGAGTTAATAAAGCAGATTTAGTAGTTACTGATGGTATGCCATTAGTATGGTTAACCAAATTGTATAGATACCAAGATACAGAAAGAGTATATGGACCAAAATTAATGTTAAAAATTTGTGAATATGCTCAAAATAATAAAATAAAAATATTTTTATTAGGCGGCGCACCTAATCAATCACGGGAGTTATTAGTAAAACTGATTAAGCTGTTTCCAAAATTATTAATAGTTGGTAATCAAGACACGCCAACTAGACCGATTAATAAAAAAAATAATAATCAGATTATTAAACAAATAAATCGGAGTAATGCTCAAATAGTTTTTATTGGTATGGGATGTCCATATCAAGAATTATGGATGATTGAAAACAGAATAAATCTCAAACCAAATATTTTAATTGGCGTTGGAGCTGCTTTTGATTTAATTTCAGGACGTATTAAACAAGCACCTAAATATATGCAACAAATTGGTATGGAGTGGTTATTTAGATTTATTCAAGAACCTAAAAGATTATGGTATAGATATACGGTCCTAAATGTAAAATTTATTTATCGATTGATAACTATTTATTTTTGATCATATTATTAAAATTTTTAAATAACAAATTTCCATAAACATAATTTCCTTGTTTGTTTAAATGCCTGCTTCCGATAGGGTTGGAATCATTTGTTTGATTAAATAATTCACTGTTATCAGGTAACGGTTCAAAATCAGATTGTAGTCCTAATACATTATTTGATTTATAAATTTCCATTGATAAAAACATTGAGTTTGATTGAAGAAGTTGCCTTAACAAATTTTGATTATCACTTATCCAGGAACTGCATATAAGTTGAGTATTTTCTAAGCATTCTAAAGGGGCAAGAGTAGAATAAAAAGAAAAATTATATATCTTAGAAAGATTTAACATTTCTTTAAGCTCTAAAGGAATTTTTTCAGAATTATATTCTTTTCTCTTAGTAAGATCATTTGGTGGGACAGTCCAGTTATGGAAAGGATCCTTACTTATACCTGTATACATTAAATATTTTCCTAAAGATGTATATTTTAGTACAGGAATTTTTTGATTTAAAGTCCCTGCAATATATTCAAAATTGTTTTTTATTGATCTGCGGATTAATTTATGATCAGATACATCAAAGAGAGCTTGTTGAATGTTATCAAAAATATCATTATTAAAAAATTGCCAAATAACGATATTTGGTTTTAATTTAGTTACAATATCTTGAAAAACCGCAAGTTGCTGATCTGTACCGGATCCAGGCGATGCCAACCTGTACTGGACTACACAAATATTTAATGATTTTGCTAGTTTGTTTGAAAATATAGATGGAAATGATTCACCGTAATTAGTCCAAGGAGCCATAGTGAAGGAATCACCAAGAAATAAAATTTTTATATTATTGTGGCATGACTGAAAATTATCAGTTGGAAAAAATTCAACTGGATAAGGTAAATACTTTTCTTCTTCAAATTTACATAATTTAGGATATTTTGAACAATAAGATTTTTCCCAGTAAAGATAATGGCTTGAAAAGTTTATATTATCTAATACTTCCATATTTGGATAAAAATTAATATTGGGAATCTTTTGTTTTAAATATAAATTAATAAAGAAAAATGAAAAAACAAGTGAAACTATAACCATTGCTAGTCTTAGCATTATGACCTTTTTCATAGTAATTTATAAATGAAAATTATTGATATTAACTAGATAAGAACCGGGTGATGATAATTGATTTAAATCTTGATCATTATAGTTTAAAATTTGTTGACAATGATTTTTAGCTGAATTATCCAGTAAACAATTTTTAAGAATATATTTAGCTTCTAAAATTTGATTTAATTTCCATTTATACAAAGATGCTAGTTCTATATGATAAAAACTTAAATTTGGTCTTAAATCTCGAGCTAATATCCATAGTTGTTCTGATAATTTAGTGTTTGAAATAATAAAATTTAATCCCACATTATAAAACATTTTTGATAAATAACTAGCATAAGATACATCTAAACTATTTTTTGAAAGATAATCAAAAAGTGGTTGACTGATAATATTTATTGGTAATTTTTTTAAATTATTTTGAATTTGAATATATTTTGTTTCATGAAAATAAGATAAATTCATTTGGATAAATGCTTGAGTAAGTTTTTCTGGATTATTTTGTTTAAGTAAAATGTTTAGATACTCATCATAATGATTTAAATTTTTGGGGTCATATAAAACCGCTTGTACGTACAAATCCTGATAAGGATATGTTTGATTGATTTGCGTATTTGCAAGTTGAGATAAAATATTGGGATTTTGTCGGTGAAAAATATTGATTAATTGCAATTCTAAAGGTGTTAAAGCAATATTATTAGCTGATTTATAAACAATCAAATTCTGCGTTGTTTTTATGTTAAACGGAGTTAAATAAAACGCTATTTGTTGATTATTTAGAGCTGACGTGACAATACTTAAAATTGATAAAGAATAAAAGATCAGTAGTAAGATAAGCAATAAGTTTGTGGATTGATTTTGTAATAATTTATACTTGCTACAGAAAAAATATTGCCTGATCCGCCAACTGGCGGAGAAGGCAATTATTGGCGTAACTCTTCGACTTTTCCGATTACGATCGGAATCGCTCAGAGAATATTGTATATCAGAATTCTGATATATTTCATTTGAATTAATCAATAAAACAGCGCATCCGCTCCAAAAAAGCATCTCAATAACCAAAAAACTTAAATTATAATCAAACCAGCTGTTTATAAAAACTAAAACTAGACCTAATCCTAAAGAAACATAATTAATATCCGAATTCCGATTAATTTTAATAATTTTGCTTTTGTAAAAAACATAAATTAACAATATTAAATAAATAATTATTCCAATTGTGCCGGTTTCTGACAATATTTCCAAAGGCCGGCTATGCGAATAGAACGAACTGGAATTAGGATTTTTTTGAAATCTTAAAGACAATAGTGAAAAAGTTCCCGGTCCATATCCCACGATAGGAGAAGTTTTGTATGCATCGAGTGCCTGAATCCAATAATGCGTACGCTGATTTATAGAAAAAGATTTAACTATTTGACTGGTTAACCAATTGGAGTTGCTCAATAAAGACCGGATTTGAGTTTTGTTGAAATTTATTGCAGTAAACCAAATAACAACGAAAATACTTAATAAAATTGTTAGGCTGGTTAGAATAATTTTTATCTGTTTATTTTTATAAATATTTTTATTTAATAAAACATAAATAAAAAATAATCCGGTTATTGTTATCACTATTCTACTGAAGGAGAAAATGATAGCTAGAGTCAAAATTAAAAGTATTAAAAAACGCGAAATTTTATAATGATTAGCTAATTTTAAAACTATGAAGGGCAAAATAAATAATAATAGACTTGATAGAAAATTATGTCCGAAATTTGCATATACCAAATTAATTACAGGTAATGGAATTTTTAAATTGGGAAACAGCAAAAAACACACACTTAATCCCACTGCAAAGACACACATATAAAATAAATATTTAATAAATCTGTTTAATTCCTGCGGGTGACTGAATTCATAGAAGTTTTTAAATGTCAGAAAAATTAAATTTAATCTTATAAAAGCAGTTATTGAATATCCCGCATCAATGGAAAAAGGAATTAAAAACAAATTATAAACAATCAGACAACTCCAGATAAAAAATAATTTATTGGGAATTTGCCGTTGTTTTTGACAGTATTGGTTAAGTCCAATTGTCCAGGTAAATATAAATAAAGTACTTATTATATTTATCAAAGGCTGCTGACCGTCTCCAAAAAATAAAGATAAACCTAAAAATATAAAAAACCACAGACTTAATTTCTCAAATATTTTTTTTAGATTCATATGTTGACGTCATCCTGAATGTTAATGAAGGATCTCGTTTATAAATTAACTAGATGCCGAAATAAATTCGGCATGACATAATAATATCAATTGATTTATTAGATCCTTCGGCTGATGCCTCAGGATGACAATTTTTTTAAATTAAATAAAATGTCATTTTACAGTCACACTTTTAGCTAGATTTCTAGGCATATCAGGATCAAGATTTAATTTAAGTGTTAAATAATAAGCTAAAAGCTGAGCAAAAACTACATTTGGGATGATAGTTGCTTCTTTTGCATCATCTATTTCTATAAAATAATCAAAAATTTCATGAGTTTTGAAAGACACGCCGATAACATAAGCACCCCTGGCTTTCATTTCCATGGCACCTGACAAACAAGCGCCATATGTTTCATCATTGGGTAAAATTGCGATAATTGGAGTATTTTTTTCTACCAAGGCCAATGTTCCGTGTTTTAGTTCTCCTGCAGCCATACCTTCGGCATGGAGATAAGAAATTTCTTTGATTTTCAAAGCAGTTTCTAGGGCTATTGGGTAAGATAATCCTCTACCGATGACAAAAATATGTTTTTGATGTGCAATTTTTTTAGCTAGTTTTTGAATATGCAGAATATTTGTGGGATTAAGCAATTTTTCAACTGCAGTAACTGCCTGAGTAATAATTTGTTTTCCTTGTTTTAAATTATGATTTAAAACAAAGGCAGTTAATAATAAATAGGCAAGTTTGGTTGTAAAAGCTTTGGTAGTTGCCACGCTTTTTTCAGTTCCGGCATTAAGTAATACAGAGAAATCAGAAGTGCGAAAAAGCGTAGATCCGTAAGTATTAACAATAGATGCAATTTTTGCATGTTTCATCCGGGCTTTATGTATTGAATCTAAAATATCCATGGTTTCGCCTGATTGTGATAAGGCAATCACTAAACTTTTGTTAGTTAAAAAATCTAACTGGAATCCAAATTCGCTGCCGATACTTGCATTGATATGAGTTTTAGCAATTCTGGAAAACAGATAACTGCCTGCAAGACAAGCATAATAAGCAGTTCCGCAGCCAACTAAATAAGTACCATATGCAGAAGTTATCAAACTGGCTAATTTTTTAATATTATCTTCGTCTTTTAAAATATTAGTCAAAATTTGCGGTTGTTCATAAATTTCTTTAAGCATGTAATGCTGGTAGTTTCCCTTATCAGAGATGGTTATTTGTTGGTCAATACGCGTAAATTTATAAGATTTTATTTTATTGGTCTTGATATCTTTAATAATAATTTCTTGTTGACTAATTTGAGCAAATTCATTATTCTGCATAAAATAAACATTTCGGGTGTAAGGTAATAAACTTTGGGTGTCAGAAGCTAAATAATTTTCCTGTGTTCCCTGCCCTATAACTAAGGGTGATCCGGTTTTGATAGCGATTAAAGACGGATATAAAGAAGATAAAACAATTAAGGCATTAGATCCTTCAAACTTTAAAAATGCCTGTCTAACAGCAGTAATAAAATCATATTTTTTTAAATTCTCTTCAATTGTATGAGCTGCTACTTCACTATCAGTTTCTGACACAAACTTATGTCCTGATTTTATCAGAGTTTTTTTAAGTTCTGCATAATTTTCTATAATTCCGTTATGGATGATGGCAATTTTACCTGTACAGTCTATGTGCGGATGTGCGTTAATTTGAGTTATTCCGCCATGAGTTGCCCAGCGGGTATGACCTATTGCTATGTTTGAGGAGGGTAGATTTATATTTAATGTTTGAGGAAGTTTACCAACTTGTTTCTCTACATAAATTTTAGAGTTATGATTTAAGAGTGATGAGTTATGAGTAATATTAAATGAATTATTAGAATTTTTAATTTTGCATTGAAATTTTTCATTTCCCGCCTGCAGTTGCCTGATGCAACAGCATCTGGCGGGCAGGTGATTTTTAAGCTTTAAATTTTGTGTTGCTATTCCCCAACTATCATAACCCCGATATTCCAAGGATTTCAAACCCGAAATGACAATTTGTATTGCATGATCATTTTTTCCAATATAACCAAATATTCCACACATATTTCACTTTCACACCCCCCGGGTGATATAGCTTGACACCTCCCGAATAACATAGTTTAATTAAATAAACTAATAACTTTTTATGACTAGAAGAATTTATCCTATTGTTACAGATCAAATATATCATATTTTTAATCGCGGAATTGCCAGTCAACCGATTTTTTTTGAAAAAAATAATTACTACCGTTTTTTGGATTTAATAAATTATTACAGATTTTATTCTCCTAATTTACGTTATTCATTTTATAATAGATTATCTATAGAACAAAAAACTAATTATTATTCTCAGATGAAATTAAACAAACCACTACAAGTAGAAATATATGCTTATTGTCTCATGCAGAATCATTACCATTTTCTGGTAAAAGAAATAATTCAAAATGGCATAACTAAATTTATTGGAAATATTCAAAATGGTTACGCTAAATATATCAATACTAAACAAGAAAGAACCGGATCATTATTTCAGGAAATGTTTAAAGCAGTAAGAATAGAAAACGATGAACAATTTATACACGTTGCAAGATATATCCATTTAAATCCGGCTACTTCATATTTAATAAAAAAAATAAATTACTTATCTCAATACAATTGGTCATCTTATCCGATATATTTAAATTTTAAAAATAATTTATTTATAAATAAAAAAATCTTATTAAGTTTTTATAAAAATACTGCGAAATTGAAGAAATTTACGGAAGATCAAGCTGATTATCAGAGAAAATTAAAAACCATGCAAAATCTGACTTTTGACTTAAGAAAGTCAAAAGTCTTAATAATTAAAAATCGGGAGGTGTGAAGCTAACACACACGTGGGGTGAACAGAACTTGACAAACCGATTTGATTTGATACTATAGGATAAATGAGGTAAAATAAGCATACTAAAATAAAAGGAGCTTATGGGTAGACCTAAAGACATAGAACCAGTTGAAGGTCAAAATCAGGCAGATTTCTCAAATGAAATAGGACTGAATGTAAGTGCCGCAAGAAAGATTACCAGAAGAAGTTTCTTACGATTAGGAATAATTTCTGCAGCTGGGGCAGCTTTAACCACATGTATGCCTCCCACCAGACCAGGCCAGCAACCGGAAGCCACCAAACTCCCTGATTCTACTAGAGTGCCTACCCAACCAGCAACTTCTACGGCCGTATCAACTGCAACAAAAGCACCTGTGCCAACTCAATCCCCTTCTCCTGAATATACTCCCAGCCAAGTGCATCCTACTGCTACTATACCTGCATTTCCAATAACTATTGAAGATAAAGCCTTTGACCCAACACTGACCGATATGTCTTTTGCAGGGTTGCAAAAAAGACTGGATCAAGCTATTAAAGATGGAAAAATCACACCTGAAGGAAAACAAGGCATTTTAGAAAAAATTGATGTGCAAATTGCCAACGTAGTTTACTTACATTACAGACAAGAAGTTGGGCCAAGATTATTTACGGATGCAAAAAATCAGACAGCAGAGATGAAAGCATATGTAAAAGATAAACAATATGATCTAATTTACAGCTGGAACGGAGGCACAGAAGATAAATATCAAACAATAATTACTTTAACGAGGACAAATGATAAAGGAATTAAGCAGATCTGGTGGAATGGAGCAAATTCAGGAGCACTATATTTAAGACCTGATGCATGGAAGGATAACGATGTTTCCAAAGGATATTGGATAGATTTAGTTAATGGTGAAAA
>CAYLWN010000039.1:0-7907 GCA_964387625.1 uncultured Gammaproteobacteria bacterium
AACTGGGGTTATGACGATGGAATTTATGAATTTGAAAACCAGACAGACAAAAGAACCAGCAAGCATGAATTTGTTCTTGAAAATCTCAAACCCGATACAGAATATCATTATGAAGTCATGAGCCAAAACAGAAATTATGTATATGACGCCAACCGAAAATTCAAAACTCAGGCAAAATAATTATGAAAAAACAAATTGAATGGATTATTTTAACCACAAAAAACTATTTAATTGCAAAAGAATTTTATTCTAAAAAATTAAATTTGAAAATTATTCGTAACGTTCCGAAAGAAGAATTTACCCAGTTTAAAATGGATAATTGTTATCTGGCAATTTATGGGGAAGGATTTGTAAAAAAATTATTAAATAAAACGAGATTAGGTGAACCGGGAAATACTATTTTTACATTTTCTCAAAGTGAAGATATTGATGCTGACTTCCAAAAACTATTGCTACAGGGTGTAAAATTTATTCAACCACCCAAAACTCAAACCTGGGGACAAAGAACAGCGTATTTTGAAGATCCTGATGGAAATATTTGGGAAATTCAACAATGGATAAGCAAATAAATAAAACCAACTTAACCAATAAAGATAACAGTGATATAATAACTCCAATGAATTCATCAAGCAGAATGTTGCGTATTGAAGAAAAACGCACCCGCAAACAACTCATTTATGTTATTGGAGGATCAGTGGGAATAATTCTATTAGTTATATTTTTAGGCATTCCCCTACTTATAAAATTTAGTGTAATAGTGGGTAATATGAAATCTGGAAATAACATAATAGAGCAAACTGATAAAACTCCACCTTTTCCGCCTATTTTGTCCTCATTAAATTCTGCCACCAATAGTGCCAGTTTGAAAATCGATGGCTATGCTGAACCGGAAACTACTCTGAAATTATTTTTAAATGACAAAGAAGTTAAAAAAACTTTGTTAAGTCAAGACGGATCATTTTCTTTTACTGATTTAACTCTTAAACCAGGCGAAAATCAGATTTATGCCACAACTATGGATGTTTCAAATAATGAAAGCAGTGCATCAGCAATATTAAAAATAAATTACATTAAAGATGCTCCCAAATTGGAAGTTACAGAACCTCAAGACGGACAATCTTTTGATAAAAATCATCAGGAAATTTCAATTAGCGGTAAAACCGACGCGGGTAATAATGTCTGGGTCAATGGAAGATTCGTTGTTGTAAAAGATGATGGTTCATTTACTATGAAACTGCGTTTAAATGATGGTGAAAATTTATTAACTATATCTTCCAAAGATCCGGCAGGTAATGAAACGAAAATAGAGAAAAAAGTGATTTTTGCACCATAATCAATATAATAAAATACAAAAATCATCCTGATTTACCGCAGTAAAATCAGGATCTAGTTATTTAAAAATTTAGGAAATCTGTTATCCTGATCCCAATAATCATAATATTAATCTAAGAAAATCGGGAGAAGGATCTCACCCTCAATCAGTAATACTAAAACTTCCCACCAACATGAACATCCAAAACATCACATAAGGATAAAATAAGCTGTTATCAAACTGGCTGTGTATAAAAATTGCAATAAAAGATATAAGAAGTAAAATATTCTTCGATCCCGACGAAATGTCGAGAGAGAAGTTCTTATTATCTTCCCTGAGCGAAGTCGAAGGGCTTGAACAATAAAGAGTTTTTAAAATATTCCACCAAATCCAAATATAACTTAATAATCCCAATATTCCTGTCGTAACTAATATAAATAACCAACTATTATGAAAACCAGATACAGATTGAGAATATTCATCAAAACCAGATCTAAAATATCTTAAAGTGTTAAATCCATAACCAATAATTGGTGATTTAATAAATAATTCAATTGCTTCTTGAGAATTTTCAATTCTTGATTCAACAGATATTACTCTTAATAAATTTACTCCTTCTCCACCAGGTCGAGGTAATAAAAATAACAACAAAATAAATCCAACTCCAAACATTCCAATTAAACCAATCTTCCAAATTAATTTAATCTTATTATTCAGTATAACCATTACAAAAATTCCTATGATTAATGCTAAATAACTGCCTCTGGAATAAGTTAAAAGTAAAGCTATAAATGAAATAATTTCTCCTGCAATAATAACTTTCTTTTGTTTTTGTGTATTAAATAAATACATTCCTAAAATCAGTGTTAAAACTAAAATAATTCCGGTAAAGTTTGGGTCTAATAATGTAGAAAATATTCTATATTGATGAGGATCCCATCCCAAATACTGTAAATTTCTTAAATTCGGGTACAAAAAATATTGTATTAATCCCAAAAGTGCAATCGTTACTCCTCCCCACCATAAACCCCAAATACTTAGATGTTTTATTTTTTTATCCTGCGAAATAAAAATTGCCAACAATGAATACATCACAAATCTCCATAAATAAAGTGAGGAGATAATTATTTTCAAAAAATCTAAGTTTTTTAATTGAAAAATTAAAGAGATTAAACATACGAAGATAAACAGACCAAATATTTTAAGGTATCGCTTTACAGGTCGGACCTGTAGTTTACGTTGTAATAAAGCCCAAATAATAAATATTCCTACACTTAAATCCAATGCTGAAATCCTGATATTTGAAAAATTGACAGACAATATTTGTCCACCAACAAAACTAATTATGAGTAAAATTAACCTGATCATAGGGGTCTTTTATTTTGTAATTGGTATAATTTTGCCCTGGTTAAAAACGAATGCATGCTCATCATTAGTGCCATGATAAGTCCCGACATGCCATCCAAAAAACCCAATTTAATAAAATAATTTAAGATAAATTTTCCCAAAGGATATAAAAATATTTTAAAAAAATCAGATTTAATATTTTGTTTATTAAATTCTTGAGCATTTAAAGTCGTCCAACGGTTAATTCTTTCCAAAAATTCTGCAATTGTGGGATGCGGATAATGCATAAGTGGATTATTTAATTTTCCAATCTCACCTTTTAATTGCCAAACCTCATGAACTCGTCTAATCCAATTACCGGAATTTTTTTTACCTAATTTTAATAAATACTGATTTCCGGTTTCTCCATATTTTAAAATTTTTCCTAAAAAATAATCCTGTCTTTTTATAAAAAACCCGTTGTAATTTTTTTCATTAATAGCTGTTTTTATTTCCTCTTTTAATTGAACAGTTATCTCTTCATCAGCATCTAAATACAAAACCCATTCGTTTTTTGCCAATGTTAATCCTAGATTTCTTAAATTGGAAAAATTTTCTGTTTCATTATTATTTATAACTTGTAAACGGTCATCAGAAATAATATTTTTAGCTAACTCCGCAGTGTTATCTGAGGAATTATCAATTAAAATAACCTCGTTTGCCCAAACAACTGATTTTATGGCTCTTTGGATATTGTCAGCTTCGTTAGCTGTTAAAATCACCACTGAAATTGGTGTTTCATTCATATCTACTATATAAATTATTGTTCGAATCCGTCTTTGATGGATGAGAACTAATCATTAAAAACTTCTCTCCCGACATATCGTCGGGATCGAAGAATAAAATATCTTAAATAATTCATTGCTATCCTTATTCTACACAATGTCTATAAATTGATTTTAATACGGTTCTGGTAAATTTAACCTGGTTGAATTTTTGAGATTGTTTGGTACTGGCTTTGGATAATTTATTTCTTAAACTGTCATTTTGGGCAATTTCCGAAAGTGCGTTCGCAATACTTGTCGCTTCTTGAGCGTTAACTAAAATTCCGGCTTTTTGAATAATTTCCGGCATTGAAGAATTTGAGGCAGCAATGACTACTGTTCCGCAAGCCATCGCTTCAATTATCGGCAATCCTAGACCTTCATAAAGCGCTGGAGTAACTAAAGCCACAGCGCCCCGATAATACTTGGGTAAATTGTGGCGTGCAACATAGCCTTTAATAATCACTTTTTTATTTAAATTTAGTTTTTTGATAGTTGAGGCAATTTCCGGATCCAAATCTCTATCACTACCTACTAAAACTAATCTATATGGTTTTATCGCATTCTGTAAAAATTGTGCAAATCCGGTAATGATTTGAGGTACATTTTTAGTTTTTTTCAAAGCTCCTACATATAAAAAATATGGAATTGTATCCACATATTTTGTTCCTACCATTGTAAATATTTTTTCAATTCCCGGATAAGCAACAGTTACAAAATCATCATTTAAATGATATGCCTCAATTATGTCTTGTTTGCTAGCCTCTGAAATGGTGATAATATGTTTTGCGCTATATACCAATTTTTTGGTATTGATTTTTAGTTTTTGAAAATTTTTATACAATTTCGGAAATTTCAAAAATGCCACATCATATACAAAACCCAAGGTGGGAATTTCCGGACTGATAATCACCTGTGAACTGGCAATAAAAATTTGCGGTTTAGTTAATTTTAAAGCTAAGGGTAACCAGATTTTTTCAAATCCAAATTTTGGCAAAATAATTTTTTTAGCACGGTTTCCGAATTCCTGAATTATTTTTGAAGGAATTTCCCCAAATCCATATAAAAAATAACGGTTACGCTGGTCAATTTCAGATAATGAAGTTAACAAATTGCTCACGACTGTTGCAACTCCTGTTTTTTCTCTTTCATCAGCAGGCGTCAACGAACCGCAATCAATTCCAATTGTCAGCTGAGGCCTTGGTTTACGTCCTAATTTTGATTTATTTTGCATATTTCCCAAATTTTGCAAATAAATAATCTTTTATCCCCTTTAAACCATAGAAATCTTTATTTCTGTAATGTTCCCAAATCGTTTTAGGCAATCTTAATCCTTCTCTTAATTTTACTCTAAATGGAGCATTTCGTACAACAAATAGCAGGTGATTACGGGCTAAATAGTAATTTTTAATACTTGCCAATGACGTACTGGATGATTCATAATGAACGATTTGCGCTGACGTTGTACAAATTGACGGATATCCCAATTTTTTCAAACGCTGACAAAATTCAACATCTTCGTAATATAAAAAATATGGTTCAAAAAATCTAATACTTGTATCCAACATTTTTTTAGGTAATAACATGCAGGTACCAGAAATAAAGTCACATTCATTTGTTTGCTTTGTATTTGTATCCTGCGTGTTTAAACCTATTAATTTTGCACTATATCTTTTTTTATCTAAATCTCCGCCGATTGACCATATTTTATCTTGAGAATTTAATATTTTTGGGCCAAAAACACCTTCATTATTTAATGATGTAGCACAATTAACCAATTTGCTAATCACAGAGGGTTTAAGAGTTGTGTCTGGATTTAATACCAAAACATAATCAGGATTATGGATTAAAGCTGCTGATATCCCAATATTATTGCCCTTAGCATAACCCAAATTAGAGGTATTTTTTATAAGGTCTACTGAGGGAAATTTTTCGGAAACCAGATTTAATGTTTTATCCGATGATGCATTATCAACTACAATTACCTGCTGTGGATTTTCTGCAATAACTGATTTCAAACACGAAGTAATTGTTTTTTGGTTGTTATAAGTAACAATCACTACACTTAAATGCATATTCCCTATTATAGTAGATTAAATACAGTTTCGTATAAAATGATTATTTTTATATCTCTTGACAACAATAAATTTTTACTGCAAACTAAAAATAGAGAAGTTTTTATAAAAATATTATTATAAACATAAAGGAGGTGGATTTATTTATGGCAAGAGGCCGCAGCTTTAATAGCTTAAATAAAAATGTTCCTCAAGCAGTAACATATGCGATTCTTTTTGTTATTTTTCTTCTGGCAATTGTATTAGTACAAAGATTACGCATGTCGGGTGAATTCTTGGGTGGATTTTAATTTATAAAATTTCTAATAATAGTTTTTTTAAAGCAATAAATAGATTTACCAAAATCAAATAAATTAATGGTAAATCTTTTTATTGTTGGAAATAATAATTTGACTTATCCGGCTCCTCCGCCACCACCACCGCCTCCTCCGCCACCACCGCCTGAAAATCCTCCACCGCCACCTGATGAATAATGAGCAGCAGAAGTAGAAGCTGTTTTTAGTTCAGAAGTTAAAACATTTAGAGAATTTGTTAATTGTGATATATTTTGAGTCATTGCAGATGCCTGTGAAACATTAGTCATTGACCCCATGTAATACCAGGTGGCAGCTGTTGCTTGAGGATTTGCTAAAATTATGGGTAGCATTTTGATGATTTTATCAGCCATACCAAATAATATTCCGAAAACCAAATACTGTTCCCATAATTTATAAGCTTCAGGTGGTAGTATTTTAAATTTATTATTGGCAAAATCAGACAAGAAATGTTTAAATGCTTTCCATTTAGATGCTTCTTCAGACCAGTTTTTAGTCCAGCGTTTCATTTTGGGATTGATAATGACTCCAATAATTATCGCTACAATAAAAATAAAAATGTTTACTGTAAAAAAAGCCACCACAGCTATAATTACTGTAAAAATCCAACTTTGTTTAAACTTGTTTTCACTGACAACATCTAGTAATTGACTGCTTTCCAGATTTTTAGAAACAGTTATACGCCACTTGGAAAACCAGCTCTGAAATGAAGTAGGATGCTCTTTTAACCAATTTTTAATCTCCTCCAAAGTCACGCTGGATTTAAGGCTTTTGATATCGAGAGTCTGATCATCAATTTCATCTACAGATAAAAAATCTAAAAATCCTTTTGGAATGGATCCAATTTTTACAAACAGTAAATTTATTAAAGATATTTCGTATTTTCTTAAGTATTTAATATTCTTACTTAAAAATTCTGTTTTTAAAAATAGGGTAGTAGAAACTTCCTGTTTTGTGCCAAAAAAACCGCTTTTTTGAACAGTTTCGTCTTTCATGCTGATAAATCCACGTCTAGCTAAATCAAAAATTGTGGCGGTAAACGCATTAACTTGAGGTTTGTTGCCTTGACTTAAAATGACATCTACTTCCCCAGGAGGTATGTTTGATGGAATTTCTCTGAAATATTCATTTTCTTTTGGATAATTAAATTCTTTTCCGTATTTTTTCCAATTTATAAAATACCAAATTAACCAACCGGTGAACAAGATAATCCCTGCAACTTGTGCAATCCCATAATAAATAGCAATTTGAGCAGCTTTTTGTTGTGCTTCTTTAGCAGCTTGAATAGTTCGCTCAACATAACCTTTTTCTTCTGCTTTGATAGTTTCATAAGTTACATCACCATCTGTTGAACCAGTTATCATGTTTGAGGGAAAAACTGTTCTTATCTCCATAAATTGTCCGGTTGCTAAACTTGAGGCTGTAAAATGAACAGTTTTAGTATCAATAATTTGTGAATTGCCGTTCAATGGTCCGTGTCCATATACCAAAATTTGGGACATATCATTTGCTGCAGTAGGTAAATTTACAATTACATCAATATTATTATGTCCAATCTGCCAATCAGGGCCGATAATTTGCCAATAAAATTCTGCTGCTTCAGCATATTTTCTAACTGCATTATTGATCGTGTAATTTATAACAAAAGTTTTGACCTCATTATTGGCACTATATCCCCATTTCACATAAAATTTGTTGTTATCGGTATTTGTATCTAATATTGAAACAACTGATCCATCAGATGCAGTTACCTGAAAATCAGAAATTTGGGTATTATAAAGATTGCCTTTCCGGGTATCCTGTGTGGGAATATACATGTCAGCCCAGGAAAAACTACCACTGAAACTATACGTTAATTCTTCTTTTACCAATACAGATTTATCAGCAAGTATATTTATAATAAATTGATCAGAAGTGATTGAATAGGATTTCGCATATACAGGACTCTCAATAAAGTTCCAAACCAAACCAAAAATAAACAATATAATAAATAGTCGAAGTATCTTTCGCATACCTATAATTTACACTATTTCCCGCTTACTGTCATTCTGGAGCG
>CAYLWN010000040.1:0-4632 GCA_964387625.1 uncultured Gammaproteobacteria bacterium
GGCATATTTGGAATGGACATAAATATTTTAAACAGTCTTATTGCGGACACTTTTTCAGAAAAAGGCGATAAAATTATTCTCCCAAATCAGCAGGCAGCCAAATTAGGTTTTGATTATGTGGTAAAAAATCCGCCTCAAGGTTTTGATCGAAAACTGATAAAAAGAACTGCTCAACCAAAAATTGTTATTACCGGAAACGAAGCTTATGTATTGGGAGCAATTGCCAGCGGATGTAAATTTTATGCTGCATATCCGATGACTCCGATGGCAGCAGCATTAGTATATATGGCAGAAGTCGGTCCTAAATACGGTGTTGTGGTAAAACATGCAGAGGATGAAATTTCGGTAATCAATATGGCAATCGGAGCCAGTTATACCGGTGTCAGATCAATGATAAATACTGCCGGTGGAGGATTTTCACTTATGGTTGAAGGTTTGGGACTCGCAGGAATTACAGAAACACCGCTTGTTATAGTTATGGCACAACGTCCTGGACCGGCAACCGGTTTACCTACATACACTGGTCAAGGTGATCTCAAATTTTTAATTAATGCTTCGCAAGACGAATTTCCCAGAGTAATATTGGCTCCCGGCGATGTGGAAGAAGCATTTTATTTAACAGTTGAAGCTTTTAATATTGCAGATAAATTGCAAACTCCGGTTTTTGTGCTAGTTGATAAATTTTTATGCGAAAGTCATAAATCAGCACCGATTTTTGATCAAACAAAAATAACTATTGATAGAGGTAATTTATTAAGTAAGGAAATTGGTGATACGGTAGAAAATTACATGCGTTATCAGGATACACCATCCGGAATATCACCCCGAAATTTGCCTGGTATGAAAAAAGCCATTGCCACTATCAATTCCTATGAACATACAGAATATGGTTTTTCAACTGAAGATATTACAGATAGAATAAAACAAGTAGAAAAAAGAAATCGTAAGTTAGATTCATATAAAACTACTATTTTGAAACCGACTAAATACGGTGATGAAAATGCCCAAGTTACCTTAATTGCTTGGGGCTCAACCAAAGGTCCGATTTTGCAAGCTTTAAAAAGATTAAAATCGGAAAATTTCAATCAGACTGTTAATTTTATTCATTTAAATCATGTTTGGCCATTACCAAAAGAAGCTTTAATTGAAGAATTAAATAAATGCCAAAAAGTTTTATTAGTTGAAGGTAATTCACAAGCTCAGATGGCAAGTTTAATCAGAGAACAAACAGGGATTGAGATTAAAAATAAATTATTAAAATATGATGGCCGTCCGTTTTATCCTGAAGAAATTATCGAAAAAATTAAGGAGATTTCAATATGATGATGCAAGATTTACAAGCAAGAACTCCTACTTGGTGTCCGGGTTGCGGAAATTATGGTATTTGGGCAGCGCTTAAAAATACTTTAGTCAAATTAGGTTGGGGACCGGAACAATTTGTGATTGTTTATGGTGTAGGTTGCAGTGGTAATATGACGGATTTTGTTAAAAGTCATGGATTTCATTCTTTACACGGCCGTGCTATTCCAAATGCTATTGGTATCAAACTCGCCAATCATAAATTAAAAGTAATTTGTGTAGTAGGAGACGGTGATTTTTACGGAGAAGGTGGAAATCATTTTCTACATGCAGTTCGAGGTAATCATGATATTTGTGTGATTGTGCATGATAATCGGGTTTACGGATTAACAACCGGTCAGACAGCACCCACTTCTCCTAAAGGTTTCATATCCAAGTCTACTCCTTCAGGTGTGATTGAACAAGAAATTAACGGACTATCTATAGCAATAGTTCAAGGGGCTTCTTTTGTGGCACGAGGTTATGCCGGAGATGTACCACATTTATCAACTATATTTGAAAAAACACTGCAACATAAAGGATTTTCTTTGGTAGATGTTTTGCAGCCTTGTGTGACTTTTAATAAAGTTAACACGTATCAATTTTATCAGCAAAAAGTATTTAAACTGGAAACTTCAGAACATAAAATAAACGATAAAGCAGAAGCATTAAAACAAACGGTTGTTCAAACAGATAAAATACCTATTGGTGTAATCTATCAAGAGGAAAAATTAGCGTATCATGAAGAAGTGGCTGTATTAAAAGAAATACCTTTGGTTGATCAACCTGTAAAATCTCCTGATTTGCGGGACATTTGGCAATCTTTATCTTAATTTTAAAATCACCGTTGACAACTTAGCACTACGTATGTTAGACTGCTAATCATATTTATGACACAACTGATGGATCCTAAAATTGATCAACGTTATCCAATAATTCCCATAAGAGATGGTGTGGTATTCCCCGGAACCGAAGTTGTCCTTACTTTTGGCCGCGAAAAATCCATTGCCGCAATTGAATCAGCTGCCAGTTTTAACAAGCAAGTTGTATTGGTGATGCAAAAAACCGCAAATAATAATAATCCCAATCCGGAAGATTTATATAGAATAGGTACCAAGGCAACCATTGAACGGATGTTTAAACATGATGGTGAGATTAATGCTTTGGTGAAAGGAATTTCCCGGGTAGAAATACTGGCATATGATAAAACAGAACCGTATTTATTAGGTAGGATTAGTCCAATTCCTGACACAGGAGATATTACTGATCAAGTGACAGCTTTATCAAATCATATTTTGTCAGAACTTAGAAAAGCTGTAAATTTGGGTAAGGCTGTCGATTTTCTGATTTTTATGAACATTATGTCATCTCCTCCAATTGGAGAATTGGTCAATCAAGTCGCAAATATTTTAGAGATTAAACCTCAGGAAAAACAAGGGCTATTGGAAATGAATGATGTTAAAACAAGAATGGAACAGGTAGACGGACTGTTATCCCATGAAGTAAAAATATTAGAATTAGAGAAAAGAATTTCCAGCAAAACTCAAGAACGGTTTGATAAAAATATCCGTGATTCAGTGTTACGGGAAAGATTAAAAACTATTGAAAAAGAACTAGGTGAAGAAGAGAACAGAGAATTTAAAGAATTATCAGATAAAATAAAAGCTGCAAAAATGCCTCAAGAAGTTTTTAAAAAAGCGGAAAAAGAATTAAAAAGATTAACTCAAATGTCTCAATACAATCCGGAGACTTCTTATGTGCGTACTTATTTAGAATGGTTGACTGATTTGCCATGGGTGAATGAAATACAGACAAATATTGATATTTCTAAAGCCCAAAAAATATTAGATACGGATCATTATGGACTCAAAAAAATCAAAGAAAGAATTATTGAATATTTAGCTGTTATTAAACTGAAAATTTCCAAAGAGAAAAAAATTCAGGAAAAAGAAAGTACCCTTAAAAAAGAAAATGTACCTGCAAAACAAAAAATATCTCATCCGACAATTTTATGTTTCGTTGGTCCTCCGGGTGTAGGTAAAACTTCATTAGGTAAATCGATTGCCCGGGCATTAGGTAGAAAATTTGTAAAAATTTCTTTAGGTGGAATCAGGGATGAAGCTGAAATAAGAGGACACAGACGGACATATGTGGGCGCACTGCCCGGAAGAATCATCCAAGGCATTAAGCAAGCAGGAAGCAATGATCCGGTGTTTATGATGGATGAAGTGGATAAAATTGGAACTGATTTCCGCGGTGATCCTTCAGCAGCATTGCTAGAAGCATTGGATCCTGAACAAAATAATGCTTTTTCAGATCACTATTTGGAAGTACCTTATGATTTATCAAATGTCTTTTTTATCACTACCTGTAATGTGTTAGATACGGTGCCACCGGCACTGCGTGACCGTTTGGAAATAATTCATTTTCCTGGATACACGGAAGACGAAAAATTTCATATTGCCCAAGGATATTTAGTTGATAAACAATTATCAATTAACGGTTTAGAAAAAGACCAGGCAGAAATAAAAGATTCCGCATTACATAATATTATTGAAAATTATACCCGGGAAGCAGGAGTTAGAAGTTTAGAAAGAGAAATATCTACGGTTCTTAGAAAAATTGCCAAGGAAGTTGCTGAAGGTAAAAAAGCAAAAACTCTAGTTAAAACTTCTGATTTACAAAAATATTTAGGTCCGGCTAAATTTACCGCATATTTAGCTGAGAAGAAAAATGAAATAGGTATGACCACTGGTCTTGCTTGGACAGAAGCAGGGGGAGACATTTTATTTATTGAAGTTGCATTGATGCCGGGAAAAGGACTATTAACTCTTACAGGTCATTTGGGAGACGTAATGAAGGAATCTTGCCAAGCAGCTATGTCATATGTGAGAAGCCGTTGGCAACATTTAGGTTTGCCTGAGAAATTTTTCCAGACTTTAGATGTACATGTGCATGTGCCTGAAGGTGCAGTACCAAAAGACGGGCCAAGTGCCGGTATTGCAATAACTACGGCAATTGTTTCAGCTTTAACAAAAATTCCTGTTAAGCGGATAGTAAGCATGACAGGAGAAGTAACTTTACGAGGTAGGGCATTGGAAATCGGCGGAGTTAAAGAAAAAGTAATTGCAGCTCATAGAGCTGGAATAAAAACTGTTATATTACCTAAAAATAATAAAAAAGATTTGGAAGATATTCCCAAACAAATTCTTAAAGATCTGCAATTTGTATTTGTTGAAAATGTGGATGAAGTTTTGAAAGTTGCGTTGACCAAACCTTTACCGCATTTAAAAT
>CAYLWN010000040.1:4732-7027 GCA_964387625.1 uncultured Gammaproteobacteria bacterium
TTATTTCAAAAAATCATAAACCATTTTAGAAATTTGTGCGATAGTTTCTTCGGTTTGCGTTTCATCATTTATATCATTGGTTAAAATTCCCAAATAATATGTATGTGAAGGAGATTCAATGATTCCCACGTCATGGATAAGACCAATTTCTGAACCAATTTTATGGTAAATAATGACATTGTCAGGTAAATATTTTGGTATCCGGTTTTCAAAATCACTATTTTTCAGCATCCCCAGCATTTCCATAGTATAAGCTTGATTAGTGATTTGTCCACGGTACATCTTGGCAAGTAAAAGTCCTAAATCTTTATTTGAAGTTTTATTATTTACCATGTCTGTTTGCACTAAACCCCAACTATTTATTAATTTTTGAATTTGATCAATGCCAATTTTATTAGACAAAACATAGGCAGCAGTATTATCGCTTTTTTCCATCATCAATTGAGCAAGAGTTTTCAAAGAATAAACTCCCCCTGGTCCTTCACTTCGAATAGCACCGGTACCGTAATCTTGGATATCACTAGATTGGATTGTAATCCGTTCATCTAAATCAATTTGTCCGTTTTGAGCCTGGTAATAAAGCGCAGCTAATATAGGAATTTTGTTTACAGATGCTGCAGTAAAAATCATGGTTTCATTAAGATTAAAAGAATCTTGGTTGTTTAAATCAAAAATATAAATTGAATAGATACCTGTTTGTTTTTCAATTAGTTTTTTTATTTTGTCATCCAAAGATGAAAGTTTTTCAGATTTTTTTTGAAAAATATCGAAAAAGGAAAATTTTGGAGTCTCATCAGCTAAAGGGGAAACTACATTGGATGGTTGGGAATTAAATAATAAAAACCCGATACCTGCAATAGCGATAATCAATAAAAGAAAAAGCAAGACATTACCTTGATTATTTTTTGAAAAACTGTATTTGCTGTTTTTGTCAGACATGTGGAATATTTTCAACGAATACTTAGAAGTTGTCAACTACCGCAGGGGTATTCGAATAATTTAAATATATATAAGCTCGAAATCTTATAAAAGTACACTTGTTGAAACGAAATTAGAAACCATTTAGCATCAACAGATTATATATATATTTTAGAATAAATATTTATAAATCTTATTTATTAATCAATCCTTCGTAAACTGAAACTAGAGTTGTTCCCATAAGTCCCCAGTAAAATGGTATCCAGATAGGAATACCGAAAAATTGTGGGTTTGAGTAACTCCATGCTTTACTAAAATTAACTAAAATAATCTCAACCATAGGTCCACCGATAAATATCAAAATAAACCATAATAGTTCTTTTTTGATTGGATAAATTTTATGTTTTGCATATGCAATAAGTATGAACATAATTGATAATAATATAGCTTGGTTTGACAGGAAAAAGGTGCAAAAATTTGAAAGTAACAATATACTTACTGAGATAACTAATTTACGATTCATACTTAATATTATACACAAGTTGCTAGCATTAGATTGGTATTTCGGGAAACGTGATAAAAGATTTGAAACAGTCCATTTAAACTTTAATAAATTTATATTTGTACCGCGTAAGGGAGTCGGACCCTTGTTATTAAGTTGAGAACCTAATGTCCTGACCGTTAGACGAACGCGGCGTATTTTAGTTAGATGCCGATGTTTGTTTTGATGTCTCAAAACAAAATCGTGCACGGTAATACCGTAATTATAGCTTAAAATTAATCTACTTGACAAGGAATTTAGGCTTAAGTATACTTTCAAAGTTGTCTTAAAAATAAGATGTAAAAATTTAAAATTTCTAACCCCAAAAGATATTTTTTCTTGGGGGTTATTTTTTTAAAAGTAAACACATGAATAATCAAACAAAATTTTTATTAACCAAAGAAGGGCTGGAAGATTTAAAAAAAGAATTTAACAACCTGGTAAATGTTAAAAGAACTGAAGCAGTTAAAAGAGTGGCTGCAGCCCGGGAACAGGGTGATTTGTCAGAAAATAGTGAGTATACTGCGTCGCGAGAAGAACTAAATATGATCGATGGAAGAATTTCAGAACTTGAAGAAATCATTCATCATGCAGAACTTATATCTACTAAACACGGTAAAACCGCTGTTGATGTCGGTTGCAAAGTAACGCTTCATATTGACGGGAAAAAAGACGTTTTTACCATAGTTGGTGAATGGGAAGCTGATCCAAAAGAAAAAAAGATTTCTCATTCTTCGCCTTTAGGAAAAGCTTTATTGGGCAAGAAAATTGGTGAAGAAATCGAAGTATTAGCACCGGTGGGTAAAATCAGATATAAAATAATCAGCATAGAATAA
>CAYLWN010000041.1:0-2819 GCA_964387625.1 uncultured Gammaproteobacteria bacterium
AAGCTACGAGGGTCAAAGAAAACTACGGATGGGCAAGGCAAATTCAGGATGATATTCATTGATAAATTTTCCAATATAAATCATAATGAAACTGAAGGAAGGAAAAATTATATGGTGGCAATCGAAACCAAAAATTTGAAAAAAACGTTTGGCAAATATACAGCTGTTGATGCTGTTAATCTATCGATTAATGACGGGGAAATTTATGCACTTATCGGTGAAAACGGTGCCGGCAAAACAACTTTGATCAAAATGCTGGTCGGGTTACTTATTCCTTCAAGCGGCAATTCTTTCATTTCCGGTCATGACGTGATGAAAAAACCATTATTGGCAAAACAGGAAATCGGCTATGTGCCTGATGATCCTTCTGCTTATGAATACTTAACAGGTTTGGAATTTCTGATGCTAACCGGGAGACTTAGAGGTATGAAAGGCACGGAAGCAAAAAAACGCATTGAAGAACTGTTAACAATTTTTCCAATTTCCGATATAGTACCTACCTCACTTGCCCAATATTCGCGGGGTAATAAACAAAAAATTGCAGTCCTGGCTGCTTTAATTACACAACCTAAAATTTTGATCATTGATGAACCGATTGTAGGCTTAGATCCCTCCAGTATCGATATTTTAGGCAAAACTCTGGTCAAGTATGCAGAAAGCGGACATACTGTATTTTTTGTTACCCATATCATGTCATTTGCGCAAAAATTTGCTAAACGCGTGGGAGTTATGAAAAACGGAAAAATTGTGCACCAATCCCAAGTTAATCAGGGAGTTGAGTTGGAAACTCTTCTTTAAAAAAATCTATGGAAAAATTAACAACTCTTTGGTGGGCAGACCGAATTGCAGCCACACGCTGGATTACCAAAAAATCCTTCAGCAGATTATTTGTAGCATTGATGTTTTTTATAATTTTTGCTGCAATTGCTTTGGGAATCTGGTCAATAAGCAATGCGTTTTTCCGTTCATTTGCCATGTATGAAGAATTTGGGCAACTGACTGCGCAATACATCGTTCATGCATCAATTGTCATAGTTTTATGGTTAGCACTGGGCAGCAGTGTTGTTGCATATATTGGATTGTTACTTTCAACTTCACCGTCATTATCTTATTTATTATCTTTACCTGTATCTTCCAAAACATTAAATATTTGGCTATTTGTCAAATCTATTTTGGCTAATTTTTTACTGATGGCGTTTGTATTTATTCCAATAACTGTTGCCTATTCCAATGCGTTCGGTTTATGGAATATATTTTTTCTGATAAGAATGCTTTTAATACTTTTGTGTATTGTTTTGGTATCTTCCGGTATTGGTATGATAATGGGACTTATAAGCGTTACTAAACTTCGTGGGCACGAATATCAGGCCGGGATAATTGGTTTAGCAGTATTTTTTTGCGTAATGATAGGAATTATCAAATTGATTTTTCCTCCGGAATTAGCCAGACTTTATGATATCTCACCAAATTCATTTCTGACAATTTTTAAAAGTTTTCCGCTTAATAATCCCTTGTTACCCACTGCATGGATGACCTGGAGTATTACTCAAGGATTTTCCGTTGCAACACTTTTGGTATTAGGAATTACCATTACAGTTGTAGTAATTTGTTTGAAATTTCAACAAAGCCGTTTAATCCCCACGCTTTTACGCATGCATTCAACTGCTCATATAAATGATATAACTCTTGCCGGATATAATAAATTTACTCAGACTAATATTCCATTGGTTTTCAAAGATTGGTTGTCCATTATCAGAAATCCATCAGAAACCGGATATGCAATATTTTTAGGATCAATGGCTGTATTTTTCTTTTTATTTTTGTCTTTAGGTATAGGACACCGGTTAACTAATGAGACCTGGCAATTACAACTGACTGTGTTTTCATTTGCCTGGATTTTATTTTTTGCAACCGCATTTTTCCTGCGGTTTTTATTTCCTTTAATTGCCAGAGAAGGCAAAAGCGCCTGGTATTTATTTACCATGCCAATTACCCGCAACCGGATTCTCTTTTCAAAAATACTTTTAAGCATACTACTATCCATACCGGTAATGATATTTGCCGGACTGATATGGTATCTGTTACCTTTTGCTATTGGCATAAACAGTTATCTTACTTATATTTCAATGGTTGTCATATTTACTTTGGCAATTTCACAAATTTTATTAGGTGCAATATTGCCCAATTTTTCTCAAAGTAATCCGGAAAAAATATCTACCAGCGGTATGGGACTGGTTACACTTTTAATTTCCGGATTTATTGCCACATTAGCAGCCAAATGGATCGGATACATGATGTCAGGCACTATTGGAAGTATTTATTTTATTACAGTACCTTTGGGTGTTTGTATTGTACTGCTGACAATCCTCTGGTTTTTTTCTCAAAAACTTATGCAGCATTGGGAGTGGTAAATAAAAATAAGATTTAAGAATTATTTGTTAAACTATTTGATCCGGGATAGGGATTCGAACCCCAATTCCATCCTCCAGAGGGATGTGTCTTACCATTGGACGATCCCGGAAACAATAACTAACTATTTATTATGTTAAAAACGCATATCATGAAAACCATTGTCAGGCAAAGCCTGATCCTACTTGCCTGCGCAGGCAGGCTTTGCGGGAGACGATCCCGGAAAACTTGCTTTAATTATATCACCAAAACATGGTAAAATCGGGATTATCCGGAGAATTCATTGTTACATTGTCCCGCCTGCATCCCGATCTTCTTTGAAGAATTACTCGATTATCGGGAAGCATCTTGCGGGCAGGTAAATTGTTAAATGTTAAAGAAGATTCTTTCACCAAGTCAGACTTGGTTCA
>CAYLWN010000041.1:2919-6854 GCA_964387625.1 uncultured Gammaproteobacteria bacterium
CAAATTATAGTTTTGGCTGCTGGGCATGGAAAACGGATGAAAAATGGCAATATTCCCAAAGTTTTACTCCCCTTCAAAGATAAGCCTTTAATTACTCATTTATTGGACTCCATTGAAAAAGCTAATGTCTGTAACAAGCCCGTAATTGTGGTTGGCCAAAAAGCAGATATGGTAAAAAACACACTAGGCCCGAAATATGATTATATTTATCAAAGTCAACAACTGGGTACCGGACATGCGGTCAAAATCTGCCAAAAATTTTTGGAAAATAAAGCCAAAAATATTATGGTTCTATATGGCGACCAACCCCTGATTTCTCCGCAAACTATCCGGGATTTAACCCAAACCCATTTAAATTCTCAAGCAACACTTACCATGGTGACTATTTCAGTTAATAATTTTTTATCCTGGCGCAAAACTTACGAGGATTTTGGCCGGATTGTGAGAAACAAAAATGGTGATTTATTAAAAATTGTGGAAACCAAAGATGCGTCAGCGCAAGAAAAACAAATCACAGAAGTTAATCCCAGTTATTTCGTATTCAATGCCGGTTGGCTGTGGAAAAATATCCATCTCATCAAAAATTCCAATATCCAGAAAGAATTTTATTTAACAGATTTATTGGAAATTGCCATTTCCCAAAAAAGAAAAATTTCTACTATTTCCATATCTTCTAAAGAAGGTTTGGGAGTCAATAATCCTGAACAACTGGCATTACTTTCAAGAGTAAACTAAACAGAAACATTGATTCTAGATTCTGGATTTTGGATTATAGATCTAATAAATATAACCCTTCGACAAGCTCAGGGAATATTTTTTTAACGATTATAGTAATTAGAATAGTATTTATTTAACTGTATGTTTAATTTATAATATATCTATGTCAAAAAGAAAAATCGCATTGATTGGCGTGGGTGTAATTGTTATTGGAATTATTTTAGTAAAAATATTTGCGCCCTCCAAATCTAAAAACGGAATTGAAACAACAGCAGTTACCAAACAAACCATTACTGAAAATGTTTCCTCATCAGGAAAAATCAAGGCTAATGCATCTGTCGATTTGCATTTTCAAGCCCTTGGTAATTTAGCTTGGGTAGGTGTTCAAGAAGGAGATTCTGTTACTCAATTTCAAGCAATCGCCTCTCTTGATAAACAGGAACTGGAAAAAAACTTGATCAAGGCTCTGCGTGATTATTCCAAAGAAAGAAATGATTTTGAACAGGACAAATTGGATACTTATAGATATCCTGCAATGACCGATACTATTAAACGTATTCTGGAAAAAAACCAGTGGGATTTGGAAAAAGCGATCATTGATGTGGAATTAGAAACTATTGCTTTGAAATGGGCCACACTAACTACTCCGATTTCAGGAATTATCACGCATATAGATGACCCGATTGCCGGAGTAAATGTAACTGCGGCATCAACATTCACAGTTGTCGATCCGCAAACAATAGTATTTACGGCTAACGTGGATGAGGTAGATGTAGGCAAAGTGAAATTGGGTCAAACTGCAACCATAAATTTAGATGCTTTCCCAAATAAAACTTTTACCGGAAGTGTTTCAAAAATTGCTTTTGCTGCAGAAATTTCTGCCGGAGGCGCAACGGTTTTTCCCGTAGAAATATCTTTTTCTGATATCAAAGATTTAAGAATCGGATTAAATGGAGATGTGACAATAAAAACTAATGAAGCAGTTGATACAATTTCAGTTAATAACGATGCTGTCAAAGAATCAAGTGATGCAAAATATGTGATCAAAAAAGTCGGAAAGCAGTATGAAAAAGTCACAGTCAAAACTGGTTTATCAGGCGCTAGCGAAACTCAAGTATTTGATGGTGTAACTCCCGGTGATCAGGTTGTGATCAAAGGATTTGAAAATTTACCCAAAAATTTACAATAATCATGAAAGAGAATCCGCTCCAAATTTCCCATGTTTCCAAAATTTATAAAATGGATGGTATTGAATTTAAAGCCCTTTCAGATGTGTCAATGACTGTTAAAAAAGGAGAATTTGTGGCCATCATGGGTCCATCCGGGAGCGGCAAATCAACTCTTATGCATATCATCGGCTGCCTAGATAAACCAACTTCGGGAAAAGTTTTAATTAACGGCACAGATGCATCAACCATGAATGAAAAACAACTGGCAAAAACCAGAAATTTAAATATTGGTTTTGTTTTTCAGCAATATAACTTACTCAGACGGACTCCGGCAATTGCTAACGTTGAATTACCGCTCATTTATGCCAGAATTCCTGCTGGTAAACGCAGGCAGTTGGCAAAAGCAGAATTGGAAGCCGTAGGTTTAGGAGATAAATTATTTAATTTACCTTCTCAACTTTCAGGTGGACAACAGCAAAGAGTTGCCATAGCAAGAGCACTAGTTACCAACCCGAGCATTTTGCTGGCAGATGAACCAACCGGAAATCTTGACAGCAAATCAGGCAAAGAAATCATGGAGATTTTGAAAAATTTGCATAAACAGGGCCGGACAATCATCATGGTAACTCATGATTTTGAAGTTGCCAAAAACGCCCAACGGATGGTGAAGATGGTGGATGGAAGAATTGTATAACGTAGAGATAAGACAGTAAGATATAAGACGGTAAGACAATCAGATTTAAGAATTAGGAATTATGAATAAGTTCTCGACCAAGCAAAGCTTGATCTCGAACAATATAATAAATAACAATTTAAAATTATAAATTGTACATTATCAATTATAAATTAGTGTTTTATGGCTATTTTAGAATTTATAAAATTATCGTTAACTGCAATTAAAACCAATAAAATCAGGTCGCTTCTTACTATGTTGGGAATTATTATTGGTGTAGCATCAGTGATTTTGTTAGTCTCAATCGGATCAGGACTGCAATCGTTTGTAACTCAACAATTTGCAGCATTGGGATCAAATACTGTGTATATCATGCCGGGAAAAATAGATTTAAAAAGCGGTAATCCGGGTCAACAAATGTTATCCATCAGCAAATTTGAGCTTTCAGATGTGGGAGATATTTTACGCAATGGCGCTGGTATTATTAAAGAAGTAACTCCTGCATCAGCCACTAATGGATTATTAACTTATAAAGGTGAAACTACATCTTCGGAAACTGTGGGAATTTGGGAAAATTATTTTTCTATCCAAAATTTTCCCATTCGAAAAGGCAAAAATATTTCTCAAGCAGATGTAGAACGGGCAAGAAAAGCAATTGTACTGGGTTCTAAACCAGCTGAAGATTTATTTGGTAAAGACGTAAATCCTGTGGGAAAATTTGTGACTTTAAATAATATCAGGTTTGAAGTCATCGGCTGGTTGGAATCAAAAGGAGGGGGAGGATTAGGAGCGTCAATTGATAATCATGTTTTTATACCGTTAACTACATTTTCCCGTCAATTTAACCAAAGCAAACCTTACATGATTTTGGTACAAACATTTAACGCAGACCAAGTATCAGATGCAGCCAGTATTGCCAAAAAAACTATGTTAAGGCGACTCAAAGATGATGAATTCACAGTCATGGAACAAAAAGAATTATTAAATACCATCAATCAATTTTTAAGCGTTATCACAGTTGCCTTGGGAGGTATCGCCTCAATATCACTTTTAGTTGGAGGAATTGGAATTATGAATATCATGCTAGTTTCAGTTACGGAAAGAACCAGAGAAATTGGACTTCGGAAAGCGGTCGGAGCTACACCAAATGAAATATTGTTTCAATTTTTGATAGAAGCAATTATCTTAAGTTTGGTTGGAGGAGCAATTGGAATTTTCTTAGGTGCATTGGGATCTATGGCTTTGGGGAATTTTATAGAAACATCTGTAACACCTTGGTCCATCATGTTGTCTTTTGGATTTTCTTCAATTGTAGGAATTATTTTTGGAATAACTCCCGCTATCCGTGCCTCAAAACTTGACCCCATTGAAGCACT
>CAYLWN010000042.1:0-6803 GCA_964387625.1 uncultured Gammaproteobacteria bacterium
TCTTTAAAAATAGCTTTCAGCCATGGTGCTTGGATTTTAACAGCAGACGCTTTAAATTTCTGGTGGTTTATTCAATTTGCTGTCATTACACCGTTATATCCTGAGACGTCTGCAATGGTTATACAAAATAATATGCTTATTTTCGCATCAATTTCTGCGATGATTTTTCTGTTAGTATTCATAGCAATCTTGAAAAGTTTTTTAAAAAGAAAGAAGGACATTGGCAGTTTGCTCGAGGCGAGCTTGATGGTAAGTTGGAGTTACTTCATCTTGAGAACCGGTGTGCACAGTAACCACTTATTTATTGCGGTACTTGCCGCTTTGTGTTTGGCTCTAATTAACACTAGTAAGAGTAATATAGGAAGGTATCTATTGCTGAGTTTTTTTGCCCTAGCTCCTGTCTTAAATGGAGGATTTCCCGTTAGGGGCGGTTTTATTGAATTTCCTGTAAATATCTTGCTTCTGACACTATTAGCTGCTTTCCACGTTTTGATTTATCTTGTTTATCTTAGAAAGTATTTGGCTGGAAGTGAATAAGCAAAGCTTTTCTTCGAATAAACATTTGGATATAAGCAAAGCTTTTCTTCGAATAAGTATTATCCTGCCGGTTTACAACGAATCCGAAAATATCGAAGAGCAAATAAAACAGATTGAAGAAGCAGTAAAGATTGACCACGAGATACTTATTATTTATGATTTCGATGATGATAATACCATCGATACGGTTAAAAAACTCCAAAAAAGATATAGTTCCCTAAGATTAGTAAAAAATATTATTGGGCCTGGGCTTATTAATGCTATCAAAACCGGTTTAGAAAAGTGCCACGGCGAATTGGTTGTAGTGATGCCAGCCGACCTGTCAGATAGACCGAAGACTATAAATAAAATGTATCAAAAAATAATTGATGGCTGTGATATTGTTTGTGCAACACGATATGCCAAGGGTGGTAAGAAAATCGGTGGAGGTATTTTAAAAACGAGCCTATCGAGACTTGCTGGTCTTTTGACTCCTCTACTTTTGGGAATTGCGACTACCGATATAGCCAATGGTTTTAAGATGTACAGAAAAGAAGTTTTGAAAAACATTAAAATCGAGTCAACCGGAGGATGGGAGTTTTCTATGGAGATAGTTGTGAAAGCGAATTGTTTGGGTTTTAAGATTTGTGAGGTTCCAACTGTTTGGCGAGATAGAATTTCGGGGAAATCGAAGTTTAAACTTTTAAAATGGCTTCCAAAGTACATTAGGTGGTATTTATTAGGTATTCTCCTTAGATTAAATATCTACAGGTTGGTCTTCTAATTTCATAATTTGCTTCTTAAAATTGTTGATGCCTTGATTTATTGTGTGAAGAATTTTATCTCCAAATTCTTTTCTAAATTTTTCTGTTGAAAGTCTACTGTATTGTTGCCTAGGCGCTGGTTTGTCTTTGAAAAACTCTTCGAATGTAGTTTTGGTTATCAGCTTTTCATCCAATTTAAATGCTTTAGCAATTTTTCTAAGAAATTCATAATTCGTAGTAAAATCTACCGAGGCAACATGATAAATGCCTCTTGATCTTTTTTTCAGAATTTTCGCGATTGAGTATACCAAATCGTCAACATACGTAGGACTAATCACCTGATCAATAATTCCCGAGAATTGTTTACCATATTTAAGTGATTCATACGCAAATTTTGCAAAATCTTTTTTGTGGGGATAATTTGGTGAATAAATCATTATTGTTCTTAAAACGGAATTTATTTTGGAGCATGAAAGCGTAATTTTTTCACCGACGAGTTTGCTTTTTCCATAAATGGAAATAGGATTTGTCTCATCGTTTTCTCTATATGCTCTTTTTTTAAGCCTGCCGTCAAAGACTGCATCTGTTGAAACGTAATGGAAAGGTATATTGAACTTAGCAGCCTGCTCAGCAGTGTATCTAACAGCTTGCGCGTTTAATATAAATGTTTTTTTTTGATTTAACTCTGCTTCATCGACTTTTGTAATACCAGCCAGATAAAGTATTTGGTCTGGCTGTACGTCCTTGATATTTTTTTGAACCATTTTTTTGTTTGTTAAATCTAGTTGAAAGTGGGGTGGCCCAATGATTTTAAACTGACTTTTTAAAAGCTCAGAAACACGGGCTCCTGTCATTCCGGTGATACCGTAAACTAAAATTTTCTGTCTTTCTGAGGCATTTTTTGCTTTTACCTTTGACATATGCTCTAGAATATAAGGACCTGTCGTTTTCGAGTTTCTTTATAATTTTAACTCTCAAACGCCAGAACCTTGCATTTTTGCCTTCGGCAAAAACGTACAGGAATTCCTGCGAATGGAGTATACATAAAATTTGGCATGATGAAAAGGTATCTGGTAACTGGCGGTACTGGATTTATAGGTAGAAATGTTACAAGAGCGATGGTAGGAAATGGTTACTCTACCAGAGTTTTAGATAACAATTCGAGGGGTAATTTAGAAAGCTTAAAAGATATTTCAAAAGATTTTGAATATATTTCCGGTGACATTAGAGATCCGAAAATTGTTAATCAAGCATGCAGGGGCGTGGACAGTGTAATTCATCTTGCAGCTGTAAACGGTACAAAGTTTTTTTATTCGATGCCTGAAGTTGTTCTGGATGTGTCAACACGTGGAATTATTAACTTAATCGATTCCTGTTTGTGGAATGGTGTGGAAGAAATATTTTTTGCTTCAAGTTCGGAAGTTTATCAGACACCTCCAATAGTACCAACTCCGGAGAATGTACCATTGATAGTCCCCGATTTGTTGAATCCACGTTACTCTTATGGAGGCGGGAAAATAATAAGTGAGCTTTTTATTGCAAATTATGGAAAGAAATATTTCAAAAGGGCAATAATTTTCCGCCCACATAATGTATTTGGGCCGGAAATGGGATGGGAACATGTGATTCCACAGTTTGTGATGAGAATGAGGGAACTGGTGCAGAAGAAACAAAAAGTAATTAACTTCCCTATTCAGGGAACAGGAAAGGAATCCAGAGCTTTCGTGTACATTGACGATTTCGTTAAGTGCCTTGAAATTTTAATAAAACGAGGAAAGCATCTGGAAGTTTATAACATCGGTACAGACCAAGAAATTACGATTGCTGATGTTGCACTTGAAATTGCTAATTACTTCGAACAAAAAATAAAAATATTACCGGGGAAAATTCAAAAAGGCGGCACATCAAGAAGACTTCCTGATATTTCAAAAATTAAAAAGTTGGGATTTTCCCCAAGATTTAACTTTGATGACAGTTTACAAATTACTGCCGATTGGTATAATAAAAATGCTCATCTTAAACCCCCTGCCTTAATTATTTAATGCCAAAAAATCCGTTAGCTTTTGGGTCAGGTACAAGTGTAGTAGTAAATAATTGTCAAACTTGCAGTAACTCAAAACTTTCCCCTATCCTTTTTTTAGGCTATCTTCCCCCAGTTAACTCGATGCCAAAAATTGGAAAAAGGCCAGCGGAGGAACCGAGCTACCCTGCACAATGGCTTTATTGCAATAAATGTAATTTGGTGCAATTGGGTTGTATTGTAGACCCAAAAATTTTATTTCCGAGTGAATATCCTTATACCAGCAGCACTACTAAAGTTTTGAGGGATAATTTTGCCGAGCTTTATTTTGAATCGAGTAAATTATTGAATCTTCAAAGAGGTGATTTGATAGTCGATATCGGCTCAAACGACGGTAACCTCTTATCCAATTTTCGAGATGATCACAAAGTACTAGGTATAACGCCGGAAGAAATCGGAAATATCGCTGTTGAAAACGGAATCGATACGATTATTGATTATTTCACTGATAAAATTGTCGATAAAGTAATTAAAAGTCGCGGCAGGGCAACAGTGATAACTGCGACAAATGTTTTTGCTCATATGGAGAATATTCATCAGGTAATTAAAGATATTAAGAAATTGATGACAAAAGACGGTGTTTTTATATCTGAATCGCATTATTTATATTCACTCATAAAAACACTACAATACGACACTATTTATCACGAACACATGAGGTACTATTCACTTGCCAGTTTAAAGTACCTACTTTCAATGCACGGACTCGAGGTGTTTCATGCAAAGAAAATTCCGTCACACGGGGGATCAATGCGGGTATACGCTGCAGGACGTGGAAAACAGAAAATTTTGCCGACTGTTAAAAAAATGTTGACTATGGAAAAATCACTTGTGACAAACAAAGCTAACCTTTTGAAGTTTCAAGAAAGAGTGACAGCATCTAAACTTTCTATTTTGGCTCTTTTGAATCAATTAAAAAAACGCAAAAAGAAAATATACGGGATAGGCGCACCATCAAGGGCGAGTACTCTTATAAATTACGTTGGCATTGATGATGGAATGTTAGATTGCGTTTTGGAAATCGGCGGATCCCACAAAATCGGCAAGTACGTGCCGGGAACAGTAATTCCGGTTTTAGACGAGGAGAAGTTATATCGCGACCAACCAGACTATGCAATGCTTTTATCATGGCATATTGCAGAAGATCTGGCGCCTAAGATTAAGGCGAAAGGTTTCCGAGGCGATTTCATTATTCCTCTACCAACGGCCAGAATTTTCACAATTTAAATAAAATTGCAGATCTGTGATGCAATTTTACGTAATTTTTAAATCAAGTATTATAAAGGATAATCCATGAGCGAAAGATTAGTTTACAAATTTTTAAAGTTCAATTGATAATATGAATAGATGAACAAAATTAATTTATTTTTAATATTTATAATTATATTAGGATTATCAATTCGTCTTTACAAGATCAATATTCCCCTTTTAGAATTTTATCCTTCCAGACAAATCCAAACTGCAGATATAGCGCGGAACTTTTTAAGAAATAATTTCAATATTTTGAATCCGACTGTTTCTTATTCTGGACCAGGGTATACTCCATTCCTGGTAGAATTTCCAGGATACAATTATTTAGTTGCTATTTTATATTTAATATTTGGTATTCACGAGGTAATCGGTAGATACGTTTCACTCGTTGGGTGGTTTTTATCTTTAATTTTAGTCTATAAGATAGCGCTCAAGATTAGCTCTAAAACTACCGCAAATATCGCTGCTTTATTTTATAGCATATCCCCTCTTTCAGTTCTCATAAGCCGTAGTTTCCAACCTGATCAATGGATGCTGACGTTTTCTCTTGCCGGTATTTATTCAATTCTATTATGGCAGAGGAAGAAAATGTTTTATTTTTATTTAAGTGCAGTTTTTGTCTCTGTTTCTATATTAGCAAAAATTCCCGCAGTGATTTTTACATTAATTCCAATATCTTATTTAGTTTTAAAATCGAAAAAAGATTCATTTAAAATCCGCAATTATCTTTACTTAACTATTTCGCTCTTGCCTGGGACTTTCTGGTTCATATATACATATTTTAGAAATATATCTGGACTACCAACGTCGGGAATTTTCTCTTTATCGAATTGGTTCGGTTTCGAGGTATTTTTGAATCCCAAATATTATTTAAATATTTTTGGTTTCGAATACAACCTAGTTCTTTTGCCAATCGGAATTATTCTTTTTGTAATTGGAATTTTTCAAAAGTTAAAACCCAACCAAAAGTTTCTTTATTTTTGGCTGGGTGGCGTCATCTTATATTTTCTTATCTTTAATAAACATAATATGACTCACGAATATTACCATCTACCTTTTTTACCAATTGCAGTTTTGTTCATTGGGTTTGCCGGTGAAAAAGTCTGGACAGCTATTTATATTAATGTTGTCTTAAGGGGCATTTTAATTTCTGTTCTATTTTTTACTATATTTTTGTTAATGATATTTCCGACCTATCAAAGAGCATATAAGCCAATAGACAGGTTTAGTTATGTTACTACTGCCGCCGTTAAAATTAGAAGTGTTACAAAACCAAGCGACCTGATTATCGGTTCAATGGATTCCGGGCCTTCTCTAGTCTATTATTCAAACAGAAATGGCTGGCTGTTTGCTGTCAATAGAAAAGAAGTAGAGGCTCTATTTAATTTTTATGGAGTAAAAAACGCAAGGATTATTGACCCAATAGAAGATCTTGAAGATCTAAGAAGACAAGGAGCGGTAATTTTTGCTACAGCTAATAAAAGCCAGTTTACAGCAAATGCTACGTTTGCTAAATACATATATAGCAATTATCCAGTAATAATGGAAAATGACAATTTTATAATTTTTTCTCTTACCAGCGCTAAATAATTAATTAGTCTGTTCTTTAAAAAAAAGATCTAACATAATTTTACTAGCTAAATATACGTTGATAAAGAAAAAGATAAAGAACCCTGTATTGCTAATAATTGTATAAGAAAATATTTGATTTACTTGACTATTAAAAGTTGGTAGAGCACTAAAGTAATCAGGATTAAGTGGTGCGAATAAACCCATCTGAAGATGATTTGCGAGCAGTTTATAGGATGCTAAGCTAAAAGCTTGGACTATTAGAACAATTGCACAAATTTTAAACTTTTTGAACCAAAGTAATACGAGTGGCATTTCCCAAACGAGATAATGAAAGGACATTTTGGGATAAAATGCATATACTAATAGTACAGCTGACAATGATAAACCAATAACCAATCTATATTTATCTTTAATTTTTATTGAACTCGCCAAAGCGAAAATTGCAAACAGAGTAAAAGTAAGCACTACATATTTTAGATATTGAGAATATAGCGGCCAACCTACAAGCGGAACACTTCGGTTTAAATAGATTTTAGGTAAGAAAGAATACACAGCCCAAAAGGGGTTGTGTATTAATGTTGGAAGAAGGGATATTAAGTACGGAATAGATGAAATCAATG
>CAYLWN010000043.1:0-6589 GCA_964387625.1 uncultured Gammaproteobacteria bacterium
ATTACCAAAAACAACACAAATATAATTATTAAGAATAACCATCTGTTTTTCATATGATTGCTTGTGAGCTAGTAAGTCCTTGAATTTTACTTAAATCTGCTTCAGTCATGCCTAAATAGTAACAGAATTAGCTTCGATAAACAATTAGATTTTTCTCTAATTTCTCAGCAATTTTTCAGTTTTGGAGTATAATGTAGACTTATGAAAATCCTGATTATTGAAGACGAACATAAAATAGCCAATTCAATAAAAAAAGGGCTGGAACTGGAATCTTACGCTGTTGATGTGGCTTATGACGGAATCACCGGATACGATCTTGTTTCAACAGAAAATTATGATGTAATTATATTAGACCTGATGCTCCCTGATATGGATGGCATTGAAATTTGCCAAAAAATGCGCGCTAATTCCATTCAAACTCCAATTTTGATGTTAACTGCCAAAGGTCAAACTCAAGACAAAGTCAAAGGTTTAAACTCCGGAGCTGATGATTATTTGGTCAAACCATTTGCATTTGTGGAACTTTTAGCAAGAATAAAAGCACTGATGAGACGTCCAAAAAATAATTCCGGAATTATATTAAAAACTAATGACCTAATGCTCAATACTATCACCTACGATGTCACCAGAAATGGAAAAAAAATTAAATTATCCAGACAGGAATTTGCATTGCTGGAATATTTATTAAGGCACAAAAATACGGTTTTAAATAAAGAACAAATTATTGGGAATGTTTGGGATTATGATGCAGATATTTTACCCAACACAATTGAAGTGTATATTGGATATCTAAGAAATAAAATTGATAAACCATTTCCAAAAAACCCTAATTTGATTCACACTATAAGAGGATTTGGTTACAAATTAGGAGAAGAAATTTAAATGTTTCGATCAGCCAGAATTAAATTAACATTTTGGTATACGCTAATTATTATGCTCATCAGCATATTTTTTAGCGTCGCAATTTATGAAGTTTTAACCTCAGAACTTGACCGGGTAGAAAGAATGCAAAGGTTAAGAATTGAACGCCAATTACCCCAATTTTATGATCTGTTTCCTATCCCCAACTTACAACCTAAACATTTATTTATCGATCCGGAATTAGTTGTAGAAACAAAAAACCGATTATTTTTAATTTTAGGACTGATTAATTTTTCAATTTTGGCCATTTCTACAGCAGCCGGTTATTTACTGGCTGGAAAAACACTTAGGCCTATTGCAAATATGGTTAAAGATCAAAACCGGTTTATTTCTGATGCGTCTCATGAATTGCGTACGCCGTTAACTTCTTTGAAAACTGAAATTGAAGTAAATTTACGGGATAAAAATTTAAAACCTGATCAGTTAAAAAAAATATTATTAAGTAATCTCGAAGAAGTAAATCATTTGCAATATCTTTCAGACAATTTGATTAAATTTACCCAATATCAAAAAAATACCGATTTAAATATTTCGAAAAATTTATCACTACTTTCCATATTTGATGAGTCGATAAAAATGATTGCCAAATTGGCAAAATATAAAAACATTGTCATAAAAAATAATATAACCAATTTAAAAATTGATGGAAATAAAGATTCTTTAGTGGAATTATTTGTGATATTTTTGGATAATGCCATCAAATATAGTCCTGATAAAACTGCTATTACTTTAACATCAAAAAAAACTGCTCAACAGATATCCGTGAGTATTGCAGATCAAGGAATTGGCATAGAAGAATCTGATATTCTAAATATTTTTGATAGGTTTTACAGAGTCAATAAATCCCGGAATAAAGATCGTGTTACAGGTTATGGTTTAGGTTTATCTATTGCCAAACAAATTGTTGAAAAGTACAATGGCAACATTTCCGTTAAGAGTAAAATAAATTCTGGCACAACTTTTACTATTAATTTTCCTGCCGAACAACCTGTTTAACTATATCAAAAACTATCAGCTTTTTCTCAGTTTATCTTAATAAACTATAAGTCTATGAAACAAATTTTTTCAAGAATCAAAAATTTTGTAATAAAGAAAAAAACAATAAGTTTGGTGATTTTGGCGGGTTTAATCATAGTTGGTATATTAATTAAACAATTTTTATTTACTACTAATACAATTACTTATACTACCGCTCAAGCTGAAAAAGGTACATTCGTCTTAAGTATCACTGCTTCAGGTCAAGTCTCGGCAACTAATAATGCTACTGTTTCAACTCAAGCTTCAGGAGTAGTAAAAGAAGTATTTGTTCAAAATGATCAACAAGTTGCTTCCGGAGATAAAATTGCCGAATTAGATTTAGATCTTGAGGGAAAATTAAGATCAACACAAAGTTGGTCCAGTTATCAAAGTGCACAAAACAGTTTAGATACTGCCAAAGCTAATATGTTTTCAACCCAATCTACCATGCTTACACAATGGAAATCTTTTATGGACACAGCCCAAAGTGGCAGTTATCAAAATTCTGACGGAACACCCAGAAACGATACCCGACAATTGCCTCAATATATGTCAGTAAATGACGATTGGCTGGCAGCTGAAGCAAAATATAAAATTCAACAAAATGTCGTTAATCAAGCACAAACCGCTTTATCAGCAGCCTGGTTATCTTATCAACAATCATCTCCAATTATTTATGCACCTATTTCAGGAACTGTTACAGGTTTATCACTTCAACCCGAAACAGTTTTGACAGCTCAATCAAATTCATCAGGCAATGCTACATCTCAAAAAATTGCCAGTATCAAAACAAATGCTGCGGCACAATTATCTGTTAATTTATCAGAAGTAAATGTCACCAAAATAAAAATTGGCAATAAAGCTACTATTACTTTGGATGCGCTACCTGATAAAACCTACACTGGTAAAGTTATTAGTATTGATACCATCGGTGCTATTTCAAGTGGAGTAACTAATTATCCGGCAATTATTGGACTAGATAGTGAAGTTCCGGAAATTTTACCTAATATGTCTGTCACCGCCACAATTATTACCAATGTTTTAAATGACGTAATTATGGTACCAACATCTTCCATACAAACAATTAATGGTCAATCAATTATAAAAATTATGAAAAATGGTAAAGTTAGCGAAACTCCGGTTGAAACAGGTGAATCAAACAGCACTCAAACTGTGATTATTTCCGGAATTAATGCAACAGATGAAGTAATAACCAATGCCGTCAATTCATCAACTGCCAAAACAACTCAAGGCACTTCAGTATTCGGTAGTTTTGGTGGAAATCGTGCAGTTGGTCCTCGCTAAAATTATTAAATATTTTTTATGAAATCAACTAAAACTATCATCCAAGCTAAACATTTGGTAAAAATTTATAAAATCGATGCTCTTGAAACAGCAGCTCTTTCCGATGTATCTTTTACAATAACTCAGGGAGAATTTGTCGCTATCATGGGTCCATCAGGTTCAGGCAAATCAACACTGATGCATATTTTAGGTTGTTTAGATCAACCGACCTTTGGTGAATATATTTTAGACGGTAAAAGCGTGGAGAAATTAACTGATGATGAATTAGCTGATATCAGAAATCAAAAAATCGGTTTTGTGTTTCAAGCATATAATTTGCTTCCCCGAACTACAGCTTTGCAAAATGTGATGCTGCCGGGAAGATATGCCAACATTCCAAAACTTAAAAGATTAGAAACAGCAAAGAAATTTTTAAAAATGGTGGGCTTATCCGATAGGATGTTTCATACATCCAATCAATTATCAGGCGGACAACAACAGAGAGTGGCAATAGCCAGAGCTTTATCCCTAAACCCTGCAATACTTTTGGCTGATGAACCTACTGGAAACATTGCCTCTGTACAAGCTGAAGAAATTATGGAAATTTTTAAAAAACTTAACAAGTCGGGCCATACTATAGTCATGATCACGCATGAGCTGGATATTGCCCAAAATGCCAAAAGAATTATTCATCTCAAAGATGGAAAAATACTTGATGACAAATTAAACGGAAAAAAATAAATATGAATTATTTGGAACTTATTTTAGAAAGTTTTGGAACTCTTACTTTAAACAAAACCAGAACAGGTCTGGCAATTTTGGGCATTGTAATTGGTATAGGCAGTGTCATCGCACTTATGTCATTAGGTGAAGGCAGTCAACAAGCTATTCAATCGCAAATCCAATCTCTGGGTTCAAATTTATTGACTGTCCAACCCGGTTCACAAAGACAAGGATTTGTCATGGGAGCTCAAGGAGGCAATACCACTTTAACATTTGATGATGCCAAAGCTATATCAATCTCACAATCAATTACCACAGTCAAAAATGTATCTCCTGAACTTTCCCGAAGAACTCAAATCACAACCGGTGAAAATAATACTAATACTCAAGTTATTGGCGCTACACCTTCTTATATGGAGGTACATAAAATCACGATAAATAATGGCAGTTTCATAACACAACAGGATGTTGATGGTATGACCAATGTGGCAGTTGTTGGTCCTCAAGTTGCTACTGATTTATTTGGTGACGGTGCAAATCCAATAGGTCAAAATATCAGAATCAATAAAAAATCATTTACCGTTATCGGTATTACTGTTTCAAAAGGCGGCAGCGGATTTATGAATCAGGATGATATGATTTATGTACCTTTGACTACTGCGCAAAAACAATTGTTCGGGGTTAATTATTTAAGTTCCATTGCTTTGGAAGCTAAAAGTGCTCAAGTAATGACACAAACACAAGATGATGTGGGTTATTTATTACTGGCAAGACACAATCTCAAAGATCCGACATTAGCTGATTTTTCCATCATGTCACAACAAGATATCTTAAATTCTGCATCCTCAATAACTGGAACTTTTACAGCACTTTTATCAGGTATTGCTGCAATTTCATTACTTGTTGGAGGTATCGGAATTATGAATATTATGTTAGTTACTGTCACGGAAAGAACCCGGGAAATAGGACTTCGAAAAGCTTTGGGAGCAAAAAGAAAAACCATTATAAATCAATTTTTAATTGAATCAATTATTCTTACTTTTAGCGGTGGTGCTATTGGTATTATTTTGGGCATAACAACATCAATAATTATTTCTAGTTTAATTAAAATTAATTTTGTAATTTTACCCGGATCTGTATTATTGGCATTTATTGTTTCTGCAGGAATCGGTATATTATTTGGTTGGTATCCAGCCCATAAAGCTGCCAACATGCAACCGATTGAAGCGTTACGCTATGAGTAAATTTTCAATTTTCAATCAATTTTAAATGACTGAATGTTAAAAACTTTTTAGTTAGATATTTCAGCTGTTTATCAGAATAGATTAGTAAAATTAATTTATTGAGGGATATATAATATGAATAAATCAGTTATGATCACGGGTATTTTAGTAGTCGTAGTTGGAGCAGGAGGTTTTTTTGCAGGTATTAAATATCAGCAAAATAAACCAGGTCCTACTTTTAGGCAGGTAAGCAGTCAAGGAGTCAGGGCAGGATTAGGTGGAAATAATACCGGTAATCGTCAGGGTTTTAGACCAGTTAATGGTGATATTATTGCCAGTGATGACAAATCTATTACTGTAAAATTAACCGACGGATCAAGCAAGATCATACTTCTGTCAGATAAAACTGAAATAAATAAAGCAGATACTGCTACAAAAACTGATTTAACAGTAGGAACCAAAGTTGCAGTTTTTGGAACTAATAACACTGACGGAAGTGTAACAGCAGAAAATATCCAAGTTAATCCAATTTTAAGAGATATACCAAACGGAACTCCATCAATAAATCAACCAACACAATAATTGAAAAATATAATTGAGAGAGGCTACTGCCAAAAAAACTCCCGCCAAAAGCGGGAGTTTTTTTAAGCTTATTTTCAGAATAAAACTGTATATTTACTATTAGTATAAAATTAGTTTTTATTTAAAAGGAGGTGATATATATTAATAAGAAAATATTTATCGGTATTATTTCTGTAGCAATTATCGGAAGCGCGGTTTTGGGTATTTCAAAAGCTAATGCTCAAACCACACCAAATAATGTTTCAAATATAATTCAAAAACTATCCCAAAGATTTGGACTGAATGAAAATGATGTGAAACAGGTTTTTGATCAGAATAGACAAGAACGTCAATCTCAAATGGAAACCAAATTTGAGGAAAGATTAAATCAAGCTATAACTGATGGAAAAATTACTCAAGCACAAAAGGAGTTAATTTTGACAAAACATGAACAGTTACAAGCAGAAAGAAATGCTAATTTGACCAATTGGCAAAATCTGACACCAGATCAAAGACGTACTGAAATGGAAAAACAACGAACAGATATGAAAACTTGGGCAACAGATAACGGAATTGATACAAGTTTTGTATTCGATGGTTTTGGAAAAATGGGTGGAAGAGGTATGGGAATGATGGGTCGGGGTTGGTAAAACATTTTTATCAATCATCGTAAAATAACAACTTCCAGTAATCTCTGGAAGTTGTTATGTAACTAAAAATATAATAGGAGCTTAATCTGAATGAACCAGTGAAGTATTTTATGTTAATTGTATTCTTCGCTTTTTACCTTAATTAATGCAGTTTTTTAGATTTATAGATGATTGTAGTCTACTAGCAAAACGTGAATATTTATTGATAAT
>CAYLWN010000044.1:0-6471 GCA_964387625.1 uncultured Gammaproteobacteria bacterium
ACTGATTTGATCAAGACTGTTCAAAAATTATTGCGTAAAATGAGCGGACGGCCGGATTTGAACCGGTGACCTTCTCCTTGGCAAGGAGACGTTCTACCGCTGAACTACGTCCGCGTTCAATTATTTTACTTCGTTAATGTAATTTTGTCATCTAAGACTATTTACCACCGCTACAATTTCTTGCTGAAAAGCTAAAGCAACATTCCCCACAATTTCATGTCCACCTTCAGGTCTAACAAATTTGAATTTATTTAAACCATATTGCTCATCTAAATTTTTAAATTGATCAATTACACGTTGAGCAACTATCTCGGGAATACTTTTATCATGCAATGGAGCGAGTATGACAATTTTTTCTATATTATTATATATTTTAGCCCAATTGAAATCTTTATCGAACCATCCACCCATTCTTTCTATTTGGGGTACAGGGAAAGGTAACGGTAATTTATATGTATCATATGGACAAGCCGCCACTAAAACTTTTATTTTATGTTTTTCAGCTATCCGAAAAGCTGCTAGTGTTCCAGTGGAATGTGCTCCTATAAAAGTGTTCTCATCAATAAGCGATTCAAGAACAGGCAACCATTTACTGCTTTTTCCAATGACAGGACTGGGAAGTTTTTCTCCCCAGATATTCACATCGCCTAATAAACCCGGTAAATCCTTTTTAAAATTACTTATCCACTGAGGTACTTTTCCAAAAACCCAATTTCCATGAATTAATACTATATTTGGAGATTTCCCTAAAGGTTCTTTTAAACGAATTGGTAAATTTTCCATGTGTGCCGAGAGCAGGAGTCGAACCCGCATAATGTGTTTTTCAGACACACACCGTGACCACCTTGGTTATCTCGGCAAGTTTTGGGACAAAACCTTTGGTTTTCTCCCAACGATTTTTCCTAATTTGAGTCGAAAGCTATTCATTAATATATTTAACGCTTTCGACAATTTATAGACTAATACTTAACTTTCGTAATTAATGTGGTCCAGGAGGGACTCGAACCCTCACCCGCTTTTGGCAGACAGCATTTTAAGTGCTGCGCGTATACCGGTTCCGCCACTGGACCAATGAAATAAATTATACCACGAAAATCAGACTAATCTATATGTGATTGATATTTATTTTTAATTATTTTATGCTTAAGTTATATGTTTAAGAAAATTTTTATTTTACTATTATTTATTATTGGAGGTGTTTTAGTATATTTTTACTATACTAAAAATGGTTTGCCCTTTATATCTAAAGAACCTAAACCAACCTCTTCTATGGTTTCGCAAATAAAAATTAACAACCAATTATTTGAAATAGACATTGCAGATACAAATGACAAAAGAGCCCAGGGTTTATCAGGTAAAAGCAGATTGTGTGAAAATTGCGGGATGTTATTCATTTTTGACACTAAAGATGATTATGGTTTTTGGATGAAAGACATGTTATTTCCTTTGGATTTCGTCTGGATTGATGTAAATATAATTGTTGATATTACCGAAAATGTACCAGTTCCCATAACTGCTACTTATTTACCGCAATATCGACCAAAACAACCAGTAAACCGGGTTTTAGAGCTAAACACAGGAATTATCAAAAAATATCAGATCAAAATCGGAGACAGTGTCGAATACTTATTTCTTTGAACAAGTGATTCTAAACTAGAATTTTATCCACATTAACATTATAATAGCTAGTTATGCGGTGGTAGTTCAACGGTAGAATGTCTCCCTTCCAAGGAGAAGGTTGGCGGTTCAAATCCGCTCCACCGCTCCAAATGTACAGAAATCACTACAAACGTACAGAAAGTTACTTGACAAATACATAAAACAACAAAAATGTTAACTTTAGAACAAGAAAAATGGATCGCTCATCTTTCTGATGTAAATAAAATTAGTATTGTCCCATTTGATCCTACTGCAGAGGAAAAATTTCAAAGAGTTAAACAAAAAGTTCAAGATTCATTAGGAACACGAACACTTGTTGAACATCACGGGGCAACAAGTTTGAGAATATCGGGACAGGATGAAATTGATGTCTATATCCCAACCCCCGGGGCTAAATTTAATTCGTTAATTAATCCACTAAAAACACTGTTCGGCGAACCGAGAAGTTTATATCCACTTGAGAGAGCAAGGTTTGTAACGGAAGAGTTGGGTAAACACGTTGATGTGTTTTTGATTAATGAGGAACATGATGGATGGAAAAATGGAGTTAAATTTGAAGCGTATTTGAAATTTCACCCAGAAGCTCTCGAGGAGTATCGGCAGTTAAAAGAAAATGGTGATGGATTAAGTGTTCGAGAATATTATCGAAGAAAAACAGAGTTTATTAATGGAATTTTGGCCAAGGTTGAAAATCCTTAAAACTAGTAATATCCATACGGATTTTTAACAAATTAAGTTTTAAAATAAGGTCAGGAGTTATTAGACGGAGCAAATTCTCGAACAGCCAAAGTGGAAAGAGGTTCGAGCTGAGTACCGTCCCCAGCTCCAATTAAATTTTCATAGAATTTCTGTATTTTAATATTTATTATTCTCTTTTTTAAACTTTTTAAATTAGAAACTCTTGCCGGTAAATTGTTTGATAGCAAAACTTTATTTTTATTAATTACTATAGCTTGATCGAATCTCCCTATTTGTGATTTATTAAATTTAATAAATTTTTGCTGACTTAATTTGCGTAATTTTTCTGACCTGATTTTCTTTTCAACATTAGTTGGTTCAGCATAATGTTTAATCAATATTTCTGCTGTAGTACCTTTTCGCATGGAAAACCTGAATATATGAAATTTATCTATTGGCGCGTTTTCTAAAAAATTATAAGTTTTGTTAAATTCTTCATGAGTTTCTCCGGGAAAACCGACAATAATATCTGTGGAAATAAAAACAGATGGATTGATTTGTTTAAGTTGGTTTAATTTAATCAGAAATTGCTCAATAGTATATTTTCTATTCATTAATTTTAGAATTTTATCTGACCCGGATTGCAGAGGAATATGAAAAAAATTAACCAATCTGTTTAGGGGTAATATTTGTTTGTAAAATTGGATAAATTCGTTTGTTAAACTCCAAGGATGTAATGAGCCTAAGCTAATTCTGGGTATTTTAGTCTTATTAATAATTTCATTTATTAATTGAGTTAAAGTTTCATTATTTTTTCCGAAATATTCAGTATTAATGGCGGATAAAATCACTTCCTGAATATTTTTATATTGATTTATTTCAGTTAGAATTTCTTTAATGGTTTTGGATTCTGGTTTCCCCCGCAAGTATGGAACTAAACAATAAGAACAATATCTTTGACACCCATCCTGGATCTTGATAATTAATCTTCCGGATTCTAAAAATTTATCAGGAAAAGTATCTTTGTCATTCTGAGTGGAACGAAGAATCTTCTTTTGAGAAGATCCTTCACTTTCGTTCAGGATGACACTGTTTATAAAGATTGTTTTGTTGTCGTCTTTAACTTCTCCTCGCAATGACAAAGATAAAGTAATTAGTTTTACAGGTATTAAATCTTTTTCGTTATTGGGAATCAATAAATCAACATCTTTAATTAAATCATTGTTTTTCATCCAAAATGTTGCAGCACATCCGGTAACAATGATTTTAGTTAGAGGGTATTTTTTGCGAATTTGATAAATGTATTGTCTGACTTCCCTTTCAGCTTTTTGGGTAACAGCGCATGAATTGATGATGTAAAAATCAGGGCTACTTTGAGAGTATTTAAATCCTCTATCAATTAATTGTTGATTAATTTGGTTTTTTTCAGCTTGGTTAACCCGGCAACCAAAAGCAAATGAAGCAAAAGTAGTTTTCATAAACAAAGTACCCCCAGAAGGAATTGAACCTTCATCTCCTCCTTAGAAGGGAGATGCTCTATCCGTTGAGCTATGGGGGCAACTAATATAGTTAATTATATCATTGAAACAGTATTAAACGGAAGTATACCTTCGACTTACTTTGTTCGCTCAGGGAGTATTTAAGGTATTGTCTGAATGGAGTCGAAGACCTTTCATACTTCTGTTAAAATGGGTTAATGAAGAAATTTATTCTCTTCCTAATATTTTTATTGATTTTATTTAATGTAAAAAATTCTTATGCCATTTATGATCCCCTGACAACTCCCAATAACCGTTTTGGAATTCATGTGATCGATGAAAATGATTTACAGGATGCTAGTCGATTGGTAAACTCTACAGGTGGTGATTGGGGTTATGTAACAATAGTTATCAGAGAGGATGATAGAAATATCCAAAAATGGCAGACAATTTTTGATAAAATGCGGGAATTACATCTGATTCCTCTGGTAAGACTCGCAACACGTGTAGAAAATGCGGCATGGATAAAACCCAGAAAAGAAGATATCGGCAGTTGGGCGGATTTTTTAAATTCTCTCAATTGGGTAATAGAAAACAGATATATTATTTTATTTAATGAAACTAATCATGCAAAAGAATGGGGTAATGAGCTAGCTCCCTCCGAATATGTAGCATTTGTCAAAGAATTTTCAGAAAAACTAAAAGCAAAATCAGCGGATTTTTTTATTATTCAGGCAGGACTTGATGCTTCCGCACCCAATTCTCAGGACACAATGGATGAAACAGTTTATTTAGAAAAAATGTTTGACACAGATAAAAACTGGTTAAATTATATTGATGGCTGGTCTTCCCATTCTTATCCAAATCCCGGTTTTGTGGGAAATCCCTCATCAATTGGTAGAGGAACTGTGAAAACATATTTATGGGAAAAACAAATTTTACAAAATTATGGATTGACTAAGCAGCTGCCCGTTTTTATTACGGAAACCGGTTGGAAACATAGTATGGGTCGTCAGATAGACCGCAATCTCCCTTCTCCTCAAATTGCTGCAAATAATTATATTACAGCTTTTACGAGTGTTTGGACTGACAATCAAATTGTAGCAGTTTCGCCATTTTTGTTAAATTATCAGGATTATCCGTTTGATCACTTTTCGTTTAAAATGCTGGACACTAATCAGTTTTATCCTGCTTATGAGGCAATTAATCAAATTTCAAAAAACGCAGGAAAACCTAAACAATTGATAAATGCTAATTTTGTAAATCCATTTTTGCCTGAAAAACTGGTCAAACATTCTCAGTATGCGTTTGAAATTGATATTGAAAACAAAGGTCAGGCTGTAATTGATGGAGACGATGGTTGGAAAGTAGAAATTACAGGTTTGCCTAAAAATTTCAAAATTGATATTTCTAAAATTGAAAAAACATCACCTTTTCAAAGAACCAGAGTAAAAATAAATATTGAATCTCCTGATTCTTCAGGTAAATATAATTATCAAATCTTATTGCTTAAAGACGATAAAATTATTGATAAACTGGAAAACAATTTATATATCATTCCCCCACCGGAGTTAATGCTAAACTCTTATGAATGGTTTAATAAATTAGCCCAAGGAAATGATTTTAAATTACTAATTTATGATGAAAATCAAAAACTGGTTGTAGAAAAGAATTTTGTAACTTTTACAAAAGGATTGGCTGAAATTACCGGTTTATACAATGTAGTACCGGGAAAAAAATACAGAGTTGTTCTTATAAAAACAAACTATTTGCCTAGACAAAGTATTGTTGTAATAAGTGAAACTAAAACTGCTGTGACATTTAATAAGCTGTTACCGTTTGATCCATCGAATGACGGAAAATTTACTATTGGTGATCTGATTTTACTTATAAAAAGGCCAATTTCTTCATTCCGGCTTCTCTTGGGCTTTTAATTTTATACCGATCATCTTTTAAATTTGCAAGTTTTTTTATTTTTTTGAATAAAAACTTGTTATAATTAAGATGATCGAGTACATACACGATACATTTCTAAATGGTGTCGGTATAGTATAATTTACATAGAAGTTTATACTTTTAATCTTATTTAGTCATCCTGGAGGAGTGAAACGACGATAGGATCTATAATATATTTAGATTCTATCGCTCCACTTCGTTCCGCTCCAGAATGACAAATATGCCAAACTTAATAAAGATAAATACTAGTTATTTATTATATTGGATAATTGGATAATTAGTTGATTAGATGATTATATATGGTGGCTGTCCGACGCTCCGACAATCGTGTCGGATGTGCGGACTCCGACTTTACGTCGGAGTAGCAATATGGAAGGTTACGTATATATTTTAAAAAGTTTAAAGAATAATCGGTATTATATTGGAAGCACAACGAACATTGATAATCGATTAAAGATGCATAATAATGGTCGAGTTCAATCAACTAAAAATAACCGTCCATATAAAATAGAATTATTGCAAAAATACAAAACCATAAAAGAGGCAAAACAGATAGAATATAGAATTAAGAAATTAAAAAGAAAAGACTATATTCATAGAATGATCACTGATGGATATATAAAAATGGTGGCTGTAGCTCAATGGTAGAGCGTCGCCCTGTGGAGGCGAATGTTGCGGGTTCGAGTCCCGTCAGTCACCC
>CAYLWN010000045.1:0-6282 GCA_964387625.1 uncultured Gammaproteobacteria bacterium
TTTTGCAGTAAGTAATGAATGAAGTTCGAACCGATAAATCCGGCGCCTCCTGTAATTAAAAGTCGCATATCAAGAATTTAATCCGGCTCTTCCTGAAGCCTTTTTCCGGCTGTTTTTCTAGCCCAAAATACGTTTGTTTTATAAAGACTCATAAATGTACCTGCATCCGACCAGTAACCGCTTAAATTCGCCCACCTAAGACTGCCTTCCTTGATATATATGTTGTTAATGTCGGTAATTTCCAACTGTCCCCTAACAGATGGTTTGATTTGGGAAATATGGTGAAAAACGTGAGAATCGTAAATATAAAGCCCCGTAACCGCAAGATTGGATTTAGGTTTTTTGGGTTTTTCGACAATCGTAATAACTTTTGTTTTGTCTTTGGGGTCAATCTCTGCAATTCCAAAGCGGTGCGGATCATGAACTTCTTTCAGGAAAATTAAGGCTCCGTCCTTAAAACTTTTGACCTCTTTTGAAATATCGGCATCCGTACAATTATCTCCCAAAATTACCGTTATCGGCTCGTGGTCGGAGAAATCCTCTGCCAACCGCAGAGCATCGGCAATGCCGCCGTTTCCTGAAGTTTGATAAGCATACTCCAAGTGGTCAATACCAAATTCTTTGCCGTTTTGTAAAACCCTGATAAAATCACCTGCATGGGGTCCGCCGACAACGACCAGAATATCGCGAATACCGGCATTTACCAGAGTCTGGATCGGATAAAAAACCATCGGTTTATCAAAAACCGGAAGCAAATGCTTATTGGTTGCGTGCGTCAGGGGATAAAGCCTTGTCCCCAAACCGCCTGCTAAAACAATGCCTTTCATTGGATTAATTATATATTACTCTACTTTCTCTCTCAATTATTTTTTTATTTTAATTTATACTCAACAGCTCAAATGCAAAAACTTCTTAATTATTGATAAAAAACCAAGTTGTAGTATTTTTGCAATATATCTACCGCTTCTTTTGGAGTATTATTGTCGTTAAAAATTGCTGTGGATCCTCCGTGTGAAACCCAATAATTAATACCAATTACATTTTCTTTTTGGGACAAAAGTTCCAATGCCTCATTAAGCCATTCAGCTTGGTCCTGATCTGTCATATTTTGGTGTATGTTTTTAATTGGTAACCCAATCTCCCCTATAACCACTTTTGCATTTTTATTAATTATTAAATAGTCTATATCACTAGAAATTTTTTGGGGTGTTTTAACATAATGATCTACAACAATTAAATTACTCATTGCTTTTAAAGTCTTTTCATCCATTACCAGATTGGCAACATCATAATTCATAGAAGCATAGTTCGTTGCAACTTTTTTACCAATATTATTGATTTCTTTCTGTGAAATTATATTTTCATCAATCATAAACTGTCTGAATTCGTCTAAATTAGTATCGTTTCTTGGATCTCCTGGCCCGCCATTCTCGCACTCCGGACAAGGAGTAAAAATATCTCCATCTTCAAAAAGATCAGGGTTGTTTCTTATAAAGGATTGTGTAAGGTCTATATGTTTTACCCGGCTTAAGTTTTTAGTTTCACCAAACCAGCCTTCCCAGCCGGAAAAATTGCCTCTAAACCAAACATTGAGATTGTATTTCCGAGCAACTATTACCCATCTTCGAAGATACGGAATAAATTTTTCATCATATGGCGTCCCAATCGCAATGTGTGTAGCCCCTGTATCTTTTATGGATTTTACCTGTGAATCTATTGTTTCATCGAATGAAGGCTCATTTAATTTTTCTTGTGCCAGATCACGAGAAAATTTCATGGTATCTATAGATTTTACTGACCAGGTTCGATTTGTTTTATTAGGATATTGCGCCGTGCGACTTTTAGTTGCAACTAGAAATAAGCTGCCACCAGTAACAATTACAAAAAGAATAAACGTCAATATTGTCTTATTCCACATCTCAGATCCGGCTATTTCTGCTTTCCCAGAATCGGCTCGGTAACCAAACCTTCCACAAACTCCGGTTTCAGTTGGTAAATATCGGAAAAGGGAAATTTTTCAACTAAATCGTACTTTGACAAATCCGGATTATTTTTAATATTGCTATAAGTTAAATCATTATCATCATAAGTTCTCATAATGATCCAGCGTGCCCAATGAGCCGGATTTGTAGTCGCTTCGTCCCAATACTTCCCTGTTCCTTCATGAATATATTTTTTCATAGGAAGACCTGAGGAAAAAATGATTGCATCATGAGATGCAACAGATATTAAAACAAATCCTTTTTCGGACTTTGCATTTTTATTAAGCCAACCGCTAACCTCAGTGACATTTTTTTGACTTGAGCCGACTTTTGCATCGTCTATTGTAACGGCATCCACATTACCATAGGAAAAAAATGTTACAAATAATATTAACCCGATTATCAGATATCGGAAAGGTTTAACCCTTTGAATTAAATAACCAATAAATATAGCAAATACCGGGACAAGCATAACCCCATATCGTGCATTAAACCATGTTTTTCCGGTAATGCCTTCAATAAATAGAACCGAATGGCCCATAAACAAAGCTAGGATATTAAAAATAAGCGGTGCCAAAAGAGCACTACTGGCAATCCTGACGCTTTCTTTAATTCGCTTGTCAAACCAAAAGGCAACCATACCAATTGTTCCCAAAAGAACAATTAACGCGCCTGAATTATAGATTAGGGCATATAGATAAGTTCTTACTGACAGAATCAGATTACCTTTTGTTGCTAACTCTCCCGCTTGTTCAATTTGTGCTTGCTGGGTATGTGCAGAAAAAGGACCGAATGCAAAATACAAAGGGTCTTTGAAAATCAACAAGTTCCACAGTAGCCAAAGACCAATTCCCAAACCTGCTAAGGTACTAAAAAAGATAAAATTGCCTTCGCTCATTTTATGGATTCTCTTTTTACTTGTATGGAAAACGATCAAAACTGAAGCAAATATAATTAGAAACCAACCATCGTAACGGACCAAACTTGATAAGAATATCCAAAAAGCCGCTTTTATTAAATGAAATATTTCTTCAGTGTTATGCCATAGCATTAGTTCATAGACTCCGGCCATCATTAAAACTATTAGCAGAAGCTCGGTCATGGCGGTTGATTGAAGATACAAAATATTAATATTTGCGATAAATACAAATATTCCAAATAATCTTCCAAATATCCCAACACCCATTTTTTGAAGATACAAATAGATTAAATAGCCTGTTCCTACAAATGAAATCATAGAAATTAATGCTCCGGAGAGACCTGAATGCCACATAAAATCATTCCAAATCGTAGGAATCATCAAAAAATGCTGCAGTGGTAACCAAACGGATCCTATCTGGGCAAGTCCGGGCTTTAAACCTTCTACTACTCTTCTTCCTATATCAAGATGGGATCGGGCGTCATTATAGGCAAGACCTAAATTATTATTGTAAAACCAAATAAAGGTTAAGATTGAGATAATACTCAACACTAGAATAACTACTTGGTTAAAATATTTTTCGGTAAAAATATGAAGCTTACCCAGGTTATCTTTTTTATTAAAAGAAAACTGTATTATTAAATTAGTGAAATCTAAATTAATCATGCATTTTATTCTTTGAAACAAATTTATAAAATCCTAATCTGCTTTTCCGTCATTTACGAGAAGCGCAAAGTAAGCTGCCATAAACATAACTGCAATGAGAACCACTAAAATTGCTAGATAAAATCCCGCCGAAAAACGATCTGCAAAAAATAGGTTATAGGTTAAGGAACTGGTAAAATTCTTGCTCAGGAGTTGGAAATTATAAACATAAGTATGTGGAATCGAAAGAGTAAGATAAACCGCCTCAATTTTAGGTGGAATCGCACTGCTTGTAAGTGCTCCGACTAAACTGATCACCGTACTATAAACCAAAAGAACAATAAAAACTGACAGGAAAATTAAATGTTTCCGGAACCTGTCAATGGTCACTCCTAATGCCGAAGCCATAAGTGCAGCCCCCGGAATCAGATACCGCGGGCCAAAAGCCCAACCACCCCAAGGGTCACCAAACATCGAATACACTACTATATTTAAAGCTAAAGTGCCTATAATCACAGTTAACATTGCCTGTTTTTCGATTTTTTTGTAAACCAGCCAAAAACCACAAATCCCAACTAGCAGGATCGGACTGTAAAACAGCCATGAGCGCTCGTTGCTTAAAAGAAGAATGTAAAAACCTGTAAGCTGAGCCCTTGTATTGAAAGGCAGATTAAACACTGGGTTATCTTTTGATTTTGATTCAGAACTGGCAGGTGTCAGCATATTTCTAGCAGGTAAACTATCTTTAAAATATCCAGATCTGCCAATTATCTGGGCAATCTTAAAATACGAACCCGTGGTTTTCTGGTTATACCAGCCAAAAACAGCAATAAGTGGTATAAAACCTATCAAAAGCCCAATAATCCGCATGCTTACAGAAATTCTAAGGTTATCTACAAACCCTTTAAAATCGAAGTGTTTGGAAAGAATATAAATTCCCGCAGGCAAAAATAGAATTAAATTGGGTACATCCAGAAGCGCTCCAACCCCCGCTAAGAACCCGAAAAGGACATTGTTTAAAAATGTCCTTTTCCCTGTCGCATTCAAAAGACCAAGTATAATTACAGTAGTACTTAACGTATGTTGAGTGTAATTTAGGGAATAGGTCAAAGCATTGGTTGCAAACATAAATACTAAACCACAAGTTATACTTGCATAAAAACTTGCCCCCAATTTGTAAGCAAGCCGTGCGACTAAAAACAGGTTCAAAATCAGAAATATTGTTATTGAAAAATAAGCAAAAACCTGAGGCATACCGAAATGCTCACCCAAAAGATAAAAGGGTACACCAACAAATGAAACTCCGGGGGTAAAAATCGATAAGAATTTACCCCGGTACTCAACGATATCAGGGGAAGCAAATTTGGCGAGTGTATCGTTTAGAAAAAACGTTTTATCTTCGACAATTGCCTCAGTTAAAGCGTATCTGGAAGTTCCATTCGAAAGTTCAAAAGGCCCCCCATTACTGATATCCTTTTCCGTCTGAAAATATAAAGGTGTACCCTTTTGACCTTTAATTACCAAAAATACTACAAGTAAAGAAATAATAAAAATAAATAGTAGAAAGAACCTTCTCATTTTAATAATTTAGTGCTTTTTGCGATTTACTAAACTACGGCAAGATCAGATCCTTGCCTTTGTACCTCATATCTACATATTAAGTTTACTAAAAAAAGAAAACCAGCTTCTACGGGATGTAGAAACAAAATTGTATTCTCTTTAAATGCAGTATTTGCTATTGTTACGCTTGATTTATGATTAATTTGATATTTCATGTCTTTTCTTACCCAAATATATTTATTTATTTCTTAAAATAAATTCTGTATCTACGCTGTTTTCCCCGAAGCGAATATTGTCTGGATACCATTGGCTACACCGCCGGATAGTGAATTTATATTGTTTATAATTTGTCTGATTAACCTTATCTTTTCAAAAAGATAGGAACGTTTTTCTATTTCGTCTTTTAATCTTTTTAAACTCTTCCACCAAATCATAACGAGTGGATTTGAAGAAAAGAAAATTGAATATTGTTGGTATGAATAAGGAGTAAACTCTCTTTTAAAACGATTATCCCCCCTGGAAAAATCAATTTTTCCGATCCCCGTTTTGACCAATTCACCTAATAAGAAAAGGGCTGCTATTTTTCCGGGTATAAGATAACTATGAGTGGATTTGTAGGCAGTGTTGCTATCAAGATAAGTATTACCATATATAAATCCGTACCGGTAGCAAATAGGCTCATTCTTGTAATAAAGCAGGTTGATTGTAAAACTTTTTTCATTTATCTTTTCCAGATTTATATACAACTCTCTAAGTAAAGGGTCTGAAAATATGTCTTTATCCTCTGCTTTTTTTGGACTTTCGGATTCTATCTGAGCAATTGTTTCCATATGCCCTCTCATATTTCCCGAAAATGTTTTAAGTTCAAAATTTCCCTGCTCTTCCTTGAGGGTTTTTAATATCACTTTATTGTTTCTTGTACTAATATAACGACAAGGATCCGGCATTAGGGGTAAATACACACATATGGAAGATTTTGTGACGCCTAATTTTTTAATAAAAGTATGTGCAATATTGGCGATAGTTTGTTCGAGTTCACACAGATAAAAATTACCGTATTTAGATAATTCATCTATTAAACTTATCAAAATATCCGGGTTCTGATCTATTAATAAAACTGACGAATTATCAAAATATTGATTTCCCGGACAGACGTATGTCTTAACTTGATATTTT
>CAYLWN010000046.1:0-6140 GCA_964387625.1 uncultured Gammaproteobacteria bacterium
TCATGTTCTTCCAAGGTTTTGGAAAAATGCGCAGCCCCGTCACTTCCATGCAGGTAATACCAATAATCTGAAGATTGCGGATATGCGGAAGCTTTAATTGATGATAATCCCGGATTACAAATTGGAGAAGGAGGAAGTCCGGTGTGTAGATAACTGTTGTATGGAGATTTTATTTTTTTATCATCTAGGGTCAAACTTTTCTTCCACCAGGATTTATCAGCTGATTGATAACCCAAAGCATATTGTAAAGTTGCATCTACCTGCAACGGCCAATCATTAGCTATTCTTTTAATTAGTATACCGGCAATAATTGGTCTATCTGTATCAGATACACCTTCTCTTTCAACCAAAGAGGCTAAAATAATTCCTTCTTCGAGAGTCAGTTTTTGATTTTTAAAAGCTTGAATTATTTCCGGAGTTACCCGTTTATCAAAATTATTGGTAAATATTTTTATCACAGCTCCGCTGGTTGCATCTTTGGGTATTAAATAAGTATCCGGAAACATGTATCCTTCTTGGGCACTTTTCAAAAATTCGCTTTGTGGAATTGACAGATCTTGAGCTAATTTCAAAGCAATCTCTTCCAAACGCCAACCTTCCTGCGTTCTCACTTCAATATCTAATGTTCCATGTGCGAGTTCCAAAGCTATTTCCGTTGCATTCATTGACGGATTTAAACGAAAATCACCTGCCTGCAATTTTGCATCGGCTTTTTGTATTTTGACTAACAAAAAAAATCCAATTTGATCCCTTATCAAACCGGCATTTTTTAAGCGGGTAGCAATACTTCTGGCACTTTCACCGTTTTTGACTACAAAAATTTGAGAAGTTTTATCATTGGGATTTGCCGGAGAAACCGCATCTTTCCACCAAAACCAACTTCCGCCAAAAAAAATCAATAATAAGAATATAAATACAGTTAACCTTAACCAAAGTTTATTCATGATTTAAACTTCTGATAATAGCGCTCTTCTATATGTCTTTTTAGTCTCATCATAAATATAAACCCTTAAACATTTACAGGTTATGGTTGTTTGGTTATTGGCGATTTTTTTAGTGCCTAAATTTAATGGCGTACCACAACCAACACATCTTTTTTGAGATAAAAGCCAAGCCTGAACCGGTGAAATCATGTTTTTGAACATAGTCTCGAGACAATAAGACGGGAAGATATAAGATTTAAGAAATTTTGTCTTACTGTCTTACATCTTATTGTCTTCTCTATCTCTCTAATCATTCTACTTTATATATCGGTAAATGGGCAAGTGTTTCCGCCGCTTCTTTAAGTCTCCACTTATCTCCTGAATAAAGTATGCATAGTATATCATTTTTGGAAATTTCGTCTTCAATTTTTCTTTCCAAATAAATTCCGGCTTTTTTGTCATTGGGGCTACCCAAAATTTTAGCAATCACTGTAGCTTCCCGGTTATTTAAATGGGTAATCCTGCCGGTTCTGGGTGATTTATATTCAAATTTATTTTTTGCCAATTGCAAGCTTTGAAAATCTATTGCCGGATCTCCTCCTTGAGCTTTGATAATCTCACGCATTTTTTGCAAAGCTTTGCCAGATGTTAATATATCTTGAGCCACCGTCTCTCCCATACCGGGTTTAAATTCTCCTTTCATATCAGTAAAACATAAATCCAATAATTTTGCAGATAACCTTAAAGCTTTTTGTTCTAATTTCAAAGGCCGGTCATGATGCTGTTGTAATATTTGAAACACATCACGGACTTCCAAGACAGGACCAATTCCCCGCCCTACTGGCTGACGGGTTTCATTGATATCCACAATCATTTTCATTTTGAATCTCTTTGCTAATCTTAAGAATTTTTTTTCTATTATTTGTGCATCTTTGAAATGTTTGATTTTTTGATTTAATCCATAAGGAATATCCAAAATTACATGAGTAGCTCCAACTGCTACTTTTTTAGCCATGATAGAAATAATTACTTTATCAAATGATTCAAAAGACAAAGGTTCTTCAACTGAAATTAAAATGTCATCAGCCGGCGCAATCCCTAAATGTCCACCCCAAACAATGCATCCTCCAACATGTTCAACGATTTGAGTAATTTGAGTTGGAGAAAATGTCACCGGAGCAATCACTTCCATAGTATCTGCTGTTCCTGACGGAGAGGTAATAGCGCGGGATGATGTTTTGGGAATTTTAATGCCTGCTGCAGCAATTATCGGCACTAAAATCATCGTAGTTCTAGTTCCGGCTACTCCACCTGATGAATGTTTGTCAGCTACAATTCCGGAAAAACTGAGCTTGGTTCCGGTTTCTACCATGGATTTAGTCAAGTAATAAAGCTCGTCATCAGAAAATCCTTCGGTAAATCCTGCAGCAGCAAAATAAGTAGTTAAAACCGGACCCAATCTTTTATGCGCAATTTCATCCATCACAGAAAACACTTCATTATATGTAAGCTGTTTACCAACTAATTTTTTTTTGATGGCTTCAATAGCCAGATGCTTGCTTGGTAAAGACATAAAACTAAAAAAATGCCAAATGACAAATGCTAAATTAATGTTTAAATATTTGCAATTAAAAAACGGAAATGCTTGCGTGTGGAAATTTTTGCAGTTCGCATTCGAGGAGGGCCGATGACTTTATTTAAAAGTTCAACGTTTTATCCCGATCGAGTTGCGGAACAAAAAAATTTACACCGCAAGCGTTTTTATAATTTTCGTCATTTAACGCTTTCAAGGTATCTTTCTAAAATTTCAATTGCTGCTGATTCGTGTTCTTTGTTTTGTCTATTCTTACGCGAAAATTGAGTTAACCGTAAATTGGCTTGCGCATTAAAACTGGAAAGAGTTTCATCATAAAATTCAACTTTTACACCCGTTAATTTATTTAAATCAGCTCCAAATTTTTTAACTGTTAGTTTTAATTTTCCCTCAGGCATACCAATGATTATTTTGTCAATGGCATTATCTTGGCAAATTTTGGCAAGTCGGATAATTTCTTTGATTCCAATCGTTACCAATCCTGATGCAAAATTTCCTTGAGAAATTGCCAATCCTAAATGTTTTTCACCATAGTCAATGGATAAGTAATTCATATGTTTTAGCGTTTAGAAATTAGCGTATAGCGTCTAGTGAAATATTATCACTAATCTCTGATTTCCAATCCCTAATCTCTATTTTTTCACAGCCGGATCAAAGTTAACTAAACGGGCAGTTACCCACAATCTTTTAAAATAGGTACCGGGCGGAACACAGGTAACTAAGGTCAAATAAGCGCCGTCATATCGCTGTTCTAAGCCTGTTACATCTTCAGGTTCAGTAACAGTTTTTTTAGTTACTAAATAACGGTAACTCATGCCGTCAAAATTAACAAAAATTTCGTCATTAATTTTTAAGTTTGGTAATAGTGAAAAAATGGTTAAATAATTGTTTTGATCAAAAAACTGCGGTAATACTGAATGGCCAAAAATAACAGCATTACCCGACCTTCCCGGAATTTCTGAATCACTGTAATGAATCAAGCTTTTGCTTAAATCATCATTGTTAATTTTTACATAGGCTTTTTTAATATTTATTTTAGGAATTGAAATTGAATAAATATCGACCGGTGCAGTCACTTTTTGGACACTACTACCAAACCAGTTGCTGGCTTTGGTTAAATCAGACTGGGCTACGGCAGGTTTAACAATTTCATCGCTTAAAGGCGATATCATTGAATTGCCATAAATAAATTGAAAAGCCAAAATCGGCCAGCCAACCCAGATCAATAAAGCCAATCCCAATCCGATAAATATTGTGGGAATTAAAGGCAGTATCACCACCACCGGCATTCGCTTTTCATATCGGTAAGCGCTCATATATTCATCATGGCACATTTAAAAACCAAAAAGCAAGTGAAGAAGTGTAGTAATTATAAGTTTGAAAATTCTATCTGGATATTTTTGGGGTTGGTAGGTAATTTGTCCTTAAACAGGAAAAATGACCGGTTAATGCTACATTCTGCTCCGGCAATATTAAATTTGTTTTTGATAAAACTAATTGCATCCTGACAATTTTTGTCAGTTATAGTATTTGCCAAATCTCCTATTTCTACTTTGGGAGCCAATGTTGCCTCAATCTGTAATTTAAACATTTGTTTACTTCCTTCTGGTTTAAGAGTTTCTGTTACAGATACTTTGGTTTTTTCTTTTTGATAATCATAATTTACGGGAGATTGGGCGCTGACTATTTTGCTTAACAATTCGTCTAAGTCATTTTGACTATAAGTCAAGGCTGTGGCTCCAACTGACATATCTAAACTTAAGGAATCAGTTTCTTCACCAATTTCCTTGTTATATGTTTCTTTGGCAATTTGAGTGGTCAGTGATCCATCAAGCAGTTTTTTTCCATTTTCAAGTTTACTCTTAACTTCATCTCCCGCTTGTTGTTGTAATTTTTGCAGCAATTGTTCACGTAATTTTTTCTGATCATCCCGCGCGACAACGGAAATTTCACGGCTGGTGCCTCCGGTAAAAACTTTTTCATTTCTGCCTGAATAATAACCGGTGGGCAAATCAGCAACTGAAAATTCCGTCCCTGAACCTACATTTGATGAGGTGCCAATATCTGTTGCGGTAACTGCAATTTTATTACTGCCATAATTTAACGATCCGACATTTTCAGAGGCTGAGGCAATTGATACATCTTCATCAAGTGTAAATTTTAGATTTCCGGTTTGTATTTGGGTACCTTTTTTTAAAGTTTTAGGGTTAACAGTTTTATTATAAATAGTCACTTCTCCACGGGCTTTATCACCGACGGTTTTTTTGCCGGTTGTGATAATTTTATCCGTTCCTGTTACTTCCAGTTTCACTTCACTGCCAGGGATGATTTTTTTATCAACATCAACAGTTGAAGATGCTGTATCAAGTGCTACATCCTCATTTATTAACAAAGATTTGGGAGTAACTAATAATTTTACATTCGCTTGGGGATAAAACCAATTAAATGCGTAAACTCCACCTGCCATCAATATCAATAAACCAATAATTAAAACAATCAGGCCTGATTTTCTAAAAGCCGGAAGTTTTATAGTAAATGTAAGTTTGGGAAATGAAAATTTGGGCATACTGGGTATTTGTCCTGCAAAGCTGGATCTGGCTTTGCCAGATAATTTATTTTCAGGTATAGTAACAGGAGCAATATTTGCATTTTGCTGTTTTTCTACTTCAGTCATTTCATTTTCAATATTTAAGTCTTTAACAGGCTCTTCCCCTACAAAACCTAAATCTTGCGCTATATCAGCTACTTCCTGACTTTCTCCTTGATCAGATACTCCTGACGCTGACACAGCAGTATTATCAGCAACTGATTCCACCATGTCTTCTGATTTTTCAACCGGTAAAGCAATTTCTGTTGATGAAGCAATAACTACGGCTTTAACTACAGTATCATTAGGTAATATTTCAATTTTGGGAAAATGCAGAAAATTCGCTTTTGTTTGCCAGGGATAATTAAGTAAATCTGCTTTAATTTTTTCTAAATCCACAGCTGTTCCATATAACAGCATTCTTGAAGGCAATACTTCCACATCCGCAAATTTATTTAAGGCTTTTTCAATATCGGAAACTATATTCTCACTTCTATTAAAAGCATATGACCCGATTAATTTTCCAATTTTAAATAACGACATGGTGTAATGTTTACTTTCAAAACCAATCAAAATCACAGTTTGCGAAGATCCTTCACTGGATCCTAAATACATCGATACTGCTTGAGGAATATCCACAAAACCCAAAGGAGTCAGAGACAGTCTTGAGGTTAATTGTTTGATTTTTTTAAGATATTCACTTTTAATTTTATCTTCACTTACCCATTCCGGAAAAAATCCAAAAACAGATTTTTGTAAATCTACGCCTTCGGGAACATTTGGTTCTAAAGATGAAATAACTTTATCTGCGGCTATAATAGCAGTTTCCCAATCAGAAGCAGTATAATTTTCCGAGGCAGTAGCAGCGATATTTACTTTGCCTTGACCGTCTTTTTCCCACAAAGCACCGTCTATCCTATCTTCTGTAATAGCTAAAGCTAGAAAATATTGCTTGATTTCTTTTTTATGATGCAACAATCCTTCCAACATAAGTGGTATATTTCCATCTTAACTAATGTTAAAGACATTTGCAAAA
>CAYLWN010000047.1:0-5787 GCA_964387625.1 uncultured Gammaproteobacteria bacterium
CCGTTGTATAATATAGAGAGAAAGTGACCCGGAGGGTCATCCTGAAGGCAAAGCCTGAAGGATCTTCTAATTAATTCTATGTTGGAAGAAGATTCTTCACCGGCAGAGCCAGTTCAGAATGACATTATAAAATGCCTGAAATATATTCGCAAAAACCAAATGATCTTCAAACACCAGCAACAGGTGTTTCTAATGCTTTAACTAATTCTTCAAAAACAGTAGCAGATAAACCTAAAGAATCAACACTTAAAAAATTGCTAGGCTCCTATTTAGTGAAACCTGATGGTTTCCATTTTGAAACACAGGAAACTGAAGAAGAGATCTTGATTTTCATGCGAGAGCATCCGATTGTAAATGCAGGATGGATAACAGTTACAATAATTTTATTTCTATTACCCTTGACAGTAATACCACTGCTTATGAATAATTTACTGTTTTTAAAAGGTTTGCCCTCAGGATATTACGTCATATTGCCCTTATTGTGGTATTTAGGTGTATTTGGTTACATATTTACCAATTTTATGCAATGGTATTTCAATGTTTATATTGTCACCAATAAACGGATTGTAGATATTGATTGGTATAGCTTATTGTATAAAAAACTGGCATCTGCCCAACTTGAGAAAATTCAGGATGTAAATTATAAACAAAGCGGGTTAATAGAATCTTTTTTTGATTTCGGAGATATTCATATTCAGACAGCTGGAACAGAACCAAATTTTGATTTTGAACATATTCCGCAACCAGATCGTGTGGTCAGAGAGATCAATAAAATTTTGGAACAACATAAAAAATAATAAATACATATGATCAATGTTGATTTATTAGTAAATTTTATTACTGCTTTTTTTCCTTGGGGTTTTGCTAAAGCATGTATTGTGATTTTAAACTTGATTTATATTATTTTTGCACTTGTGGTATTGCGTCAGGAAAGACTGATGGCAAATGTAGTTGAGATTCCTTTTGCACCCTTTTTACGCTCGATAGCAATAATTCACTTCATCGCTTCGGTTGTCGCATTATTATTGGTTTTGATCATACTATAACGCACAAAAACTCTATGAGTTATTCGGCTTTCGAATCTGCTCCTGTTATTAATGGACGAAGTCATGATTTTTGGTGCCAAAACCTGATTACAAAAAATATCTTGGCAACTGTAGCAAGTTTTGGATCAAACAGCTTACTTCAAGGTAAAGGTTTTTTAGATGCTCTGCAGGAATGGGAAACCAACTTGCCTCTCACTTTAAGGCAATTTAAAAATGGTTTACTTAATTTAAGTTCTAAATTTCCGGAAATAAATTGCACAATTGTATTATTTTTAGACAAAGAAGTTTTATTAGGAGTCTTAGGACAAGGGGCAATATTTATCAAACGGGATAAAAAATCAGGGTGGCTGATGCAAAAAGAAGGCGTTATTCTCGGAAAACTGAAAAATCATGACCGGTTATTATTGTTTTCCGGTGACTGGTGGAAAAAGTTGCCTAAATTATATCTTATTTCTGCTTTGACAAACTCAGATATTTACGATGGAGCCCAAGATTTGTTATTGAATTTGCATCGGCAAGATTTAAACACTACTGCTTCAGGATTATTAGTGAAAATTTCAAATAATCAAAACACAGCCATAAAATTATCCAAATTTAAAAGTATCCGCAAATTACCTCAAAAAATATTTTCAAAAATTAAGCTTTTATATAAACCAAAAATCGCATTGCTCGGGTTTTTATTGATAGCGTTGGTAGTAGCCATAATTTTAGGAATTTATAAAAATTTTCAAAACCAATCACAGGCGAAATTTTCCGATAAATTAAATCAGATAAGTCATGCAGTCTCTGAAGGCACAAATTTGATTGATTTAAACCCGATCCGTGCTAGAGAGTTGTTAGCTCAAGCTGTAGCTGATTTAAAACAAGAAGCACAAACTAAACATACCAAAGAAGAATCAAAAGTAATTGAGGATAATTTAACCAAAGCAATAGACGGCTATGAACGTGCTTTGAATAAATTTACCATAACTCCGGAGATATTTTTTGATTTTAACCTAGTCAAACAAGGCGCTCATGCTGCTGGCTGGTTTAACTTCGAAGACAATCTATGGATCACTGATAAAGTAAACCATTTAATCTATATATTAAACATTACCAAAAAATCTGCCAAAATATTTTCCGGTGATGAAAAATTGTCACAAAGCATAAGCGCTGTCGGAACTAGCCAGGAAAATTATGTTTTAATAGACTCAATTTATCAGATTGGAAATGACGGAAAATTGAAAGAGGTAATTTTAAAAGATGAGAAATGGGGAAATATTGTAAATATGTATTTTTATGGAGGAAATTTGTATTTACTGGATACTTTAAACAACCAGATCTGGAAATATATCAGGACCGAAACCGGTTTTTCAGAAATAAGAAATTATTTAACGCAAGATACTCAAGTGGATTTAGCATCAGCAACTAAATTGGCAATTAATGGTTCAGTTTGGGTATCAGGTGGAACGCAAATGTTTAAATTTGCCCAAGGAGTCAAAGAATTGTGGCAAATCCAGGGTTTGCCTGAGAGTTTAGGAGATAAATTATTAATTTTTACGTCTGATAACGTAAAAAATGTCTATATTTTAGATAAATTACAAAACAGGATAATCCAAACAGACAAAGATGGTGCATATCTGTCCCAGTATGCCTGGAAGGAAAAATATGAAATTACAGATTTTATGGTTTCGGAATCTTTGGGTAAAATTTTATTGCTAGTTGGTGATAAAATCTATTCAATTGAGATAAAATAAACTCTAAATTCTAATTTCTAAATTCTAAAAAAATTCAAAATAACAAATTAAAAAACTTTTAGAGTTTAGGGTTTAGGGTTTAGAATTTTAACTATGAAGATTGAAAATAAGCAAGCACATTTTGATTACACAATTAAAGAATCTGTGGAGGCAGGGGTAAAACTTACCGGACCTGAGGTGAAAAGTGTGAAATCAGGACGGGCAACGTTGACTGGGGCATTTGTAAAAATCTTGGGTAGCGAAGTATATTTGATCAATAGCCAAATCCAGCCTTACAGTTTTGCAAATATTAAAGGTTATGATCCAAGACGCACACGGAAATTATTGCTGTCTAAAAAAGAAATTATTGGGTTAAAGAATAGGATTGATGGAGGGAATTTTGCTTTGATCCCATTATCTATGTATATAAAACATGGAATTATCAAAGTAGAGGTAGGATTAGGAATTGGGCGCAAACAATACGAAAAACGGGAAATTTTGAAAAAACGGGCAGAAATACGGGATATCGAGAGACAATTTAGAGGAAAGATAAGATAAACATCCACAATGATTAAACTTATCATTGCGAGCCCGAAGCCATGTACCGTCCGGTACTTGGAGAAGTGTGTGGCGATCTTCTGATTGAACAAAGAAGAATTGCTTCTTCTGAGTCTGACTCGGGATCGCAATAACACAGATTTACCTTGCTTTCTATAGGCCATTTTTGCTATAATACGCTCACGGGGATGTAACGAATCGCCGATTTAGCTCTTTAAAAACCGCAAGCCGAGAATGACCAACCTCGTTAAACGCGTCAAAAAAACAAATGCTAAAAATTCATTTAGCGATTTAGAGGAAGCATTCGCTAACCGCGAATATTTCTCTAGAGCCAATTTTGCTTACGCACTCAATGCATAAGCATTAAAGGCCATTTTGTAAGTCTTTTTCCGATGGGATTTACAAGGTGCCAACACAGTCGGAATGCAATTTAAAATAGTTCGACGTTCTATTTTAAGTCAAGCTTAATACGTCTAGCTTTAACTTTCCCGCCAATTGGAACAGGTTAAAGTAAAAAAATAAGTTGGCTATGCTTGTAGAAGTTTTTGGAAAGTTTATTTCGCACGAGGGTCACTCCCTCCATCTCCACCATATTAATTATCTAATAATCCAATAAATACCAATCATCAAATAATCCAATAAAAAAAGCTTAGCTTTGTCGCAAAGCTAAGCTTTAAGTAATCCTTAAAATCCAATATATTAAAGTTAATGATTAATCTTTTAGACTTCTTTTTTCCCCGGAAATGCTTAGGTTGCGGAAGAGTAGGTAGTTATATTTGTAAGTGGTGTGCAAAAACCGTAAAACTTAGAGAACAAAGATGTAGTGAATGTGAAAGACCTGCAATATACGGAATAACCCATCCAAAATGCCAAAAAAAATGGGGGATTGATGGGCTCGTCAGCTTCTTTTATTATCAAGGGTTAATTAAAAAAACGATTAAATTACTTAAATATCAATTTGTTTATGATACGGCATTAACTTTAATTGATTTGATACCGCAAATATTAATCACTGATTTGAATCAGCAATTGGATGATTATAAAATTTACCCGATTCCTCTACATAAAGATAGGTTAAAATGGCGCGGATTTAATCAAACTGAAAAACTAGCGCAAATAATTTCTCCAAAATTAAAAATACCCACTATCAAGGATTTACTTATCCGTCATGTTAAGCGTATTCCTCAGGCTGATATTAATGCAAAAATCCAAAGAATTCTTAACGCTCAAGGAATATTCTCTCTAAATCTTAAATCTGATATCTTACCGTCTTATTGTCTTAACGTCTTATTATTCGACGATGTCTGGACAACTGGTGCGACTTTAAAGCAAGCAGCAAAAATATTAAAACAAAATGGGGTAGAAAAAGTATGGGCTTTAACAATTGCAAGATAGTGTTTCTTGTCATTCTGGAGCGAATCCGCCAGTTGGCGGAGAAGCGATAGAATCTTATATGAGATCCTATCGTCGTTTCACTCCTCCAGGATGACAAATGTAATATTATTTATTCCGATTTTGAATAAAATTAACCAATTCAAGTAAGGTATTTTTATGTGTTTGGGTAATAGATAACTTCGAAATCAAATCATGAATTTCTGTTTCAATTTTTTGAGTAATTTTTGCAATGTGTTTGTCAATTGAGAGGCTGATAGTCAAATTTTTCACGTATTCAATTTCTTGTGCTGTAACGTTAATTTTTCCAAAAATTTCTTTTAATAGTTTAAGTTCATCAGAAGAGGAATTTTTAAATAAATAATAGTAATAAAGAGTTTTATTTGCCCGGGAAATATCCGTACCAATTGGTTTTCCGGTGACAGGCGTGCCAAACAATCCTAATTCGTCATCTTTTATTTGAAATAAAATCCCTAAATTTTCTCCCAATTTTTCTAAAATGGATAAGGTTTGCTGATTTTGATAAGTTATAATTGCACCTAACATAAGCGGCATCGAGCAAGTGTATCTACCGGTTTTGGTACGGTATAAATCCAGAATTTCTGTTTCAGTTGGTGAAGTATTTATTAGGCTAAAATATACATCCTGCATTTCAGCTAAATATACATTCTCTATTTCTTTGGAAATAAGGTTGATTATCTGTTGTTTAATTTCAGGAGTAGCATTAATAATGTTTAATAGTTCAAAACATAAGGCAGAGCAAATACTTCCGCTACAAATTCCCAGAGCATCACCAAATTGATTGGGATATGTCACTTGTTTTGTTAATCCGAAAGATTTGTATTGCTGATGAAAGGAAGGTTGTCCGCGGCGAAATAAATCGTTATCGATAATATCATCATGGATTAATATTCCAGAATTTATCAGTTCTATTGAAGAAGCAATAATTAGTCCGTTATTTGAAGTTTGATTTTGAAAAATATTCTCCGCAAATAAAACCAAAGATCCACGGATCATTTTGCCGTTTCGTAAATAGGGGATCAACCGTTTGATAAAATCCGGTCCCCAGGAATTGA
>CAYLWN010000048.1:0-5584 GCA_964387625.1 uncultured Gammaproteobacteria bacterium
TTCAACTCCAACTGTGTCATCTTTACCACTTAATTATACTTATGATAAATATAAAAGACAGATTTTTGGAGACACTCTGGATAAAGATTTATTCTTTCCGGAAAATCCCAATGTGATGTTTGTAGGAACTTCCCTATTCAGCCATAACACTGCTACGGAATTGACTGCTGAACTTTTTGCAGCTAATGGAATTTCTGCAAATTATCTGGGTGATATGCTCAGCAAAAACAAGCTGATTTCTCAGGAAGGCCACAGCGGTTATAAAGTTAACGACATATTACAAAAACTTATAAAAGAAGATCCATGGAAAGTTACTGATGGAAAAGTAATTATTTCTAATAATTTCAGAAAAAATATTGCAAAATCTAATTTAGTATATATAAATTTGGGTACTAATGATGCCGCATTTATTAAAAATCCTGAAATTTTTCATGATTATTATGCAGCATTGATAGATGAAATCCGTCAAATAAACCCATATGTAATCATCGTTGGCGATAAAATTCCTCCCAGCATTGATCCTGAAATTGATATCAATATTGCCAAAAATAATCTACAATTAGACATTATAGCTTCTGAAAAACATATTTTGATTACCGAAGACCTACGTAACAAATGGGTTAAGTATGATGAAAATGGTTTAGTTGATCAACAATATCTCCAACAATTTTTACTGGACGATGTTCATCCGAATTTACTGGGCAGTCAGGATATGGCTGAGAATTTATTTGATACCGTATATCCCCGTATTACGGAGGATCAGATACCTCCTCTCATCACACCATATAGTAGTAATTATCCTATTCTTCAATAAATTTATTACAGGCTAGGGCTACAGGCTATAGGGTCGGACCCTATTTTGAACGGATTGTTATCACCTGCTAAAATTATCACTTTTCCCGCAAATCAAGGATTTTTAATGATTAAAGATTGAGGATAAACAAATAAATTACCACATTTTATAACTGATTGAAACAACGGAGACAATTTTACCAACACCCGATTTTCCAATTTCAGAAGTATCAGATTTATTTGATACTGATGTGGTGGGAGAAGTGGCTTGATTAATGGCAACAGCTTTTTTTATAAATTTATGATTGGCTTTGAGTATGTCGGCAGCTTGTTTTTCCGCATCTTTCATTGCCACATCAAGAGCTGATTTTTCCAGTTGAGCCTGATTTTCACTGGAAATTTCAGGTTGATTAACTAGACTGGCACCGTTTCCGTAAAGCGTGGGAATCAAACTGTCGAGCTTGGATGTGGATATATTTTTGGCTCCCATAGTGATACTTGAACGAAAACCTTGGGCTCCGACAACTATGGATGAAGCAGGTATAACAGAAATTTGCGATTCGTAAATATTGGATTCAGAAATTCCGGTATCCTGTAAAATTTTTCTTAAATTAGCAGTTTTAGCTTTTAAATTACCAATTGCACCTGTTGCGTCAGATCCATCACCTAAGACTGTGAAGGTAACCGTGGTGTTGAGAACGTTCATGGTGACTTCACCTGTACCCGCAACTGTAACGACCAATGGAGAACTTAACCAAGTCCAGATACAAAAAATAGCTATCAGTCCGATAAAACCACCAATAATTACCGGAACTGGTTTATGAGGGCAGGAATTATCCATATATATTTAAATTAAATAATTTTGATCAAAGTGTCAAGAAGAGAAATGATTAAATAATAATCCAATAATCAAATCATCAAATTATCCAATAATCCAATAAAATTTTGTAGATTTATTTTATAAACTGATCTAAGTATTTTCTCGCTTGGTTTTTAGTTTGTTCTGTTGCAACAATCAAAACCACGCCGTGTTTACCCTCAGTAGCTTCAGCAAAGGAAGGCTGCCCATATACTATAAGATATCCTAAAGGGGCTAAAAATACCGCTAACAACGTCAACAAATCATCTTCTCCGTTAACTTGCAGAACACTGGGTTTAGCTTCGTCCTTGATGAGGCTGTTTAATGTTTTAAAAACAGTAAAAGATACTGTTCCAGCAGGATTATCCACGTTTTTGTGCACTTTTATGTTGCTAAAACCTAACTCTGCAATATTTTTATATTTTTGCTTACGTTCAACTTTTAGATCAATTATGGAAATATCAGGCGTAATGCCTTTTTTAATTAAGTTAACTACTGTTGCATCGCCAACAGCAATAATACATCTGTCATGCTGAATTAATTTCAGCATCTCATTTTTATAAATAGATCCTGAAACAAGTTCAGGATGACGATTATCTGTCAGTTCAGGATGACAAGTTATTAGTTTTCCTAATGGTTTCTTAAATTCCTGTCGTAATTTTTCCGGTAAATAACGGATTCCCCATTCTTTTGGTAAAATATACAAATTTCCTTGCCTATCAATCTCTCCATTTCTAATTCTTTTTGAATTTATTGATTTACCATCTTTTCCCAAAACCCAAGGCACAGTAATAATTTCTAATTCTGTCCAATTTTTCAATTTACGTAAATTGTTTATTTCTTTTGCGGTTTTTAGAGTTTCCGGAGAAACAACAATAGCCTGTAAGTTTTTATCAATTAAAGTCGTACCATAAACATCATTAATGGGGATAATTTTTGCTCTATCAATCCAACCTCGAGATTTTAAATAATTTTCTAATTCTTTCTTACGCTTATCATATTTTTCTACTATGAACTTCGAACTACGAACTACGAACTCATCGCTTGTAATCCCCACCCAAACCTTCTCACTAATAATAAAAGCTTGATCAAGCAGCTTTTTATGTCCATCATGCAATAAATCAAATGTTCCGCCAACAGTGATATTTGCAAATTTCATAATTTACTTATTATATCAATGTCATTTCGATACCAGTTCGTAAACTGGTTGAGAAATCCAGGCTGTAAAGCCGTAGCAATATTGCACTTCGCTAGATTTCTCCTCACTCTTATTCGTCGAAATGACAAATAAACTAGATTATTTAAACAATTTTAAGAATTTCTTTATAAAGGTGGAGATATTCTTTGGCACTTTTATCCCATGAAAAATCTTGCCCCATCACTCGTTCAATCATTTCTTTGCGTTTGTGGCTATTTCCAAAAACAGCTAATGCTTCATCGATTTTTTGCATAAAATCTTCCTCAGTTGTTTCATCCAGTAAGAAACCAGTGCGTTTATCACTGATTGAATCCATCAAACCTCCTGTTTTTGTAGCTATAGGTATCGTACCATATCTCATTGCTATCATTTGTGTCAATCCGCAGGGTTCATAACGTGAGGGTATCAGAAAAAAATCAGCAGCAGCATAAATCCTGTGAGCCAAGCGCTCATCAAAAGCTAAATTAACACTTACCCATGACTGCCGTACTCTACTTTGAAATTCACGCAAAGATTTTTCCATTTTCGCCATACCTTTACCTAAAATTATGACTTCCACCCGCTTTTTGGCAGCCATTTCCAAAAGTGAAATCAAAAATTCAATTCCCTTTTGCGAAGATAGTCTGGATATAAACCCAAAGATGGGAATATTTTCATCTTTAAATAATCCCAGTTCTGACTGTAATTTGATTTTATTATAAATTTTCCCATTTATAGCCTGGTTTGGAGAATATTTTTTGTAAATATGTGTGTCTGTTGCCGGATTCCATACATCAGCATCTATTCCGTTTAAAATGCCCATAAATTGATGTTTTTTGGATTTGATTACCTTTTGTAAACCAAAACTGATTTTACCGGTCATAATTTCCTTAGCATGATTGGGAGATACAGTACTCACAAAATCGGCTGTTTTTATTCCTTCCCGCAAAAATGAGATTTTTTTGCTTCTGGGATCAAGTAAATCCGTGATTTCTTTCAAATCCTCATGATGTAAGTATTTAGTCCAAAAATTACCTTGAAAAGCTACATTATGAATGGTAAGAATAGTTTTGGTTTTGGCAAAAAAAGGGTCCTGCCATTTTTTTAATAAAAAGGGTACCAAAGCAGTATGCCAGTCATGGCAATGAATGATGTCAGGAGCCTGATGGTTTTCTTTAATTTTTTTAACAGCCAAAAGACAAAAATGGGCAAAAGCCGGAGCTTGATTTTGCAGTTCTTTTAAAGCTTCTTTATGTGCAAAAAACGGACTCTCTATATATATGACGGGAATTTGACTGTTGGGTAGAAATGTAGGTTTGATAATAAAGCCATATCCGGGCATCATGATTTGGCTGTCAACATGCAATTTTTTTAAAGCTTTGGGTAGTGATCCGACCACATCCCCCAGTCCTCCGGTTTTATAAATAGGCGCGCATTCAAAAGATAAATGAACAACAAACATAATAATATAAATCCTAAATTCTAAATCCTAATAATTTTTGGAGTTTTGAATTTGGAATTTATTTAGAATTTAGAGTTTAGAATTTAGAATTTGTTTATAGGTTTTTTCATATTTTTTTACCATTAAATCGACTGTAAAATGATCTTCAACATATTTTCTACAAACGTTGCGGTCAATTTCTCCAATTCTTTTAACAGCTTCGACTAAGCCTTCAACTCCTTGTTTTTTTATAATCCATTTGCCTTTTCCCGATCTGTCATTATTGTCAGGATCGATAATAAATCCAGTCACTCCGTCCTGAATAACTTCTGCTACGCTGCCTCTATTAAACGCAATCACAGGTGTTCCGCATGCTAATGCTTCAATCATCACCATGCCAAATGGTTCTTCCCAACCTATGGGAAATAATAATGCCTGCGCTTGTTTATAAAGTAAAACTTTATCTTTGCCACTTACCATTCCCGGCTCTCCTATCAAAGGATTATCCAAGTAAGGTTTTATCTGACTGGTAAAATAAACATCTTCATGATTGTGATCAGGAAATTGGGTACCGATTTCCAGTTGCATATTGGTGGAAAGTGCGGTAGCAATTGCATGGTGCAAGCCTTTTTCGGGAACTAGCCTACCCATAAATAATAAATAATCAGAAGATTTATCGCTAAATTCAAAATCACTTAAGTTCACTCCATGATAGATGGTGTCAGCAAAATTTAGTTTTAATTTGGATTGTCTTTGAAAATTGCTGATGGAAATATAATTATGAGACGCAAATTTTGTATATTCAAGATATTCAAACACTCCTTCAGGCGGTAACGGATCGTGAATGGTATAAACAGTTTTTGTTTTAAATAAATCCTGAAAATAATGCGATATAAAAACAAAATCATGATATGAATGAATAATGTCAATTTTTTGCGCTTGCGCAAATTCATACGCTTTGCAAGTCACAGCCAATTCAAAGTTACGTTTTAAAACTTCATCAGTCCTGACTTTACGATCAATCAACAATTCGTTTCTTAACTTATGAATAGGCGTGTTATTTTTAAAATATTCAAAATTTGCTGTTATCACGGGCTCACCAGCCGGAAAATCCGGAACAGAAAAAACTGTCACCTCGTGACCATTTTTACGTAATCCTTGAACGGTATCAACTGCCAAGGATAAGGGAGCAAAAATTCTACCCGGATAAACAGATTTGGAAGCAAAAATTGTAGGCAACAAAAATCCTATCTTCATAATTTTAAGTATAGCAGAAAATATTGCTTGTAAAAATTCCCAAAATTGTACATACTGA
>CAYLWN010000049.1:0-5277 GCA_964387625.1 uncultured Gammaproteobacteria bacterium
TAAATAAAAGGGTATAGTGAATTACTGCTTATAAATTTTAAAAAATATTTTATCGTTAAATAGCCAAAAACTGCAGCGGACAACATGCCTAATAAATAAAACCCCAATTCGCCTTGCGGCATTTGGCGATTTAAAGATAATAAAATCACATCAATCAGTTTTTTTCCTCCAGCTCCGGCAATAATTGGCGCTGATATTAAAAAAGTAAATTTCGCTGCCTGTTCTCTGGTTAGGCCTTCCCACATGCCAGCAGCTATCGTTATCCCTGACCGGGATACTCCGGGTATTAATGCAACAGCTTGTGCAAAACCTGTGAGTATTGCGTCTTTAGTTTTCAAGTCTTTAATAGTTTTACTTTTCTGACTCCATTTTTCCACAACTACCAAAACAAATGAAAATACTATCAGTGATATACCTACTAATAATGGCGATCGAAAAACAGTCTCTACTTTTTTTTCCAATACCAAACCAAATAATGCTCCCGGAATTGTGGCAACAATTAATAACTTGATTAAATTTAGGTCCTGACTATTTTTTTTATCTTTCAATCTGAAAGGTGTAGTAATTATATTTAACCAATCTTTTTTAAAAAACCACAATAAAGAAATCAAAGTGCCTAAATGTAATAATGCGTCAAATGTTAAACCAAAATTTTCTTGAGAAATTCCCAATAATTTTTCAATCAGAATCAAATGTCCTGTTGAAGAAATTGGTAAAAATTCAGTTATTCCCTGAACTGCTCCCAATAATATCCCGTAAAAATAATTAATTAACATAACGAATAAATTAATGAGTTTCGCTTTAATATTTTAGTTCTCGCTAACGCCTGCCTGCGCAGGCAGGCTCGAACAATAAAACGAAACATATAAATATTAAAAACTTTTTATTAACAAAATTAAATTATTTTGATAAGCTACATATATCCAAATTAAACAGAGTAACAATAAGGGAAATACTACCATTTTTTCAATCCATCCGCCTGTTTTCATACGTAAAAATTTAAATGGAGGAAATCCTAAATGCCAAGGAATAGGAAATAACCACGGAACTCCTTCACGTGTCAAGGAATCAACTATTAAGTGTGATAAAAATCCTAAAATGAAAGCTTGGATCACTGGATTTATCTGTAAATGCGGTAAATGAATCAAATTTAAAATAAATCCGATGGTAACCGTAAAAATAACTCCTCCAATCAGTGAATGAGACAAATGTCTATGCCCTTCTAAAAATTCTCTGGTTGATAATCCTTCCCAAGGTAATAATTTATGTTTCCAGGCAGGTGATGCAACATTGTCTATGTCTGGCAACATTGCTCCAATTATCGAAGCTATACCTATGCCTAATATTGTTTCCCAATTCAATGTCTCAATCGGTTGAGACATAAAACTGTAAGATACTAAAACCACAGCTGCCAAATCATGAGTTCGTTGAATCATTTTTTACATAGTAACACATATTTTTTTATGCTAAAATAGTAAACTGCATGAGCTCAAAATTAATTAACCGGATAATTTTTTTACTGGCTATCATTGGCATGTGTGTAGCGGCTTATGTAGCATATACCTGGTTAACAAAATCACCTATTGTTTGTATTTCAGGAGGTTGTGAAATTGTCAGAAAAAATGAATTAGCCTGGCCATTTGGTATTCCGTTTCCATTATTTGGACTTGTTGGTTATGCCTTCATAGCTTTCATGTCATTTTTAAAAACTGTTCGGGAAAAATCTGAAAAAACTATTAATAAAATAATTTTTGGCTTTACTTGCTTTGGAGTTGGCTTAGTTTCCTATTTTACCTTCTTGGAAACTTATATAATTAAGGGATATTGCATGTGGTGCGTAATATCTACTATTATTATGCTGATATTATTTTTCCTGGCTTTAAAACAATTAAAACATCAATCCAAATAATTTATTTGTCAATTACTTTTTTAATTTCAGCTTCCAGGTCTGTTAAATTTACTAATTTCAATCTTTGACCGTTTAGAAAAAATGTTGGTGTAGAGTTAATTTTCAAACTAAGAGCATCATTTGTATCATTTTGAATTTTTTGTTTAATATTTTGAGAATTTTTATCTGCGTCAAACTTTATCATATCTAATTGCAAATCTTTAGCTAATTGTTTTATCACCTCATCATTTAAGTCCCCTTGTTTTTGAAATAATAAATCATGCATTTCCCAAAATTTTCCCTGTAAACCAGCCGCCTCGGCAGCGGTAGCTGCACCCATAGCTAGCGGATGTTGTTCAAGCGGAAAATTACGGTAAACAAATTTTAAATCTTGAGCATATTTAGAAGTAATTTCTTTGACTAACGGATAAGCAATAATACAAGCCGGGCATTCAAAATCAGAAAATTCAACCAAAGTTGCTTTTGCTTGAGCTGATCCGGTAGCTTGAGAATCATTTCGAATTAAAATATCCATTGATACCGGTTTTTCAGGACGGGAAAAAATTATCACTGCTCCGGTTAATATAATTATTGTTGTTAAAATTATACCGATAAAAAATTTTGTTTCTCCTGAAATATTTTTCATAATATGTGACGGATAATTGTCGAATATATATTATTTAATGCAAACAGTCAACCGAACTTGAGAAAATTTTGAATATTTATTTTTGGCAATATATCCCACATCTTTAGTTTCACATAATTTTCTGCAAAAGAAATTAAGTTATTTAAATACGTTTTTATCTGTTGTAATTTTTCGCGATAGATTATTTGTAAATAATCCTTTAAATTTTCTTTGTTTCGCAAACAATTAAAGATATCTTTTGGACAATTGGTAACAAATTTTATTTGAGTATTCGGTTCTATCAAATTACCGTCAACGTTGATTAATACTTTAGCTGTTGCAGAAATAGATGCTGTGAAATCAATTAAAAGCGGTTCCATCAAAATATTGGCTTCTTCATTTCCATTTATATTTATCCCACTACTTCCAAGTACAGTAATGTTTAAGTTTTTGATAGCAACTATTCTACCCAATTTATTTCTCGGATCTATAAACAGTCTTACCGGACTTTTTCCGGCTAAACTTTGCGTATTATGCCAAAAGAATGTGGACCCTGATCTGTCAAACGGTAAATCAGTTTTGTCAGGTTGCCATATTGCGTTCATTGAATCAATTTCTGATTGCGTAAGACTCACGTTGGGTATGATTTGCCAAGTATTATTATTTTGTAAAAAAGTGGCAGTAATTATTTTTTTTAAACTCTTGTTTTCCCAACCTAAATCAATTTTTCCCGATTGTTTTTGCGGTGCCATAAAAAAACGCAAATGCCTGGGGAATGAAAAATATTGATCAGTATTCATTTCCAAAATATCTTTACTGCTTAAATTTATCGGCCAGTTCAAAACCGGACCAAGTGGTTGATTTTCTATTTGAATGATTTCTGGCATTAATTTCAAACTTTGTGATTCTCCTTCTATAACTAAAGTATCTTTATCAAAATTTACTGATTTTATGGAGCTTTGAAGTAAATCAATACCAAACCTGGTAACTCCAGCATCTGACCGCACAAAACCTCCTGCAAATAAGTCATTTTTTTGATCATTATCATAAAACTCCTGTGAACTGTCGATCAAATATGGCAATACCCAATATGCCCTGCTATATATAGCTTCTTGATTTAAATATGGGTCTTCCTGATTTGTAAAAATCCGGAAGTCTGTTAAAACCGGCTTATGACTGATAATTTCAATCCGTGCTCTGTAAGATTTGCCAAAAAACCATAAAACTCCGCTTTGAGGAAAATCCGGGCTTTTAAGAATTCTTACCGGATTTATCTGGTATTTACCAGAATATTCTAAATAATATGTATCAGGGGAATAAATTTTAATTTTTTCGTTTTTTTGAAGTTCCCACAAATATGTAAGTTGTTTTAAATACTCCTGTTTGTAATTTCCCCATTCCTGCGAATTTTCTAAACCTAAAACTGCAAATTTGCTGTTATTTTCTTGAGAATTTGCAGTATCTATAATATTTGAAAAATAACTAAAACCGTCATTTGTGTTTAAACTTAAATAGTCATTAGGTTGAGATGTATAGAAACTTTTTGATGAACCATAATTTTTTATAATATCGCTGACAGTTTGCCTTAAAATCAGAATTTGTGATGAATCACTTGTGTCTTTGGCTGGAATTAAGGGATGTGTTTTTGACGCATAATAAGGCAAATTAAAAATCCCTCCATAAAGCGTATAACTGTCTGTTTCATACTGTTCTTTGGTTATTTCATGAACTCTGACTCCATAAGTACTTTTTAAATACTCAAGCGAACCTGCATCTGTCATCCATCCCACAGTAAGAGTGGGATAAAATCCGAAAATCTGATGAAATTTTTGAAATACGGTGTCAATTAATTTTTTACGCGCTTCAGGTGTATAACCTATCAAAAAAACATTTCGCCCATTATACCAATCACTTCCATCTGTCTTACCTTTATATGTAATACCGCTCGCGCTGGCTAACTGAGGCGTGATTTCTAATAGTATGCCTAATTGTTGCTGTTTGGGTAAAATTTTAAGCGTATTTACCAATTCTTCATTATTTAAAGCGTCATATCTTACTGCCCAAGCCAAAGGTAATTCTTTCAAATTTTCATTTTCATTTATTTGGGAAATCATTTGCAAATCTCCGGGTAAACAACAGGTCTCATATCCACGGATTTGATGAATTATCACAACCGGTAATGGACTATCTGAAGCCTTAACCTGACTTACAAATATAAATAAGGAAAAAATAAACCCAACAATGACAAACAGTGATTTAAGTTTATTCATGTATAAAAAAATCTTATTCTATTGTAGCTTATATTTAAATCTATGCACAAATTGGTATTTTCCGGCACTTATCCCTTAACGTAACGTAAAATCAACATTATCATTACTTACCGGTAGGAAAACATTATTTTGAGATTAGCCCGATTTATAGACCTTTTTACTTTTTACTTTTACCCCTTATTCCTTATATATAAGGGAGAGGAATAATCGCTTCCGCTTTTTAACTAGCTTACAACTTCAAACGCTCTACAATCACTAAGATCCCAATCTCATAATACTGATTAGATGAAAATCTTTTCAAAAGTTTATATCAAAAAAAGCAGCCCCATATTTGATTTGGTCGCCTGAGAATGTTTAAATGATAATATGGTTGGTTGTATTAAAAAAATATGGAGAAACTTGGTAAAACTCCAAAAACATTTTGTGGTCTTTCTAACCATTTCTTCTCTGTTTCTTTCCCAGTTTTCATTTTTGGCAAACCTTGTTTATGCCGC
>CAYLWN010000050.1:0-5052 GCA_964387625.1 uncultured Gammaproteobacteria bacterium
ATTAGACGGATATAGATTTAAGACAATTAAGTCCTCCTATTTTTTCAGTTATTTACTGATTCCGGTAATGATCACGCGTTGGATGAAGAAATTATTTAACAAAAAAGATTATGGTTCGGATTTTTCAATTAATAATCCTATGATAAATTTCATAGCCAAATTATTTAATCGGATGGAACAATTTATTATTTCACATACAAGTATACCTTTTGGTACATCGATAATTGTGTTAGCAAAGAAAAGATAAATTTATTGTTTATTTCTTCCTACTTTCTTGCTTGTCCGATTTAAAGGGTTCGCAGATAAAATTTTTAGCAGATTCTGAAAATCGTTCGGGATGAAACATTGCATTGTTAAATAAAGTCATCGGCCCTCACTTGGTTCAGAACTGAAAAATTTCATCATGCAAACGCTTTATTCGTTATTCTTTAATCATTATTCATTATTCTGTGACTAGAAAGGTTGCGGGAGAGATGGGTAGATGAGTTTGAGGTTGATGACGGTGTAAATATTAATTGCAATAAATATTGCAAACAGAGCAAATAATACAATTTTTCTTAATTTGAGATTGGCCTGCCTGCCGGCGAGGCAGGGAATTATCCATAATGCTATAGCTACGGCTAAAATCATTCCCAAAATTTTTCCCCAATCCAAGGCAAGATTATCCGTAATCAGCATAATAAAGCGGATTGATGAAGCAGCTAAGACTACGTAAAAGAAAATAAATTTAAATATTTCAGGTTGATTAAATAATTCAACTAAGCTTAAAGCTAAAATAATTGCCAGAAATGGATAAACAGGAAACCAGTGCCAGCCAAACCAAGTTTGACCGCCGACCACCAGACACATTTGTAGAATAAAAAGATAGGGATAGATAAAAAGTGATTCAGATGTCATTCCCACGAAAGTGGGAATCTTGTTCTCGAATTTAAGATTCCCGTTTACACGGGAATGACTATTTTTAATAAACAACCAAAAAGGTGAGGAAAGTAACAAAATCCATCCTGCTAGCATGCCCCCATCTAAAAATATGGCTTCTTTGTGGCCAATCACCGGAAAACGGAATAAAGAAACAATGGTTTCCGGAACACCAAGTCTCATGGCATTGTAATATTCATTATTTAAACTCAAATATAAATTCCAATCATAAATATAACCCATGATAGGATGAATAATTCCAAAAAAGCCGGTAATTATAGAAATAATAAAAATATTTTTCCATTGTTTTTGATTAAATAAAATAATCAAAATAGCCAGAGGTAGAGCAAGTCCGGTATTTTTAGTAAATAATGTGAGTCCACATCCCAAACCTACTAAATATGGCATGAAAGATTTATCTTTGAATCGATATAAAGACCACAATGTAAATAAAGACAAAGGAATTAATAAATTTTCAATCAATGACAATCTATTAGCCATAACTATCGTAGGGATTGTGGCGTATAAAAGAGATGATATGATTCCCACTTTTTTTCCAAAAATTTGTTTAGCCAGTAGTCCTAAGAAAATTATCGATAATAAATTGAGGAAAATAGGTACCTGACGGATTAGAGACAATCTAACCTCTCCAAATTGAGTTATGCCATTAAGCAAAGCCCAACCTCCAACCAAGAGAGGATAAAGCGGTGGTTTTTCATTCCAAGGGGAAACCAGATTAAAATTTACCCCCCAATATTTAACCGGAGTTTTGGTTTTGTAAGAATAAAAATCAGCCCAAGAAGTGGGAATTCCTGTTTGGATCAAACTCATACCAGCCCAGGGATACATAAATTCATCCCGGGTTTCTCCAAATGGAGGTAATTTATCATAATCAATTAAACGCAGGCTAAGTCCAAATAAGGCAATAAAAAGCAAAATAATTATAAAAAGTTTATTTTTCACATTACTGATAAATATTTTTTAAGTTAAACACAGTCAAAATATTGACTATCAAATATAAACAGAAAAACAACCTTAAAAACAGTTTTTGATACTTAAAATTAGGCTTTATAAAAATAGCAATAAATATTAGCAATAAAGCAAAGAAAGGATATTGCCAATATTTTTGAAAACCATCAGGTAAAGCCAAAAAAATAAACTGAATTACAGATGAGCCAAGGGAAATGCCTAAAATTAATGATGTAAATAAATTGGAATTAAGAGTTAAATCATATAAAACTTTAGCCAGTAAAATTACCCCAAATGGTAAAAAGGGAAATGCATACCATCCCCAAAATGTGTATGGAGTTGAGCCGCTTTGTCCTAAAGCAAATAAAGTTAAATAAATAAAAGGAAATAGCAATAATAGTTCGGAGTTTGTAGTTAGTAGTTCATAGTTGTGAGATTTGTCTTTGGAGGAAGATTTAAGCAGCCATAAAGGAGCAGAAAATAATAAAATATAGCCAACCAGGACAGTTGAATCCACAAATTGTTTGCTTTTGATGCTGATAGTTAAATTTCTGAAAATACTGACAAAAACTTCCGGTAAACCAGCTAAAGCAGAAGCTTCGCGGAATACCTGTTGAGATAACCAGAATAAGTTACCATCATATGAATAGGCAAATAATAAGTAAATTACAGAAGCCAGTGCTGCAAATCCTGAAATGATAAAAACATTTTTAAAACCTCTTTTTATTAAATAAAAAATTCCGGCTGTAATCGCTAGAGAAATCCCAATTTGTTTGGTTAGCAATGCGATAGCTGAGAGCAGTCCAACCAGCCAAACCGCAGTATAATTTTTAATATTTGCAGATACCAATATTATAAGTGCCAAAAGAACTGTCGGGGTTAAGAAATTTTCCGTTAAAGACATCCGGTTGGCTAAAACTATAAACGGTGTAGTCGCATAAATTAAAGCAGCCATAAGTCCAATTTGCGGATTAAAGATTTTTTTTGCTAAAATTCCCACAAAAAAAATTGTCAGGAAGCTTAAAAATAAGGGCAATATCCGAATTAATCTTAAATCTGTTTCATAAAGATCTTGACTGCCCGCCAGTAAAACCGAAGCTCCGCTCAATATAAAGTATAACGGGGGTTTTTCAACTATAGGTGATTTGATATCCCAATGTATACCAATCCGGTCGATTTGCTCAACATTTTTATATATCGTAAACCAGGACCAGCTTTTGGGAACCCCTGTTTTTAAAAGAGTTGCTCCGCCCCAAGCGTAGTGCAGTTCATCAGAAGTTTCATAAACTGAAGGGACAGTAGCATAATCAATAAAACGTAAATATAAACCAAAGACAGAGACGATGATTAACAAAAAATAAAAGGCAGATTTTCCCAGATGCATATTATTAAATATAATAATAACCGATTTTATCGCAAATTGTGTAAAATAGAAAATATGAGAAGAAAGATTTGGTTATCACTGATAGCTATAATGCTTTTAGGATTTGCCATCAGAATTTATAAAATAACTGAGAGTCCAGGAGGATTATATATTGATGAAACTTCAATTGGTTATAATGCTTATTCATTGACCCAAACCGGTAAAGACGAACATGGAGTACAATGGCCATTATTTTTTGAAGCATTTGGTGAGTGGAAGTTGCCTGTTTATATTTATTCAGTTTATTTAACTCAATTAGTCATTGGTCCCACAGATTTATCAGTCAGACTTCCTGCAGTTATTTACGGATCTTTGTCAGTATTATTTATTGGATTACTCGTTAGTGAAATGTTTATCAAAGACAAAAGAAAAGAATGGTTAGGCATATTTAGTGTATTATTACTGGCTATTTCTCCTTGGCATTTTCAATTTACCCATTCCGGATTTGAAGCTAGCGCTGCAGTATTTTTTCTGGTTTTAGGTTTGTGGTTATTTTTCAAAGCTAAAAACTTACATTCAGGAAAATGGTTAATTTTATCAATCATCAGTTTAGTTTTTACTTTATATTCTTATAATAGTTCCAGAATTGTAGTTCCAGTTATAGGGTTTATATTGTTTATATTTTATTTTCGAGAATTCAATTGGAAAGCATGGGTTGCTGGTATATTATTCGGTTTGATTATTTGTATCCCTTTTTTAAAATTTGCCTTAAGTCCGTCAGGTATGGTCAGAGCTCAAATGGTCAGTATTTTTTATCAACCTTATATTTACGATCCTTGGAAGATTTTCTTATCTAATTATTGGATAAATATATCTCCCAAAACATTATTTATTTCAGGTGATCCAACTATTGCTCATTTGACACCTTTTAGAATGAGTTTAGTTTATCCATTTCAAGCGATATTTTTACTGGTTGGATTATTTTGGTGTTTTTGGAAAATAACCAAAGAAAAAATATTGTTGTTAGTTTTATTGCTTATAAGCTTCATTCCGCCAGCTTTAGCCACCTTAAATCCTCATGCTTTAAGGGGGATTTTTGCAGTATTGCCAATACAAATCATTTCTGCAGTTGGATTGATGAATTTAATTTGGTTATTTAAAAACAGAATTATTAAATATCTACTATTGGTAATAATTTTATCAGTCTTTTCTTATTCTTTATTTAAATTTTTAGATATTTATCATAATTATTATGCGCCCAATGCTTATACTGATTGGCAGGTAGATAAAAAAATCATCTCCAATTATATTTTGGCAAACGGGCAAAAATATAATGCAATTTATTTAAGCGATGATTACGGTGCGATTGCTTATTGGTGGTATCTGAAATTGGATCCGCAAATGGTTTTAAGAGACAAATCTAATTTGCATATCGGTAAATATTATTTTGCAGCAGATATAAATAAAACATTGTGGCAACCAAACTCAATTTATATTAATCAGCAGATGACTGATAAAAAATTAATTACCACTATTTATTATCCAAATGATCAAATAGCTGCTTATATTTGGGGGAATTAAATAATTTTATAAATTAAATACTTCTGATTTGTAAAAACTTGTTTTAGATTTGGATGATTTAAGAAATTGATCTTTTTATTTACATCAATTACTAAATAATTGATTTTTACATCTGCTTCTTGTAATGCGCCAACCTCGCCTTTTAAAACTCGGTTGACGATTGCTTCCCGCGTTCCATAACTTATTCCATGGACCCATAAATGTCCCGCGTAACCCATAAA
>CAYLWN010000051.1:0-5016 GCA_964387625.1 uncultured Gammaproteobacteria bacterium
TTATTTTCAATGTCTTTCCCTGTTCCAATATCCATCCCCTGATATACCTGCCTGCTATCAGCATTGACAATTTCCCCATTAAATTTTTTAGCCAATTTTATAGCTAATTCAGTTTTCCCCGTTGCAGTCGGACCAGTGATGATTAAGATCTTTTTATTCATATAAATTATGAAATAACCCTTGAAGTGTTTTCCGTGGATTTTCTTACTGAAAGATAAAAGTGTGGAAACGGCCCCATGGTCCGAGGCTCCACCTGATTATCTGAAGTTAGAAAATCCGGAAAACCTTCACGGGTTTGCCTTCTCTTTGGTTACTTTCTCTGGAGCATGCAGAGAAAGTAACAAGAATAATAAAAATATTATCCTTCGACAAGCTCAGGAAATATAATCACTGGTATGGAAAAATTATTTTTTTCTGATTTTTCTGTATTTTTCAACATTATATTTTCCTGATCTTAGGTTTTGTTGATTTATTAAATCATCTAATATTTTCCATCTACGTTTCTTTTCTATATAGGGAATATCGTCTGTAAAAGTCTTATGTGCTGCAGTTATTGGTCTATCCGAATACTCTGCAATATAAGCTTTGGTAAAACCTACTTTATTACATAATTTGACGGTATTTTCAAATTGCTCATTAGTCTCACCTGGAAATCCCACAATGATATCCGTACTGAATGTCATATTGGGAATTTGGGATTTTATTTTATTTACTAAATTAAGATATTGCTTGGCTGTATACCAACGATTCATTCTTTGCAAAACTTTATCATCACCTGATTGTAACGGTAAATGCAGATGACGAGTAATTTTTGTATTCATTTTAATAGTTTTTATCAAATCGTCGCTAAAATCCCAAGGATTTGAGGAAATAAAGTCTACTTTTTCTACACCTGATATTTTACACACTTCATTTAATAGATGAGGAAAAAGTGTCGGAATCCTTAATCTTCCTAAGTGCTTTACATAAGTAACTTTAATTTGTTGTTTATTGTCATTGCGAAGCTGCTCTGCAACTGAAACAATCTTCTCCTTTGTCATTCCCTTGAAAAAGGGAATCTTAAGATCCCCGCTTTCGCGAGGATGACTAATCAGGTCACTTCCATATGAATTTACATTTTGACCTATCAAAGTGATTTCTCTATAACCATCTTTAGCTAATTTAGATATTTCATCAATGATTTCTGCATACGGTCTTGATACTTCTCTGCCTCTGGTAAATGGAACTACACAATATGTGCAAAAATTGTTACAACCATTAGAAATTGGTACCCAGGCATGAATTTTATTATCTCTAATAGGCAGGTTATCAAAGCCAATTTCTTCAATGGGAATAAGTTCAACTTGAGGCATGGTTTCACGGACTTTCTGCATAAACTTTCCTGATTTATCCCTAACAGCCATACCAACCATACAGCCGGTTAAAATGATTTTTTTATTATTATCTTTTTGTCTTAACTGTCTTACTGTCTTACTGTCTTTTATCAAGTTGTTAACTAGCCCATACACCCGGTTTTCAGCTGATTCGCGCACCATACAGGAGTTTATGACTATATAATCAGCCAGTTCTATGGTTGAAGCTGGTTGCATACCTTTAGCTTTGAGCCAGCCCGCAATCCGCTCACTATCAGCCTGATTAGCAGCACAACCGAACGTGGTTATATGATATTTCATGAATGTAATTATACAGGGTATAACAAATAATACGAGCAGGATGAAAATTTCGAAGATCACATTCGAGGACGATTGATACTAAAATTACTGCCTGAGCCTGTCGAAGGCTCACTTTGAAAAACCTTTCGACTCGCTCCACTCGCTCAGGGAATAAAAAATTATTTACCTAAAACAAATTTTTCTATAACTGTCGCTACTCCGTCTTCATCAACTGATGGAGCTATAAAATCAGCAATTGCCTTAAGTTCCGGCACTGCATTTCCCATGGCAATCTTCAACCCACAAGCCATCAGGAGCGGAAAATCATTATAAGCATCACCTACGCCAATCATTTCATGGGTTTGGATTTTGAGTATTTTGGCAATTTCTATAATTCCATGTAATTTAGTAGCATTTTTATCACATATCTCTAACATAAAAGTCCCGGGAACTCTGATAGAAATAAGCTTATGAACTACTATCTCTGAAAACTGTTTAAGTTCATTTTCTACTTGATCAATTATTTCTTTAGGCAGATGAGTATCTGAAAATATACTTAAAATTTTTGGAGGATTTGCTTTATTTTCATACATAGATTCTAAAGTTCCATCAAAAACATAACTTTGTAATTTATATTTTTTAAAAACTTTATTAATCACGGGTAATAATGATTTATCTAAAGGAGTTTCTTTAATAACCTTCTTTGTAATTGGGTCATAAATTTGGATGCCATTTGCAACTACGCAAGGACCTGACAAATCCAGATGATTAAATATTTTTTCAACTTCTAAATAAGATCTGCCTGTAGCAAGACATACATGAATTTTCTTTTTAGCAGCATTTATTGCTTGGGTAACTCTTGGTGCGGGTAAAGTTTCTAACGCATGTTTAACAGTAGTTCCATCCAAATCTAGAAAAATAGCTTTGTATTTCATAAATGTCATTATAACACCATAAATATACCGATTTTCTTTGAATTAGCAAGATTTTTTATAATAAAATCTTGCTTAAATAGGATGATCGAGTATATACACGATGTATTTTTCAAATACAATCGGTATAAACAAGGAAAGAACCGCTTAAGTATATAACTTTTCGGTATCTTTCCTTTAATTTTAGAAGTCATTTAACGAACTGCTTTTTTCAAAGCTTTACCAGCAGTAAATCCTGGAGTTTTCCGTGCCGGAATATTGATTGTTGCTCCTGTTTGTGGATTTCTACCAGTTCTCGCTGCTCTACTTCTTACCATAAAAGTACCAAATCCAGTCACAACTACTTTTTCACCTTTTTTTAATGCGTCTTCAATAGCTTTGAAAACTGCTGCGACCGATTCTTTAGCGGCTTTATTGGTCAGATTAACTTTTTTTGCTACCATTTCAACCAAATCAGCTTTTGTCATAAATATCATTCACCCCCTTCGTTAGAAACTGTTAATGAGTTAATAAACGAATTTACAGTTTCTTACGTCCTCCAAAGATCGCTCCATGAGCCGCGCTACGAATAGTAGGTAAGGCGAATGGCAAGATCAGGAGGATATTCAATTTTAATTTTTTTGATTTGAAATCCTGAAACACTTGCCTGCGCAAGCAGGAGTTCAGGATGACTTATGTTATTTTTTTTCACGGTCGTCACAACAATATATTTTGAGCAGGAAAATTTATTTAGAAGGAGACAACGCGATTCTACAATCAAGATAATTTTTTTTTGCTGCTATGTCAAGCAGATCTTTACTATGAGATTATATTTTATTGTGAAGACAAGCTAAAGTAAATTACTATAGATAATTATGTTGCTATAGTAAGATATATTACTAATTTAAAATTTATAATTTAAAATTTGAAATGAAATATAAAATTATTTAACATTTAAAATTAAAACATTAATTAAAAATTTAAAATTTCAAATTAAAAATTAGCTTTTTACTTTGCTATATCTACAGCTCTTAATTCTCTAATTACTGTAACTCTTATTTGTCCCGGATATGTCAATTTTTTCTCAATTTCTTCTTTTATTTTATGAGCAATAATTGTTGCTTGTGCATCATCTATTTTTTCTGGGTCTACAATCACCCGCATTTCCCGTCCGGCTTGAAATGCATATGATTCTTTTACGCCTTTATGCTGTTTAGCAATTTCTTCCAAAGAAGTTAATCTTTTGATATAGGCTTCTATGTCTTCATATCTGGCACCAGGCCTACTTCCTGATATGGCATCTGAAACATATACCAGTGTTGATTCAATTGATGAAAAAGGTTTATCTTCATGATGTTCTGCTACACAGGCAATCACAGCGGCGGGCATCATGTATTTTTTCAAAAGCTCAACACCCAACTCAATATGCGTGCCTTCCTGATCATTGATGACTTTTCCAATATCATGAAGCAAACAACCTAAGCGTACAATATTTATATCAGCTCCAACTTCACGGGCTAAAGCAATACCAATTTTGGTTTCTTCCAAAGTATGAGCAATCATATTTTGCCCATATGAAAATCGGTATTTAAATCTACCTAAAAGTTGAATAAGTGGTAAAGGTAAATTATATACACCAACTGTATGGCATAATTTTTCACCTTCTTCAAACATGATTTTTTCCAAATCTTTACGTGTTTGCTCAACTAATTCTTCAATTCTGATAGGTTGAATTCTGCCATCTTTGATAAGTCTCTCAAGCGAAACTCTGGCAATTTCCCGGCGGACTGCATCAAATGAGGAAAGTTTTATCACCCCTTCTTCATCCAAATCTACATCAACTCCTGTTGCCTGCTCAAATGAACGGATATTTCTACCTTCTTTACCAATAATTCTTCCCTTAACGTCTTCATCAGGTAATTTGACTGTAGAAACTGTAAATTCAGGCACATAATCTATTGCACCATGCCTCATGGCATCAACAATGATCATTTTGGCTTTTTTAGCTGATTCTTCTTTGGCGGTATCCTCTGCTTGTCTGATTCTTTTGGCAATTTCTTCAGTTAAATTATCTTCAACTGCTTTCAAAATCAGATTTTTTGCTTCATCACGGGTAAGGTTGGCGGCCCGTTCCAGTTTTTTGATTTGTTCAAGTTTAATTTCGTCAATTTCTTTTAATTTAGATTGAATTTGCATTTCCAGTTCGCGAACTATTCTTTCGCGTTCATCTAACGCACCGGTTTTTCTTTCAACTGCTTCTTCTTTATGCAATATTTCTGTTTGCGCTTCGTGACGGATTTTTAATGCTTCGTCTTTAGCTTCAAAAATGATTTGTCTGGCTTGTACTTCACCCTGCATTTTGGCAGTTTGTATGATTTGTGACACGTCCGGCATCTCAACTTGAGGCTGATGTTGGACGATTTTAACCGGCTTTTTCTTCTGCGGTTTAGGTG
>CAYLWN010000052.1:0-4987 GCA_964387625.1 uncultured Gammaproteobacteria bacterium
GATTCATATACAAGCAATGAAACCCATTTACTAAATGTATGATAAAATCTAGCCATATAGCGTTCGAGATCTGTTACATAAGGCTCACACTTCTCCCGATATTCTTTGAACATTAAATGATTATCGTAACCAGTGTAAACATGTTTATTAAACATCTGTGTTTGACTTTATTTTTTTTAAATTTGTTTTAACTATTGAAGATAATTCACAGTTTAACTTCAAAAATCCATCAAATACTGTATAATTGCAGTTTCTACAGATCATAAATTAAATATGTCTAAATCAAATAAAGAAAATAGTGCAACAAACCAATATTTTTCAGAATCAGAAAGGTTAGAGCAATTAGGCTTGCTTTTTTATCTGGTTTTTAAAACAGAATTCGATTATGGGCGATTAATACACCCTAATTTATTAAAATTATTTAATTCAGAATATAGAGAAAGAGTATTAGAAATAAAATCTAAAACTACATTATCAGAGGATTATTTGCATCAGGTTTTTGAAAGCGTCAGATCAATACCTTTTTCCGATATAGATGGAAATTTTACCTGGAATCACGTAAAAAAAGATTTTACTGCTAGAACCCATCAAGAACTGATTCGCGCAGCGATAAAAAATCCTGAATTGCAGGAATTGATAACAATTTTTCATATTGCCAAAAATTCATTTTTACAATTAAGAAAACAACTCAGATCCGGGTATACATCTATTTAATTACAATTAACTTGACAAAAAGGTTGACAATTGATATAATCAATACATGTTTAAACCTCAATTTACTTACACCAATTCCCTCATAAATCATTTAACTCTTATCGAAAGGCTTTATGGTCAATTGATCTCGGAAAAACTGATTCCATCGCTTAGCCTTAAATTAAGCGAAGAAAACCAGATTCTAGCCACGCATTATTCAACCAGCATTGAAGGCAACCCCTTGTCTCAAAGAGAAGTGACTAATATTTTGTTAGGAGACGCAATTCCTACCAACAAATCAGAACTGGAGGTCAAAAACTACTTCCAAGCTCTAAATCATATCTCTGTTGAGGTTAAAAAGCATAAATCTTTAAGTATTAAGTTAGCATTGGATCTACACCGGTTGGTAATGCACAGAATAGATGCCAAACAACCTGGGTTATTCCGCAATCAGAAGGTCATTGTAGGGCATCGTGGGGCTATAGGACTGGTAGTTAAGCATGACCCGCCATTTCATAAGGCTCCTTTAATCAGAGCCTCCTTGGAGGAACTTTTTAATTACATAAATCAACCTTCTGATCTCAATCCTTTCATTCAGGCAGGCATTTTACATCATCAGGTAGCTTATATCCATCCTTTTACTGACGGCAATGGTAGAGTCACCCGATTACTAACTGCTTATTATTTGCTTTTGCACGGTTATGAAGTCACCAAATATTTTATTTTGGATGATTATTATGATATTGACAGATTAGAATACAGTGATAAATTACACACAGCAGATACTGGATCCAAAACTGAATGGCTGGAATATTTTCTTGAAGGCATATCATTTTCTCTTAAAGCTGCTTTAGAGAGAATCAAGGATGTCACAGAAAGAAGGATCGAAGCAATTAAGGGGGACAAGCGGGTATTGGTATCACACAGGGAAGAAGATGTTTTGCAAATTGTTCTGGAACTTAAACAGGTAAAAACCTCTGATGTTGTCAAACATTTGCAGGTATCAAGACAACAAGCCCAATCTCTATTGCATAATTTGGTAGATAAAGATATTTTAATTAAATTGGGTAAAACAAAAGCAAGCTGGTACCAACTCAAACGTAAAACTGAATAACGAATAATGATTATAAAAATTAATGATTAATGACGAATTTCAAATGACAAATCAATGTTTTAATTTTTTAAAATTTAACCATTTAAAATTGAATAAAAATTGAAAATTTATAATTGAAAATTGGTTATCGCGCCCGTAGCTCAACTGGATAGAGCGCATCGCTTCGGACGATGAGGTTAGAGGTTCAACTCCTCTCGGGCGTACATAATCAATCAGGAATCTAGAATCTATAATCAAGAATCTTGTAAGTTATTGTTCTGGAAGTTCAACTACTTCTTCGCGTTTTTCTCTCATAAAAGAGGTCCATTCTTCAATCACCTGAATAATGGTTTTTAAAGGCGCTTCGATTAAAAAATCTAAAATAACTGAAATAAAATTTATTTTTGCCAAACCTTTGGACAAATAAACTCCGGTACTTAAAAGAGGCATGGTTAAATTATTAAAAATATAGCCAATAAAACTTTCTTTATCAGAAGTAATTTTCAATTCAGATGATGTGTATCTTACCCGGAAACCGAATAATAAAACTAAAGATAAGAATGCAAAAAAGATCACTACTCCTACGATGTCAAAATGAGCTAACATAAGCAAATAAGTTAAACCTCCAAAGACTAAAATAAATAACAGTAGATATATCAGGGCAAAAATATTAGTTAATAATGATTCCTGTTTTATATGAATTAGTGAAAAATCAGTAATTGAAGGGTTTGGATTAAAATAAACCACAGAATTTAATTTTGTTAAAATTCTTAGAGTGTTGCTTTCTGTTGGCGGACGGATGGTTAAACCAACTAACCACATCATGGTTGGAGGAACAATGATATTTATGCCGATGGGAATATAATTTAAATGACCGAATTTATAGATTTCGTATGGAATTTCAATTAGCAGCGCCAGTGCTACTTTGGTAATAAATATATAAATAATGCTTCTTAAAATTCCCCGATTTATTTTTTGCTTAATTTGAGAATATTTTACCCTGCATATTTCATGAATCTTTAATTCAAATTGAATTTGATCATCAATAGTTTTTCTGATTTGATTTTTTTCTTGACTGACTAAAGTTTTAAATATTTCAAAAGGAGCTATCTGACGCTGAACAATTCTATATAACTTAAATCTATCAGGATAATGCAGATATTTTTCAATCGCCTCGTGAATGGAATAAAATTTACCTACTACGTCATCAACTACTGTCTTATCTGCTGATACCCAGTTAGGATAAATTTTGATTAGCAAATGATAGCGCATTATTTCATCATCTGACTTTGCCAAAGCACGGTGTATGGCTAGATATATTTGAATTTCTTTATCATTGTCTGTAACTTTGGCATCTTTCCATCTGTAATATGTTGTAAACCAACTATACATGAGATTGATGTATGCGTCACGGTTTGATGGATCAACTGCTTCTTCAATTTCACATGAGGCAATTCCCCAAATCCAACTACGGTGTTTAGATAAAGCACTTCCCGAATTTTTATTGGCCAATCTGTCTAAAAAGTATAAATATTTATCAATAATTTTGGCGATATTTTGCCCTTTACTCCTTGGCACTTCATCATTAGGCAAATATCTAGCCCAAATCAATTCCCGAAGTAAAACCTGAGCAATTTTTTGCGTATCCCGTCCTGCATGTTCCCAAAGTAATCTTCTTAAAATTCTCTCAATAGCATTTCTGCGCAAAACATGTTCACCTTTATATTCAACTACATTTCTGATTCGTTCGTATAAATGAGCTATTGAACCTAAAATTTCACTGACCCTGATAGTATCTCCGCCTTGATGAAAGATTTTTAATACTTTTTCCCGTTCTTCAAGAAATTTATTGATAAACGGAGAAAATTTCGATACAGGAATCAAAGAATCACCGTTTTTACCTTCATTTTTAGGCACAGAAGAATTTAAAAAAATAGTGGACTCATCCATACTTAAATTATAACACAGTAAAATGAGTTCTTCTTTAAATCATAATAAACATTCAAACCAACATCTTATTCTTGACTTATATAAGTAAGTTATATATAATGTCTCAGTTTTATGGAGAAATTATATTCAAGACGTCAATTCCTAGAAAAGGTCAAAAAATCAGCCGAAGCAAGCTTTGTTAGCTTTTTTGTTCTTCCAAAGATAGCACAATTACCAGACTTTTCTGCATACATCAATATGCCGAAAAATCCTGAAATCGGTGAAAAATTAAGCGATCAAATTTCAGGTCACCCTATGCATGGAAATTTTCTGGTAAAAAGATTTGAAGGGAAAATTAATTTCGTGTCTCCAGATGATTTAAGAACATATATAGGGCAGTGGCAAGAAGCTGCAACAGATCCTTTATTGTGGAAAAGAAATAGAACCATGGCTCAACTGTTAAAACCGCTTCCAGACGGAGAAATTCGAAAAAGAGAATTGGATTTTGATATCCAGCACCCCCAAACACCTCAAGGTTTGGGTTTTACTAAAGAAGATTTATCGTCAATGGCTGAAATGACAAAAGATGGATTTAAAGAACATGGACCATTATTTAGTATGGGCAAAGATAATATACACAGAGGTAGTGCAGTGACTTCTATTGAGGATTTACCGAAAGTGCTTGAAAAATACGCTGAAGAGATGACGGCAATGAGAGTTGACTATAATGATCATCAAACTGTCAATCATAGAATCGCATTGATGAAAGCAGATTTAGGAATTACTGAAGAACAATTTGATAAAGATGGGAAGTGGACTGAAATTAAAACTCATGAAACATCTTTAGGAGTACTACAAAATGATGGTCATCAACCTGAACAAGTAACAAAAGTAACATTTTCACAATTAACAAACGATCAAATTCAAACTTTATCCACACAAGATATAAGAAATTCTGCTTTATTTGTTATTTTGTTCGATCAAAAAAGTGGAAAACAAAGAGTTGAGGTATATGTATTAAGCACCACTCCTGATGTTAATGATACAGGCAGGGATGATAAACTAGTAAAAGCTTTTAATACAGACGGAACCAAGAGAAATGCTGATGGTGGAAGATTAATTCCAGTAGGACAAGCACAGGAAAAATCAAAAACAAATACATCTTCTGAACCTGGTGGCCCAAATGAGACAACTCAACAAACACCAACTCCACCTGTAACACTTACTCCACCTGTTGTTGTAACACGTACTCCACCTAGCACACCAACACCA
>CAYLWN010000053.1:0-2015 GCA_964387625.1 uncultured Gammaproteobacteria bacterium
TGCAAATAAAAACTTACTATACCATCTCCATGTTCTATGTATTTTATTTTAATTACTGAAGATCCTCCGCAATTTTGAGATGATGAATAAAGTGTACCATCTTTGGGTGCTCTTATAATTGACGATGAATTTGAATATAAATCTATACCCGTATGAATTCCTCCACTGTACGTGTATCGCCATGAATAAGGTGTTTGTCCATAATGTTGGGTCAAAATCAGATCTCCTTCCAATGGCCAATCCCAATTACCGCTACCTATCGAACTTGTGCCTCCATCTTGTTGATCTGCCGTGGATTTAGATTTTAAATAATCGCCTGGATTGACCCATTGATTGTTTTTTCGGATTTCAAAATGTAAATGAGTTCCTGTTGAACAAGCCGGATAACCTGTATTACCCATCAACGCAATCGCATCTCCAGCTTTAACAGGACCAACTTTTTCACCATTAACCAACGCGGCTTCTAGAGCTTCTTTTTCTGCCAAAGCTTGTTGCAGTAAATTTTGATAAGTTGCTTCATCATTTTTCGTTTGTTCTAAAAGTGCATTTTTCGCTTTTAAATTTGCTGCTAATTGATTATTTTGTATTTCTAAATCTCTTTTCAGTTGTTCCTGTGTTAATTTTTTTTCTTCCCGTTTTTGTTTACGGTCAGTTAAATCTATTTTGGTATTTTGAATACGAGTCATTTCCTGCTGATCATTAAGTTGTACTCTTTGTAAATATTTAGCCCGGCTTAATAAATCTGAAAAATTTGTGGATGATAAAAGTAACATCAGTTGTGAAGTCCGGGATGTAGCATATGAAAAAACAACTCTTTTAGAAAATAATTTGACGATGGTTGAAAGCATATCTTCCAAACCTTCTATTTGTCCTGACAAACTCACAATTTCTTCGCCCAATGCATCTATTTCATTTTTAGTTTTCCTGATATTAAGCTCTACTAATTTAATTTGGTTATCCATTGAAGATATTTCTGCATTAAGCGACTTTTCTTTTGATTGGGTATCAGTAATTTTTTGTTTAAGTTCTTGTATTTGTTGATCAACATTATTATCTTGTGCTAATACTTGCATGGGAAAGGACACTACGAAGAATGAAATAAAATAAAGGATGAATAATTTTTTTATCAGGCGCATAAGGTTTTAGCTTATTTTAAATAACGGTTTAGTGCCAAAAAGCTGGCCAAAGATCCTAAAATCGTTCCTAAAATAAGCATACCTCCCAATAACGCCCCATAAAAAATCGTTGAAACGGGAAAAAGAGGAATGCCTGTAAAAACTGAACTTAAAATCGGGGTTGATGATAGAATGATGATTACATTTACACCCCAACCGATAATCGCACCGAATATTCCATAAATTATTCCTTCTAAAATAAACGGTCCTCTGACATAACCTTTACTTCCGCCAACCAATTGAATAATTTCTACTTCTTCTTTCTTTAAGGCAATTTTCATACTCACTACAGTAAATACTGTAAATAGAGATACTATTGCCAAAAATACAACCACACCTAAACCAATTTTCCTAATAGTTCCTATCCATGACATCAATAAATTTACTACATCTTCAGGAAAAACAGTTTCAATAATATCCGGTTCATTTTTCAAAGTAGTAGCCAATTCGGGTAAATATTCAATTTTTTTTGCTGATACTTCAATTGATGCGGGAAGGATGTCTGCTGATACCATTTCCAAAAGCATGGGATCTTTTTTAAACTGTTCTTTGTAGATTGCTAATGCTTCATCTTTTGATACAAATTTCACTGTTGAAACTTTATCCATATTTAAAAGTTTATCCTGTAATTTTTTAATGTCTTCTTCTTTTTTGGTATCGTTGAAAAATACAATTATTTGCGGTTTTTGTTCAAAATAATTAAGTAAAATCATCGACCCAAAACTGATCACGGTAAATAAACCGGTTATGATAAACATCAAAGTCATGGTGGCTATAGCGGCAAAAGCCTGATAAGGAGATCTCCTGATATGTTTCCATGCATGATTAAATAAAGACATA
>CAYLWN010000053.1:2115-4030 GCA_964387625.1 uncultured Gammaproteobacteria bacterium
CCTGTTTTTTCATCCTTGACTACTTTTCCTTTTTTTATGGTGATTACTCTTTTATTTAGTGAATTAACAATGTCCGCATTATGAGTGGCCATAATTACCGTAGTTCCCAAATCATTTATTTCTCTTAAAATTTTCATTATTTCCCATGATGTAGTTGGATCTAAATTACCTGTTGGTTCGTCAGCCAATAAAATTTTTGGTCCACCAACAATAGCCCTCGCAATAGATGCTCTTTGTAATTCGCCTGCTGATAGTTGTATAGGAAAGAAATTCGCTTTATCAGATAACCCTACTAAATGTAACACTTCATGCACTTTTTTAGAAATCTCATCAGATTTTTTACCTAATATTTCTAAAGCAATGGCTACATTTTCAAAAGTAGTACGATTATATAATATTTTAAAATCTTGAAAAACCATACCAATTTTTCTGCGTAATTTAGCTGTATCAACATGATTTTTTTTGGATATCACAAATTTCTCGATTTCAATTTTACCGCTTGTGGGAATCAGATCCTGAATTATTAACCGTAATACAGTAGTTTTACCAGCACCTGATGAACCGACTAAAAAAACAAATTCCCCTTCATTGATTTCAAATGATGTTTCATCAAGGGCTGGTGCGTTTTTTCCGAAATTTTTGGATACTTTATTAAAAATAATCCGCATATGAACACCAATATAATGCTAAATGCTATTTATTATAAGTATTATTCTCAATGGATTTTACCAGCAAATTCATTCTTACAACTTCCATCTGACGTATATCTTTCTCAATTTTCGTTATAGCCCGTGCCTGAAAAGATGTAAACGAATAAGATATAAAAGCTCCAAATATAGTTGAAAAACTAAAAATCAACACTAAAAGCCTGATAAAATCAGATTTGGGCGCTTTTTCTATATTACTCTCCCAATTACTTATTTTGCGCCATATATTCATATATTTTAGAAGCTGTTTGAAAATCTTAAATTAAAAGAGAAAAACAGCTTCATAAGAGTCTGTAATGATCCCTATTCAGTCAGGATCAAACAGACTCTAATAATTATTCTAATAATTCTAATCGTCCTACATCCATAAGCCAACCAGCTTTTTCAGATGAAAAAGTCTGACCCCAAACTTTAACTTTTTTACCAATATAATCATCTAAAGCAACACTGGATGAAGTTAAATATACATTTTGTGAATCACCACCCGGTCTTTCCAGATGATGACTTCCTTCACTATCAATTCCCCCTTCTCTTAAAACTCCTTCAGCATTGTCTTTAAATGTTTTTTCATCTTGAACACCCACGATTTTTGCTAAACCCTGAGCAGTTTTACCGCTAGTAATTGCATTTCCTGTTTTACCGCCGCTTTTACCATTAGCCAATACATAACCTGAAATACCACCTAATATAATAATAAATGCGACTGTAAAAATTACCGGCAAATTCACTGTTAATTTAGTTTCCTTCATCGGTTCAAACTCCTTTACAATTGGGGTAGTTCTGGTTTTGACCTCGACTACAGTTTTTGTATTTAACATAACTACCTCCTACTATTTAAGCATAAAATTTTTATTTAGATTTTGCAAATTTTTTTAAATAACTTTCTATAAATTTATCTAGGTCGCCATCCAAAACGCTGTCCGTATTGGAAGTTTCATAATCAGTCCGCAAATCCTTAACCATATGATAAGGATGCAATACATAACTCCTGATTTGATTTCCCCATCCGGGTTTTTTATAAACACCGCGCAAATCTTTTTGAGCAGTCAGTTTTCTCTCTTCTTCAACTTCCCATAATTTCGCCCGTAATATTTTTAAAGCATTTTCCCGGTTTTGGCCTTGATATCTTTGTTCCTGACAGGTCACAATAATACCCGTAGGTTTATGTTTTAGTCTTACTGCTGTTGATACTTTATTTACATTTTGTC
>CAYLWN010000053.1:4040-4878 GCA_964387625.1 uncultured Gammaproteobacteria bacterium
CCTTACCGCCCGACCTAAAAAATTCCCAAATTAAATCTTCTTCTTTTATGTCAACAGTTTCCGTATCTTCTATCACTGGTAATACTTCAACCAAAGCAAAAGATGTTTGTCTAAGTTTATCTGCATTAAAAGGTGATTGTCTGACTAATCTGTGAACTCCAGCTTCACTTTTGAGCATCCCAAATGCAAATAAGCCGGTTACCGTTATGGTAACACTTTTTATTCCAGCTTCATCTCCCAAAGTTTGATCAATTTCTTCCCACGACCACTGCTTTCTTTCAATATACCTAGTATACATCCTAAACAACATCGATGACCAATCCATTGCTTCTGTTCCCCCTTGACCTGCATGGATTGCCAAAATTGCATTACTGCGATCATATTCCCCACCCAAAAATATCTTCATTTCCATTTTTTCCAATGCTTTTTCTAACTCTACCGTATCACCGTCATCTACCAACATGGTTAACATTTCTGTTTCCTCAATTTCTTTTTGTAAAGATGAAAGAGTTTTCATCTTGACGGTTGCCTGTTCCCTATCTTGCCAAAATTGAGGGCTTGCAGATTCACGGGTTATCTCGTCTATTTGTTTTTTAGTTTTATCTAAATTAATTTTTGCCAGAACGTCATTTACTCGCTGCCGTAAGTTGTCCATAAGTCATTATTGTACTGATTTTTAACAGTAAGCACAAATTTGCATTATACTAATGATTTTTTAAAAATTAATTTGAAGACTTCATAAAGAATACAAAAATCACCAATAAACCTAAAAAGATTCTATAGTAAATAAAAGGGTATAGTGAATTACTGCTTATAAATTTTAAAAAATATTTTATCG
>CAYLWN010000054.1:0-4836 GCA_964387625.1 uncultured Gammaproteobacteria bacterium
ACGATTGGTCCAAAATAGCGGTCGAAACCGAAAAAATATACAAATCTTTAATTAACAAAAAATGAATAAGGTATTAGTAACTGGAGGAGCCGGTTTTATTGGATCACATCTAGTAGATTGGTTGGTGGAAGAAGGTTATAAGATAATAGTCGCAGATGATTTATCAAGAGGAAGGTTAGAAAATGTAAATACAAAAGCAGATTTTGAAAAAACAGACGTCACATCGAAAAAATTTCCAGAGTTAATGAAAAAAATTAAACCTGACGCAGTTTTTCATTTAGCCGCGCAATCTGACATTGGCCAGTCACTGAAAGATCCCCAAAAAGATATTTCAATTAATTTTTTGGCAACACAATCATTACTTGAGCAGGCAAAAGTTTTAAAGATTAAAAAAATAATCTTCGCCTCGTCGGCCGCTGTATATGCAGAGTCAAAAAAATTGCCGGTTGATGAAGAAGATATCAAAGAGCCAATATCGCTGTATGGGGTAAGTAAATTATGCAGCGAATATCTACTTTGTAATTATCATAAGATTCACGGTTTGCCGTATGCATCATTGAGATTTGCCAATGTTTATGGCCCAAGACAAGACACGAGGACTGAAGGAGGAGTGGTCGCAATTTTCATAGATAAGATTTTAAAAGCTGACAAAGCAATTATTTTTGGAGACGGTACACAAACTCGGGATTTTATCTACGTTGACGATGTTGTTAGTGCTTGCCTTTTGGCTTTAAACAATGATGTGATCGGCGAATTTAACATTGGTACCGAAAGTGAAACATCCGTTCTTGATCTGTACAGCAAATTGTTGAAAATTTCTGGCTCAAGAAGCAACAAGATGTTTCGGACAGCACCCAATTTGGAAGTTAAAAGAAGCGTTTTATCTTTCCAAAAATATAAGAAGAAAACGAATTGGAAACCAAGGATAAATCTAGGTGATGGTTTAAAAAAAACTTTTAATCATTTCAAAATTTCTAAATGAAAATAGCAGTTGTGATAGACACATGGTTTCCGGCTGTCGGCGGCGGGCAAATTAATGCTTGGGAAATTTCAAATAGATTAGCCAGCAAAAATGTCCAAATCGACGTAGTAACGAGAAATAATGGTCCGGATAATTTAAAGAAACCAAAGTATTTAAAAGTAATTAAATTGGGCAATAAAAGTAATCCGGAGAGTGCAATATCCAAAATATTGTTCTCTTTTAATCTCATTCCTTTTCTTGTAAATCGGAACTACCAACTTATCCATGTGCATCCGTTTCTGCCTGCACCTTTTGTGAAAGTTGTCGGTATTATCAAAAAAATACCCGTTGTTATAACCGTCCACGGTACTCGACTTTTTGAAAAAAAGCTGCCGATAACTCCTTCAAGATTTCTTGAGTGGATTATCCTGACAAAGATCAAATACGATTTAGTAATTTCGGTAACAGAAGCGTTTAAAAAAATCAAAAATATTAGCAGAAATATTAAGGTGATCGGCAATGGTATCGATTTCAAAAAATTCGAAAATATCAGAGTAAAAAAAGCTCCTTATCCAAAAATTTTATGGGTGGGAAGATTCGACAAGGTCAAAAGGGTCGATAATCTCATTATGGTCACGAAAGACGTTATCTGGGAGATTCCGGAGGCCAAATTGACGCTTGTCGGATACGGTTATGAAGAAAATAATTTGAAAAAATTGACAAACAAACTAAACCTTAACAAACATGTGGAGTTTGCTGGCAAAAAGACCGGCGATGATTTGATTCGTGAATATAAAAGTTCTCATCTGTTTGTCATCTGTTCTGATTCAGAGGGACAACCCTTGAGTATTCTTGAGGCACAAGCGGCCTATTTACCAGTTGTGGCTACAAAAACGGGAGGAATACCGGAAATAGTCAAAGATAACGTAAACGGCTTATTAGTGCCTCCAAATGACTATATTGCCCTTGCAAATGCCATTATTTGGTGTTTAACGAATAAAAATAATTTTGGCAAAAGTGGTTATAAAAGTATTTTAAAACATTATTCTTGGGAACATATTTCAAACTTAACCAAAAGTGTTTATCAGAAATTAATAAAAAATAGCAACTTGGAAATCGTGTGAATTTTGTATTTTTAGTTAAGTTTTCTTTAATTAATCTACTGCTACTATTAGGAATTTTGAATCCCCAAAGCTTTCTTGACGTATTTCTTAGCTACTTTTTATTAGGAGTATTACAAACTTATTTTTTAAGATATCAATTTAAAGTTGCAGAAGGAATTGGTCTAGAAACCAAAAAAATCTCATATTTCATTTTTGTCCTCTCTATTGTTTTTAGCTTATTATCGATTTTCAATTGGAAATCTGTTTTTATTAATGTCGCTGCTTTGTCTTTAATTTTGGGAATCGCTTTATCAAATTTATTTTTTTCACAAATATCTAAACGGTCTGTCATTTTAGTATTTTCCATAATCTTGATTTTTACCTTTACGTCAAGAGTTAATTCGGGAGATCTTAGACGTTCAATCAGTTTTGAACCCGTTGCAGAAACTTACTTTACAGACTACTTTTCTTTTTTGAAGGTATTTTCTCTAGTTGAAAGAGGTTATGGTTATTATTCAGCTCATGTAAAAGCACACTTAGAGGATGCACGATTCGATTACGTTCCTCAGCAAGTATGGGGTTGGCGTCTGCCAACATATGCGTATTTATGGAGAATTTTTCCTGGATCTGGTGGAGTATCTGTTTATATATTTTTTATTGTTTTATCATCAACGGCATTATTTTTTTCGTATAGAATAGCCAAAATATTTATTGGTAAAAAATTAGCAATCCTAAGTCCTTATTTGGTATATCCATACTTCCATTTTGCTGCAAGAGATGTCGCTTTTTTTGAAATGGAATGGTGGAGTATTTGTATTTTGATAATCGGAATCTATTATTTTATCAGGAAAAAAATATTCATAGCCTTTTTATTTTTCACAGTAACTGTGCTAATAAGAGAAATCTTTATTATTCCTTTAATTTCAGTGGCAGTTGCCAGTTTACTTTATAGACAAATAAAGCAATTTATATCCTTTATTTTTGTGGGAATAATTTTTATTGCATTTTTATCTTTACACTTTATAAAAGTAACTGAGTATATACCAAGAACATTTCAGAGTTTGGCACCTCGTGATCATCCAATAGGCTTAATTTTTCTGCAACAAACTCTCTCTTATAGTTCTTGGGAGTATTTGTTTTTTAATTTAAGACCATTCTTATTCTTATTATTAATAAACTTAATTAGTACCACAATTCTTTTTATAAGAAAAATGCTCAACTTTGAGCTGACTATCTTATTTTTTTCAGCTTTTAGTTTAATGATTGCTATTTCAAAAATTGGCACACCCCTTTACGATGATTACTGGGGTGTATCCTATGTACCGTTAATCTTGATATTTTCCCCTATTTTTATACTTACCATATTTAAAAATATGGATCATAAATATTCCAAAATAAATAAATGAAAAAAGGGAGTCCATTTATAAAATCTTCAATACCATTTTCTCCGTCAAGACTAGATACTACGCATTTTATGCTGGCATGGTTCAGAAAGCGCATAGGAAACGGCCGAACAATTATTGATATAGGCTCGGGGGGAACTTTTTTGCCCTGGTTATTGTCTACGTTAGACAAGAAATTGGACTATTTGGGAGTTGATATTGATCCAAAAAAAAGCGCGGTAAAAGCAGACAAAATTAAAATCAAAATTGTGAAAAAGGATATTTTGCAGTTTAATTCTTCGAGAAAGTTTGATATTGCAGCTTGTTTGTGGACCCTCGAGCATATCAGAAATCATCAGAGTGCCTGCAAAAAGATATTCGGCCTATTAAATAAGGAAGGATTTGCAGTCATTGCCGTACCGAGCATTTGGAGTTGGCCGATAGAGTTTGGAAGGCATGGATACAGATATTACAGCAAATCTCAAATCACGAAACTTGTGCAATCTGCAGGTTTTTGGATAGATGAATTTTATGAAGCTGGAGGACTGTCAGGTCTATTGTTCATGTTATTTTACAGCTGGCCAAGATATTTGGTTTTGTTGCCTTTGTCTATAATTTATTTATCTCTTAAATTCTTCGGCGTAGCCCAAAATTCTTGGAAAGAATTCTCACACAAAGCAGTGAGCACTCTCTTCTATTCTTATCATGGATCCAAGAAGGGGGTTTTGTTTCACAACGTGATTGTGTCTAAAATAGTCGCGCTTGACAATAAGTTGAAAATATTTCCGGCAAGTTATGTCTTGATACTTAAAAAATGAAAAACAAACCAAAAATCAGCGTCATAATGTCCGTTTACAACGGAACACCATTTTTGGAAGAGGCAGTTGAAAGCATTCTTAAACAGACTTACAAGAATTTTGAATTTATTATTGTCGATGATGCTTCAACTGATGAGACATGGAAATATCTTAAGTTTCTGAATGATCAGAGAATCAAATTATTAAAGAATACGAAAAATCTTGGTCTTGCGGCATCCTTGAATATCGCCCTTCGACAAGCTCAGGGCGATTTCGTCGCTCGCATGGATGCGGATGATGTGTCACTTCCACGCAGATTAGAAACCCAGCTTGAATTTTTAGAAAAAAATCATGATATTGATATTTGCGGTTCATACGTTAGTGTTATTGGCGAAGACGGAAAAATCATAGGTCAGATTGAAAAACCCCTGACAGATATTAAAATAAAAAAAGAGCTTTTTTGGTTGACACCTCTTCTTCACCCAACTTGGTTTGTAAAAAAAGAGGTCTTTAGAAAATTACAAGGTTACGATGAAAAATGGGATTATGTAGAAGATTTTGAATTTTTGACAAGGGCCAAAGATTATAAAATG
>CAYLWN010000055.1:0-4804 GCA_964387625.1 uncultured Gammaproteobacteria bacterium
CTCCAAAAGATGCAGAAAAAAAAATAGCAGCAGGAGAAAAATATGTTGTAAGGCTTAATGTCCCGGATTCTGGCATTACAAAATTTAATGATCTTATCCGCGGAGAAATTTCTTTTGAAAATAAATTAATTGATGATCAGGTACTTCTTAAATCCGATGGATTCCCTACTTATCATTTGGCAGTTGTGGTAGATGATTATTTAATGAAAATATCCCATGTGATCAGGGGAGAAGAGTGGATTTCCTCAACTCCCAAACATATTTTATTATATGATTTTTTTGGTTGGCAAAAACCTGTTTATGCGCATACCCCACTGCTTAGAAATCCTGATAAAAGTAAATTAAGTAAACGAAAAAATCCGGTTTGGGTATCCTGGTATAGAGAAAATGGTTTTTTACCAAGTGCAATTTTAAATTATTTCGGTACATTAAGTTGGAGTATGCCGGATGGTAGAGATATTTTCGGAGTTCAAGATTTGATAAAACATTTTAGTTTGGAAAATATCAAAACTACTGCTCCGATTTTTGATATTGAAAAATTAAAATGGATGAATGGACAATATATCAAAATGTTAAATAATGAACAATTGGTCAAACAATTGACAGAATTTACTCCAAAGGTTGATAAAGAATTAATTACAAAACTTGCGCCACTGGCCCGCGAACGGATGAAAACTTTGACAGAATTTGTACATTATGCAAAACCTTTTATCAAATTTATGCCTATTACTTTATCAAAAGAACAAAAAAATATGTTGCACAAGTTTGATGATAAATTAAACAAACTGGAAAATTGGCAAATATTATTTTTGCACAAAAATTGTGAACAAATAGTTAAAGAAAATGATTTTAAAATTAAAAATGCTTTTATGGCACTGCGACTTGCGGTAACCGGAGAAAAAATCGGCTTGCCATTATTTGAAACACTTGAAATTTTAGGTAAAAAAGAAACTCTAAACAGAATCAAACAAACTTTATCTGCCCATGATAGTAACTGACAGAATTTACGGAAAAGTTAAAATTGAGGAACCGGTTTTATTGGAATTAATTCATTCTCAGCCGGTTCAGCGTTTAAAAAAAATTAATCAGGCAGGCGCTTCCCAATATTTATTTACCTGGAAAGACGTGTCGAGATATGAACATTGCATCGGAGTAATGTTGTTGCTTCGCAAATTTGGCGCATCACTTGATGAACAGATTGCCGGATTGCTTCATGATGTACCGCATACAGCTTTTTCCCATGTGATTGATTTTGTTTTTGAAAATAAAAATCACGAATTTCATGAACAGTTTCATGAACAAATTATTATCGACTCTGAAATTAAACAGATATTAAGTAAGTATAAAATTCCTGCCAATGTTGCACATCCGGAAAATTTTTCACTACTGGAAAGAAAAATTCCAGATCTTTGTGCAGACAGAATTGATTATGCCTTGCGCGATTTGTTTATATACAATCACGATCTGGAAAGTGTAAGGGCAAAGTTAAATGGACTCAAAGTTGTAGATAATGAATTTATTTTTGCCAATATTTATGCTGCTGAAAGTTTTGCACGGGATTATTTGTCTCAGGATAAACACGCTTGGTCTGATCCGAGAGAATCTGCCCTGTATATGATATTGGCTCAAGCTATCCGTCATGCTTTAGATAAAAATATATTAAATATCAAGGATTTATTTACCGATGATGCGGAAGTTTATCAGATTTTACAAAAACACGGAGATGCTTATATTCAAAAAAAATTAGGTTTTATGACTCCTGCATTCAGAATAGAACCTGCATCTTTAAATCATTATCATTTATTTATCAAAACCAAAATCCGCCACGTTGACCCGAAAGTTTTGTCTAATGGTAAATTAACACGGGTTTCCCAAATTTCTCCAAAATATAAAGCACAGATGGAAAATCACTTGAAAGAGGGAAATCAAGGGTGGTATGTGTTGGTTTACGCAAAATAGAATAATTATTGTGAGCGTTTGATAAAAATACTCATTTTGTCATTTCGATATCAGTTCGCAAACTGGTTGAGAAATCTAGTTCCGATATTTACCGGAACGTCACTAATTTTACGCTTCGCTGGATTTCTCACTGCGTTCGAAATGACGGTGAAGAAGGATTACTTATGTTGGATTCCAGGTTTCTTGCCAATCTGCGTTGACTTCAACAGTTAAATCAATATAAATTTTTTTGCCCGTAGCAGCCTCGAGCTCTTTTCTTACAGCCATACCGATTTCCTTGATCATGATGCCATGTCTGCCGATTAACATTTTTTTATATTGTTCATTGGTAGTGATAATTTTAGCTTTGATATAAATTTGATTAACCCTTCGTTCTTTGATTTGTTCAACATAAGTATTGACGGTATAAGGTACTTCATCATGAGTATTTAAAAATATTTTTTCCCGGATAATTTCAGCAATAAATGTTTTACTATCTAGATTTAGTGCAGGTTGAACCATTTTTGCAGTATCGATAAGCGGTGATTTTTCAGGTAACAGTGAAAATATTTCGTCCAGTAATTTATTTAAATTGGCATGAGTTTGGGCTGAGATTTTTATTACAACGGGAAATTCATCTTCATAAAAAGCATATTCAGCGCTGTGAGTTTGGGGTAAATCAATTTTGTTTATGGCCAAAATTTTGGGTATTTTAATTTTTCTCACCATTCCCAATATTTTATTTTCTTCACTGTCTCTGGGACGGGTGGGATCAATCATATATAAAATCACATCCGACTCCCGGTCCAAAGCAGTTTCAACAGATGCATTGATAGTTTTGGAAAGTTTGTCAGGAGTTGAGTTAAAAATACCCGGAGTATCCACAAAAATTATTTGTCCACGCTCATCTTCATAAACCGCTTCAAGTGGAAATCTGGTAGTTTGCGGACGGGGTGAAGTGATAGACACTTTTTGGCGCAGCAGATTATTAAGCAAAGTAGATTTGCCTACATTGGGTCTGCCAACTATCAAAACCACACCCATTTTTGTCATAGGTTTATATTTTAACATATAAAAGCCGGGTTTAAGATTAAATACGCAGTATTGTCATTGCGGTTTCGTGCCTTGTCATCGCGAGCCCAAAGGGCGTGGCGATCTTCTAAGAAGATTGTCTCGCAGAGCGAGATCCTGCTCTGCAGGACTTCGTCTCCACGACGAAACGTCGGGATCCTCGCAATGACAAACAGAAAATACTATAAATTTGCTAACTGGTATATACTACTTATAAAAGAGAAATCTTTGAAAGGAGATTTATGGATAAAACTAAGTTAAAAAATTTATTAATCCCGGTTGCTTTGGTAGGCTTAATTGGCGTTTTGTCATTGATGATGTTTTATCCCAAATCTAAAACCAATCCTTTATCAAAAGAGACGCCAACACCGAAGGTAACTGTTGCCAATGAATTTGAGCAAAAACCCACAGACAACACAAACAACACAAATGGAGAAAAATTTACTTTTCAAGTTACTTCTCCTACAAACAAAAGTACTGTTAAAACTGCGCAAGTTACAGTTGTTGGAAAAACAGAACCGAATGCAGATGTATTTGTAAATGAAATTGAAAGCAAGGCTGATGCAAGCGGAAATTTTAAAGTAAATTATACTTTGGAAGAAGGAGAAAACTATCTGATTGTCGGAGCCAATAATGATAGTGGTAATTATGATGAATCGGAATTGACTTTGACATATGCACCATAATTTAAGTTATGTAACAATATGCAGCAGTTTACGTATCAATTATCAGAAAGGAAATTTATGAAAAAAATTCTTATAGGAATTTTATTTTTTGCGGGTTTAATTAGTGTTACCCAAGTTTGGGCAGTTCAAGAAAGTTCAGGTAGAGACAATAATAGGATTAAAAATCAAATAAAAGAAGCTGTAAAAGCAATAAAAGAACAAGTTAAAAAACAAGAAGAACAAATCAAAGAAAAAATCGCTACCCGGGCAGGAGACATAAAATTGTTTAAAGGGACAAAAATCGTCATCACTCAGGGAGAATTGACAGGTATTAATGGTACAATATTAACAATAAAAAAAGATGATAAAAGTCTCCAAGTTTTAACAGATGATAAAACACAATTCAGACGTAAATTTTGGGGTAAAAGTGAAATCAGTGAATTTTCAATAGGGGATAAATTAAATGTCATGGGGACATGGACTGATGATACTAAAACTATCATTCAAGCCAGATTTATAAGAGATATTTCAATTCAAATGCGGCATGGAGTATTTTTTGGTGAAGTTAAATCAATTTCCGGAAGTACGATTGTTATGAGTTCAAAAAAAAGAGGAGAGCAAACAGTTACAGTTGACGATGCCACAAAAATAATTAACCGTAAACAGGGAGTATTGAATTTGTCAGATATTGTTCCCGGTCATAGAATCAGGGTAAAAGGATTATGGAATTCATTGAATTCAGTAATTACCGAGGTGACACAAATAAAAGATTTTTCATTACCGATTCAACCAAAATTCAGCACAGCGCCGTCGGTAAAGCCAACATCGCAGCCAACACCAACAGCAGTACCGTCGGTTTCACCATCACCAATTCCATCGCCAGCTATTTAATGCGGGGAGTAAAACGTCATTCCCGCGATCCGCCAGCTGGCGGAGGGAATCTTAAACATTTAAAAAAAATAAAGATCCCCGATTAAATCGGGGATGACAAAAAATAATTTTCAAAATTAGAAATTAGTAATTTGAATTTGATTTGTCATTTAGCATTTGTAATTTGAAATTTTACTCATATCTCAGTGCTTCAATGGGGTCAAGTTTTGAGGCACGGATAGCGGGAGTTATTCCAAAAA
>CAYLWN010000056.1:0-4782 GCA_964387625.1 uncultured Gammaproteobacteria bacterium
ATTCCTCGTAAAAATCCGCTTTTTTTACTTGATGTATTGTCAAAACTCTCACAAAAGAGGTCTGACGTTGTTCTGATCTTTTGGGGAGATGGTCCCCTAAAATCCCAAATCGTCCAAAAAGCCACTGAGCTGGAGATGGAGGATAAAATTAGAATTATTGATCCCATCTTTGGTCCCGCAAAGAACAAAATTCATAATCTTGCCGATATTTTTGTCCATCCGGCAACTGATGAAGGCTTCGCGCTGGCGCCTCTTGAGGCAATGTCATGCGCAAAACCAATATTGATGAATAAAGGCCACTCAGCAAAGGAAGCAGTGGACGATAATGTCAACGGTTTTATCTGCCAAGCAAACGATATTAAAGATTGGACCAAAAATCTCAAAAGATTAATAGGTAATAAAAATTTAAGGGAAAAGATGGGCAAAGCTTCACTGCGCAAAGCCAAAAAGGAATTTCAATGGGAATTAGCAGTAAATGAGCATCTTAAAATTTTTAAAAACTTAGCTTAATGAAAACCGCAAAAAAATTACTTGTAATTCTCGTAAAAAAACTGGATTATGCAAGCGCCATAGCCGTCCGTTTAACCCAATTAACGGGAAAGTCCAAAGTTCCCATACACCCGAAGCATTTTCTGAGCCGAAGGCCGTGGTTTACCGAATATTTATCAAAAAAAGATATTGTTTTGGACTTAGGCAGCGGTAACGGTCAAAACGCAATCAAGGCGGCAAAAATTGCCAAAAAGATAGTCGGGCTAGAGTACGACCAAACTCTTATAAGTATCGCCGTTAAAATAGCTGTTGCCCGAAGAATTAAGAACGTAAAATTTGTCAAAACTGATCTCGAAAAGAAAATTAACTATAAGAACAATTCATTTGATAAGATAATATTCCTTGACGTGCTAGAACACCTAGCCAATCGCGACCAAATTCTGGGCGAGATAAAACGCATTCTAAAATCAGACGGCCTACTTTTTTTAGGAGTTCCTAATAATGAGACTTCTTGGAAGAAAATTCAAAGAAGTGTTGGAGTTTGTTCTTATTCCGACCCAGATCACAAAATTGAGTATTCTGAAAATCAGATAAGAAGATATCTAAAAAAACACAAATTTGAGATTATAGCTTTCGGTTATGGGAAGTTTGATACCCCGTTTAGGGGAATGTTTGATATCATCGGTTCGATTTCTATTCCTATTTATAAGAAAATTACAAAATGGCGTGAAGAAAAAGCCAAAAAGAACCCAATTGAAGCAAGTGGGTTTGAAATTGTTGCTCAGAATATAAAATGAAAATTGCCCAGTATATTAATTATAATTTACAAAAACATATTGATAATAAGAGTTTTCAAAAAGAAATTTGGGATCAAACATGGTCTAATAATTCTTTTGAGGAATTAAAAAATCAGCTTCTTGTTAACCCTATTTATTGGCGCTTAAAAGATTTAATTAAACTGGAAGATCGGATATTAGAGGCAGGATGTGGTTTTGGACAATGGGTTTACCAGCTTTCAGAGGAGAAATTTAATATAACTGGAGTAGATTTTGCATCTAGAACTATACGTAAATTAAAGAAACAGTTTAAAAATTTAAAATTCACTCTCGCTGATGTAGAAAATTTGCCATTTAGAAATGAGAGTTTTGACGTTTACCTCTCTTTTGGTGTTATAGAACATTTTAAGGATGGACCGGAAAAGGTGTTAAGAGAAGCCAGACGGGTACTTAAAAAAGGTGGATTGTTATTTCTAACTGTTCCTTATTTGAATATACCAAGATTATTAAAATTTAGTCTTAAAAAGAAAGAGGGGCAATTCTATCAGTATCTTTATTCAAAAAACGAAGTGGTATCTCTTATTAAAAACGTCGGCTTTAAGATCAGCAAAATTTCCTATTATGATTTCATTAATGCATTGAAAAAGGATTGTTCTACTGTCGCAAATCTACTTTTTAAAATAAAAACTCCCGAGATACATTTAGCGTCAAAAGCTAATACGATCCAGCAAAAAAATCCCACAAAACCTAATTTTTTAGTTCAAAAGTTGTTATACAAACTTGATTCCTATGTGATTTTAATTGAAGCGTATAAATGAAGGTCGCATTTATTATAGAATCCTTTCTACCCTTTGCGCCTGGAGGTTCAGAATGGAGTACATTTTATCTCGCCAATGATTTGTCTCAGAAGAAAATAAATGTAGTTGTAGTTACCCCTAATTTGGGGTCTAAAAATAGGGAAACAATTAAAAGTATAAAAATATTAAGATTCCCTTTTTATTTAAAACTTAAAGACAGAAATAAATTACCAGGAAATTTTGCTTATACAAATCCTCTCTGGATTCTTTGGGCAAGTATTTTTTATTTTATTTATCTAATGAAAGAAAAACCGGATGTAATTCATGTCCACGGAAAATACTCGCTTATTCCAGCGAAAATTGCCAATCTATTTATAAGGAAACCTCTTGTTGTTACCATTAGAGATTACCAATTAATTTGCAATTATGGTTTTTGTCTCTACAGAGGAAATAAAGCCTGCAATATTTTTGAATATTTTTCTCATGACTTCACTTATTATTTAAAAAATTATCTCAAATTTCCAAATCCACTCATTATTTTTTTAAATGTGCTTTACGCCTTATGGGGGAGAATCGCCAGAAACTTAATGAAAATATTTGGTATGAATGTAAATATTGTGGTTTTATCCCAAAAGCAAAAAGAAATTTTTCTTGCCAATGGCTTTAAAAAAGTTACGGTCATTGGAAATTCTTTTTCATTTGCAAAAAGATTGCCAAAAGTCAAAAAACAAAATGCCCTTTTGTTTGCTGGGAGGTTAACTATAGGGAAAGGTGTTGGCCTTTTAATAGAAACTTTGTCGAAACCCCTTAAATTCTTTCCCGATTACAAATTTTATTTTGTTGGCGAAGGTCCACTTAAAGATAATCTTATAAAGTTAAATAAAACTAACAAAAATGTACATATACTGGGACAGATCAGTCATGAAAACCTTCTCAGACTTATGTCAAAAGTTAAACTTGTGCTTGTTCCTTCTCTTTGGCCAGAGCCATTTGGAAGAGTTGCGCTTGAAGCTATATCCCAAGGTACACCTGTTGTGGCTACCAGAAGCGGAGGTTTGCCAGAAATCGTCTCTGATGGAAAATATGGACTCAGCGTCGACGCAACAGCTAGTGCCGTACGAAAGGGAATTGAAAAAGCAATCGGGGAAAGTGAAAAATACCGAAAGAATATAAAAAACGATTTCGGAAAAATTAGGAGAAGATTTCAAAAAGATATCGTAAATTCTTATCTTAATCTTTATCAAAAATTGAAAAAATGAACTTAGGTATAATTCTTGCTTTGGGGGATAGTTTTAAAAATATGGCAAAAAGCGGCCAAGACTCATTTTTTAAAAAGTTTTACTTATCTGCGTTTTCAAAGGAATTTGAAAAAGTGATTATTTTTTCTTACGAAAATGAACAAGTTCTAGGGCTTCCGCATAATGTAAGGGTTATCCCAAACAAATATAATCTGCATCGATTTATTTACGCCATCCTTCTGCCACTCCTAAATCTAAAAATAATATTAGAATGCAATATTTTGAGAGTTTATCATCTTTTCGGAATACCTCCCGCAATAATTGCCAAACTCTTTTTTGGCAAGCCTTTCATTTTTAATTATGCTTACGATTACGAAAAAATCGCTAAAATTGAAGCAAAGCGGTTAAATTATTTTCTTTTAATATTTCTTAAACCGATCGCCTTTTATTTCGCCTCAAAGATTTTTGTTGCAAACAAGCAACTTATGAAAAAGGTGAATGTACAGAAGAGTGTGTTTCTATCAAATGGCACAGATGTAAATTTCTTCAAACCTCTTAAATCAACAAATCCGGAAAATTCCTTGAAGCTTCTTTCAGTTGGAAGATTAGAAAAGCAGAAAAATTTTGAAAATTTAATTATGGCACTCAAAGGTTTAAAAGTTCAGTTGATAATTGTTGGGCAGGGTAGCCTGAAAGATGAGTTGCTAAAGATTGCCAAAATTAATGAGGTTAAAATGACAATAATTCCACGAGTAGAAAATAGAGGTATGCCCAAACTTTACAACCAAGCCGACATTTTTGTTTTGCCATCATATATAGAGGGGTCACCCAAGGTTTTACTTGAAGCAATGTCTTGCGGACTTCCTGTTCTTGGTTCTGACGCAGAAGGAATCGATGAGGTTTTGAATGGTACAAATGGGAGAAAATGTGGCACCAGTAGTAAATCAATCAGCGAAGCAGTTAATTATCTAATTAAAAATCCGGGCTTCCGAGTTCAAGCAGGGAAAGAAGCAAGAAAATTCATTGTAAACAATTTTAATCTCGAAGTTCTTCTTAAAAAAGAAATAAAAATCATTAAAGAAGCGTCTTGATGAAAATACTTTATGTTTATCGCACCGCTAGAAAGGAAATTTTTACAAACGCCAAAAAGCATCTTGAGCCTGATCATTTGTTATATGGTGCAAATCATCTGCAAAAATTAGGTTTCCAGATAGAGTTTTCAGATATTGCTTATTCGCCAGTAAATTTATTACATCTTTTCCTACTGCCTTTAGAAAGGGTTTTGATCAAGATTACCTCGATAGGTTTTAAATTAGACCAGGCAATTTTGCTTTTGCCAAAAGCATTATCTGCCGATTTGGTTATTGCGACAACAGATAGTGCAGGTTTGCCGCTTTTGCTAATGAAAAAACTAGGAATTTTAAAAACGCCGCTAATTTACATTAGTACGGGGCTGGTTAATGAATTGCAAATCAGGCGAAA
>CAYLWN010000057.1:0-4737 GCA_964387625.1 uncultured Gammaproteobacteria bacterium
ATAAAATTTATATATAAATAAAATATTAAATAACCCTTGAAGCGTTTTTCGTGATTTTTCTTATGAGTGATAAAAGTGCGGAGACGGTCTTCTGATCCGAGGTTCCGCCTGATTATCACGAAGTTAGAAAAATAGAAAAACCCCTGCCTGCGCAGGCAGGTTCACTGGCTGTCTTTCTTTGTTTACTTTCTTCGGGCAAACAAGAAAGTAATAAAAACACATGAAAAATCAACTGCAACAAATTTTAAAATATATAATTTTCCAAAAATGGAAGATTGAGATGGATCCCAAAATAGAGATTCCTGAAGATCTGGTGCATGGCGACTATACAACTAATGTTGCCATGATATTAGTTAAGCAGTTAAAGACCAATCCTATAAAAATTGCAAATGAGATTAAAGATGAGTTATTAGTTCATAGTTCGAAGTTCGAAGTAGGAAGACCAAATCATTCTACTGACGAAAGTGGTCAGAAAGTATCAGTTGAACAGATTAAAAATATCGTATTACAGGATATAGATAAAATTGAAGTAGTTGCTCCGGGGTTCATAAATTTCTTTGTTTCAGCCTCAAAACTTAGCATTCAACTTGAACAAGTGCTAAAAATAAAAGAAGCCTATGGGAAAGCCCAAAACCAGCTATTTCATTCCAAATTAGACCAATTAGTCAAACCTGCCTCGCCGGCAGGCAGGTTAGACAAATTGGGAGATGCTTTGGATGAAGTCAATTCCAATCAGACAGGTGAAAGCTCGAAAGTCATGGTTGAATTTGCCCATCCCAATACCCATAAAGCCTTCCATATTGGACACTTAAGAAATATTACGACAGGTGAATCAATAGTTAGATTGCTAGAAAGCCAAGGAGCGAAAGTAATTAGAGCTAATTATCAGGGAGATGTAGGAATGCACATAGCAAAAGCCCTGTATGGAATTTTGCATAATCCGGAAATTAAAAAACAAGTTGAAACTTATTCTTCGAGCGACGAAACTTCAACCGTCATCCTGGAACGATCCGCCAGCTGGCGGAGAAGTGATAGGATCTCAAATAATGAGATTCTATCGTCCATGCCTTCGGCAGAACTCCAGAATGACAATGTGAAAGAAAAAGTAGAATTATTAGGTAAAGCATACACTGCGGGTTCAAAAGCGCATGAAACAGACAAACAAGCTAAAAAAGAAATTGGTGAGATTAATAAACAAATTTATGCAGTCTTAAGTAGTCATGCTGAACTCCTGCTTGCGCAGGCAAGTGTTTCAGCATCTAGTTCAAACGAGATCCCGAAACGAGTTCGGGATGACAGAAATGATATTCTCGAACTATATCAAACTACTCGTCAATGGAGCTTAGACTATTTTTCTGATATATATAAACGGGTTTATACGCATTATGACCGTTATTATTTTGAAAGCGAAGTATTTGAGTCAGGCAAAAAAAATGTTCTGGAAGGACTAAAAAAAGGCATTTTTACAAGAAGCGAAGGAGCAGTGATTTTTCCGGGTGAGAAATTTGGACTTCATAACAGGGTTTTTATAACATCAGAAGGTAATCCGACTTATGAAGGTAAAGATATGGGGTTGGCACCGCTTCAGTTTAATAAATATCATCCTGACTTGATTATACATATAGTTGGGCCGGAACAGGCAGAATATTTTAAAGTAGTATTTGAAGCTTTATATCAGCTAAATCCTCAAATGAAGAATAAACAATTTCATTTGATTTATGGATGGGTAAAATTGAAAAAAGGTAAAATGTCCAGTAGACTAGGTAATGTAGTATTGGGCGAATGGTTGATTGATGAAGCTAAGCAAAAAATATATAACATACTACAAAAAAATGAATCAAAAGATGATGTTAAAGCATCAAATAATAATGTCATCCTGAGCAATAGCGAAGGATCTTCTTATGATTTAGATAAAGATTCCCACCTGCCTGCCGGCGAGGTAGGTTTACACGGGAATGACAAGGGATTTGGTTATTCCGAAAATGAAAAAGAACAGATTGCCGAAACTGCAGCCATTGCAGCAGTCAAATATTCTTTCCTGAAAGTTTCCACTCAACAAGAGATAGCTTTTGATATAGAGGAATCAGTTAATTTTGAAGGAGACAGCGGTCCGTATCTGCTTTACACTTATGCCCGGGCAAAAAGTGTATTGAGGAAAAGTAACTTGTCATTTCGAGGTGTACGACCCGAGAAATCTAGTCCCGATGACATTCGGGACGTAAATATTTTACGCTCCGCTGGATCTCTCGCTTCGCTCGAGATGACATTTAATCCCGAAGAACTCACCATTCTTCGTCTCATTCATCAATTTCCGGAAATTGTCGCCAAAACTGCCCAAAATTACGCTCCCAATATCTTATGTAAATATCTGTTTACTTTAGCCCAGGCTTTTAATCTTTTTTACAATAAACACAGTATTTTGGGTAATACCCAAAATGAATTCAAAAATCCCTGCCTCGCCGGCAGGCAGGAAAATTCAAAAATCAAAAATCAAGAATCCAGATTTCGCTTATCATTAACTCAAGCAACTTCCCAAGTCCTCAAAAACGGCTTGTATTTATTAGGGATAAAAGTTTTGGAGAGAATGTAAACTATTTTATTTCGGTTGTATCAGAACAGTGAAAAATCCCTGATTATTTATTCCTGTAAAACCATCCATGGTGAATTGGTTGTTTAAAAATACGGAATAAGTATAACCGTGTGCATTCATATATTCGGGAACACTGTCAAAACGCTCTACGGTTATTTCAAAATCATTTGGTTTGAGACCAGCATTAGTTAAAGATTTGGTAATCGCTTCCGGATATTTTTCTTTTATTTGAGAATTAGTTAACGATTTTATATCAATATTAAGTTCCCGTGAGATTGTTAAATCAACATTTTCCGGATCAACTGCCATTTCCACAGTTCCATTTGGTTTTATGCGTTGGGCAGTTTCTTTGGCAATATTTGCTTGTTGTAATGGCTGTGGAGCTATGATTCTGGCTGCGTCAAATTTGAGGTTAATTGGAAGTGTTTCGATACCTGTACTAAAATGCATAACCAATGAACCATTTGGCAGTTTTTCGGAAACAGTGCTGGGAATAGGAAGGGAATTCTCTACAAAATACAGATCATCCGGTCTTAGTAATTTATCAGAGTCGACTGAAATAACCAGTGTTTTGCCTTTAGCGTCATTTCTGGCTGCCTGAATATATGGATCAGGTAAAGTATAAGGTCCTACATGTAGTTCTAACCGGTAGCCGAGTTTTCTGGCTAATTCTGCCAATTTTTGTATTTGTTCAGGTGTGACATCAGATTTAGAATAATCTAAATAAGGTAGAGCTTGTTGATCTTTTTTATTTCTTCCTTTAACTACTCTTACTTTATCTTTTTTATTTGGATCTTTATTTTCAGGCAATTGTTGGTTTAATTCATCAATTGCTTTTCGTAATTCTTCAGGTATGTATTGTAATCCTTCATTTAAATCTTGTTCAAGTGTAGTCTCGGCAAAATAAATTTCTCCTGTTTTTGATTTATCAGTTTGAGAAATATTTTTAACAGCTGTTGCATCTTTTACTAAAATTGTTTCTTTAACAATAATTTTTCCGTGTATTGTATCTACATATCGAAATCCGATTAATTTATTATCGGCATTTTTAATAGGCATCATTTGTGGGCCTTCAATTAATGCTTGTATTCCGCCGGTCATTTGACTGTTAACAACTGCTGTAGGCAGTAAAACGCCCCGTAATATCAATGTTGCAGCTTCAGCTGCAGAAATAGCAGCAGAGGCAGAAGAATAGACTCCGATTGCATTTTCACTTAATACTAGACCAGGGTAAGTGAGCGTTAAAGCTCCGGCAATGTTTACTTCCAAGTTATCTTTTTCAAAAGTTGGCGGAAGATTTTCAAATTCTACATAAATATATTGTTGATCAGCTGGTATTTCACCTTCTACAAAAGCACTTAATCCGGAATCAAAGGGTAAGGTTTCCCATCGGGGAGCGAAAGATGGTTTTTCTTGTGGAGATATGGGTGCGGGTGAGCATGCGGTTAAAGCCGCGGCAGCAGCAATTAAACCACTTTTTTTTAAAAAATCACGTCTGGTTAAATTTCCGTCAAATAATTTATTTAAAACTTTTCGTTCTGTCATACTTTTAAATAAAAAAGGCCTAAAAACGAGATTTGTGTCTTATTTTAGGCCAAAAAATAATTATACTCTTTTTATGTCTAAAAGTCAATACTATAAGCCATTTTGAGCTTCAGAATAAGCTTTTTTAAATAATTTACTATTTATTGAAAACTCAATATCCAATCGTGCCTTGGGGAATATATTTCAAATAGTCTTTCTTGACTATTTCTGATGATGAAAAATCCATGATGATAAAGGAATCTAATCCATGACCTTTGATGAGCACTTGACCATAAAGACAAACTTTTATTTTGCCGGAAAAATTAGGTTTACCGAGCTTATTTTTGGGTAATTGCTCCTTAGTAAACCAAGTAGGATGACGTGTTATTACAGGAATTTTTATACCATCGATATCAATTAGATGACCTTTTGTATAAACAGGTTCAGGAATAGGAAAAATTCTTTCTATAGTTTCAACAGGCATAAAATTGGTTTTAGCAGGTATTTACAGCTAGATTATAGCACTTGAAGTCACAAATGCAATATAAACTGATATAATCAGAAAGCAAGTTAAATTTTATGAATAATTCAAACATTAGAAACTTTCCTCCTTCGCTAAAGCT
>CAYLWN010000058.1:0-4617 GCA_964387625.1 uncultured Gammaproteobacteria bacterium
TGCTGCACTGTGCATTTTGATCTGCAACCTGGTCTTCTCCTGCATCAAGTGTTCCATCGCAGTCATCGTCCCAAAAATATGTATCATTACCGCCAGCTGATGACGTTAAGGATCCGTCAGCGTACGTTGTAGCGTACGCTTTTTCTTCAAGTTGCACGCCATCAATATAAACAGTTCCTGAATTTTCTGTTACCGTAACTCCATAATTTTGCGCATCCGCAGTCCCTGCTGCAGAATATGAAAGTCTCCACCATCCGCCACCCATATCAGTGTAAGTTGTTCCTGATTGAGCAACTCCCTGCCAATAAAGTTGGGCCACAGTATTATCAACAGTTCCACCCACATTTCCTGAAGTCCCGCGGTAAACATAAGCTGACAAGATATGAGAATTAGTATTTCCAGCATTAACAGAGGTATAAAGATTACGATCTGTGGCATCAGTCAGGGTTAATTTAGCACTATTACTTCCAAATTTATAATAAGATGCTGTGGTATTTTGAGTAACAGCATTGGCAGGTGTATAATTAACCACCAGTTTGGGACGGTATCCTGTGGTAGCATGATCTGATGAAGCATATTGAATTGCTCCACCCTCGTGGTGTATGATGAGTCCATTGTTAGTTGTACCAAACCACGCTTCGATAGCCGAGCTAGTTAATGCAATCTCATATTCGTGCCCGACTGCTTCTGCGGCTTCGGTCCAATTACCCAAAGCGCTATTTATATAATCTGTACCCGCTGTCCTAGCACCCTCACTGCCAGCCCAGGCAGTCCCCACCCCTTGTGCTGTCTGTGACTTGAAATCATATGTGGGTCCACCATTTGTTGCTGGTTCCTGGCCGGTTGTTTCCGTCCAGTTGGCATTAGCTGATGCCAATTCATAGACATAATGAGTCGCATAGTATGTGTCCTGCAAGTTGGCAAATAGCGACATACTAGCTGAATTGCAAGTTGCTGACGCCGGAATGCTGGATAAGTCAAACGAAATGAGGATGGGGCTAGTCCATCCGTAATTGAGAGCAAATGTGTCGTAGTCGCCGTATGTACCCGGTTGATAAGCCTGATCTAAAAACGTGTCTTTAGCAGTAGTAACATCCCCGCCATATCCATCTGTAAATATTTGTGAGGTGGTCCAGTTAGTACCGTAGGTTGAGTGTTCAAAACTCGGATTGGTGATTTTATTTGTAGTACCTTCTTCGATAAATATACCTTGATGTCCTGCATAAGATTGGTTTGACATATAACCTGTGTCTGTGGTTGAACTATTAACTCCCACCAGTCCAGAAACATATTTTCCACCGGTGATTGTTCCATGATTGGCATTTCCGCTGTCATCAATCACTTTTCCAGTGTTGCGTGGATCGTCCCCATTTTCGTCAAAGTGGTATAAAAGCTTGGTATATTCATCACGGATAAAAGGAGAAATAGGTACAGTAAATGCTGACGGATAGCGGATCACATTACTTAATCTCACCTCATCCATAACTCCTGCAAAATATGCATTACTTGCCACTCCTAAATCAACTGCTGATGCAGTTATAGCTGTTGTAGCTGTAATAGCCAAATGTGACCAAGTATTGGCTGTCAAAGTAGAAGTTGCAGCACCATTTACAAAAATATTTGCACCAGTAATCCCAGACGTAGATACTGTTCCAGCTGAAACTGTAGCAATAGCTCCACCACCTAAATCTAATAGCGGAGTTGAAGCGCTATTTGGTTTAATCCAAAATTCAACTGTCTTTATTCCTCCCCCTACATTTCCAGCAGCAACTTTGTCATTCGCTCCATCAAAACTTAACGCACTTTTTCCTCCTGAATATCTGATCGCTCCGGTTGCAGTTGATGCAGTTTCCCCTGCTGCACAAGTGGTGGTGCCATTAAAAGGACAAGCCAGGGTTGCAGCTTTGGCAGCAATATCATAAGCATCTTCTGTGTTAGCAGCTGATAAAGCTGCAGCTCCGGAATTTCCATAATATAAATAATATGTTTTGTCAGTTGCGCTACTTCCCACACTTGCCTGCAAAGGAAATGAAATGATGGTGGCAGTGGAAGTGGAACAATCACTTGAGCCTTGGGCTGGCATTAAATGATGGTTTAGTTGGGTAATCGTATTTAAATCCGGCTGATAAACCATACGTAAATCATCACAATCAGCCTGGACATTTCCCTGATCATACAACTCTTTGGTATTTATAGTGACCTGATAAGTCGTATTTGCCTCAAACGCCTGGCCTGAATTATTGATCAAACTTAATTGTTTACGTTTTCCCCAATCACTATGCCACCATCCGTTTTGGCTGATAGTTTTGCCGGTTTGTAAGTTATATACTCCTTCTGCTTCGTTAAAATAATCACTATTGGAAGAATCGGTGTTTTCAATTGAGTCAAACCAGCCTTGGCCATTGGAAATTGATCCACCGATATTTTCCGGATTTCTAAAAGAATTTGAGTATATATCAACTGTTGTTTCAGTGGTGCCCATAGTTCCCGTATCCGGAAAAATTTGCAGTTTGAAAATTCTGGTAGTTTTAGCAGTAGTATCCTGCGTCTCATTGGTGTCCCGCTCAAATGCCACAGCAGTGCCTGTTGTATAATATTCCACATAATTAAATCCGGAATAATTATATAAAATAGCTGCGTCTTTTTTGGTTGACCCGTCACCTACCCATTTCACCCAATTATCAGTGCCGGCTATCATGGCATCACTGTTACTGGCTACATTATCTCCATCAGCATTGTGGTTTGTAGCACTATCAATATTTATTTCCGCTCTTTGGGCAGTCCAGGTTATAGTTGAACCTGTGTTATTAGTAGTTTGTAGTTTGATATAGATATCACCTGTTGCATAAATAGAATAAGTTAAAATATAGTCATAACTTGCCGCATTCCCCAATTGGCCTACATATTGCAATACAATTCTCGTAGGTGTGACTTCCAAAACATGCTGGGTAGCTCCGGTTTCTCCGGAAATCCGTCTGTCAGTTGCAGAAGCAGTTGTAAAAAAATCAAATAATCCGGTGGTCGTATTTGCCAATTGGTCTGTTTTACCGCTGTCATTTTGTAAATCAAACCAGCTGTCAATGATTCCGCCTTTGAGCCTATCAAATTGGATTTCAAATTCATTTGTTACAGATACAGTCACACTATCAGCTGCATAAGTGGTAGAAATTGTCGGATCAACAGAAAGTTCCCCTCTTTTTCCATTTGGGTAAAAAATTACCATATCCATTGCATCTGTTTGTAACAACTGCCACTCATCTGCCGGAATTGGTGGAACACCCACCAAACACATGGGATTGACAGAACAGATGGGATAAATTGGGATTAAACTATTTGGGTTAGTATGGAAATCCGACCAATCAACTTGGGTATTACCGTAACTTATTTGGGCATCCTGTTGTGTGTTGTCCGGAGAACTGACAACAGTATTGATAATTGCATCCGGCATGGGAGCAGGTTCAGGGGTTGGTAAACCGCTGGATGATTCCTGATCCTTATTTATACTTTCTGAAATCTTTTGATCTTGTTTTTCTAAGATTTTAGTTTGCCAACTTAAACGGTTGATATTTTTATTTTCTGCAATCTTAAAAGTCAATTTATTGATATAATTTGCCTGGTCTTCTACATTTTCTACTCCGAGCTTGAATTCAATTGTCCCTTTAGTCGCAATTCCTGCAGCTTTAGGGTCATACAAAGAAAAAGTTTGCGTCAGCATGACTACATCTTTATTTTTTTCAACTGTAATTGAATTTTGGGTGGATTCAATATAATCCTGCCAATCTACTGAATTAGTCTGGACTTGTGCTGAGCCTACCGAAGCATACTGGAAAACAGGTTTAGCCTTAGCTTTATCAATGAATTTGTCACTATTTGCTTCTTTTTCAGATAAAATTAATTCTGATGATTCTGTAGAAAAAGTATATCTTTGGATACCTTTTTCTGATTTGATATAAAAATTGTGATTGTCATTTTTGCCAACTGTTTGTTTTTGATAAAAATATGGCAAATATTCCTCATTGTCTATCCCGCCAATTCCACCAATACCGGCAACTGTTGCAAAATCTGAAGCTTTGAGATAAAAATTCTGCGGATTGGTTTTTGGTGTTTGTTGGATGAGTTTCAAGCCAGTTGAATTGTTTCCTCTCACATTTTCATCCGGCCGGTTGTCAGTCAAAATCACTTGCGGAGTTGAATTGTTGCTCACATCAGTTGAATTAATATTGTTTGCGTCATTTTCCTGGGCAAACGCAAATGATTTACCACCTCCGGGAATACGGGATAGATCCATCCCCATAGTCAAATAGGAAATATTCATTGATACCAGGAGTAAAATTGCGGTAAAAATCCTGGGCAAAGATTTGAGCCGGTGCTTATCATGATGCACTGGTCGTTTGGCATAGGCTAATTGGTCTAACCTGCCTGCCGGCGAGACAGGTTTGACAAATTTGCCCAATTCTTGGTTAGCTTGAACTGGCTGCGGCTCCCCAAACAATCCCGTAATCCATCTGTAGAATGAACCTTTTTTGAAAGTATCGGTAATCCGGCCGGTTTTGGGAGTTCTAAACCAGGGTCCTTCTGAAGGTTCTAAGAAACCTTTGATAGCTGCATAGGCCTGGA
>CAYLWN010000059.1:0-3968 GCA_964387625.1 uncultured Gammaproteobacteria bacterium
CTTCTATTTCCAACATTACTGATAACAGGTCAAGTTATCCGTCAAACCAGATCCCCAAATATGAAAAAATTGAAAGCACTTTTGTTGTTAATAATACTGTAGCTCAAAAATATCAGCATCCTTATGATCCTAATCCTCCTCAAGAAGTCATTCCTAGTCAAGGAATTTCTGTTGATGCAGTTTTTACTGCTCCAAACGGCCAATCTTACCAACAACCAGCATTTTATTTTATGGGATATGATGATGGAGGATTAAAATCCAGCTGGAGCAATGATGGTTCCCAACTATTATCGTTTGAGTGGTATTATCCCAATGGTCAAAATTCCTGGAAAATCCGTTTTGCCCCTGACCAGGTTGGAGGATGGCAATATTATCTTAAAGTAACAGATGCTTCTGGTACTTTTCAGACCAATCCTCAATCATTTGCTGTGACCGATTCATCTAACCATGGTTTTATCAAAGTCAGTCCTTTAGATGCCCGCTATTTTATTTTTAGCGATGGCACTTATTTTAATCCCAATGGCCTTGAACACCAGCTCGTTACTGATAATCCAGTAACAGATAATGATGCATCGCTTGCGCCTCTGACTCAAGCTGGTATCCATCTTATCCGGAGTTGGCATTCAGGACTTTTTGGTTCTTCATGGCTTGAATGGCTTGGTGGTCGGGGTATATATGACGGTTATCTTCCTCGCGCAGGACTGGAATCATTCCATGATCCAGTTTCCGGTAATAATCAACTCACACTTGCGTTACGACCAACCACTCCCAGCGGTTGGTATGATGGTTGCCGTTTTGATGCCCAAAATGGTTCAATATCTATCAAACCAAATACCAACTACAGATTGCAAATCCGCTATCAAGCTTCGTGTATTGCCGGACCAGAAAATAGTTCTAATCCCAATTATGGTGTAGTAGGTATTATCTCCAATCCTTTTGACTGGCCATCATCCTGCGACGAACCCTATTCTATTGGCGATTCTCGGGTAATTACCAACTTTGGCGGTAACACTAACGGTTGGCAAACAGTCACCGGTTCTTGGAATTCAGGTAGTCTTAATTTCCTTCCCCGCGTGGCTTTGGGTATAAATAACGTCCTGGCAAATTCTTCTTGTGTAGGCATCAATGGTCAAACCGGCGCCAAAGCTTGGATCGATTCTATTTCTCTAAAAGAAATCCTTACTGGAGGACAATCTGGTGTAGAAGTTCTCCCCGAGCCTTCCATGCAATACGATTCCTATTTCAAAGATTATCAGGCTAATCGGCTTGATAAAGCCATCGAGCAAGCAGAAAAAAATCATATTTATCTTAAAATGGAATTGATGGAAAAAAACGATATGATTTGGCTAAAGCTTGACAATGATGGTACGTATGTTTTCGGTAATGAATCAGATAATATCACAGGTATTTATGGGTCTTGGAGAAACTTTAACAAAACCCGTTGGTTACAACAAGCTTATTTTCGATATCTTCAAGCCCGTTGGGGATATTCGACTGCCATTCATTCTTGGGAAGCGATGAATGAAGGGGATCCATTTAACGGTAGTCATTATGTTTTGACAGATGAAATGTCTAAATACTTTCATTGTGGTGTTTTTGGTCAATTCATTGGTTCCAGTGGCACAGATCAACATTTGGATGGTCAACTTTGCACTTACTCACATCCTAATGCTCATTTGGTAACCACCTCATTTTGGCACAGTTTTGTGAGTTATGATCCCTCCCAAAATTTAGGTTGGGCGAATCCCAATTTCCCCAATTTGCAATACGCAGATGTGCATGATTATATCCAGAAACCTTCCGAGCCCAACCATTATTTTGATACAGCTTTAGCTACTTATGATCTAGGTCAAGCTTATGGAGCTAAACAACCGGGTGGAGCTAATATGCCTGTTATGCGCGGTGAAACCGGATTAATAATCGATGACGGCACAGATGCAGTGAGTACTGAACTTGATTCCCAAGGAGTCTGGCTGCACAATTTTATCTGGGGTTCCATCAACCCTTTTGGTCTTACCGATATCTGGTGGCATGTTTCCCAGATGTACTCTGGCTCTTACGACTTACGGCCATTATATAAACACTACGACGATTTTATGAAAAATATATCTTTGGGTAATGGTAAATATCAGGATGCTTTGGCAACTGCAACAGATACTAATATCCGTGTCTGGGGCCAAAAAGATTCTGTCGGCCAATCTGCCAGTCATGCTCATCTTTGGGTGCAGAACAAAAAACATTTATGGTGCGCTGTCAGAGGCAATGTCAGTGGTTGCCCGGTTGCCAATTGGGATTCAAGCCGGTTAAATGGCACTGTCACTATTACCGGATTTACTCCTAATAACAGTTTTCCAATTGAATGGTGGAATTTTGATAATAATGTGGTCTTGACCAAACAAACAGGAACTGTTTCATCAAATGGAAGCGGGCAAATTGTTTTGGATGTGGCTTCATTACCTGCAACTGTGACTGATACTGGAGTTAAAATAGGAGATTATGCAGTTGTTACACCAACTCCAGTTCCATCACCAACTGTTCAACCATCACCAACTCCATCCTACACCATTCCTGAATTGAAAACATTATTATCCAATTGGCTCACATCATTAGATACCAATTATTTCTCACCTGATGGTAAAATCAATGCATTGGATGCATCATGGATTATCAAATACCTTGAATAAAGAATAAAGAATAAAGAATAAAGAACCTGGATTTGATTCTGGAAAAAATAATAACAATTAAGTACTTAAAATTATTTGAATTAAATACTCACTTTAGTATTATAATTGTAAGGAAGAAATATCCGAAATTTTTGTATGGAAAAAACTATAAAAATCACAGTCAAAAAAATGAATCTGGTAGCAATGTATTTGTGATGAACGCATCAAAATGGATAAATGCAACTAACGCAATTGGTTTAATATCAAAACGATGTCAAATTGTCACCAATTAAATATTAAAAGCGTATTTTTATGAAAACGAAAATAAATAATAAAAATATTATTCCCTTCAATGGTAAAAATATTAGAAGGCATTGGGATATAGAAAAAGAACTTTGGTATTTTTCAGTAGTGGATATTATTCAAATATTAGTTGATCAACCAAATTTTCAGTTGGCAAGAAATTATTGGAAAGTAATGAAAAATCGTTTAAAAAAAGAAGGAAGTGAAACGGTTACAAAATGTAACCGGTTGAAAATGGTCGCTGAAGATGGCAAGTTAAGAGAAACTGACGTTGCAGATGTTGAAACTTTATTGCGTCTTATTCAATCAGTGCCTTCACCAAAAGCAGAACCGATAAAATTATGGTTAGCTAAAGTCGGTTATGAAAGACTGCAGGAAACAACTGATCCGGAAAAATCTATAAACAGAGGAAGGAAAAATTGGCAGCAATTGGGTAGAAGCCAAAAATGGATTCAACAAAGAATGATGGGACAGGAAACTAGAAATAAATTAACTGATTATTGGAAAGATCACGATGTTAAAGAAAAAGATGAATATGCAATTTTAACCAATATTATTCATAAAGAATGGACTGATCTAACAGTAAAAGAACATAAAAATCTAAAAAATCTGAAAAATGAAAATCTACGCGATCATATGACAGAAGCAGAACTTATCTTTACTGCTTTAGCAGAATTTTCCACTCGGCAAATTGCAGAAAACATTCATAGTGTTGGATTTATTGAAAATAAAATTCCAGCTAAAAAAGGCGGAAGAATAGCCAAAAATGCCAGACTGGAATTGGAACAAAGAATCAAGAAAAAAATAGTTAGTAATGAAAATTATAAATTACCGTTTAATAAACAACCTAAAAAGTTAAAATAAAAATAGAATAAAGATTTACGAATTAAGAATTGTCATTGCGAGGATCCCGACGTGACGTCGGGAGACGTGGCAATCTTTTAAATTAAAATTTAAAATTATGCTGAAATGCTTTAAACTGTTATCTTTAATTACCTTACT
>CAYLWN010000060.1:0-1860 GCA_964387625.1 uncultured Gammaproteobacteria bacterium
TCCAACCCCGAAACCTTCTGTTAAATTAATTACTGCAAAGAACGATGAAGCTGCGACTCCTGAAGGTGATATTTTAGGTGAAAATATTGTTAGTAAAAGCAGTTCAGAATCAGATAAAATAGCCTCAAATTCAGGTAAATCCAGCCAAAATTATTTAGGATGGATATTTTTTGCAGCTGGCATTTTTCTATCTTCCTCAGCTGGACTTTTAGCATTTCAAAAAGCCAAAGAACAAAAACTCCTGATATAATAGGGGAATGAAACAAGTAAAATTTTGGACTCCAACAATTATTTGGATGACGTTAATTTTTTTCTTTTCTTCAAAACAAAGTGTCAGAGTATCTGAAATTTATTTTTTGCAATTTCTATTTTTTAAAACACTGCATTTGATAGAATATGCAATTTTATTTATTTTATTTTATTGGTCTTTGAAAAATACTACCAACGATGTTGATTGGAAAAATAGGGCAAATGCAATTATTTTTTCAATCGTATATGCTTTTACTGATGAAATTCATCAAGTGTTTGTATCTTCTCGGGAAGGCAGATTGCGGGATGTCGGTATTGATGCAATAGGTATTTTATTAGGAGTATTTATAATATGGAAATTATTACCCAAAGCGCCCAAGAAACTCAAAGTTTGGGCCAAAAAATTGCAGATGATTTAATAAAAAAGCGGAGAAATAATCAGCCTCATATAATATTATTATATGGGGAATTGGGTAGTGGTAAAACTACTTTTATTCAAGGGTTTGCAAAATCTTTGGGACTACTCCACCGGATAGTCTCCCCTACTTTTATCATCAGTAAAAGGTATGCTATAAAAATTAACCTTTATAATTGGTTTTACCACTTGGATTTATACCGGATAAACGAAGCAAATTTGTTAGATTTAGGGTTAACGGAAATTTTTACAGATTCTAAAAATTTAGTTGTAATTGAATGGGCAGAAAAATTAAACAATAATTTACCAAAAGATTCAATGTCAATTAAGTTTGAAATAGTTAGTGACAACCAAAGAAAAATAACGATTGACCATGAATAAAGATCAATTAAAAATTATTGCAGAAGCCATAAAAATATTTAACAGCGGGGGAGTTGTAATATTTCCCACAGATACAGCGTTTGGTATTGGTTGCAAGATAGATAATGAAGAGGCTTTAAAAAAATTATTAACAATTAAAAATCGACCTTCTAAACAAGCTTTACCGGTTTTAATTTCGGATCTTGAAATGGCGAAAAAATATTTTATGACTCCCCTGCCTGCGCCTGACTGCGTAGGCAGGCAGGCAGGCCTGCCTAAAAAAATAAAAAAATTAATGATTGACTATTGGCCAGGAGGTTTGACTATTGTCTATAAAGCCAATAAAACAATATCAAGTTTAATTAAAGGTGGAGGAGAAAATATAGGTTTAAGAATGCCTGATAATGAGATGTTATTGAAAATAATTGAAAAAATTGGAGTACCGATTATTGGTACATCAGCTAATTTTCATGATAAGCCAACTCCTTATACAATATCTGAAATTGATAAACGAATGATTAAACAGGTGGATTATGTAATTTCCGGAGAATGTAATGGAAAATTAACATCGACAGTCATAGATTGTACTCAAAATCCTTGGAAAATAATTAGACAGGGAAAAGTAAAATTTATTGTTCGATCCGCCAGCTGGCGGAGAGAACTAAATAATGATAACTTCTCACTTCGTTCGAAGAATAAATAAATGATTCTATGAAAATAATTTTATATATTGATACAACCGATAGTCAAAAAACTGTTGTGGGAATTTTTTGTGACAATGATAAAAAATATTTTGAAGAAAAAACTGATATCCAAAAGTCACAAAATTTATTACC
>CAYLWN010000060.1:1960-3934 GCA_964387625.1 uncultured Gammaproteobacteria bacterium
TATCTGTAGCAAATGCATTAGGTTTTGTATTAAAAATTCCAGTTAACGGTAAAAAAATTGTAGTTCCTAATTATCAGTCTTCAAAATTTGATTAGAGTCTGTTTAAAAAGTTTTTTTATTTTTTATAAAAGAACTTTTTACTAGAGACTCTTATGAGGTTGTTTTTCCTTTTAAAACCAATCTTTAAACAACCTCCTAAATTTTACAAGCGACAATAGTTAAAAATAAAGGAAATTCGCTTCTGGCAATATTTTCCATATTTGCAGACGGGCCAACGCTTTTTTTATCAGATACCCACTCTTCAATTTTTTCTATTACAAAACCGGAATCACTCAATATTTGGGAAAAATATGACAAAGAATAATGATAGGTTGGTGTTTGAGGTGAGCCTTGTTTTAATCCGGGATGAATATCTATGGCAATTTTTAAAGAACTTAAATAGCGGTCAAGTCTTCGATATTGGATTTTGTTTTTCGTATCAATTCCCCAACTGGAATTTTTGGGAATTCGAAAACAGGGATGATTAATCACAATAATTAATTTACCGGATTTGTTAAGATGTTTATTGATGAGAGCAATTAATTTATCCGGATCTCCAATATTTTGCAGAGCTAATATGATTGTTGCAAGTGTAAAATCAAATTTTGATATGGGGAAGGGTTTAGTGATATCAGCAACTTGAAAATGATGTGTATTTGAAATTTTATTTTTTTGAGCAAATTTTATTAAATCAAATGCAGCATCTAAGCCCTGATAATAAATTCCCGGAGATATTTTTCTTTCCAAAACTCCTTGGCCGCAAGCCAAGTCCAGCAGGGAAGATTTGGAATTTAAATTTAATAATTTTAAAACTCCGGGGATAATTACATGTTGATGAAAATAAGATCCGTTCTTATCAACTGTTTTGTTATACCACTTACTGACATTTTGCCAGGACGTTGGAGATTTTGATTTTCCAATAAATAATTTTGCCATAAGTAACAAATTCCGATTTTATTATTCTTCGAACCGGCTTTGCCGGAGAGAAGTTTTCCATAAAGATAGTTCTCTCCCGATTTTTCCTTGATTTATTAAATGATTATCGGGATCGAACAATAATATGAAACTGTCGATAGGTATATATTAGCAAAAATATGTCTGACTTCACATAAAGCAGCAAAAGCTATATTATTATTATATGGAAAGTTATGATCTAATCATAGTCGGAGCAGGACCCGCGGGACTCTCTGCTGGTATTTATGCACAGCAACGAAAATTAAAAACCAAAATATTGGAAGCCAATGAAATTGGTGGACAACCCAAAACTTTATATCCAGAAAAATTAATTTATGATTATCCAGGTTTCTTAAAAATAACCGGCAAAGAATTAATGCTGAAAATAACAGAGCAGTCATTAAATCTCGGATGCAATATTTTGGAAGATGCTGAAGTTTTTGATATAACTATTGATAATAAGCTATTTACTATTTTAGAAAATAGAAATAAATTTATTACAAAATCAGTTTTATTAGCTACAGGCATTGGAAATTATTCTGTTAAGCATTTAAATATTGATGGAGAAGAAAGATTACGAAATAAAGGAATTTATTATCAACAGACCCCCAAGATTTTAACCAGAAAAAGAATTGTAGTTATAGGTGGAGGAGATACGGCTTTGGAATGTGCAGTTTCATGTGCAGAAAAAGGCGCGTATGTGACACTTATTCATCGGAGCGAAAAATTTAGAGCAGTTGAAGAAATAGTTTCAAAAGCAAAATCTTTAGGTGTGAAAATATATTTAAATAGTAATATAAAGAAAATAAACGGGGAAAATTATTTAGAAAATATTGAACTTGAAAGTGATAACCATGAAAAAACAATTATTTCAACCGATTATTTATCAATTTGTATAGGAATGGAATTAAATACAAAATTTGTTACGAAAATAGGTGTAAAAATTGATCGTCTTGCAATTTCAGTAGATGTGGACATGCA
>CAYLWN010000061.1:0-3918 GCA_964387625.1 uncultured Gammaproteobacteria bacterium
TCCCAAACAAATGCATCAGCTCCTGCACCTGATCCGTAAGACACCATCAATATTTTTGATTTTGGCCGAGCTTCATCTAATACTGCAGCCAGTCCTAACATACTTGAAGCAGAATAAGGATTGCCGATTGATTTCACTATCAATGATGTTTGCAGTTGCTTAAATGAAAAACCTAATTGTTTGGCAACACTAAGCGGAAACTTGCCATTTGGCATATGAAATACACAAAATTCAAAATCTTTAGGTTTCAATTTTGTTTTATGCAAAATTGATTTGGTAGCACTAATTATATGGTTAAAATAACCCGGTTCTCCGGTAAATCTACCAGCATGAGTTGGATAACGTATTCCATCCCTGCGCCAAAAATCAGGTGTATCTGAAGTATATGAGGTAAAATCAATTAATTTGGCAATCAAATTTTTACTGCCTAATAAATAAGCTGCACTGCCTGCAGCTGAGGCATATTCTAAAGAATCATGAGGTTTGCTTTGAGCACAATCTGTACCAATTGCGAGTCCCATGTCAATTTTTTTTGATTCAATCAAGCCTAATATTGCGATCATGGCTGTTGTTCCGGCTTTACAGGCAAATTGTATATCAGAAGCCAGATAATTTCTGCCAATTCCTAAAAATTCTCCCACAATGGTTGATGTTGGGTTTACAGCATAAGGATGCGACTCTGAACCAATTAATAAAGCTTGGATGTTTATTTTATTACCATCAAAAGCTCGTAAACTCTGACGTGCTGCTTCCAAAGCTAAAGTCACTGCATCTTCGTCAACTGCTGGCACAGATTTTTCAATTATTCCCAAAGATGCAATTACGTCTTGAGTGCTTTTTTGCCAAACAGAGGCAATATCGGCAATTTTTAGCCTAAATTTAGGAATATATGTACCGTATGAAACAATTCCAACCATAAATTTTGATTCTTGATTCTAGATTCTTGATTTTAGAATAAAAAATAAATATTCCAGAATCTATAATCTATAATCTAGAATCTATTTTTTGCTTCTGGCAAAAAATTTGTGCGATTGAGCTAATGACCCTTCTGAAAGCGATGCTAATAGTGAAATTTCACCTGCTAAAACTGCACCAGCTATAATTTCGGCAAATTTTTGTGCATTTTTGCCATTATTTCCACCACTAATGCCTAAAATCTGTAAAGCTTCCAATTGTGTTTCTAAGTTTGTTCCGCCACCCACAGTTCCAATCATTAAACTAGGTAAATAAACACTAATATATAATCCATCTTCGTCATCCCTGACTTGATCAGGGATCTTATTTCTTAAGATTCCTGCTTTCGCAGGAATGACATTTTGACAACTGTTATCTGGTCTCTGGTCTCTAATCTCTGGTCTGACTATTTCTGTCGTGGTTATACCCATGCTTCCTTCAACTACGTGGCCTAAATCCTGTCCGGTTGCAGCAAAAATAGCAGCAATAATATTGGCAAAATGCCCGTTAAATCCCATTGAGCCTGACATGGCAGAACCAATCATACATTTGACTAACCAAGAATCATATATTTTTTTAGCAGTAGTTTTTAATGTTTCTTTGATTGCCTTATGAGTGAGTTCAATCTCCGCATTTATCGCAAATCCACGTTGATTAATAAAATTTAACCAGGCCGGTTTTTTATCAATACAATAATTTCCCGACACATCAAGACATTTGACGTTAATTTCATTTTCTATTTGTTTAACAATGGCGTCTGTGGCTATCGTCACCATATTAAGCCCCATGGCATCACTTGTATCAAAATAAAATCTGACAAATCTGTATTTACCGGTAGATCTGAAATCATATTTTGAAAGAGTTAAATGATGTGAAGTGTTTTCGGCAATTTGTTTTATTTTTTGCCAATTAGTTTTTAAATAATTTTCCAGCTTTATTCCTTCGCTTAAGTTTTTTACTTTAAATACCGGTCCGCGGGTCGCTCCGATTCGCTGAACCATAACATTTACTCCGCCGCTTAAATTAATCGCTTTACAACCTCGGTTAACTGATGCGACCAATGCGCCTTCTGTAGTTGCTAGTGGAAGATAATAATCTTTAACTTCTTTGTATGCCTTATTGTCATCCTCGCGAATGCGGAGATCTTTTTTATTTGATTTAAGATTCCCGATCAAGTCGGGAATGACAGAGAGAGGCGTGGGAATGATATTATTATTGTTTTTTTCACTAAACGCTAGCTCGCTAAACGCTAAACGCTTAATATGAAGTGGTCCGGCAATTCCTAAAGGAATTTGGGTTGCACCAATCATGTTTTCACAATTTCTTGATGAGGCACGACTTTCATCCATGGAAAATTTCCCAATATGAGAAAGTTTCATATCAAATTCTTCCTCTAAAGCTTTTCTTCGCTCTGTTACATTCTTATATTTTCTAAAATTCATATTGCGAATTAGACAAATTGGTCTAATTAGTCAAATTTGCTAAATAAACGGTATTTTAAAAATCCCCAGCCGGTATAACCAAATAGAGTATAAAAACAAACTGGGCAGAAAAATCACTGAAATGATAATTATCCGCTGCAAATTGAGCCTTAAACCTAATCTAAGAGTCAAATAATAAAGAATTCCTTTCCACCAAAATAAAGAAATGGAAAATGCCACAAACACAATACTGAATAAATTACCCAATAATGTCGGATGCCGGGGAGGCGGTAATACCACATAAGCTAAAGATGTAACCCAAAACCATATTAATGTGGGAATCAATGAATAACCCCAACCCATTAAAACATTTTTAAATGTTTCTTTACTGCCCATCACATGAGCCAATAAATACAACACAAAGCAAATCAACATAAAACTAAACAAAGTGGTAGTAAATAAGCGAGAAGCGTTAAAAGTGATTAATAACGGATGAAACGTGTGTAATTTCAAAGGTGATATTAGAAAAAAATATCCGGCAATGATGCCAAAAATTATTAATAACTCATAAGGATCACCTTTAACAATTTTTCTGTAACTTACATATGGCTGATCAATTGTCCCCCATATGTTACGTAAGAAATTAAATATTAATTTTAAAACTGATAATAAATTTTTCTGCATAACAGATTATTCTTCGATCCCGACGATACGTCGGGAGAGAAGTTAACTAATACTAGTTCTCGTCCTGTAAAACAGGACTCGAACAATAAAATTTCTATTATTTAGTTTCTAAAACCCTTTTTGTAAAAGTGATACTATTTGCAAAATCGCAGCTTCCAAAATCACGGCCAATAATATTGCTGCCGCAAAAGCTAACGGAATCAATATCCGCCAGGGGGCAATCTTTAAGTAGGATGCAGTTTTTTTATAAATCGGGGTTAAGGGACCGACTGTTTGGGGTTTTATGGAAATGACTTCTTTCCATTTGTTCAAAAATTTTTGATACTGTAGGTTTTTCATAAATTTTTACAAAAGCCCGTCTGGCCCTAAACAACATGCTTTCCGTTGACTTAAAAGAGACTGTCAAAATTTGAGCAATTTCGGCAACTCCCCTGCCTTCAACATATTTTAAATGCAACAATTTCCGATAAATTGGTGTCAATTTCTCAAATACTTGAGTAATTTTGGCAACCAGCATGGTATCCTCAAAAATTACATCGGGACTTGCTAGTTCTGAAAATAAATTTTCCCAGCCTTCGGGAAGTTGTGAAAAAACAATTTTTTTGATGCGCTTTTTTCTGTAAAAATCTGCAATTTTGTGCCTGGCTATGGCGCATATGTATGTATTGAGTCGTGACTTACCTTCAAAATCCCGCGCGCCTTCCAAAAAAGCATACATGGTGTCTTGGGCAATTTCTTCAACATCGTGTTCATTATCAATTTTTAAGCGGATGAAGTTAAGCAGTCTGGGCATGAAGCGATTATATACTTCCCTAGCAGCAAATTTGTTACCTGAAAACAAACTGGCCAATAATTTTTG
>CAYLWN010000062.1:0-372 GCA_964387625.1 uncultured Gammaproteobacteria bacterium
GGGAGAAAAAACAATAATATATTTTGTATTTGGTATTTTGTATTTTGTATAAATTTGAAAGAATTTGAGATTCTATCGTCCCGATTTCGATCGGGACTCCAGAATGACAATGATAATACTCCTAAAATAGATAAAGGTATTAGAAGTCCGGTGTTTTTCCACCAAAAATTAAAGAAGTTAGATTGATTCAGCATCCATCCACTCATCAAGTGTAAGAATGAACCATCTAAATTGCTTTTAAACCAAAGTAATGTAGGAAGAGCGACTATGAAGGCAATACCATAAATTACGAATAACCTGCCCGCAATGCTTCGCAACGCGATGCAGGCGGGGGAATAAAGATTGATCGTCATCCTGGAGCGATCCCGATTT
>CAYLWN010000062.1:382-3899 GCA_964387625.1 uncultured Gammaproteobacteria bacterium
AAAGCGGGACTTGTTCCAGAATGACCCTCCTTCGCTAAAGCTACGGAAGGGCAAAGCAAAAACCAGAAAAAGATGCTTACTCCAAAAACAATAAATGTGTGAGTATGCCAAAGAGGTAGGATTCCTAACAGGAATCCTGCAATGATTAACCCGCCTGCATCAGCTATGCTGAAAGCATTGCGGGCAGGTGAATAATGATTAATGAATAATGATTTTAATAATGTCATGCCGAATTTACCTGCCTGTCGGCAGACAGGTTTCGGTATCTCGTTATTTTTAAAATTAGATCCTGAAACTAGTTCAGGATGACAATTGTCTGTTAATTCAGGATGACGAAACGTTGACATTTTAGATTGATCTGAAATTATAAGAAGAGTGATTAACATACCTATAAACAAGCCGGGGAGCATGGCACGTTCCGGAAAAATAAGACCGGTGAGGGGATTATGCAGATAAAAATTAAATAATCCATTGGTGTATTCCCGAGTAACAGCCAAGCTGTGATTTACGTTAATGTCAGTATAATACTGAGTAAATCCCAAACCCCAGCCTAAAAAGAAAATCAGCATTGTTAAGATTGTGCCTAATTTTCCGGTAAATTTTTGGGTTATTGCATAAAAAAGTGCCAAAAAACCCAAAAAATAAGCAATTTGAGGCAAAATAAAAGCTATTCTTAGGGAAATACCTACCTTAACCAAAATAGCGGAAAAGAAATTGACTAAAAAAGGATAAACTAAGGGACGTCCTGCAAATAAAGGATTATGGGGAGGCAAACCTTGTTCAGCTAAACTCATAGTAAATGAAGAATGCATCGCAGTATCGCCCCATAAACCGCCGCCGCCGGTGACTAAACCACTTGAGGTTGGAGTAAGAACTTGAGTTGCAAAAATATAAATTACCAAAACACCGATGGTTGAGAGTATGAATAGGAAAGGCCAAAGAGATTTAAATTGAGTTGATAAAAAAGAAAAAAATGTCATTCTGGAATCCCGACGTAAGTCGGGATGATAGAATCTTAAAGATGCTACCTGCCCGCCAGAGCCTTGCTCAGGCAAGTGCAGGCGGGTCGCTTCGCTCCAGCATGACGATTTTACTGGTAAACTTCTCGACTCTTCCGACTGCGTCGTAATCGCTCGAAGAATAAATAAAATAACAAGGTAAAATACTAAAGAAACTAAGATTGCTATTTGATTAAAGCCGCAGATTAAACTTACTAATAACGTTAATGTTGTGATTATTACTATTCCCAAAGCAGGACCAATAAAAAGTTTGAAAAATTTCCGAAGTTCAATTGGAAGAATAAAAGCGGTTATAACACCAAAAAATGAAACGATCAATAAATATATAATTCCAAATAAGTTCATGTATAATTGACATTATTGTTCGAGCCGCCTGTTGGCGGAGAGAACTATTATATATAATTAGAGTAAACTTCTCACTTCGTTCGAAGAATAAATATGATTATATCAATAATCTTTTTCATTGTAGCTTATTTAGTCGGGTATGCAATCATTAAGTTGTGTAAATTAGATTTGGAAAATATTATACATCCTACGGCAATGTTACTAGGATTGGTGTTTTTATGTTTACTGTTTTATTTGGAAGGTTTGGTTTTTGGATCACTTGGAATCTTTAGGTCGCTTATAACGTTGATGGGGTTAATTGTGATTACGGGAGTGGTGTTGAGGAAAGAATTGAGAAGATTGCTTCTCCGCCAGTTGGCGGATCGCAATGACAAACCTGGAAGATTGCCGCGGCCATTTCATGGTCTCGCAATGACAAATTTAATAATTCCGTTTTTATTTATTCCTTTTATCATCTGGTTTTTTGGCAGAAGTTTATTTTTTGGTACAAACGGAGAAATCATTGCCGGTGACAGATTAGTGTGGACTGACTGGCCTTTGCATATTGGCATGGCTGCTAATTTTGCCTATGGAGCAAATTTTCCTCCTCAAAATCCGCATTTTTCCGGGATAGCTCTTACATATCCATTTATGTCTGATTTTTTATCCGGAATTTTATTGAGTTTTGGCACAAGTTTGCCCATGTCTTTTGTTATTCCAGGAATAGTTTTAACTTTGACGTTTTTTTGGATATTTGTAGAGTGGGTTGGGTCATTCTGGAGCCAAGTCAGACTTGGCGATAGAATTTCTATGGGATCCTACCTGCCTGCCGGCGAGGCAGGTCGCTTCTCCGGCAAAGCCGGATCGCTCCAGGATGACAAAATGGAGATTCTATCTCCGCCAGTTGGCGGATCCAGAATGACAATACTTCCTTATGGAGCATTAATAATCAGCTTATTATGGGGAGGATTGGGATGGATTTATTGGTTAAAAGATGTTTTTGCAAATGAGACACAAATGATTGAAAATTTGCTGTTTCCACCCCGCGAATATACTTTTTGGTCGGAAAAAGGTCAATGGTTTTATACATTTTTGTATTCGGAAATTTTACCCCAGAGGGCATTTTTATTTGGTTTACCGTTATTTTTCCTGATTCTATGGTTGGTAAAAAAAGGTTGGGATATTAAACAAAATAAATATTTATTTGCAGCAGGAATTTTGGGAGGGTTGTTACCTTTTTTCCATACACATACATTTATTTCTCTATGGATGTTGAGTGGAAGTGTGGTTGGATTAGTAGTGCTTAAAGTCATCCTGAACTCCTGCTTGCGCAGGCAAGTGTTTCAGGATCTCAACAAGATGCCGAATCCGCCAGCTGGCGGACGGCATGACAAGTTGTTTATCAAATCTCTAATCAGCTTTTTTACACCGTTTTTGATATTGACGTTGATCCAACTGCCTGTGTTTTCCAGTAAAACTTTGTTAAATTTTCCCATTTCATTGGGTTGGATGAAAGATAACATGAATTTTTTTCTATTTTGGGCTATGAATACAGGTTTATTTATTCCACTTTGGTTTTTGGGATTTTGGAAAGGAAAATTTTCAAATTTTACAAAAATTATAGGACTGGCAAGCTGGATTTTATTTATTTTACCCAATCTATTTCAATTTGCACCTTGGGGGTATGATAATTTAAAAATATTTACTTTTTGGTATGTAATAGGATCAGTGTTTGTGGTTGCGGGGTTGCGGTTTATTTGGCAAATTAGACTAATTAGACCAATTGGAGGAGCTCTGGCAGGGCTGTTATTTGTATCATTGACTTTGTCCGGAGTTTTAGAAATTACAAGACTTACTCATACTTCTAAAACCCAAATCACTTTATGGAATAAACAGGATGTTGAGTTTGCGCAAATCATCAGACAAAAAACTTCTCCTCAAGCAATTTTTTTAACTGCAGCAATTCATGATCATCCTATAGAAGCTTTAGCTGGCAGAAAAATCATTTTAGGCTACCCGGGAAACAGCTGGTCATGGGGAATAGAAGGTTGGGATACTCGGGAACGGGATGTACATATCATGTTACAAGGAGGAGATCAAGCAAAAATCTTGTGGAAAAAATATGCAATAAATTATATTATAGTTTCGGATCGGGAACGTTGGTTTGAACCGAA
>CAYLWN010000063.1:0-3844 GCA_964387625.1 uncultured Gammaproteobacteria bacterium
AAAAAATGCATCAGGCCGGAGCAACTGTAGAAACTGTTCAGGATAATTTTCAACTGGTTACACGCTTAAGTGACAATTTCAATTCCGATACGCTTCCGGCTTTATTAATTGTTAAACCCGGAGAATTAAGTAATTTAGCTCTCTTTGATCCGCAACAAAAGGGAGGAGTAATTTTATTATTTACACAACCTGTCGGTGATCAGGAAGTACAAAATATTCACTTTTTACAATCTGAATCCGGCGGATGCGTGATGCCTAATGACCGGAAAAACCAACAACTAATCCAGTTTTTATTAAAAATTGCAGATCAATCCCAATTAGAAATTTCAGAATCAGAACAATTATCATTTATTCGTAAGTCAGCTAATAATTGGAGAGGGTTATCATTACCTAAGAAACCTGATGATGCAGCAAAATTTATTTTTGCGTTAAGAAAATTTGGAATACTTGCAGTAATGAGTAAATATCAAAAACCTGAAAATTTGGATATACAAATGCATCCTGGTATGTCAGATCACGGTTCCTCGGATTTTTTCTATAAATTAAATGCTGTTTATGAAGAACTTAAGGCAAGAGTAATGAATTAATGTAAATTCTTCATCCAACTATGTACAAAGATTTCAGCTGTTTCGCATTCATATTTCTTTTATATCTAGATTAGTTGAAAATTTCTAGCTTGTATATTTTTCTTCTATTCTTTAATTAAGTTCAAATTTTATTAATAAATTGTTTATAATTATGGTATATATTGTCGATAGACAATATTATTGTTTTATATGAAATTTATAAAAAATTTCTCAAGCAAGACTTTTGCATCACTGGCCACCCGTAATTACCGGTTGTATTTTATAGGTCAGGCAATTTCATTCACCGGCACTTGGATGCAAACAGTAGCTCAAGGATGGTTAGTGCTGAAATTAACCGGATCAGGAACTGCATTGGGAATAATTACGGCATTACAATACTTACCTATTTTGATATTCGGCCCAATGGGCGGAGTTTTCGCTGACCGATATGCCAAACGCAAAATTTTGTATATAACACAAAGTGTTTCAGCAATTTTAGCTTTGATATTAGGTGTTTTAGTTTTATTTAATTCTATCCAATTATGGATGGTTGGAGTATTGGCTCTAGGATTGGGGTTGGTAAATGCTTTAGATGGACCGGTCCGACAAACGTTTGTTATGGAAATGGTTGGAAAAGATCAATTGGCCAATGCGGTATCTTTGAATGCAATTTTAATGAATGTAGCCCGCGTATTGGGACCGGCGATTGCTGGTATTGTAATTGCTGTTACTGGTTTGGGCTTATGCTTTATTTTAAACAGTATTTCTTTTGCCGCTGTCATTATTGTTTTATTTCTCATGGATGCAACAAAATTCCATCATCTTCCTTTAGCAGAAAAAACCAAAGGTCAACTTATAGAAGGTTTAAGATATGTAAATTCAAATATAATTCTCAAAAATACAATTTTAATGATGTTGATAATCGGCACATTGACTTACGAATTTACTATTAGTCTACCCTTATTTGCCCAATTTGCACTTCATGGAGACGCTACTACTTACTCAATGCTTACTGCTGCCATGGGGTTGGGATCAGTTGTTGGCGGATTGGTAATTGCAAGTATCAGTCATCTAAAACCGCAAAAATTGGTTTCAATTGCTTTCTTTTTCGGTATATCGGTTCTCGCAGCTTCATTTATGCCTAATATTGTATCAGCTATGATTGCCCTGGTTATAGTCGGTTTTTTCTCAGTCACTTTCACGTCGCTCGGCAATGTCACATTACAAATGGAAAGTGTTCCTCAAATGCGCGGGCGGGTAATGGCTCTTTGGGCAGTGGCTTTTTTAGGTTCAACACCTATTGGCGGACCGATTGTCGGCTGGGTAGGAGAACAGTTTGGGTCTCGTTGGGGGCTTATCATAGGAGGTTTAGCAGCAATATTTGCAGCTTTTATAGGCAGAAATTTTCTTAAATCGTATAAAACTTATACTATTTCCGAAGCTGTAGAAATGCGTGCTGAACAAACACCCACTGAAAAAAATTCCAGAAATATCTAAAGATATCTTTTTCTATTTTAAGAAGAAATTATAAAGTTTCTTTTTTTATCTAATTATGCTTTTTTTATTTTACTTTCTCGATCAGCAATAAAAAAACAAATGATAAATAAAACTAGTTCTGCAGAAAAAATCCATACATACGGATGATCCAAATATCATACATAAGTTTGCATGTTATCATTATACTGCTGGCAGAAAAATATTAACTTATATAGAAGATTTATTGGTTAATATTTACTCTTGTAAAAACTACCCTTTGTCTTGCCGATTTTGACAATCAATTTAAGTTTGGTTAATTTTTCCAAATCATAGCGCAAAGTCCGAGAAGGAATTTTTAAAAACCTGCGCTTAATAAAATCCATAGAAACCATATTGTGATCCTTAATTATTTTTAATATTTCATCCTGACGTGGAGGTAATAATATTTGTGATTGTGAGTTTAATTCGTTACTAATCTGTTTCCTTATATTTTCGCTCGTTTCATAAAATGCCCGTAAGCAAAATTCCAAAAACGATTCCGGTTCTGTAAGTCCTATGTCTAAATGATAATAATATTCATCCTTATGCTCATCAATATATTCCTCAATGGGAACAAATACCGGAAAACTCCAGCCTTTATTTTGCAATACTGCAAAAATTAATAATCTGCCTACTCTACCATTACCGTCTAAAAACGGATGAATTTTTTCAAATAATAAATGCGCCATAAACGCCGTTACTAAATGATATTTTTCAGGTGTGTTTTTAATGAAAAACATCAATTTACTGATCAGTTCATCCAGCATTTTTGGCGGTGGAGGCATATAAACTGCAATTCCCGCAGTATTAAAAATCGCGCTCACCTCATGCCTAAATTTACCGGCTTGAGGACTTAAATTTTCCATAACTAATAAGTGAATTTTCTGAATTAATTGGCGAGTAACTTCTTGAGGTTTGGATTTAATAAAAGTAATGGTTTTTAGAATATTGGTAATTTCTTTTTTCTTTAATTTATCAGATGTGCGGGTAAAATTATCTAAATCTATGGGGTTGCCTTCAATACGGGCTGAAAATAATGAACTTTTGAGCAAACTGACTCTTTCAATTTTAGATACGATTTCATTTTTTAGATTAGATTGGTTTAAAAAAATTCTATTTGCTTCAATCCTGGCAATCAAATCGATAATAGGCGGAGTTAAATTGTATTTTGGAGGTATTTGCATGGTCTTATATTACCAAATATTGCCGAATCTTGCCAAAAATGGCCGAATATTACCGGAAAATAAATACCTTGATTGAAAAGTTATACTTAATTCCGAAAATATGGTATCATATTGATGGTTTTCGATATAAGGAGATCATATGAAATGTGTATGTCCCAAAAAATGGCAAACATTTTTCAAAGCTATTCATGACAACCACAGGCAAATGATTTTGGATGTCATAAAAAGACACTACCAAATAAATGCTAATGGTATTGTAAAAAAAATTCCGCTTTCCCAACCAACAATTTCTCATCATTTAAAAATTCTTCATGAGGCGGGAATTATAGATACCAAAAAAGTCGGTAGAAATACTCTCTATACCATAAATGAAAGTTCTATAAATGAATGCTGCGGCGGTTTCATGCATAAATTTATTAAAAAATAATTCTACTCATTGACATATTTAAATACTTCGATATATACTAAGAAGGTATAAATTTAAAAAAAGGAGTGCAATATGATGCACGGACATTTCAAAGAATTATTCAAAGATCTTGATCTTAAAATGGAAAATCAAGGAGAAAAACTGGTTATTAC
>CAYLWN010000064.1:0-3746 GCA_964387625.1 uncultured Gammaproteobacteria bacterium
ATCTGTTTATAGTTTTTTTGATTCAGAGATAAATAGATTGAAACAACCGGAAAAAGCACAAATAAGGACAAACATCTCCACGGTCATAAAAAAAGTTCAAGAAATATAATAGTTATAAAAATAGTAAAGATCAGAAGATAAAGTTACTTTGGAAAATCAGTTTCTATAGGTAAACGGTAACCATTTTCGCTAATGGTAGAATTAATATGTGTGCGGTAACGCAATTTTAAAAAATTAGAAAATTGGAATGATTTTACAATAGAATATTCCAAATCATATTGATTGGTCATATCTACTTGGGCAATAGTGGGATCAATTACCAGAACCATCGGTTCCTGACCTTGATTAAATCTAATTGATAATATTGAATGTCCGTCTGATAATGGATACAGATATGGTGGAGACTTTATTGACAATCTATTGGCAAAATATATTCGGATGTTTCCTAAAGCGCGCGTTATTTGAGGAAACTGTGTTTTCAAATCTTTGACGATTGCATCAGAAACTATTTCACATCTGCCCCGTGCAATTTCATGTCTGGTTGCAGTAGTTTGATTTATAGCCTTCATTCGATCATATGCACTATCTTGCATGGATTTTGCCATGCTCCCCAAAATTGCAGATAACAGTACTTCATCAATTGAAGCAGGAAGGTTTGAATATAAAAGATCTTTATTATCCGGTATCATAGTTCCATTTTTATAATCTACTTTTAAATGGCCATTTATAATATCAGGCATAACATGTGGTATGATTTCTTTTCCAAAATATCCAAATAGCAAATCTGAGGAGACCAGCATTCCGGATGGATCCAATTTTTTGGCTATTTGTTTACATTTATCAATGAATTCATTTGTGGTTTTAAAAATTGACAAATCAGGAACCAAAGCTTTAAAAGCATTTATGCCTCTGGTGTCATATTCATAAGGTTTCATCTTAAAATCCTTTTGAGAAGGTATAGGAGGTTTTGGTAAGTCATTTTTATCCATAATTGACTTTATTATATATGATTAATCCGAAATTAAAATAGTGAGAGTTATAAACAGTAAACAGGGTCGGGCCTTATTTTTTAAATATGTTATTATTTTCTTATTATGTCAGAAGCACCAGCACAATCATTGCCAATTCCGCGTCCGGATGCTTCACCTAAACTTAGTCCTGAAGTTGTTGCCGGTTTTAAAAATTATATTTATCTAGGCGGCATGATGATAAAGGAAGGGAAATTCGGAGAGGCAATGGAGCATTTTAGAAATAAAGTTGAACTTGCCAAAGTAAATATTAGTTTATCTCATGCAACGGATATATTTATAAAAGAAACACCCAAACCAAATGATTATGCGGATTTTGCTGATACCATAGCTAAAAATTCAATTCTGAACAACGGTGAAAATTTAGAATTATCATCTATTAGATGTTTTATAAAAGGAGATGATGGGACTGTTCAAGAACAAAAAATAACTTTACCAAATGAATTACAACATGAAATCTCCTTAATTTATATGGAAGAATGGTTGCATTGTTTACAACTTATTCAAGGACGATCATTGACCGGAGAAGCTAATGATGAATTTGATGTAATGTTTTATATGCAAAAAAACGAAATTCCCATAACTCAAGCTTTTTTAGGACGGTATGATCGCGCTGAAGCGTTAGGAAAAAGATAAAAAAACAAAAAGTTTTTAAGCATAAGCGGACCATAAAAATAAACCTTTAATCTCCTTTAATTTCTCTTCAAAACAGGGTTCAAAATAGGGTTCAAAATAGGGTCGGACCCTCGAAAATGCGGAGCATCAATATGCCCCATCCGGATCGTAATTCCCGAAAATCTCATCATTTTCTGCGTTAAATTGTTCAACAAATTCTTGGTAATTTTTCCAAGCTGGTTTATGAGAAAGTTGGATTTGAAAATAATTTAAAATAGGTGCATTTTTTATCCAAACAACATTTTGACCAACATAATATTGATAACTGGAAAATTTATATTTTTGTAAGTTATGCTTAAATTTAGGTAGATCTATAGGGTTTCGATGGATATAACGACTTAAATGTAATAGGTATTCGTCACTGTCAACCAAAACTCCCCGTAATTTTCCCTGAAATAAGTTTCCACCATGTCCATATTTTTGATTAAAATATCCTGCATAAGAAGAAAATAATCTTCTAGTAAATAATGTAATTGCGTTTGATGTTTTTTGTTTAACTAAAAAATGAAAATGATTTGGCATTAGACAAAAGCACAATAAATCAATCTGATCTGATATATTCATAGGTTCAAATAAAGATGTCTTTGGATTAATAATAAAGTCAGGGGATATGTATTTTTGAATTAAATAAACAAAAAATTTATAGTCATTGCTACGTAAAAATATTGGATGTTTTTCTGCTCCTCGGTTGTAAAGATGATAATAACCATTTTCAATATATGGTTTTATGACATTTTTAGCAGGCATTAATTAAATTATACAATTTTTGTTGATTTTTGATACTTTTGCGGGAAAAATAGCATGTTTAGCAAGTTGTGATCTTACGTTCAAAACAGGGTCCGACCCTATGAAGAACCCTATAAAAAGTTTTGACTAGAGAGATGGCTTATAGTATAATTTGCGGACTATGGCAGCTCCTGCGGAAATTATTAGACCAAGTCAATATTACGTACCTATTGAATTAAAACAGTCTCCTTTGACCTGGAAAATACCTTTCGGTGATCGTCGATTTGGATTAAATACAGACCAAAAACCATTATTCCCGGCTATTTTTGATCCTGATCAGATTATTTTTAGTCAAGGATCAGATCGGTTTGTTATACGTTTACCACATAGAAATTCTGTTGAACAATCCAAATTAAAGGTAGTTTTTCAAAAAGACGGTCAAACCACTCCCGAACCTCCCCAGGACGTATTATCTTGGTCAGAAGATACGGAAAAAAATAACAAAAGAGGAGAGAAAGGTTGGTATAAATTAACCATTGACAGTCCTTGGATAGTATTTGATCCCAAAGCAGATATTTACAAGCAAGTTCATGATTTAACCTTAAAATATAATGCTGACAAATTAGAGACATTTAGAAAATGGGTAAATGATGCTGAACAAAGAAAATTAAATCAGCAAAAAGAAAAGGATGTTTTAGAAAGTATCGCAGTCAGTTTTAAAGATTATTTTAGTAACGGATTATTCGGATACGGAACTCCTTTTGGCAAGAATACATTCAGTTTCAAAATATCTGATGTGAATAAAATTCCTTATATCACCACAGAAGATGGGAAATATAAAATATGTGATGTGACAGATTTTAATCAAATCGTCAAACAATTTATGGTTAATACCGGTCAGGAAGCAACGGCTACTCCGCTAATTGTTAAAACAAAAGCTCCGCTTCCGCGGGCAACTTTATCTCCGGGACCTATTTCTACACCTATTTTTGCATCAAAAAACCCGGAAATTATAAATCCAACTGATTATCCGGAAGTGAGAAAAATTAAAGAAGATGTTGATAAATGGTTTACAGACAGAAAAGAATGGGGCACAGTACTTCAAATACTTGGAATATTAGCAGTAATAGGCATTCCTGCAACATTTCTATTTTATCAAAAAAGAAGACATTGAGATTAATTACCAGCTATATCCATTTTACAATTCATTAAAAGCATAAAGCAACGACAGATCTAAACTTTAAAAATTTCGGATATTAATTAATTTATTTTTATTCTATTGGCTTGGTCCAACTGCCCATATCTCCTACAACTTGT
>CAYLWN010000065.1:0-3664 GCA_964387625.1 uncultured Gammaproteobacteria bacterium
TTGGATTATTGGATTATTATTTACCGTCCTCCTCCTTCACCTTGTGAAGCTGTTTGTACCATGAGAAATAACATCATCAATAATCCGCCTCCGCCAACTTTTCCCCATTTACCGGCTTTTTCTTTGATTTTATCATTTAACGGGGTGGTTTGGTCTTTATATACAGATTGAAAATTTGTGAGTATTTTGTATTGCTCCATCTCATTATCAGGCCAGACACCGGCTTGTTCCAATATTCCCTGTAAATTTAATTTAAATTTATCTCCGAATATATCTGTTTCTTTCAAAAATTTACCGGTATTTGTGCCTTTATTTTTCAAATCAGATCCAATCCGGTTCATAATCTGATCAAAAGCATTTTTATCACCTTTTCCGATTAAATCAATATCAGCGTCTGTTAAAAGTTGATGTTCTTTGGCAAGTTCAATTAATTGTTGTTCTTGCTGTTGAGCAATTATTTGTAGTTTTTGTTTCAATTCTTCTGTCCCGGCTGGCAACTCTTTTTTGTTTTTTTTCATTTGTTCAATCAAATCTATAGTTGCAGATGGTCCGTATTTAGTTTTCGCCAATGCTACTTCCATAAGCCCCATGACATCATCAGCAGTTGGTTTATTTAATGTCCATAAATGTTTATGTTCCAAAAACATCTGTTGAGCAGAATCAATAAGTGATGAATATAATTGTAAATCAGCCGGTGTGAGTTGAACATTTTCCTCTGGTTGGGGAGTTGTTTCTGCTACAGGTTGAGTAGTTGTTTCAGTTGATGAGGGAGTTGGAGTTATAGGTGGTTCAATAACAGGAGGTTCAATTGCAGGTGGAATTTCTGTTGTTGGATTTACAATTTCCTCTAAACCAGGTCGCGCATCTTGTAAATCTGTTTGTGTAATTGTTGATGGTTCTTGTCCTTCTAATACTTGCGTTAATGCAGGTTTAGCAGTATTTTCTATTTTGGTTTGTGTGTCAGCAATAGTAGTATCAAGTGTTTTTGGTGGTTCTGCAGGTTTATTTATTTCAGAAGGTGGAGATGGTGACATTTCCATGGGATTAGGCTGCATCGGTGTAACGGGTTTAATTGGTGCAATTGGTGGTGAGATAGTCATATTTATAGTTTATAAACCAGATCCTGAATCTAGTTCAGGATGACGGTGATCCGTCAATTTTATACTGTTGGTTTTCCTTGTGCTACAAATTTTATTTTTATATCCTGGTCAACTATTTTTTGAGACAAATTAACTGCTGTATCATAATTGGTTTTCCTGACTAACTCACGGACTGCATCAATTGAAGGATTTTCAATTTTTTCCTGATATATTTTGGCTAATGGTAAAACTATGAAAGATAGTTCCGGTAACCCGTCATCAATTTTCATCACATTTTTGAAAAATTCCTCCAAAGACATACCGGGTTTGAGTAATTCAATTGTACGCTTAGCGATTTGTTGAGCTTGCTCATTTGTCATTTTTCCAAACTCTGACATTTTTTTGATCAGCTCTAAAACTTGCCATTCAACTATTTGTCGTAATTTATCAACCATATATTCAGAACTCAGAACTCAATGTCCAGAACTCAACTAATTGGAAACTGAACTCAATATCCAGAACTCAAATTTAATAATTTTTGGTCATTGTGATTTAAGTTCTAAGTTCTGATTAATTTCATTATTTCATTATTTCTTCCTTTAGTGCAAGTTGGCAAATTGAGAAATGAGGGGAGAAGTGTTAAGATTATAAAAATTATCCAATAAATACCAATAATCCAATTCTCAAATTATCCAATAATATTGAATTTTATTTATATTGGATAATTGGATTATTTGAATATTTGATGATTGGATAATTGTTTTATGAATAACTATACCAAGCATACTTTATCCAACGGACTTGAACTGATAACTGTTCCATTGCCACACGTTGACAGCGTAACTGTGATGGTGATGGTGGGGGCAGGTTCCCGTTATGAAACCAAATCTACTAACGGTATAGCACATTTCTTGGAGCATATGACTTTTAAAGGCAGTCAAAAACGTCCTTCATCATTGGCAATTTCTTCAGAAATTGATGCCATAGGCGGAGAATTTAATGCTTTTACAGGTAAAGATCATACTGGTTTTTATATCAAAGCCCGCGCAAAACATACTCCGCTATTGATTGATGTGTTGGGAGATATGATTTTGCATCCACTGTTAAAACCTGAAGAAATTGAACGGGAAAAGGGCGTCATCATTGAAGAAATCAATATGTACGAAGATACACCCATGCGGCATATCGGAGATGTTTATGAAAATTTACTTTATGGAGATACGCCTTTAGGATGGGACACCGCAGGTAAAGCAGAAATTATCAGAAAAATAACCCGCCAAGATTTTGTAAATTATATCAATGATTTATATAAACCAAACAATGCCATCATAGTAGTAGCAGGACGAGTTCATAGTTCGCAGTTCGTAGTAGAAAAATTGATCGAGAAAACGCTTTCGGACTGGAAAAAAGGTGTTACTAAGCAATATATAAAGCAGAGTGATAAACAGGATAAGGGAGCATTAAAAATAAATTATAAAAAAACCGAGCAGGCGCATATTGCTTTGGGAGTGAGAGCATATTCTTTGGATCATCCCAAAAAATATGCTTTGTCTATTTTAAGCGCAATTTTAGGTGGAGGCATGTCCTCAAGACTTTTTATTGAAGTTCGTGAACGCAGAGGATTGGCTTATTATGTTCATGCAGATGCATCACAATATCAGGATGTGGGTAATTTCGTTGTTCAGGCAGGAGTTGATGTAAACCGCATTGATGAGGCAATAAAAGTAATATTGGAACAATTTAAGGCGATTGCCGATAAAAAATTACCTATTACGCTTGCGGAATTGTCCAAAACCAAAGAATATTTAAAAGGCAGAACCACGCTTGATTTAGAAGATTCGAGATCAGTAGCTGCTTTTTACGGGACTCAGGAAATTTTAAAACGGAAAATCATTACGCCTCAAGATTTTTTTGCTAAATTGGATAAAATTAGTATGGACGATATCTATGCAGTTGCCCAAGAAATATTTTTGGATAATAAATTTAATTTAGCCATCATCGGACCATACCAAAACGCGAAGCGATTTGAAAAAATTATTGGAGAGTAATAATTTAAATATCAAAAATTAAATATCAAAAACACAAAGCAAATATCAAATATTTTTAATTTTTAATATGTGTATTTGATCTTTGATATTTTATATTTGATTTAATATAGGAGGAATCTATGGAAGAAAAAACACTAGTCTTAATTAAACCAGATGGTATTGCGCAACATATTGTTGGCAAAATTATTGACAGATTTGAGGGAGCCAAAATAGAAATTGTTGACATGAAAATGTTGACTTTAACCCAAGAACTATTAAACACCTGGTATGCTCACCACAAAGATAAACTTTTTTTTTCCAGTTTATGTAAATTTATGATGGAGACACCGGTTGTAGCATTAGTTTTACAAGCAGATAATGTAGTTGCCAGAGTTAGAGATCTTATCGGTCCTACGGATTCTGCAAAAGCTGCCAAAGGAACAATTAGAGGTGATTGGGGAGAAAGTAAACAAAAAAATTTGGTTCATGCATCGGATGGAGTAGAGCGGGCAAAATTTGAAATAGATTTGTTATTTGGAAAAAATTGTGAAAGCGGTT
>CAYLWN010000066.1:0-3624 GCA_964387625.1 uncultured Gammaproteobacteria bacterium
TATTTGTTGAAGTGGCATCAGCCGTGGTGCTGTCTAAGATATTTACGCTTCTTCAGTTTTTTTTGGACTTTTTGTGCGGCATCTTCAACCGATTCGGCCTCAGTCGCTATTTCTGCCCAGACTCCTCCCATTCTTATTTTCTCTCTTTGTTGATATGCATTTCCGGTATCTGTTGGACCGAGTAATATTATGACCTCTTCACCTTCGGTTTGTGCTTGTACATCGGCTTGGTGTTCGGGTGGAGTTACGCTTTTCAAACTGAATCCGACAAAAGATTTTTTTTCACCATCAGTATCTGCTGTCATATTTTAGAAGGATTTGGAAATCTGCAGACGGTTTTAAACAGATATTTAATTAAATCCTATAATGTATTATAATTGTTAACCAGAATTTTTCAAGGTGGTATTTTATATTGTTATATAAAAATTTACCAAATTATGCCTGAACGTAAATTAGACTTAAACAATCCGGAAACGATAGTTAGATTGGCAGATTCCTTGCACAGTAGGCCACAAAACCCAAAAGCATATCAAGCTTGGATTGAAGCCGAGAAGTTGGAGAAAGGGATAAAGTCCAGAGAGATAAAATCGCTTCCGAAACTTGGAAAAAAACAATTCAAAATAGTATACATGGGTCTGACCGCAGATGGCGATGATGGTGAGACGGCGGAGTTGGTTAATCGTGCATTGAAAATATTAGACGGGTATGTATGTAAAAAACACGGTGTCTGTTTGAAAGATTTATACACAGCGCGGGATTGGAAAATGGACCAGGTTGATAGAATAACGAGCCGGGGTGGATTAGATCAGCGTGAATTTTAAAAGTGTAGGAGATTTCAACTTGTCACGAGATATTGGTCGACTCGATTTTTTAATTGGTTGAATCTTTTTTACTTACGGTTGTTGAAAGCTCGGCTTTAACTGCTTTAATGTCATCTTTGACTTCTGACACGTCAGCTTTCAGGTGATCCAACCTTTGATCGACTTTATCCAATTTTTCATCTATCCCTTCAAATTTTTTTCTTTTCCTTCAAACCTTTTATCTACACCATCAAAGCGTTTTTCGTGTATGTCAAACATCCGCTGTACCCCGTTTAATATTGACTTGGAAAAACCAATCAAAGTTTCATCGAGATCTTTTTTAGTAACTAATCCATTTCCTTTTACCATATCTGTATCTTACATAGAAACGGGTTTTTGACAAGCTGCTTAATTCCAGGAAAGACGCAAAGTTTGCAAAGCTGGTAAACGAAGCTTACAAATCGATATTCATAGCCGAAGGTGATAAGTCTATTTTTAGATTATTGAAGGAAAAAATTGATATTTGGGTGGGTCACTACAGATACGACATGGAAAATGGACTGCTCACTAAAGCTCTGAAAACAGCCAGGGGCGCGGAAAGCGGTAATGGAAATATTATTTCAGTTTAATATTTTAATGGAATTTTCAGCGGCCCGCTTCTTTTTGGTATTCGGGAAAACCTTTTTTTGTCAATTCAGTAAGGCGTTGCTTGTTGCTTTCACCAACTTTTTTTTCATTAAAAGTGCCGTCCGGGTTTACACTGTACCCTTCATTCAGCAGTCTCAGATATTGCACATTTTCTTCCTCAGACAATAAAGGAGCCGGGGACAGCAGAATGGAATTTGCTAAAGCCAGTTGGGCTTTTCTTTCGTGATCTTCTGCTTTATCGGATAAGCCTTGTGCTTTGTCCCTTTGTGCCTGTTCTAGGTGATATTGATACATGTTTCCAAATGCTTGTCCAAATAAAGCGGAAGCCAATACACCATTCGATTCTTTAGTGCTTTCTTCATCTGCCATAACTTAATTATACCAAAAATATCATTTATTAGGCCACGTTTGAGTGCTGTCCACTAAGCGATTGTAAATAATCATATTTGAGTAACTACCCTTAATTATAAAACTATAAGATTATATATTATTTAATTATTGACAAAACTATATACACTTGTAAAAATATAGCTCATGACTTCTAGTTATTGCCCCTGTCCCCGTTTACAAAACATAACAAATTTGAATTATATATTAAAGACAATCCCCAGCTAAAGCCGGGGATTTTTTTTGAGAAAAAAATGAGTACTGAATTGAAAAATGGACAGGTCGTCGGTGTAGTTGTTTCAGAATTTATATATTTTCCCACGGTACAAATTGATATTTCAAAAGTCCATCTGTATGGCACTTCCGCTCCTGTTGCTAAGGGTTGTAAAGGAGAGCATGTTTTAAGTGATGAAGCTTTAAAATCAGGGAAACTGGCAATTCAATATACCTTTCCTGAAATGCAGAAAGATTTAATTCCTGAAGTTTCAAAAAAAAGAAAGCATTATAGAAAATAGGATTTCTGCCGATGTGTTTTGTCTGTAAAATATTTTATGGTAATTGAAGCAATAAGAGATCGTATTAAGAAAGAAAAAAAACTTGGGGAATTATCTTGGCAAAGTATTGTTGCATATAAGATGAAGCATGAAAAAATCAACTTTTTTTTAGATTACGAGTTTAAGTCTGGAGGAGGTGGAATTACTCCTGTTGATGAAACAAATTTTCAGGAAGTTGTGGATGGAATGAAAAAGCATTTTGAGGATGGGGATAAATTGGAAGTCTCTTTCATGAATAGGAAAGTGATTACTCACGAAAATAATTTAGTAGCTGTAAATCCTGAAGTCGGACAAAGATTTAAACTGGTGCCTTAGTCTGTTTTTTGTATCAACTACGGTACTACACTAACAAAAAAAAGATGGATGTAATAAAAAATATTGCCAATAACTGTCCACCCTACTTTGATTCCTTTGGGTTTGAAAAAGATTTTTACTTTTATTAAACCCAAAAGGTGCGGGAGGAGGTGAAAAATAAATGAAAAAATTATTATTAAGTGCGCTTTCATTGGGAGTTGTAGCAGTTGTTGCAATAGTTGCAACCCAAGCCTTTTTCTCCGATGAAGAGACATCAAAGGACAATACATTTGTTGCAGGTGCCATTGATTTGAAGGTAGATTTTGATGGTTACTACAACAAAGCTGTTGACAGGGATCCAAACGCTGGTCATTGGGAACTGACAGATTTAACTCAAGCACAGAGATTTTTTAATTTTGCTGATGTTAAACCTGGAGACTATGGAGAGGGCACAGTTAGCCTTCATGTCTACAATAACCCAGCTTGGGCATGTGTCACGATCAATCCGACTTTAAACGACGACAATGGTTCGACCGAACCAGAGTTAGACGTGGACGATCCGGATGGAGACAGTATCTTTGACGGTGAACTTGCACAAAATATGAAATTCACAATCTGGGCGGATTTGGATTGCGATAATATACGAGGCACCAATGAGCCTACACTTACATCAGGTCAAGGCCCGATTACACCAAGAACATGGGCAATCGCCGATAAAACAACAGGTCAGGGTGCATTAAATCCTGATGCAAAATATTGTCTTGGGGTTGCATGGGAACTGCCATATACTGTTGGAAATATTGCACAAACAGATAAATACATGGCGGATATTTCCTTCTATGTAGAACAATCTCGTCATAACGAGAATTTTGTATGTCCGGTTCAAGAAGGATTTACACCGAACACACTTCGACTCGAAAATGAGCAGGAAGTACAAGGTG
>CAYLWN010000067.1:0-3286 GCA_964387625.1 uncultured Gammaproteobacteria bacterium
GGGTCGAAGACTGTGAGCGAAGGCGAGTTTTGTCGAGCCTGAGTCGAATCAGCTGGGACTTGTTGACGACTTCAGGACAACAGATTGGGCTGAAATCATCAAATATCCTGAGTTAGTATATCAAAAGAGTATTGAATTTCTCACCCCGAATTATAAATCTGCGTTTCTTCAAAACTGATCTATGTTAGATATTCAACTCAGTTTCAATCATTTGCCTGGCAATATATCTCAACTCTGGCAAAATTAATAAACAGTCATACCAATTTTCTAGGTCATCGGGTGAAGTCTTTAGTAAACCATCTTCTGTAATTGAAAAGTGGGCAATCGTATCCCTAAACTGTTTTTCTACTATTTGCCTGATCTCACCAAATTTTTTCCCTGAATGAATATATCCTTCTGGAACTACCTCCTCTGGTCTTTTAGGATCTACTCCAGCTTCCTTTTTCTTTGGTCTGATTGCGTATACACCCTCAATTATTTTGTAGAAACAGAACAACTGATAAAAAGGTGAGGTAACAGAATTTATAGCTTCCCTATACATGGCAATTAAACCCGACTCAAATTGTTTAAATCCTATGTTTTTTGAAATATTTAAAGGTTTTTCAACTTCCTCAGACAAGGCAACATATCGTAATGTTCCTGTCGCTTGTTCAGTTATGTCAACCTTTTTGACAAACAAAGGTGTATCTAAATTGAATGACAACAGGCTCAATGCTGGAGCTACCCCCTTATGAGCCAAAACAAATGCGTCTTTAAAGTTGTTAGCTTCTAAATCATTCATTTCTATGTTACCCAAGAACCCATCATTATTAACCCTGATATTGAAAAACAACCCACTTTGTCTGTCGTTTTCAAATTCAAACCTTAAAGTTTTAATTGCTTTGGCAGGGTCTGTATTTGGATATCTTGCCCTGATATAGGAATCTCCATCTAATTCATGAGCTGGTTTAATTTCGTTTGTTGTAAATATCAAACCAGGTTTTCCTAATGTAATAACCAGATTGTATTTCCCTTTAGATCCCGATGGTTTCCCAACCTGTCCTTTACTGGTTACTGGAACAATCGTAAGTTCTTGCCAAGTGGATGTCGTGGGCTTGCTTATATTGGTAGAAACTATATTTGTCATGCAAAGCTATTTTACATCGTGTTGAAGTGATGTAAAGCTAAAATTTTAAAAACTCGGAGAGGCTTACGCCCAATGCACGAGCTATATTGTAGGCAGTTTTAATTGAAATATTCCTTCCCTTTTCAATGTCCCAGAAGTAAGCTCTATGTAAGTTTGATTTCTCAGCTAGTTGTTCTTGGGTCATTCCTTTTTCCTTGCGTAACCATTCAATTCTTTCACCAACCTTTTTGTAGAGAACTTGATAGTTCATACTGTCAGATTAGTAGGTTGTAAGGTATATTTTTACCAGATATATCTTGCTTTTATATCAATATGAGGCGTATCATCAAGATAATTCTTCTATTTATGAACAAGGAACCAGAGCCACAATCACAAAAGCCTCAAAAAGGAAAAATTTTTAGAAACATTTGGTTTGTTAGTATGGCTGTATTCATCATTTCGCTTGTTGGAATGGGGGTTACCATTATTAATGACAAAAACGGATCATTTGATGGTGTGGGTGTTTTTGCGTTGGTATTTGCAACTTCTATAGTCATCGGGTCAACCTCTTTTATTATATGGGTATACAAGATAGGAAATAGTGTTATTAAAAACATTTTAAAATTCTTGGGGATACTTACGGGAAGCATATTCCTCCTTTTGGTTTTGTGGATTATCTTTTTTCGTTACGCCATAGTTGACGGAGGTTCAATGGAACCATCATATAAAAACGGTGATATATATCTCGTTAGCAAATTTGCCTATAGAAGCGATGATCCCAAAAGAGGAGATGTGGTTGATTATTCATTAATACCAGGTAGTAACGAACAGGTTGGAAGAGTTATTGGGTTACCAGGAGAAACAATAAGCATTAAATCTGGGGAGATAAAAATTAATAACGAAGTTCTTGATGAACCGTATGCAAATTGGGATAAATGGACTGATGTAGCGGTAAAGGAAATATCTCTTAAAGAAAACGAATACTTTATTCTATACGACAAAAGGAGTTGGGTTTTTTTGTCAGTTGATGGTGAATTGGTGCCCGTAAAAAGAGAAAATATCGTTGGTAAATTTACATTTAAATTGTTTTCTAAATGAAGAGCGTAATTAAGAAGTTTCTTATAAGTATTAAGGATATTACCCAAGACTATGGATTGTTTATTCTTATTGGGCTTTTTATCTACATTGCTATAATGTTAACAAGGCTGAATAGTTCTATTGAAACTGCCAAAATATCAATAAACGCTGTAGGTAGAAAAATACCTACTCAAACTGAAACAGTTTCCATATCCGACATGTGGGATAGTGTAAATTTCAGGCATGAGTTTGATTATGTCCAAAATAAGTTAGATGATCTGGAAAGTAAGATTGATGAAATAAATGGCACCTTGGGTATTGTTGAGATTAACACAAGATAACAAATAATATTTAAATCTAGCTTGCTGATATTAAAATTGAAAAACAAGAAATTTTTAATCGGACTTCTAATATTTATAACTTTGGGCTTGGCAATATTTGTTTATTCAACCAAGAAACTTGAACTGAAATCAACTGATGAAAATTTAGCTAATTACAAATCTGTTTATCAAGAATATCCCGTGCAGTTTTTAAGAAAAGCCCTCAATGCCTATCTGGAACACGATTCTTCTAAGGCATGTATTTTAGAGATTGCAGTAAAGAAATCTGATGGTAAAGAACTCGGTGTTGATGGCATAACCACAGGTTTAGATGCTTTTGACAAAAAATATTATTCTAGTAAATTTGTTGTTGCCACATATGAGGACAGTAAACAGTTTGAAGAAAGTAAGGACATCCAAATTATTTTCAGAGATAAACCAGATAGAATTTTTTATGTGTTGGTAGGTCGTAATCCAGAAGGAGAAATATGCTTATTAGGCTTCAACTCCAAAGATAATATTGATCAAGATGCACTTAAAGAGATGATAAGAGAATCAGAACCCCATTTCTCAGACCCTGAGTTAGCTATATAAGCAATAATTAAACACTTCGTGATGTTTGTGTATAAGGACTACACCCTTTTATACTCATGTGTGTGCCTATTATCACATCGTTGCCATAGCAATAGTATATAAATTACCAATACAAACCCTAGGTAATACATAGGCAATTGGCAGGTACCCCTTAAACTAGACATGTAGTCTACACTTTTAGGTGTTAGAT
>CAYLWN010000068.1:0-3274 GCA_964387625.1 uncultured Gammaproteobacteria bacterium
AATACTAATCATGACCAGAACATTATGCATTGAAACTCCTAAAAAAATCGGTGAGAAAGTGGAACTTTATGGATGGGTAAATACAATTCGCAAACACGGAAAAATTACTTTCATTGATCTGCGTGATAGAACGACAGTTGTGCAAACAGTTCTGATAAATAATGATCAAAAAATTGGTGCTGAAGATGTAGTGAAAATTACCGGATTAGTTAAAAAGCGTCCGGAGCATATGGCAAATCCCAAAATTCCGACTGGATCAGTTGAAATTGAAGTTGAGAGTATTGAAATAATCTCTCAAGCCAAAGAATTACCTTTTCCCATAGATACGGATGGTTATGAAATTGATGAAGAAGTTCGGTTTAAATATAGATATTTAGATTTAAGAAGACCGAGAATGGCGAAAAATTTAAGATTAAAATCACAAGTAACGACATTTATCAGAAATTTCTTAATTGCCCAAGATTTTGTAGAAATTGAAACACCAATATTAACCAAAACTACACCTGAAGGTGCAAGGGATTTTTTGGTTCCTTCAAGACTTCAACCTGGAAAATTTTATGCACTTCCTCAATCACCTCAGCAATATAAACAATTATTGATGGTAGCTGGAATGGAAAGATATTTTCAAATTCCCCGTTGTTTCCGGGATGAAGATCCCCGGGCTGATCGGGCATATGGGGAATTTAATCAACTGGATTTGGAAATGTCATTTATAACTCAAGAAGATATTTTACACTTAGCAGAAAAATTATTTACGGATTTGGTACATAAAATTTTTCCTGAAAAACATATTAGTGAGTCACCTTGGCCCAGACTTAAACATCAAGATGTTATGAAAAAATACGGTACAGATAAACCTGATTTGCGGGTTGATAAAAATGATAAAAATGAATTAGCTTTTTCATGGACTTTGGATTTTCCGCTATTTACTGAGCAATCTGATAAAGATTATTTTTACGGATCAGGTAAAGCAAAATTTGCTCCATCTCATCATATGTTTACCGCTCCTCATCCCGAAGATCTGAAATTATTAGACACTGATCCAACAAAAGTCAGAGGATTGCAACATGACATGGTATTAAACGGTTATGAAGTCGGTGGAGGCAGTGTAAGAATTCACCAAAAAGAAATACAGGAAAAAGTTTTTGATTTAATTGGTTTTACGCAACAGCAAAAACAGGAATTTGAGCATATGTTAACAGCTTTCACATATGGTGTTCCTCCTCACGGAGGAATTGCTCCGGGCATTGATAGATTTATGATGGCTGTTTTAGGAGAACCAAATTTGCGTGAAGTGATAGCTTTTCCGGCTTCCTCATCAGGAAAAACTGCAGTTATGGAGGCTCCAAGCGAAGCCACTCCAGAACAACTTAAAGAATTAAAATTACAAATTCGTAAATAAAATGCCCTCGACAAAACCAGACCTGAAGAAAATTTTTGTGATTAATTTTGTGGCTCTTTTTTCATTGGCATTATTAGCATTTTTATTTCTGACAGTGTTTTCACAAAAAAAGCAAGCATATCAGTCTGTAATTATCAGTCCATTGCCTTCACCTCTTATCCCAACTCCTACCCCTACTCCCAAACCTGTGAATTTAAACAATATTTTACCACCTGATTTATCGGCAAATGGTATTTATGTAGTTGATGTTACCTCACAAACAATAATTTATGAAAAAAACAGTGATCTGCAACTATTTCCGGCATCAACAACTAAAATTATGACCGCTTTGGTTGCTTTGGATGATTATAAATTAAATGATGTAGTTCAAATAAAAACTCTGATGACAGAAGGCAGAATTATGGGATTAAATTTAAATGAGACAATTACTGTAGAAAATTTATTGTATGGAACATTAATCCATTCAGCCAATGATGCAGCTTTCGCATTGGCAGCTTATCACCCAGGAGGAATTGAGGGATTTGTTGGCCGGATGAATCAAATGGCTCAAAATTTTGGTTTAACAAAAACCCGTTTTGCCAATTCAGTTGGACTTGATGATCCTAATCATTTTACATCTTCCAAAGATTTGGCAATTTTAAGTCTGGAAGCTTTGAAAAATCCGGTTATTTCTAAAATGGTGGCAATTCCGCAAATTACAGTTTCTGACACAACTTATACTTATTTTCATCCTCTTAAAAATGTTAACGAATTATTGGGTAAAATTCCGGGAGTATCAGGCCTTAAAACCGGTTATACAGATATTGCCGGACAAGCATTGGTAACCACTGTTAACAGAAAAGGGCATGAGATATTAATTGTACTTTTAAAAAGCAATGATAGATTTGGCGAAACAGAAAAATTAATAAGTTGGATTTTTACAAATTTTACTTGGCAATAAGCCTTCGACCTGCCTCGTCGGTAAGGCGGGCAGGCTCAGGCTCTAAATATTTCTTATTGGATAATTAGATTATTTCGTCCAAAGGACGATCAGCCTTTGGCTGAAGTTGATTTTCATTCCGTCCATGGGGGAGCTACAGCTGGAACAAAAGCTAAAAATTTATCTTCTCCTGTAAAAACAAAAATAGGTTGCAGATATAATTGCGGTTTAATACTATCGAAATATGCCAAATAAACATTAGTGATCGCAATCCGGTTTTGATCATTTGGTTTTAAGGCAATATAGGCTTTTCCGGAAACTAATTCTTCCCAAGCAATTTGGGGCGTTTTAAGCTTATAAATTCCTGTTTGGAAATCATTGGTCGGCCAATAATTATATTTAATACTTAATATTCTGCGGTCATTTCTTCTGGATCCGCTCAATATTACTGTGACAAATCCTTCAGTAATTTTTTCTGAATAAACAGATAGTCCTTGATAATTTTTACGGAATAAATCAATTCTGACAGCGTCAGCTTGGGATTGACTAGATGCAAGTTCAAGTTTGTCGCCGGTCAATTTCAAATAAGTAGTTTTGGGAATTGAATTATTGATGGCTGTGGTATCAATTTCCAAATTATCCAAAAAATCAAAAGTTTCCTTGATTGCTTCCTGTGGTGAGGGAATTTCTTTTTCTTCAAAAAGAGTCAAATCATTTGCATATGCATAAGTTAAAGTGAAATGATTGCTGACAATATCCATTTCTATTATCCGCAGTGGGTTTTGCAAGTCTATCCATCGGTAAATAGTGTCAGATATTTGCCGTGGAGACGAGATAAAATTTAGTTTACCGACAAATGTTTGTGCTTTGGAGAGAGAAAGTAAATTTATCCTATTTTTAGGCATAAAATATACATAAGCTGCATCTGGTATTTTCGGTAGTCCTCCGGAAAC
>CAYLWN010000069.1:0-1531 GCA_964387625.1 uncultured Gammaproteobacteria bacterium
CGAATTATCAAAATATTGATTTCCCGGACAGACGTATGTCTTAACTTGATATTTTTTACTTATAAAGAGTGGGAGAATTCCAACCATTTTTGTATCTTCGAAGCATGCTAATATAAAAATACTTTTAGGACGAAAGGTTCTCTGGCAGGCTAAAAACCATGCAGGCGAATTAAAGAAATTTTTAAACGGAGATTCATTCCATAACTCTTTCCACTGTACAAGCAAATTGCCGTCAATTGAGGTTTTTATCTGGACTTGGAAACTTCTTTTATTTTTTTCATTTAAATAGAAAACTTCCGGCCTGTATAGGATTTTCTGATCTGGTATTACTTGTTTAAACTGTGATTCGTATAATTGACAAAGCTTTATCTTCCTGTCGGATTTTATTTCAAAAACACGAGTTTTTAAGCCGTTGTCTTTAATATAACTGTTCTTTTTGGCAATATTTAGGGAGTATGGAACGTCGGACCAATAAATTAATTGGTCACCGCCAAAAGCTTTCCTGCAGGCTTCCCTAACCAGAACGTGGTCCACATGATCACCATTTGCAACTGGGCAAAATATTTGAATGTTTTTACTATTTCCTGTGATCTGTTTAATTTCTTGGGCTATTTTATCTATCAGCTCTTCGTCTTCTTTCTTAACTTTGCCGGAATTTATATCAAGTCTGTAAATGGGATGAAGCCTGTCAAATTCAACTAAATATTTTGCGAGTATTTTTCTGACTATATGCGGAGCTTTTTTCCGTCTCCAAAGCGCTTCGGTATATCCAAGGTTATATACTTTTGCATCAATACTATCTAGAGTCCTCTGGTCCTCATCGATGCGTACCTCGAATAATTTTTTCGCATCATCAGATTGACACTGTTTTAAATAGGCCCTTGCCGACAAACTGTTTTTTGCGTCACCGCAACTTGTGAAAATATTAATTACCGCAATATCCACTTTACCTGAAAGGTACAGCATGAACTCTCCGGCAGAAAACACAGCATCGTCAAGGTGCGGAGAGACAAAGAAACATTTCGTTTTATTTTCTATTATTGATTTTATTTCTTCCATAATTAAACGCCCCCTCCGTTAAGAATTTGGTAAGTATATCGACTATATTCCTCAAGAGACTTATGCCAGCTGTTTCTTTTGGAAAATTTTAAGCCCGCAACTTGTAGTCTTCTTCTTAAAGCCGCGTTTTGGGACAAGGTTTGCATAGCACGCGCCAAAGCATTGCTATTAAAAGATTTTACTTTTAAACTAAGTCCCTGGGGAACCCAGGAAAGTCCATCAATTCCAAAAGATATGATGGGCAAACCATGTGCCAAAGATTCCAGGGCAACCGTAGAGAATGTTTCAAACCTTGAAGGGATAACAGTAAATATTGTATTGGAAAAAAGATTATTCTTTACGCTTCCTTCAACTCTTCCAAGCAACTTTATTTTATCTTCTATATCAAATTCTTTAATTATTTTTTTCAATTTATTAATCTCCCCTGAGGCACCAGATCCTGCTATTATCAATTCATATGGAATATGATTTG
>CAYLWN010000069.1:1631-3209 GCA_964387625.1 uncultured Gammaproteobacteria bacterium
CTCATATCTTCACCGGATAACATATGAACAAGCCCAATTACCGGTTTTTGCGTAAAAAGTTGAAGAAAGCTGGTTGAAAAAGGAGGAGTGAAACTTTCTATCCACAAATCAAACTCTTGGAATAGAAAATAGAATGGAAGAAAAAAATAGTATATCAGCTGCCCCACCTTTGGGCCCGCTTTTGCAATACCGATACGCTTATATAAAACTTTATCTTGGATTTTGTTTTTACTGCCAGGATATTTCCCGGTTACCACTGTAACTTTAAAATCAGCAGCCAGACTTTTGGCGACCTCACAAACAGCATATGCTCCTCCCCCGCCATAGAAGGGATTATTAACATCATCGTAGCTGGAAATTACAATTTTAGCTTTTTGCATTTTTTTCATAATTTAATGATCCTTTTGGAAGACAAGGATATTTCCCAGATTGGTGAATCCAGTGTTTTTCGCCCCAGGGTCATTTTGCTAAGAACATACCCTGTAAGAAGTGCAAAAGGTGTAAAAAATGGATCATGATACAAAGATTTAAACGTACCAATTAACTTATACTTGCGGGGGATAGTATACAAATGTGTCACATCGCATCTAAATACTTTATTTACGGCAGGCTGGGGTCTTCCAAAAGCGCGCTCGGCAAGTTTTAGATAATCATAAATAGTATTGACCGGCCAATAAAAAATCTTAGCATCATGACAGTATCGGAAACCGTTGGTTTTTTTTGCCATTAGATATAAGTAGAGCCGCTCTTCTGTCGCTTCATCAGGAATATAAAGACTTTTTGCAAATGATCCCCTATATGCAGTTGCGCGTGCGTAGAGGTTCTGTACATGATCGCAGTTCGGAATACTCCAGCGTATTTGATCCCACATCAAATAGCTTGATGCAATTACCCTACCAATAAAGTCTTTGGGAATAAGCGGTAGTTCATGCGCAGAAACCAGTTGGGCTGCCGGATCATTAATAACAGACATAGCAAAACTGTCCAAAAACATATCTCCGTTTAGGCCAATATCAGCATCAAGAACTACTAAAACATCACTTGTATTTTCTTTATAGATCTTATTAAGACGGTAAAATTTGCCTCTTTGATGTTTACCAACAATTAAATGAATTAGCGAAGATTGCCTCATCGCCTCTTTTACAATCCTGGGTGTTTTATCAGTACTACCGTCCGTATAAACTACTATTTTTTCCAAGACAATACGTTCCTGTTTCTGTAGAAGTAAAGAAGCCAGAACATTTTTAATATTTTCTGCTTCGTTAAATGCCGGAATGGCAACAGTTAATGTTGGTTTTTTATTTTTCATATAATTTTTCCCTTGTAATTGTTCCTCGTATAAAACCCTTTCGTGGGAGTAAGAATCCACCGGGAATCATTACGTATTGTGTTGTAAAAAATCTTTGCACTTTTTTCCCAGCTAAAATTCTTTGCCCATTCTTGGCTACCTTTTTCCAATTTTTTTCTTCCCTTTTTATCGGTTAATATTAATTCGATTTTTTTCGCAAATTTATTGACTTGGCCCCATGGAACCAAGTAGCCGCTATGAGGGTTGTTAACCGAATCTCTTAACCCGGA
>CAYLWN010000070.1:0-3099 GCA_964387625.1 uncultured Gammaproteobacteria bacterium
ACTGATGAGGGACTGTTTGAAAACTATATCGAATCGCTCGATAAATCATCAAGAATAAATTTAGTTAAAAAAGAAGCTACCCATAATCCGCCACTCTATTATTTTTCAGGCTCAATTTTTTATAAGGTTTTTGGCTGGGGGGATTTATTTACAAGAGTTTATGCTGTGAGATTCATGTCAGTGGTTTTATTCCTGGCAACGGTATTTGCTGCATATAAGATAGCATCACTAATTTTTAAAAATAAAATTTTACAGATTGTTCTTCCGTCACTTGTTGCTTTCAAACCAATGTTCGTTTATACATCGACCGGAATTTTACCTGATGTTTTAACTAATCTTCTTTTTACTCTAATTATTTATCTAAGTTTGAGAATTTTATTACGCGGAATTAGTAAGAAAATAATTTTAAAAATCACCATTGTAGTTTTGTTTGGAGTTTTAACCCGCCAACAATTTTTGATATGTTTACCTATTGTTTTGACAGCAATTTTTTATCAGTTATTCAAAAACAGAAATCAGCTGCAAAAATATATTTTTCCAACATTCTTGTTTTTCTTGGCAGGAATATTATTAACTTTCTTAGTACCTCAACTTTCTTACTTGAGAAATTTATCTCTTCCTGAAATAGGCCGTCCGGATTTAACCCTCCTTCTTAAAAAATCATTTATCGATCATTTAAAAATTAGTTTAAATCAGACATATGCGCAAACTTTTCCATGGTATTGGGGTGTTTATCGTTGGCTTTCGTTTACCCTGCCGCCTATTATTTATCAAATAATAAATAGGGTTGTTTTGATCGCCCTTCTTGGTGTAATTTTGAGAATTGTGACATCTGTTTTTAGAAGGAAAATTACTGATCTTGATAAAGCTCTATATTTCATGATTTTTTCATCTTTTATTTATTACGTAATCCTTATAGTCTGGGATTACTATTTTAAACTAGATAATGGTTTTTCTTTCGGGCTACAAGGAAGATATCTTTTCCCACTTGTGGTTGCACACCTTTCTCTTGTCCTAATAGGTTTAGTAGACGTATTTGAATTTATTTTTAAAAATTATGCAAAGTGGGGATATTTGATTTTAGTAGCGTCAATAATAGCATTCAATGATGTAAGCTTATTCTTTGTATCGTCCTCTTATTATTCGACGTCGAACGTCGGTACGTTTATCGGACAGGCAAGTCAGTATAAGCCGGAAATTTTTAAAGGAAATTTGCTTCTATTTTTTATTCTAATTTCCTTAATTGTCCAAATAGTCTTTCTTTTTAATCTTTTTAAATTTATTTTAAGAAACCGCTCATCTGTGTAATGAAAAACATTAGATTGTATTCAGTAAAATTTTTTCCTTTATTATTAATTTTAGTTTTTGCAGTAACTCAATATCTACTAATTTTTAGACACAAATCTCCATATCTTTCCGACAGTTATTTTTATAAGCATATTTTTTATGAAATTAAAGGTGATTCCTTTGATGTAGCATTCAAAAAAGTTGTTTCTCAGGTAGATTTAAAAGGTGCAGACGATATTACTGTAAATTTTTTTTCAAATGATGAAGCATACAAAAATTCACTTTCATTTTTTACAAAAAGACCCCTATATCCACTATTGGCTGCTTTTGTAAGCTTATTCGCATCAAATGAATTTTTGGATTTCGTGATACCCGTTTTCGTTGCTTACATTGCAAGTATTATTCTTTCTTTCTATATTTTCAGACAAGGTCTTTCTTTCTTTTTTGCGATTTTTTCAACATCTCTGTTGATCTCATTTTATCCGTTTCTTGATTGGTCGACATATTTTCTGACTGATACAATAGGGTTCGCTTTTTGGCTTTTACTATTATTTATAATCTATAAATATATTAAGAAAGGGGAGAGTAAGTTGCTCATAATTTTTTTAGGGAGTTTGAGTATATCTTTGTTAAACAGAGAACAGAGTTTGTTTATTTTACCGTTACTAATTGTTCTTTTATTGCTAATGATATTGTTTAGGGTTCGAAAAAGGGAAATAATTCGAGGAATAAGGTTGATTATATTTACTTTAATAGTCTTAGGTATTTATTTTTTGATTTCGACGGTTACAAAGCAACGTACTCTACTGGAAACAATTAATTATACTCAAAACAGTTACGGTCTTTTCCAAAGGGAATATACTGCGCTTGAAACTCTTATTTATATGGGCGATGCCATAAAAAGATCACATACCGCCTTTGTTGATGATTTAACTCGGCATCATTGGTGGTTCGTATTTTTTATTCTTGGCATTTTCGGAATTATTAAGGTTTTTTGTCTTAATTCAAAAAGACAACTCCTGGATTTATTGCTTTTTTCATCTGCTATCGCTTCATATTTATCGATATTTTTCTATCCGGTTCTTTCTTATCGGTTTTTCTATCCGGTTCTTACCACACTTCTTTACTTTTCCTCAAAACTTATAAGAGAATTCTTTATTAGAATAGAAAAACTTGAGTAAAAAGTATATGTATGAAAGCTATTAAGGAAATAGGTACTAGAAGAATTTTAATATTTGTTTTTTTTAGCATAGTAAGTTCTTTTTATCATTTGCTAATTGATCATATATTTAGCTTACCGCCTTTGAGAAAACGTTTCTTGATTCTATTGGGTGCAAAGGTTGGTGAGGATTCTATTTTAATGAGCGTTAAGTTTATCAATTGGCATTATGGAGGCCCCGGCTTTTTAAAAATCGGAAAAGAATGTTTTATTGGCGACGAGACACTAATTGATCTTTATGACCAGGTACACTTGGAGGATCAAGTTACAATTGCCCAGAGAGTTACGATTCTGACTCACCAAAACGTAGGCTATAAAGACCATCCTCTGCAAAAATATTTTCCGAAATTCTCAAAACCGGTTGTTTTTAAAAGCGGATCTGTTATCGGTGCAGGTTCGATAATTTTACCTGGAGTGATTGTTGGTAAAGAGTCTTTCGTTGCAGCGGGAAGTGTTGTTACAAAAGATGTCCCCGCAAGGACTTTAGTCGGAGGAGTACCTGCAAAAATGATCCGCAAAATTAAATAGATGTTTTTTTACGACTTTTTGAGAAAGGTAATTCTACCGCTTGAAGAAATAGACAAAAACTTGCC
>CAYLWN010000071.1:0-3086 GCA_964387625.1 uncultured Gammaproteobacteria bacterium
CCCCATGTCCAATTCCACAATTGCTGCAAGTAGACAAAGTGGATTCTAAAATCGGCAAGGTTCGTTAAAAGAAGCTGATCTACAAGGGTGAATTTCTTTTCAAAGATTGCAGGAAGCCAAAAAAAGGCAGCAAGGCCCAGTGCGAGGATAATGGACAATAAACAATTGACGACAAATAGTTTCTTTTCAGAAGTTTTTAGAAAAAGAAAAATCAAGTATACTGGCAAAATTAACATGAATGGCAAGAAAATCAAATTATGGGTAATCATCAATAGTGCCAAAAATGCCGCGGAAAGCAAAATATAATTAGCTGATTTCAGTCTGGATAATTTGTAATCGCTTTGCTCTTGTAAATTTGATAATTTATAATCACTTTGTTCTTGTAAATTTGATAATTTATAAAAGGACCATAAAATTAGCGGGAGCCAAACAAACGAGAACGATTCTGCCAAAGCTCCTCTGACGTATATGTCAAGAGCTCTATAAGGCAAAAACGTATAAAATAGTGCTGCAGTTAAACCGGCGAACTTGCCCCACATCTCCTTAACAAGTACATACATTCCAACTCCTGATAGAAAAATTGAGAAGAAAAATACCAATTTCACAGAATCAATGAAGCTGAAACCTATAAGGTGAAAAACCTCTCCAGATAAGTAAACGAGCGGTGGGTAGAAGTTAAACAGTGGATAGCCATAACCAAATCCGAGCTCGTCTACCCAACGAACTGGGAACTGCCCTTCTTTTAACGATTTGTCAAAAAGGTAAAGTCTTGCAACCTGCTGGTCATCATGAATCCGAAATAAACCCGAGACTGTTAAGGGTAAGGAAATAATTATTGACGTTAATAGAATGAGTGCAAACGGAGTAACTTTACTAAACACTATTGAATTTTAAGCAAACCAGAATTATTATGTCAAAGAATAAAGAATTATAACCTTGAATTAATGAATTTGATACCCCAATTTTTATTCCTTGCCATTTTTTCTTTAATGGCTTTCTATTTGCCAGGAAAAATATTTCTTGAAAAGTTCAAGATAAAGTTTGATTCTTTGGAACGCTTAGTTATCTTTCCTATCATCGGTATATTTATCTTTACTATTATTTCAATTATTATTCGAATTTTTCAGCTTCCATTTACGGTTATTTATATTCTTTTAGTTCCTATAACTTTTCAATATTTTACAAAATTTAGGTGGAATCTTCACGGATTACCAAAGATCAAGCCGTACTTTGTAATTCTTACGCTGGTTTTACTATTAGGCGCAATTTCTCAACTACGGTTTAATTTTTTCTCTTTTTCAAAGACTAGCGCAGAAATAACCTTTTTTTCATTTCACGACAGTGCATTCCACCTTTCTGTTATAGGTGAACTTAAGAACCATTTTCCTCCCCAGCACCCTACTTTTGCAAACGAGGCTTTAAAGAATTACCACTATTTACCCGACTTTTTGTTAGCTGGAATAAATTCCTCGATCCCTGTTGACAAGCTGGATTTGTATTTTAGACTTGCCCCGTTTTTTGCTTCTGCATATTTCGGTCTTGCTGCTTATATGGTAGCATCTCAATTTTTAAAAAATAAAGCGTTTCGAATTTTAGCAGTTATTTTAACCTATTTTTCCGGTTCATTCGCTTTTCTAATTCCGGTTTTCAATAAAGGGGCCGACTGGAACGCTGCCTCATTTATGCTGGACCAGCCATTCGACCTGTCTTTTAATCCTCAAAACCTATTGGCTTTTGCGATATTTCTTGTCGGTTTTTATTTCGTTATTAAATACAGCAAGCTTGATAAAATCATTTATCTTATTGTTGCAGGATTAATTTATGCTACATTCTTTGGCTTTAAATCTTATTTATCCGCTTTGGGAGTCACCGCAATACTAGCTGTTTGTTTGCATCTGTTGGTTTTTAAGAAAAAAACTGAGGTTGTTAAGGCGTCTTTAATCACAATTTCCATTTTTTTTATTTCGTTTTTCCTACTTATTGACAGCACAAAAAACAGCATTCATTTTTCACCAGGCTGGACTCTCAAAAGAATGGTAGAGGATCCTGATCGGTTAAACATGGCTAGTTTAACCATATTAGAGCAGCATTACTTGGAGAAAAATAATTATTTAAGAGTTGCTCAAATTAATATTCGTGAAGCTGCAACTTATATATTTGGAAATTTAGGAACGCGTATTCTGGGTTTCATATTCATACTTACATTTTTGAAAAAATTCAGAAAATTATCTGCGGATAAGATTTTTATCATTGCAGTAGTACTAGGCAGTTTATTTATACCTATATTTTTTAATCAGGGCGGGTCTACATACAATATTATCCAATTTGGCCCATATGCTCTGATATTGACAAGTATTTTTTCCGCCACCGCCTTAGAGAAAATTTATATTCGCCTTGCTGAAAACAGGAAAAATACATACTTTTCAAGCTACGCTCATGTAAACTTAAAAAAGAACTCCAGCCTTAAGGCTGGAGAAGTTTATGAAAAACTGAATTTTATCAAACAAAAAACTCTTTTTATAGTAATCATTCTTGTTTTTTTAGCACTCTCGATCCCAGTTAATATCAAAACATTTATTGAGAGATTAGATACAGAAAAGTTTGAAGTAACAAACAGTGAGCTTGATGTACTTCAATACTTAAAAGAAAAAACCAATAAAAATTCTATTATCTTAGTTTACCCAACAAAGAAAAACCTGAGTTTTTCGTACGTTTCTGCGCTTTCCGAAAGAAGAGTGTTTTTGTCTGACACAGTCCAAGTAGAGCTAACCAGTTTAGATTTTGAAACAAGGTATAAAGACCTTGTTCAATTCTTCGAAACTAATGAGCTTAAGAATGCGAAGGACTTTTTAGAAAAAAATAAAATCGCATACATATATTTAACGGCTGAGGATAAAAGGGCTACAGAAGATAACGTATTCTTTTTGGGACTTGAATCAATAATCAATAATGATTCAGTATCCTTGTACAAGGTAAACAATTAAAATACTTTTTATATTTTCTCATTGCAAAACTTCAAGCAAGTGCTAATCAAAAAAACTAGAAAGAGTGCAAAAATTGATGTAGTCTTCTATTAACCGCCCAGA
>CAYLWN010000072.1:0-3078 GCA_964387625.1 uncultured Gammaproteobacteria bacterium
TTGAAAAGGGAAACTATACTTGTTATACCATACTAGAATAATACTTGTCAATACCCTTCGACTTACAAATTTCTCATTTATTTTTCAGTTCTGTTTGATGAGCAAATTTCATTTGCAATGAATAAATTTCAATAAATCCAGCACTGGCATTATTATTAAATTTATAACCCTCCATATTATTAAAAGATGTATGATCCAATCCAAAAGGGGATTTCATAGACACAGCATCTACTTTACCTTTATATAATTTGACAGTTACATCTCCTGTTACTCTCTGATTTACTTGTTCATTAAAAGCATTCAAAGCTAACATGGATTGATCAAACCATAAAGCACCATAACATAAATATCCCCATTTGATATCCATAGTTGCTTTTAGTTCATTTAACTGTCTGGTACAAACATATTTTTCCAGAGCCTTATGAGCTTCAATGATAGTATGAGCTCCTGGCATTTCATAAACACCCCCATTTTTCACCCCCACTAACCGATCTTCAAACATGTGCACTACACCTATTCCATGTTTACCTGCGATTTTGTTCAATTTCATAATCAATTGTGCCAGTGATAATTTTTGATGATTTAAAGCAATTGGAATTCCTTTTTCAAAAGTAATAATCACCAATTCTTCATCGTTTGGCGCTTTTTTTGCCAAAGTATAAGTTGTCAAGAATTTTTCAATTGGTGAAATAATATCCGGTTCTTCAATTTCTCCGCCTTCCCAAGTCATTCCCCACATATTATCATCAACGCTATAAGGAAAATCTAGGGAATTGGGAATAGGAATCTGATTTTCTTCGGCATATTTTATCTCTTCATTTCTATCCATACCCCATTCCCTTACTTGATCAATAATTTTTATTAAAGGATTTAAAGTCAAAGCATATCCTTCCAACCTGACTTGATCATTGCCTTTTCCGGTACATCCGTGAGCAATACAATCTGCTTGTTCTTTTTTAGCCATTTCCACAGCTTTCTTAGCAATAAGCGCCCTTCCCATTGGGGTAGATAAATGATAATCACCTTGATAAATAGCATTGGCTTTGATACCAAAACTTAAAAAATCTTGAGCAAATTCTTCTTTTACATCCAAAGTAATAGCTTTTACAGCACCTAATTTTAAGGCTTTATTTTTAATTGCTTCCAGATCATCTTTTTGCTGACCTAAATCCAATGTCAATGCTATAATTTGTGCATTATATTTTTCTTTAATCCACTTAAGCATGACACTGGTATCCAATCCTCCTGAATAAAGTAATAATACTTTTTTTACATCTATCGCCTCATAAGAGGCAACTTTTTTGTAATTTGTCAGATTATTCATATAATTGTCCTTTCATCAACTCGCTTATAGCGACTGTAAATTTATATTGTTTTAATTTCCACCAATTTAAATTTTTTACATAAATTTTTTTTAAATTAGAAATTCCTAAATTTCCTGTTCCTCCAACATGCTTAGATATTCTCAACATTTTTTTAGGATCGAAGTTTTTAAGCTGATTTAAACTTTGTCCTACCTGTTTATATGCGTTTCTGAAAGGCATACCTTGTTTTACTAAAATATATGCCTGATGTGTTGCATAAATTTCTGGAGTACAAGCATCAATCAGTTTTTTTTCATTTGGCTTTATAATTGGAATAAAAATATTTAAAACATCGATTGTTGATAGAGTAATATTTATTGATTCCATTAAAGGAAATTTAGTTTCACCAAAATCAGCATTATACCCAGAAGGTAAACTGGAAATAATTGTTGCAATCATCTGTGAATAGCTTAAAACTGCGAAACTTCTGGCTCTAATCATTTCAGCCAAATCCAAATTTTTCTTTTGCGGCATAATGCTGGATCCTGTACAAAAACTGCTGTCTATTTTAAAAAAATCAAATTCTTGCGTAGAAAACAAAAGTATATCTTGAGCAAATCTTGAAAATGTCAGCATAATTTGTGACAAAGCTTGAGCAACTATTAAATGTGATTTTCCTCTGGAAACTTGAGCATAAAGCGAATTGTTTTGCACTTTGGCAAAACCTAATAATTTAGCAGTCAATTCCCTATCAATAGGCAAAGTCACCCCATATGCAGCACCACTTCCTAAAGGTGATTGATCATTGATTTCATATGCAGTTTTTAAAAAAAATAAATCATCAATTAAACTTTCGGCAAAACTGCTCCCCCACATACCAACTGACGATGGCATAGCTTTTTGCATATGGGTATATCCCGGCATGGGCACAAATTCGTATTTTTGTGCAAAATTAATAAAAGTATCAATAATACATAATGTCTGTGTTGCAATTTTCAATAATTTTTCTTTTGTATAAAGTCTCAAATCCAACAAAATCTGGTCATTTCTGCTTCTTCCGGTATGTATTTTTTTGCCGGATTCTCCTAATTTTTCAGTTAAATACTGTTCGATTTTTGTATGTACATCTTCATCATTTTTTTCAACGGAAAATTTTGAAGACTTTGCAAGCTGAATTATCTCTAATAAACATTTTTTTAATTTAACAAATTCATCATGAGTTAAAATGCCAATTTCGGATAGCATTTGAGCATGAGCAATTGAACCCAAAGCATCCTGAAAGATTAAATTATTATCCAGCTCCGTGTTTCTACTAAAGCAATAATTTTCAGCTGTTATATTTTGAGATCCGTTTTTTTCCCATAATTTTTTCATATTTTTTTCTCCTTTTTAGCCACAAAAAAAGCCCTCTCTTCTTAGGTTGTTCAAAAAAAACCTAAGAATCAAGGACGTTTAATAACGTGGTACCACCTTGTTTCTCCCGCCTGGTATATTAAATATTATGAATGGCGGGACTTATTTTTCGCGCTCCGCTAATCCGACACGCTTAAGTTTATTTTTACGGTGACTTTCCGTCGCAGTTAATTCCTTTTAAGAGGATTTCTCCTGCGCAGCATTGTCTACTGCGGTAGACTCAAAAGCCTTTATTTCAATATATATAGGATATTATATCTTCTATAAAATAATTGTCAAGGCAACAAATATTTAGACACATTTATCTCATGTTCTTCCAAGGTTTTGGAAAAATGCGCAGCCCCGTCACTTCCATGCAGGT
>CAYLWN010000073.1:0-2989 GCA_964387625.1 uncultured Gammaproteobacteria bacterium
CAAAAGAGTTCCGGAAGAAAAACTAAACTTAAAACCAGCCCTTTTGGAACTGTCACAAAAAACAATCTTCAAGTTGAATCAACCTTGTAAGGAGTATACAATTCGAATATGACAGCAGAAACTGGCGGTGTAAAGATTGAGGGACGCAGAAATCCATTTACTGGCGAAGAAGCGATTTTGTATGTAGAAAATCAACCAAAAGGTGTAGTTGCAGGAGTTAAAAAATTCTTCAGATGGCCAATTAAACTTTCAGATGCTGATGTAAAAGCACTTCAAAAGAAGATGTCTGACGATGAAGCCAAAGAATTGTGGGGTTAATTAAGAAGTTTTGTTTTTGTTAATCTCAGATTTTACCTTTGTAATTGTTTGTATTCCATCAATTACAGCATTTGTTAAATCAGGAATTGAATGGTGCTTATTCCTCTCTCTCTCTCTAGACGACAAAACTTGTAGTTCTCCTGCAAAGTGTGAAGTTGTGGCAACTAAACTATCAATATCTCCTTGTTGTTCTTCTGTGCCTTTTTGCCTAGCTAAATCTATTGCACTACTAAAAAATCTTTTTAAAATATCCATGACTGTATTTTAACACAAAGAAGTTAATCTGTGGTTATAAATTCATGCTTTGCAACTACTATTGGCTGTGATCCACTGCCAGACTTATCACTAATTCTTAAAAAACCAAAACTTCCCTCACCTGTTTCTAAATAATTCATTAATTCTAAAAGTGAATGAGCTATATTTCTTAAATCAATTGGAAAAGTTAGTTCTTTTTTGTCTATATCGTCATAATGTGAGACTTTTTCAAGAATTGTTTTACAAATTAGTCTAATCATTTCTGGGTTGTCATAAAACTTGTTTAACATTTCAACTATTTCTTCAACTTTAACTCTATCTACTTCGGGAACTAAGTCAATAAAACTGCCAATTAATTCTGCAAAATGAATTGGCATTTCTTTTGGATCTATAAATTTATTAAAAACAACATGGTAGCCGTTGTCAGTTTCAAATAATGTCCACGAAGTGTTACTATATTTTTCTTCAAGTGTTTCACTGATTATTCTTAAATTATTTATACTAACAGGTAAATCAATATCTGCCATAACTATTGCTTTGGCTTTAACTCCAAGTTGTTCCAGATCTTTCAAATGATTCTCTCGTTCATAAACAAGATATTTTGTAAATGCCTTTGTTTCTAAAAAGGGAGATTCTTCTTCACAGTTTTCCCAAACATATACAATTGCACCAACTGCAAAAGTTTGTGGATCTTTTCCACCCGAAATCCTGTTTGGGTAAACTGAACCGAAGTATGGAGCAACACCATCACTAAATGTCCAATCAAGTAACATGCCATCATGTTCTTGTATTAATTTGTTTTTGCTGGGTATGCCATGCGGTTCAGGATTATATGTAACTCCAGTTATAGCAACAATTGGATTTTTACTAATTAGATCACCCCAAAACTTAGTAGCTGTTACCATATTCTCTTTTGACATTTGAGGCGATTATACTACCTTTGAAGAAGGGGTATCTACTTGTTAGTTGTTCTTCCTGCCTTGCACATACCGATAGGCAATGCCCTTGTAGCTTAGAGGGCATTTTTGTGTAAGGCAGGATTCCCTGTAAGGGGAACTTTCAGGAGCAATGGTTTTGTTGTTCTGTCCCTCTAACCAAGTGCTGTGCCGGAGGCACTTTGCAATTGTCTTTTAGCACTTGGTTTAGTTGCCCTGCAAAGGCAAATTGCGACTGAAATGTCATATTTTGTCCCAACGGCTAGCCGTTAACCGTCCGCTGGACGGTAACACGGACAAAAGGCCGTAAATACGGCCAGTTAACGGTATTGACCAATCATCTTCCCGTATACCGTTAACTACCTGTCAGGCGCTCGCAAGCGACTGACTTACAAATTCCCTTTTCCTTTCAATTGGGTTAGCGAACCCCACGAAGTGGGGTGAGCGGAGAGTCCGAGTAGTTGCGTTAAGCGAGCCCGAAGGGCGAGCGAGGAAACACGAGCTCCGCAACAATTCCTTCCCCTTTAACCCCTCCCTTGTTGCTCCGCAAACAACTCAAAAATTTGTGGTAAAATAGGTTCTAGCCGAAAGGTAAATCGGCACCAGAATTTGCGGGCGTAGTTTACCGGTAAAATGCCTCCTTGCCAAGGAGGAGACAGAGGGTTCAATTCCCTTCGCCCGCTCCCGGATTATTTACTTCAGGTATCTTCCGATAAAGATGATCAGCCAAAAGAAGATCAAAAGATAATATACCGTTTCGGAGACAGCATTGAAATAATTTAGAAAAAGAAAAATATTGGCGGTTACAGATTGAACAAGAATCATTTTTTTGGAAAAATTAATAAAACCAATATCATTTGTAAGTTTAGCTAAAGCATATTGGGAAAATGTCCAGGAAAAGAAAGTAATGACAAAAAATATTAAATGGATTATCGGATATTGATGAGTGGGAAAGAAACCTAATAAACCAAATGACAAAACCGCAATTAACCAAACAACTGCTGTAAATGTCTTTACTTGAAGGTTGTAATACTTAAAAACGTAATAAGTAAAACTCAGGTCCAAAAAACATTTTGCAAAAAATAAAAAATTAAAAAACGGCAGTTGATTTTTATCGAGAAAGAAACTTATCTGGGAAAGAGTATTATCAGTAAAACTAAAGTCCTTTAATTGCGCCCCCATGTAAAAGGTAGACATCAAAAAAAATATTGCCGAAAGAATCGCATTGTATTTAAAAATTCTAATTCGACCTATTTGCCGGCTTTCCATAGAAAAATTATAGACCTTTAAGAATTTGCTCAAAGGCTTCTTTATCGGAAGGATAAGTCAGAATTTTTTTAACCTCATCAGCATCCGTAAATTTTACATCGCTCATTTCCCAGTCATGATTTTTTGTATCACCGGAAACGTACTCCATTAAAAAATAGAAAACGGTCTTTTTAATAAGTGTTCCTTTCCACTCATATTCGTATCCGGTTTTA
>CAYLWN010000074.1:0-2951 GCA_964387625.1 uncultured Gammaproteobacteria bacterium
GAACAGTTGGTGATGGAACTGGAGTTGGTGTAACAACTGCATAATCTCCTATTTTTACACCAGTATCAGTCACAGTTGCCGATAATGTGGCTAAATTGACTATAATATTTCCCGTCCCATCACTAGTTATGGTTGCAGTTGTTTTATTTAAAGCAACCACATTATCAAATTGCCAGTATTCCGCCTGATATTGTGTACTTGGCGCAAAGCCGGAAAAAGTTACCGTACCGTTTAACCGGCTGGCATCCCAAGTAGTTGGACATCCGCTGATTCCTCCGACTACTGCACACCAAACATGCTTTTTATTTTGTACCCAGAAATGCGCACGATTATTCACTATGTCTTTTTGTCCGTAAACCCGTACATTGGTATCTGTAGCTGTTACCGCTACATCAATATAATTTCCATTATTTAACGGTACATCTTTTATAAAATCATAGTAACTTTTAAATTTACTTCTGTGATCAATACTGCTAAAATATATATGGTAATTCTCATACCAATAAGATTCAATTAACCCTCCTGAATTAATTTGTCCCCAAATATAATTATGCAACCAGATGCCGTTAGTGTCTCTTTGCATATCAGGATCAACTGCATCCGTACTATCAGTATTAACAAATCCTGTTTCACCGCGGATCACCGGCTTACCAGCTCCACCTGTTCTTTTAGCTCCATATGCTTGGCTGATAGTATTTGTATTAGCTGCTTCATCAAAATAATTAGCATCAGTATTTTTGAAAATATATTGATGCACATCGGAAAAATCCACATCAGGATATTGCCATCCTTCATTTAAAGAATTTCTGTTATCCCAGAATTGATTTTTAGGGTACGAATGCCAATTGGATGTCGTCACCATATGGCTATTGGGATGCTGATAATCACAGCGTTGTCTTGAAGTAAATTGAGATTGAGGATCAGGATTGGTTTCGTTGATCAACGACTGACCAAAAACCGTACAATGCATATATTTACCCAATGAATCAGTTTGGGCGTAATGGTTTCCGTTCCAGGGATCACCTTCATTGACCAATTCCCAGGAATGGATATTGGTACTATATCCCCACCTAGCCTGCAAATATCTCCACCATGCCTGCTGATACCAACGCACCCGTGTGACAGTCCACCAATTGCCGTAGAAATTTTGATTACTGAAATTAACAGTTATTTGACCGTTATAATCTATCAAATTTTGTTCATCTTCATTTTTTTCCATAATTACCGGTTTTAAATAAATATTATTTTGTTTAGCCAAATCCAGCATTTTATCAAAAGCATAAGCGTTTCTGTCAGACATATTTAAATTCATATCAGCATTGGGTTTATCCAATAAATTTTGACCATATCCTCCGCCTGACAAAATTTCCTCAACACCGGTTGATTCAATAAAAGCAGAGCCGGTATTTACATTTTCCAAAGCCAGATATAAAGGACCCAAAGTAGTATTTGAGCCGGAATTCCAAGTCACTTGCACATCGGTAAAATCGCTGGTGTTTTGGTAATAAGCGGAAATCGGAGTACTTTGACCAGGATCCTGACATCGCCATTCCTCCCATCCTCCCATTTTTATTACAAATCCGTAATTGGGAGAACTGGTAATCCTTGGACCAGTGATATTATAAGTCCGCACTTTTGCCCGCACTCTGTAATTGGTATTGGTTTTCAGATTTGGCCGCGGCATGGTCAAACTTACCATCAAACACGGACTAAACCAGGAATTGCTTTGGGAAATTTGCCACGTCCATATGATTGGCGCTGATGCATCAGCCTGAAAAGCAGAGATATTCGATCTGGGAACATAATTGTTATAATCATTACGACTATTATTCCACTGATTCCAGGCTGAAGAAAAAATCGCCCATTGTGAAAGCCAGATTCTCACAAATTGGATACCATTTTCCTTCATCTTTTGGAAATTTGACTGATTGTCTAAAATCGGATTTGCCCAAGCTACATGATTATAATTCATGTTATAACCCAGCCCGGGAAAATAAGTTCCGTCATCATATTCAAAATATCTGGGATCATTCTTGGCAACTTTTATAAAACCTTTTGCCGTATTAGTAGCTGTATCAGTATTTGCTACAACTGTGAAAGAATTATTTGCAGGAACTATTTCAACTGCACCACCAGCATCTTGAACTATCAGTTTATATTGCCAAGTACCTGTTTCATTGGGAGAAAAACGGATTTTCCAGTTATTGCTAATTGGATAAAAATACGCTGAATTATTTTGGATTTCCCGGTCATCATACACAGTATAATAAAAACCGGGTTGGCTGAATTTTTTTCCGGATGGAGAAGTAAATTCCGCGTCCACACTGATACCAATATTTGGTGTAATACCTGCAGGTGGAGATGTATCATATGGAACTTGTAGATTTTGAGCAAGGATTCCGTTTACATCAAAAGTGCTTTCAAATTTTTCATATTTAGGGATCTGGTTTGACGGATAACTTGACCTGTTATCAGTAATGTTGGAAATAGAAGGCGCGGCAAAAGAAGTTTGAGTATTTAATAGAAATATGAATACCAATACAAATACACTGAAAAAAGATTTCATTGATAATTATTCTAACAGTAATTAATTCAATTCACAATTTGATAAATAAAGAATTCTTTAACCTACATTCATTAATCTTTAATCATTATTCATAAATATTTAATAATTAATCATCCCTGCCTGCCGGCAGGCAGGCAAACATCTATACTTCTCCTGCAAAGCAGGATCTGGCTTTGCCAGACAAGCTTCTCCTGCAAAGCAGGATCTGGCTTTGCCAGACAAACTTCTATTTACTTCCCCCAATTTGCAATCACTAATGATGCATCCATGGCATTGATTTTGGAATCAGAGTTTAGATCGCAGATAAAAGTTGCACAACTGCTTAATCCTAACCAATTAGATAAGACTAATTTTAAATCATTAAAATCTACTCCTCCACTACCAT
>CAYLWN010000075.1:0-1458 GCA_964387625.1 uncultured Gammaproteobacteria bacterium
AGGGGGTCTCATTTCCAGGTATAAGCTCTATAATTATTCCAGGCATGAGCAAAAATATTTGAAATAATTCCAAACCTTCTTTGTAAATACCAATAAAAAAGTCCGCCAAATGTATGAGATGCAGGTATGGTTTTCAAATCAATTCCCTGATCAGTTATATTATGTACATATCCAAATATAAGAGAACTTACTACACCATACAACAACTCACGTCTTGAAAATTTAAACTCTTTAGTACCAGTAAAAACTTCAGTGAAACCATTAGGACTATTTTCTTTTATTGCTAAAAGCATAGCAGTGTTTGCTCTGAATCCAACTTCTTCAGATAAAGGTGCAAGCAAAACACCATTGATCATATTTGACGCAGATAATTGATAATCTGTTTTACACTTTGGAGGGTTTGGATCATTTTCGCAAACACTGTTCAATTTGGAATTATAGCTGGCGTTTCCAGTTGATTTTCCAGTAATTTGACGAGTGACTTCATTAATGGCAATTTTTGCCGGTATCAAAGCTTCGGATATTACAACTCCTCCAAATGCTCTAAGCCCATATTTTAAAAAAGTTCTACGGTCAATTTCTTTCATAATAAAAAGCGGTTTTGGCTTATGCTGACAAGTAATTATAACAGAATTAATATTTCACTATTTCACTATTTCACCTGTCGGGTAAAGTGGCTTAACACTCCTTCCCAAATTTTCCCCATTTTCAATATGGCCATATTGGCTAATTCACCTATAAGGATAGTTGACAATTTGTAACTATTCTTGTGTAATCTAATACAATCTTATATAGTCAAGTTTATATATAATTTCACACCGGTACCCGTTGGGTGATGTAGTTTTTCACCTCTTCCTTTTGATGTGATATTCTAATATTAATGCCGAATACAAGATCTGTAGTATTTACCAATGATTATCAAGAAACTTCTAGTGGTGAGATATATGATTTAGAAAGTTTGTTTACATCTAGAATGGTTATTCTAGTTAAAGCGGTTTAACTAGAATATGGGTTTCCTTATTCTAAGGTTTAGATGTCAATACCAATACCAATACACCTGCAATACACCAATACACCTGTCGGGTGATATGGCTTTACACACCTTCCTATTTTAAAATATCCAATTTTTCCATTTTCCCACATTTTTATCTTAACTCCAATCATAATATTTTTCTGGGTGTATAATTGGAGTGCATAAAATTAAAGAATATGAAATATCCCAGATATTATAACGTAGATGATGTTCCTGTCATAATTGAGCTGGATGGAGAAGACGTAGTTGGTAAATGTGGGAATGGAAAACCTTATCCAATCGGAAAGGCTTATGCTGTTGGGTATGAGATCACAAAAGAAAAATACATAAAGTTAGCAAAGAAATTATACGGAGAAAATTTTGTTATTGAAAAATAATTAATACATCCCCTAGGTGAAAATGCTTCCCACCCCTTCCCAATTTTT
>CAYLWN010000075.1:1558-2950 GCA_964387625.1 uncultured Gammaproteobacteria bacterium
GAAGATCCGGAACTGGTTTTATTTTTTAAGTCATTCCCGCGAAAGCGGGAATCTAGTATTTTTAATTACGTAGAATATTCTAGTATTATATATAATAATATTTATAATTAGGATCCCCGATTAGATCGGGGATGACATTGAAAAAAAACTTTTTAGTCAGAAAAAAATAAATTTCCCCTTCCCAATTTTTTCTATTTTTCAATATGGCCATATTGAAAAATTTACCTATAAGGATAGTTGACAGGTTGTAACTAATCTTGTATAATCTAATACAATCTTATATAGTCAAGTTTATATATAAAATTATGACCAATTTAACACATTCGAAAAGCTCAATTCAGACGCGTTTTGATAAGAGGTTGGATACAGTTCCAGCCAATATTCTCTCTTTGATAGCCTCAATTGATGAATTGAAAGGCAGATGGTCGGCTGGTGCCAATTTACACCCGCAAATATTGGGACGTCTAAAACAGTCTGTACTAATTACTTCAACCGGTGCCTCAACCCGCATTGAAGGAGCCAAATTAAGTGATTTACAGGTACAGGATTTGATGAGCGGTATCTCCATGCAAAAATTTAAAGATAGAGACGCTCAGGAAGTAAAAGGTTATTATGAGTTATTGAAAAATGTATTTGATTCCTGGCAGAATATTAAGTTTAGTGAAAACTTGATTAAACACTTTCATCAGGAAATTTTGAAATATGTTGAAAAAGACTTGTATCACCGGGGACAATATAAAACAACGGAAAATAAAGTTCAAATGGTTGATGTTAAGGGAAATATTGTGGGTACGATTTTTGATACAACTCCAGTTTATTTAACTCCTATTGAAATGCAGGAATTGGTAGATTGGACAAAAGATGCAATAAAAAATAAAAAATATCATCCGTTGTTAGTAATCGGTAATTTTGTGGCTGAATTTTTAAAAATACATCCTTTCAGAGATGGTAACGGCAGAATATCAAGGATATTAACCAACTTTCTTATGCCTCAAGCAGGTTATTTGTATATGCCTTATATTTCTCATGAAAAGCTTATCGAAGACAGAAAACAGGATTATTATATTGCTTTAAGAAAAACACAAATGTCATTTAAATCAGAAAAACCGGATCTGATTCTCTGGTTGGAATTTTTCTTAAATATCATATATATTCAATCACAAGAAGCGGTAAATCTCCTTAGTGCGGAAAACATAGAAAAAATTTTATCGGAAAAACAACTGGCAGTTTTGGAATATTTGCAAAATGCAAAAGAATCAGCGCCTGATGCAATCAGTCAAAAAACTAAAGTAGCACGTTCTACGGTCAATCAGGTATTGAGAAAACTGTTAAAACTTAAAAAAATTGAGAGAATTGGGCTGGGTAGAAGCACCAGATATAGAATTCTATAAG
>CAYLWN010000076.1:0-2940 GCA_964387625.1 uncultured Gammaproteobacteria bacterium
AAATCAACTTCTTCCCGATCTCCGATCATCAAATGTTCATCTGCTGATAATTGGGTTTTATTCAAAATATATTGAAAGCCTTTTAGTTCAGGTTTATTTACACCGACTTTTTCTGAGGTCACAATTCCGGTAAAAATATTTGCATTAAGACCGGTGATTTTTATAATTTTTTTCGCTCTGCCAACCGTTCCATTCATTAGAATAAAATGCTGATATTTCGCTAATTGAGAAAATAAATCTACTATTTTGGGATCAGATTTTAAATAATCTTCTACACTATCATATTTTGCACACTCATTGGCTGCCTCAACTACCGAAATTTTTGATAAAACAGCTGCAGCTTTGGTACCGCTCGAATATTTTTTGGGATAAATTTTATAAAATTCCTGAGCTGTTTTTTTAGGTGTCCAACCAGTATGATCCATTATCACTTGAAACACATTTTCTATAATTCTTTGCCGATAGTTTTCAATTAGTTTATAAAATGTCCCGTCAACATCCCAAATCAAAACTTTTACATTTTTAAATTTTTCTATCATATTAATCTTCAGCGATTTTGGAAGGCAGAGGTGATGATTGTTTGTGATATTTAGCTGTTATTTTTTTAGAATACGGGGTTTCTACATCAGATGTTAATTCTTCAAAAGTCAGTGCACATATCCGCATGCCCGGATAAAGCGCGACAGGCATGGGTCCCAAATTTCCCAACTCCATGACAACTACCCCATCCCAACCGGGTTCAAAAATTGAGGCAGTTGAATGAACAACAATGCCTAAACGCCCCAGTGACGACCTTCCTTCTAGCCGGGCTAACAAATTATTGGGTAATTGAAAAGACTCGATAGTGGTAGCTAACACAAAATCATTGGGTTGCAAAATAAAAGCTTCACCTTTTTTTACAATTACTTCATCCATTAAATTTTCAGCTAATTTTGGGTCATGCGGATCAATAAACGGATATTTGCTGTGTTTGAAAACCCGGAAACTGTTTCCCAAACGCAAATCTATGGAACAACTTCCCAACTGAACAGATAAATCTAAAGCTGGAGTAAATAAAATATGTTTGGTTTTTAAGGCTTTTTTGATATCCCTATCAGATAAAATCATACGCTATTTGTATATTATTTGAAATGTTTTAGCAAGTTACTTATTAATAAATATAGTAGTCAAAACACTCTACTAATATTAATAATTATCTAAGATTGGTAATAATTGTTTTAGGTCTTTCAGCGGGTTTTTGGTCTGGTCGAGACACAGATATGACTGATCCTGTTTCAGATGAAGCTGTCCTTAATGCTATTTCAGTTTCCGGAGTTAATCTAGTCCTTTGAGTTTCATAAACAATAACTCCAGGCTGTTGAGGTCGATTTCCTGCCAAAGGTAAATTTATAGCACTTTGTGATTCAGGTTTATTTGAAAGTGTCGGCGGGTTTCCGATAGCAAGAGCTTTTCCAATTTCAGTTTTATCTGGCATTTTGATTTTTAATATTTAATTTATTTACAGTGCGTGCTCAAGGAGTCGGACCTTGCACCTCTTTCTTATCAGGAAAGCGTTCTACCGATGAACTAAGCACGCGGTAAACAATCGACTAATCAACAAATCATCTAATTACTAATCAACCAATAAGTTTGAATTATATCAAAGGCATACTTCTAAATAAAGCAATCCTTTAATTGATTTTGCATTTTGATATTTGATTTTTAATATATTTATGAGGCGCGAAGGGGAATCGTTCCGAAGCAGTTTACGAATTACGTGAGTAAATACTGCTTCGTGAATCCCGCTCTGCGGGAAACCCCCGCAATAAATGTTTTGTCTGGCAGAGCCAGATCCTGCTCTGCAGGACAGACTCCCGCGTTTCCTCATGTCTAATGTTGAGACTCGGGGGGGAATCGAACCCCCGCAATAGATGTTTTGCAGACACCCGCGTTTCCACTTCGCCACCGAGTCAAATTATATCTTTAAACTATATTGTAAATGTGCTAAAAGAAAATCTTTTGCTTTATGTAATTTTAATTCTTTTTCCCTTTTTGTTACGTCTTTTTTACTTTTATATGCTTCATAATAAACTAAAATCCAAGGTTTATATGCTTTTGTTGATTTAACTTTACCCTCATTATGTAATAAAAATCTATTTTTTAAATCCTCAGTAAATCCAATATAAATATCTTTATTAATTGTACTCAACAATACATAAACATAAAACATATATGTTTTGTCTGGCAAAGCCAGATCACGCTCCGCGTGACAGACAGCCGCGTTTCTCTTGCAAAGCGAGATCCAGCTTTGCAGAACACTTCGCCAACGCGCCGATATTCTTTTATTTTATCATACAAAAAATCCTCCGGCTGTAACGGAGGACTTTTCCCTTGATAACCAAATGGTGGTAGGAAAATTTTGAAAGTAAAATCTTGATGTCAATTTTATTAACGTCAAATTGACAAATGACTATCCGCCGATGAGGCGGAAATTTCTCTTAGAAAGGAGGTGATCCATCCCCAGCTTCGGCTAGGGATACCTTGTTACGACTTAGTCCCCATCGCTGAATTCGGCTTAGCTCCCCTTGCGGGGCTCTTCGGCCGCCTCCAACTTTGTTGGCTTGACGGGCGGTGTGTACAAGACCCGAGAACGTATTCACCGCAGCCATGCTGATCTGCGATTACTACCAATTCCGGCTTCATGCAGTCGAGTTGCAGACTGCAATCTGAACTGAGGCGAAATTTCAGAGATTGGCTTACACTCGCGTGCTAGCATCTCGTTGTTTTTCGCCATTGTAGGATGTGTGTGGCCCAAGACATAGGCGCCGTGCTGACCTGACGTCGTCCCTTCCTTCCTTCCCGACAAAAAGTCGGGACTGTCTCCAATGATTATTTAACATTGGATAGGGGTTGCGCTCGTTCTGGCACTTAAGCCAACACCCCACGGCACGAGCTGACGAC
>CAYLWN010000077.1:0-2887 GCA_964387625.1 uncultured Gammaproteobacteria bacterium
CAGTGGCAACTACGAACCCAAACCAATATATTAACGTTTCCTTTTTGATAATCGACACAAAAAAATAGACGGAGAGGCTTGCAAAAAATGCAGCCAGCATATACATCCGTGCTTCCTGGGAATAATAAACATGAAGAGGCGAAGTCGCAACCAATGTTGCTGAAATCAAAGCAGTCTTGTTATCAAACATTTTTTTTGCGACTAAATAAACGACATAAACGGTTGCCAGTCCCAAGATAACCGAAGGCAATCTTACTGCGATTTCCGATGTACCAAACAGTAAAATCCAGCCCCGCATCATAATGTGGTAAAGAGGCGGATGAAAATCACCCACTGCATAATCAAATACTAAAGAGTGCGGATTTAAGTTTTTAACAAAGGTAACGTTAATCGCCTCATCGAGCCAAAGACTCTGGTTAATCTTAAAAACCCTCAGTATTAATCCTGCTGCCAAAATAAGAACTATCATCTATCTTTCAAGCAATTTTTTATATTTGTTCATTAAAACTAAAAATAAGGCCAACCCGAATAAAGTGAAAAACGCTATGGTTGTTTTCTGGTTGAGAAACAAGATAAGATTTTTCACCTGTCCATAGGGCATCGGCAGCATTAAATTTAAAATTATCAAAAAGCTTAAGGCTATAACCTCCAGAGGGAATAAAGAGACAAAGACTGAGGCGAAAGGAAGAGAATAAATTAAATATCGGCTGTGTACACGTGTGGAAAAAAATGCAAAATCAAAAAAAAGTAAAAAGGCTGCAAAAAGAATAACTTCCGGCTTTCGGTTTTTAGTATTAAAAAAGGGTAGAACTATTAATGCAGCAATAATCCAGTAAAAAGCAAGACCCAAAAGTCTGTAAGGTACAAGTTCCAGAAACTTAACTTTATCCGGCGTCAAAAATCCACTAAAAGCCCAAAAATTATAAGCATAAACTGAAGTATAAGGGTACCAGTTAGGCAACTCTTTAAAGTAAAGGGCTGTCCAGGCGAAACCTTTATCAAACAAAATTGGCAAAAAAGGCAAGAGAGCAATTGGCAAAATAACAATTGCGGCAATTACCAGCTTTTTGATCGAATTATTTACCAGAATTAAAGCTGCAATCAAGGGTAGAATTGCCAAATCCTGCAGCTTAGAAAGAATCCCAATAGTATAGGACACAAGCGCCATGACATATTTCTTAGTGACAATTAACATAACTGCGATGAAAGCAAATGACGCCACAAAAGAGTCAATTTGTCCAAATACGGCGGTATTGTAAATAATCGCAGGATGAAGAAAGTAAAAGGCTACAGGGGGGATTGCCCATTTTTTGTTTAAATATTTTGAAACAAACCAATAAATTAATATTGCAATCACCAGCTCTGAAAGGATCGGCGGAATTTTAAAAATAAGATAAGTCGCCCACTCGTTTTGCCAAAGATTCAAAAAGGACACTATTTCGCCTAAAAATCTGGATACGTAATAATAAAGGGGCGGAAGTGGTGTAAAACCACCAGGCAGAAATTCATAAAGGTTTGCTATGCTGTGGTCTTGAAGATATTTTCCCCAAAAAACAAAAGATTCGGCGTCTTTTGAGTAAATAATATTGTTAAGAACAATTCTTATAACCAATCCAATCGTAAGAATTAGAAAAAGTAATTTATTCTTTTTTCTTAAATTCATTTTGCCTTCGTTTCTCCAAAAAAAGACCTTGCGACTGATGTAACTACCGCTAAATCGTAAATGAATTTAAAAAATAGAAAGTAAAAGTTAAAATTCATGACTGATTTAATAAAACCAATCACAAAAGAGGCGGGCAAACTGTACAAAATCAAAGATTTAAATTTTCTTAAAAAATTGCCAGCAATAAATTCATTTTTTCCTATCCACCGTGCCTGCTGCCAAACTTCTCCAAGTGTCTGGGGATTATAATGGTAATATACAGCACCTTCGCAAGCAGTTGATTTTTTGCCAAGTTTTCTCGAAAGGCTCCAATCATCTGTGTATTGACCGCTTTCATCAAAACCCCCTGCTTTTTCAAATTCGCTTTTTAAAATTGCCCTAAAAACAGGTGCTTCATTCGGGTAATTTTTAGCAATCATTCTTTCTTTAGGCAGATTTTTATTAATGTTCCAGCAATTTGACCAAATATTATCCCTATTTTTAACCATTTCATTTTTAGAAAAGGTACCGATAGTTTGACCATCACTAATAGGTTTAATTAAATCTCTAATAAAGTTCTTATCAAAAGTCATATCCGCATCTACAAATACCAAAATCTCACCTTTTGAGTTAGATGCACCGAGATTTCTGGCTGGTCCAGGTCCTTTGTGGTTTTGCGTTAATAATTTGATGCTGGAAAAATCCTCAATAATTTTGCGCGTGGAATCTGAAGATCCGTCATCGACTACAATGATTTCGATGGAACTATAGCTTTGCCTCTCAAGAGTTTCAAGACAGGACTTTATCGTATCCTCTTCGTTATAGGCTGGGATTATCGCAGAAATTAACTTTTCCATGTTATTGCCTTTTTAAAAGGCTAGCAATGACTTTTTCGTATCTTTCCGCAATCTTATTCCAGCTGAATTTAAGTGCCTGATTATATGGCCTATTGCGGTAATTTACAGATGCAGTCAGCATCAGGTCTTTTGAGTATTGATCGACGTCTTCGGGATTTGTCAGAATACCGGCATCTCCGATTATTTCTTGTCTTGATGAGTCATAGGTTGCCACAATAGGCAAGTTGCAGGCCATAGCCTCAATGTAAGAAGTACCGAAAGCCTCTGTTTTGGATGCAAGGGAGAAAACCGAACCCGCCCTAAAATATCTGGGTATTTCACTATGCGGCACCAAAAGCCTTAAATACCGACTGCCCAAAAGTCTTTTGCCTAAAGCATCAATATTTCC
>CAYLWN010000078.1:0-2878 GCA_964387625.1 uncultured Gammaproteobacteria bacterium
GTTGCAGAACCGAGATAATTTTCTGGTGAATCTCTTCCCGGGATAAAATTTGTCCATTTTTAGTACAATCAATTCTTACCCAATGCGGGAATCTTGAACAAGAATCCAGGTAACTTTTTTCGACTTCCTGCAAAAGTTCTATATTTGATTCATGGATGTCTTTTTTATTGCCATTACCCATATATTTTCTGACCCCCTTTTGCTCAATCATTTTTTGAGAAATTGCGACAGGCATATGTAAATACAAAACTAAATCTTCCCGCGGTATTCCAAAAGCTTCATATTCGATGGCATAAGAAATATCAATAAATTCATGGCGTTTTTCTTCGGGCACTCTGGCTGATTGATAAACACAGGAAGTGGCATAACGGTCAGAAACTACTACTTTACCCATTTTTAGCCAATCCTCAATTTCTCCTTTTGCCTGCCAACGGTCAGCGGCATAAGGAAACATGATCAGATATGGGGATAAATTATCCAAACTCCCAAATTCTCCTTTTAAAAATCTGCCGATCCATTTACCAAAAAAAGTTTTGTGGTATTGAGGAAATTTAAGAGTTCCGTAAGAAATATGTTTATTTTTAAAATATTCTATTAACAAATTTATTTGTGTAGTTTTTCCAGATCCGTCAGACCCTTCAATAATAACTAATTTACCTTTATTCATAACTTATATGCAATCATAAGAAAAAGTTCTTCGTTTGTAAAGTAAGAACTGAAAGTATTTTTTTTATTAGCTAATTAAAATTTAAACTTTGTATTATATCTTTTGTTAAATCTTTATTAATTCTTGCTTGATTAAAATTCTTAACTAATCTGTTTCTATAATCATCCCAATATCTAGGATTTGCTCTTGATTCAAATCTTCTAATGTCTTGATAATTTTGTCTTTGATTTTTAGTCATATCTTTATACCAAGGATATAATTGATACCTTGGTCCCTTTACCATATGTAAAACCCAACCATTTAATGGTCCAGTTCGGGAATAAAATACTTCATCTAATTCTTCAACAATTTCCAACCCCGGTAATTTACGGATAATTTTTTTTATCGAATTTGGACCTAAATGTCTAGCTATTCTTTCAAAAACTTCTGGATCATTAAATCCTCTAACCAGATCTTGGGGAGATCCCCATTCTCGATATTTATATTCACCTGGTTTAAAAACCATGAAATGATAGGGTGGCAATTTCAGTCCTAATAAATTAAATGCTTCTTGATTTTTTTTATATCTTTTATACCAATCGTGAATTAGTTGTTGATGATTTTCTAGATTTGAAAATGCTGTGTTTGCACTGGCAGCATTCCGTATATCAGCTATTAATAAATGACCTCCAGGAGATAAAAAAGACCAAGCTGATGTTATGACATTATTAATATCTTTCCCTTTTTGATTACACAATAATCCTTCCATATAAATTAATGGAAAATATTCCAAATAAAATGAAATCCCGTTCCAATCATCAATTTGAATTTTACGTGCATCGCTCACTACTCCTAATAAACCATTTTTTTCTTGAATTTCAACTGCTTTAGGATTAATATCAGAAGTCAATATAAAAGCACCATGTGTTTGTCTTAACCACTTAGCAGTATTTCCTTTTCCTGCTCCCATTTCCATACCAATAGGTGGTATACGTTTTTGTTGAAAAAGATGATCAAAAATATATCGAGGAATCCTACAACCAGAAGGAAGAACATTTGGATCAAATTCTCTTAAATTTTCTGTTTCTAATCTTGCCATAAATTTAATCTATGGCAGAATTTTAACTAAATTGGAAAATCTAAGCTTCTTCAATAACTCTAGTAATTATACAATATGTGTTGAAAACTTCTTGACAATTTTTCTTCAAGCGGCATTTTTTCCCAAACTGTATTCCATGTAATCTTTTGTCCTATCCGATCAAAATATCTTCGATCACGATCGGCAAATTCACGGGTAATTGTACAAAATTGTTCTTGGATTAATTTAAATCCAGCCTGATTCATTGTCCGCTTAACTGTGTCATTATCATGTGAATAAATCGGAATTGTAAAATCACTACCTGCAATCGATGTCCAAATAGCTAATGGATTTGATTTTATCGTTTTAAATACATAATCAATAAATTGATCAGCTTTTTCTTGAGTTAACATTCCAGATACAACTTCCACTTGTAAATTACGTGCAAAAAAATGAAACCAATTTTCAAATCTTGGATATGTATATTGTTGAACATAATCATCGTTTAAAGTAGAAATTATAAATCGTCCTTTATCTTTAAGCATTCTATGCGCTCTGATAATTGCAGAAGAAATATCCATTAAACTAGGAAATACCATTTTAGATAATACTAAATCACAACTTTCATTTTCAACAGGAAATGAATCAGATAAATCGTAAATATCGTGTGTGAAAAATTTGGTATTTCTTGGTTTATGTTTTCTAGCATAGTTTACTAATGTTTCAGCTCCATCAAAACCAGTAATATTCCAATCAGGATGAAATTTGGCGATTAATTTTGTAAATCCACCTGACCCGCAACCCATATCCACCAATGCTTGATTTGGAATATCAGGTAATAATTGTAAAATCGCTGGTCCATTTACGTGATCTTGAAAAACATCTTTAGTTGTTTTTAAATGCTGAAGATATTTTTCAGCAGCAAAATTCCAAGCTTGTAATGTCAGCGGGGTTTCAGGCGTCATAAATTACAGGCAGAAATATTCAGAGCAGGAAATTTTTTATTGCATAAACATCTTTAACCGTTATATCCGCAATTTCTGATTTTTTATTACTCCATACTAAACAAGTCTTCATACCTAATTTTTTGGCAGGGACTAAATCAACTTCTTCCCGATCTCCGATCATCAAATGTTCATCTGCTGATAATTGGG
>CAYLWN010000079.1:0-2853 GCA_964387625.1 uncultured Gammaproteobacteria bacterium
GGTTTAATAATTATTCTTGCGCTTGCCTTAAATTGGAATAAAGCACAAATTGTAAGTTCCAGATTTTCTTATTCTGACAGCTTTTATGCAAAAACTTATTTAACTAATAATGTCACTTTTTTTGATACTGAATATCTGCCTGTGTGGGCAAATTATTTCGGGATATTAGACCATAAAGGAGTAGCATGGGATGGTTCGGCAAGCTCACCATTTTTTCAAAGCAAAACAGAAATTCAAGTTAAAGACTTTCAAAAACCCTCAGCCTCTAGTTTATCTCGAGTTTACCGAGAGACGCAGGGTAAAATGACTTATTCAGCTACTATTGAAAATAATCAGGAAACAGTTGTTCAAGCACAGCAATTTTATTTTCCCGGATGGCGGGCATGGGTTGACAATCTTGAAGTTAAAGTCAATCCTGATGAATTCGGGTTAGTCAGTTTTCCTGTTCCAATAGGCAACCATAATATAAAAGTCGCATTTACTGACACGTTAGTCAGAAGAATTGGGAATTGGGTGAGTGGGATAAGTACGATTGGAATTATCTTATATATGTTACTTTCTCTGTCTGCTTTTTTAAAAGCACTCGCAGATAAATTTTTAGCAGATTCCAAAAATCGTTCGGGATGAAACATTAAACTGTTAAATAAAGTCATCGGCCCTCACTTGGTTTGGAACTGAAAAATTTTACCATGCTCGTGCTTTGATTTAAAAAAAATTAAAAACGTTAGAAAGATTGTTTAGAAACAACATAATTATATTATTAATTTAAGAAATTTATGCATACAAAAGTGGAAAATCCGAAAGTAATACCTGAAGCTGATAAAATAAATCCCAGGCGGATTTTTTTGGGTGCGGTGGGGAATACTGCCGTTGCATTAACTATAGCAGCCAATACTAATATTATTTATGAAGTTTTACAATTAAAAAACAAAGAGAACAAAATTAAAAGACAAGTTTTATTGCCTGGCGGAGAAAAAGTAGGATTGGTATTAGGCATACATGGTTATGAAGAGATTCCTGGAGAAGATAATATATCAGCTGAAGATTATTTCAGTCCGGTTGGTGCAGTATTTAGTGAGATTGTCTGGGATTGGCAGCAAAAAGATATCATAGACAGAATATATCAAGGTATTAACAGGAAGATTGAATTTCCCCCGTTTTTTCAAGGTGCAATCAATTTGGCCAGAAATAAAAAAACTCCTCTGGTATTCGGTGATATAAATTTCATTGAAACGGAAAAATATATCGAAATGGCAAAAATTCCGGATCTATCTTCCAGTATCGGACTATTAATGACTACTCTGGGAAATCTTGGATTAATTGTTGAACAGTATTTGCCTAAAAAAGTTACCAGAAGAGAATTTTTAAAATTAGCAACATTTGGAGTACCGTCTACATTTATAGGCATAGGTTTAGTCCTACAGGGAGAAACTCTTATAAATTTTGGTCAAAAAATTGGAGTACTTCCTGACAGTGATGCGATGAGAGATTTATCTGCTATATTTGCTAATTTGATTCATCCGAATGATTACGTTGTGGTAATGAGAAATATTATTTGGGCGTTAAAAATACATGACTTATATAATCAAGGAATAGTTCCTAAATATCAAATCATCAATATTCTTGGTGGCACATATCATAAATATGTGGAATTTTTTCTAAAATATCCTGATGTGGCTGTAAATTATTTTCAAATGTTTAATTATAAGGATTGGATTAATGATAAAGCAATTCCCAGTTCTGCATATAGAAGTTTGATTTGTCAAAAAGGGCAACCACCAAAAATTATAGAGCATCAAACATTGAGGAAGTTGATGAGATAAGATAACAAAAGATTCTGGAATATACAGTATATAATAATCGTTTGATTTTATTCATTGTTACTTTCTTGCTTACCCTAATAAAGACTCGCATACGAAATTTTCTTGATCCGCAACTCGATCGGGAAAAATCGTTACGTTATTAAATAGAGTTATTGGCCCTCCTCGGATGCGATCTGCGAAAATTTCATATTGCTCGTCTTTTTCATACTAGAAAAATTATTCAAAACACCTCAATGACGATTATTAATATAGAAAATCTACACAAAACACTTCAAGGGTTAATAAATTAGTTGATAGGAGAATTAGATGATTATTTGATTTGATGATTAATTGATTATTTACCCCATCTAATCCTGGGTATTGCCAGGAGAGAAATAACTACTTCTTTAAAATTCGCATTTGATTTGCCCATTACCCGGTCTAAAAAGGTAATTGGTACTTCTTTGAATTTGAAACCTTGTTGGTGCAAAAAATAAGCTGTTTCGCTCAAAGTGATATAGCCTTTAAATCTCAATTTATAATTAACCAGTTTTTCTACAGCTACTTGAGGATATAACCTAAAACCATTGGTGTAATCTTTCAAAGGTACTCCTAAAACCAGTTTGATATACCAGTTTGCCAGATGGCTAAAAATTACTCTAAAAATAGGCCAATTGACGGTTTTACCGTTTTTGATATATCGGGAACCGACAATGATTTTATTAGGGTGAGCAAGTTTTACTAACCGACTAATTTGTTTTGGATCATGGGAAAAATCCGCATCCATTTCCAGAAAATAATCCAAGTTTAAATTTTGGTTTAATAAATGCTTAAATCCGTCTATTACAGCTGCACCACGGCCCCGGTTTTGGGTGCGGGTCAAACAAAATAGTTTAGGAAAACGTTTAGACAGTGATTTGACTATGTTGCTCGTTCCGTCAGGTGAGGAGTCGTCTGCAACGACTACAGTTACTTTGGGGTTATATTTGAAAATGAGTTGAATCAGATTTTCAATATTTTTACTTTCGTTATATGTGGGTATGACAATTCC
>CAYLWN010000080.1:0-2800 GCA_964387625.1 uncultured Gammaproteobacteria bacterium
AGGTCACCGGTTCAAATCCGGCCGTCCGCTCAAAAATCAAAACAAGTCGGTTTCCCGACTTTATTTAAAATAAAAATTGGTTTGTCGGGATCACGGGCAGTAATTCTTCATTAACATTCAGAAACTACCCAGAGTCAAATCGGCCGTCCGCTCATTTTACGCAATAATTTTTGAACAGTCTTGATCAAATCAGTCCTTGTTTCCTGATCTTTTAAAACATGCACAACCGTTGGTGCTACAGAAACAATAACAATTAAAATAACAATCGGTGTTAAATATTTATCTGCATTGGGAATAGTTTTGCCCAAAAAATATCCGGCAACATTAAGTCCAATTGACCACAAAACTGCGCCTACAAAATTAAAAATAACAAAAGTTCTATGATGCATTTTTCCAATTCCAGCCACAATTGGTACAAAAGTTCTCACAACCGGAATAAATCTAGCTATGACTATGGTTAGACTGCCATGTTTTTCATAAAACTTTTGAGCTTTTAAAACATTTTTATGAGAAAATAACCAGGAGTCTTGTTTTTGAAAAAATCTATCTCCGATTCTTTTACCAAAAGCATATCCGACATTATTGCCAATAACAGCAGCAGTAAAACATGAAATGATCAAAATCGGTAAAGACAATATGTTTTGAGATGCTAAAAAACCGGCTGTAAACAATAATGAATCTCCGGGTAAAAAGAAAACAAATGATGATTCAGCAAAAATAATTGCAAATAAACCTAAATATCCTCCGGTTTCAATTAAAGAAATAATATTCATAAACAAAAATAAAGTATATCAATTATTAATAATGAAATCTACATTTTTGGGGTCCACAAATATTTTTTTAAATTAACTTTGTCATTTTTAACTTCAATTCCGTCTTTTTTTAATCTTTTGATTTGTTCTTTTTTGCCTCCGTAAGCATAATTTATAGCAATTTTTCCTTCTGCATTTACAACTTTGTAACAAGGAAATTTTTGAGGATTTGGATTTTGATGCAAAATGTTACCGATTAGTCTAGCGCTTTTACATCCAATTTGTTTAGCAATCATCCCATAAGTTACGACTTTCCCTTTGGGAATTTGTAATAAAAATTGATAGACAAGTGGTGTGGATCGGGAATTTATTGATTTCATAAAAAATTGTCGGGACGGAGAGATTTGTTCAACTGACTGTTTACGAATGTTAATGAGTAATACAGTCAGTTAATCCCGCTTTGCGGGAAACTCTCGATATATCTATTAAAAAGTAAGGAATTTTGGTCGGGACGGAGAGATTTGAACTCTCGACCTCACGGTCCCAAACCGTGCATTCTACCAACTGAACTACGTCCCGTTATGTTACGGCTAGTCAGGCTGGCCAAACCGTGTATTCTACCTGCCCGCAATCGCTGAAGCGATAGCTTCTGCAGGCGCGCCAACTGAACTACGTCCCGTTCATGGGACTCCACCATTGGCGGACTCCCAACGACTTTCTTATCAATATATTTATTATATCAACTTGTGGACCCGAGAGGGTTCGAACCTCTGACCTCTTCGATGTCAACGAAGCGCTCTACCGCTGAGCTACGAGTCCATTCAAAATCGGGCAGGTGTCAAATCAAACTTGGCTGACAAGTCAGACTTGGCTGGGAAGTTCGACTTCCCGCTCTACCACTTAAGCTACGAGCTCATAAATGTTTTATCAATTTTAACAAAAATTTAGACATTATAAAAGCTCCCTTGACCAAAAAACACTAAACTGTCAAAATACAGGCAACTTTATGAGACGAATATTTATTATCTTTCCTCTTGCTCTCAGTCTCATTTTAGGTATTTTTATCATCTATTTTAATTTCAAAAATCTGAACATCTTTAAGAAAGATCAGGAAAATAAAATTACATTTTTAGAACAACAATTAGATAAAAATTACCGAAGGAATTTTCCTGTCCATTTACCTATTTTGCTCTATCATTATATTGAAAATGTGACTGATGAAAGAGATACAATCAGAAAATCATTAAATGTCAACCCCTTAATTTTTGATTCACAAATAAGACTGTTACTGGAAAAAGGGTTTACCATCATTACTTTAAAAGAATTAATAAATTACTATAACGGTCAATCATCGCTCCCGGATAAACCCATAATTTTATCATTTGATGACGGTTATCGAGATTTTTACACTGATGTATTCCCCATATTACAAAAATATCATGTTCCTGCGGTTTTATATGTTACCAGTGGTTTTGTTGATTTAACTCATAATTATTTAACCATGTCTCAACTTAAAACCTTGGCAAAATCTAATTTAGTAGAAATTGGCGCTCACGGAGTAAATCATTTGAATTTAAATTATTCAGACCCAGTTTCTATAAATTCAGAAATTTTTCAAAGTAAGGCAAATTTAGAGCAATTTATAGGTAAACCTGTGGAGCACTTTGCATATCCGATGGGGGAATATAATCAAAACGTCATTAATTTGATCAAAAAAGCCGGATATTTGTCAGCAGCCACAACAGATATGGGTGTAACCCAATCATATGGTCAAATATTTGAACTTACCAGAATTCGTCCGGGAAGCTCTCAGGGAGAGTATTTTTTGTCTCTTTTGAAATAATCTTCCAGCTTGTTCTGGATATACTTACTAATATTTTGTAAAATATACATATTGCGGGGTGGTGTAATGGTAACACACCAGTCTTTGGAACTGGGTACTCTAGGTTCGACTCCTAGCCCCGCAGCATATTACCATTCACTTTGATTTCTCAATTAACTTAATAACTTCTTTTTTTACTTTATTTGCAACTTTTAAAATTTCTTTT
>CAYLWN010000081.1:0-2733 GCA_964387625.1 uncultured Gammaproteobacteria bacterium
CTGATTTTTTGCCTTACATCTTTCATAAATAATTTTCTGGCATCTTTATTTTCAGGTAGTTTAAATTCTTTGATTTCTTCAACAACAAGACTTATCCATTTGGCAATTTTTAGCATTTCTTTTTCCTTCATTCCCCGGGTAGTGATCGCCGGTGTTCCAAGTCTAATTCCTGACGGATAAAAAGGCGGTTGAGTGTCAAAAGGTACGCCATTTTTATTTAATACAATTCCGGCAATTTCCAAAGCATATGCGGCAACTGCTCCATTTACTTGCTTTTTTTTCAAATCAATCAATATTAAATGATTGTCACTTCCTCCGCTAACTAAATCAAAATCATATTTGATCAATTCTTTAGCTAAAACTCTGGAATTGGTAACAATTTGTTGAGCATATTTTTTAAATCCTGAGTTTCCTGCTTCTTTCAAAGCAACCGCGATAGCTGCAGTTTGATTATCATGTGGTCCTCCCTGCATTCCTGGAATAATTGCACTATCAATTTTTTTAGGTAAATCAGGATCTTTATGCAATCCTTTATCAGTAACCATAATCATTGCACCTCTAGGTCCTCTTAATGTTTTATGAGTTGTGGTGGTGACAATATGTGCATATGGAAATGGGCTGGGATGCACCTTACCAATTATCAATCCTGTGATATGAGAAATATCTGCCATTAAATATGCTCCAACTTTATCAGCAATTTCGGTAAATTTTTTAAAATCTATAATTCTTGGATAAGCGGTAAAACCGCAAACAATAATCTTGGGTTTTTCCGCTAAAGCTTGTTTTTCAATTGCAGCAAAATCTAACAACCCATCTTTTCCTAAAGTGTATTGAATTGATGTATAAAATTTTCCCGATATTGATAAAGGCGCTCCATGCGTCAAATGCCCACCAAAAGCTAAAGCCATTCCCATAATTTTATCTTTCGGATTTAACAATGCTAAATAAACTGCTTCATTAGCTGGTGAACCCGATAATGGCTGAACATTGACATATGGTACTCTAAACAATTTTTTCGCTCTATCAATAGCCAAATCTTCAATTTCATCAATCACTTTATTGCCTTGATAATATCTTTTGTGTGGATAACCTTCAGAATATTTATTGGTTAAAACTGTTCCTAATGCTTCCATCACCGCGCGTGACGTATAATTTTCCGAGGGAATCATTTCCAGAACTTCTTTCTGGCGTTGTTCTTCGAGTTTGATTAAATTAAATATTTCCGGATCTGTTTTTTTTAAGTTAGTGTTGATCATATTTTTTTTCTTTATTCTTCGAGTCCGATGCGTATCGGACGAGAAGTTTATTTTGGGTAGTTCTCGTTTGTCAATTGACAAACTCGAACAATAATAAGTTAATACAGAATTATTAATAAGAAGTCAAATTTATCAGATCATAGAGGTTTTTCTTTTTGTCATCCTGAGGTATCAACCGAAGGATCTCTATAATCATCTTGTCATTCCCGCGCCTGTCTGCGCAGGCAGGAAAACGGGAATCTTAATAATTAATTATAAATAGATTCTTCGCTACGCTCAAAATGACGGTAATATTAATTAAATTTAATATAGTAATTTATAAAAATATTTGCAATAGGTAAAAAATTACTTATTGTTTAGTACTGCAGTTAATGCATTTTTTACTCCTGAAATTCCAAAAATTCCCGGAACATAATTAATATGAAAATGTTTTACTGATTGTTGTTGAGGAGGATTGATAAAAATCAGTGGAGCATATTTATATTTTTTAGTAATCAGTTTATATGCTCTAATTTTAACTAGATTATATTCTTCAATATAATTTTTTGGGATTTCTATTTCTGTTCGAATATGCATTTTGGGAGCAAGTAATGCATGACCTACAACAATCGGAGGTTTTGCTTCAAAAAAAATAAAATTCTCTGTTTCAAAATATACAGTTTCGTATTTATAATTAAATTTACAAATTATGCATTTCATAATTGGCACTTTTTACGAATATCTACAATTCTCTGTATTGATAATTTGGCTAATTCCGAATCTTTCGAGATAGTTTTCCAGTTTAATTCTCTATTTGAATATATCACACTAGTTAAACCTTGCGTAACAAGAGATGGAAATTTAGTTCCATTTTCATGCGCAATCAGTGCTGACCTACCTTGCTGTACATATATATAACCTCTTCCTTGAAATAAATGTCTTAAATTTCGCGGAGGTGATGAATCAGTAAGTGCAATTTCTTGCCAAAATATTCCCTTATTTTTAAAGAAATATTTCATCAATTCTATAATATTAAAGTCTTGTCTATTAGCTATTAAATGCATATGCGCATGTACTTTAGATTGATGCGTATTACCTATTTCACTAACTCCTCCATGTTCAAAAATGGTTAATGGAAATTTTAATTTTTCTTCAACTTGATAAATCAATTTACCGGTCTCTTCTGAAAATCCATCCCATTGAGCCAGTGATAATATATGCGCTTTTGGAATAAGTATTGCATGACCATCTGGATTTACAGGCAAAATATCAGGCAATACCAACATATGTTCTGTGTCAATTAATGGAGCTAAATCTAATCGTCCATTTGGACCATATTCTAAGAAATGCTTACCTCCAGGAGATAAATGCGGATTACAAAAATCACAACTAGGTTTTTTACCATTTATTATTGCTGGTCTAATTTCTTTTATCATAAATTTAAATAATAAAAAATTATATTTTCCTTTAAAACGCAAAAACCCGCTGTTTAGCGGGT
>CAYLWN010000082.1:0-2708 GCA_964387625.1 uncultured Gammaproteobacteria bacterium
CGAAAATAGGTGTAAAAATTGATCGTCTTGCAATTTCAGTAGATGTGGACATGCAGACATCAATTGCTGGAATATTTGCTTGTGGAGATATTGTGGCTCCACTGGGAAGTTTTAAGCGGTTAACTATGGCTACAGCTTCAGCAGCATTAGCAATTAACGGAGTTTATAAATATCTAAAACACCCTTATTGGAATAAATAAGTTTATTGTGTTTTATTGAAGTAATTTTTTATTCTTTCTATTCTTTCCTGGGTTCCCAGATTGCTTTGTATACCTGGGCCGCCAATACATCCGCCAGGACAATTTAAGATGTCCAAAAGTCTTATTTTTGGATTAGTGTCAAATTCCTGGATTGCCTTAATATTATTTTGTACACCGGAGACAACTTTTAATTCTTCAGTCTGTAATTGACTTGCCAGTCCGCTACTATGTGATAAACCGCCATCAAGAGCATACAATTCAGTCAGCCCCGGTTCTCCAATATCAAATTTCCTGCCTGCGCAGGCAGGATCATTTGGATTTATGTATTCACCAATATTAAAATGCTTAAACACTTCCAACATTTCTGTATAAGTTAAAACTAATATATTTAACTCAGGCACATCTTCATTTGCTTCCATTTTTTTCATTATGCATGGTCCGATAAAAATAGGTCTAAATCCGGGATATTTTTCCTGAATTATTTTTGCTGTGGCTACCATAGGTGAATCTACATTATGAGTCATATATTTGGCATATTGGGGCATGGTTTTTTTTATCATGCGGACAATTGTTGGACAAGGACAGGTGATATATCGGGCATTTGGATTTGCTTTCATAAGCGCAAGCAATTCTTCATTGGTTTTTTTAGCTCCTACTGCAACCTCCACAGTATAGGAAAATCCGAGATTTTTTAACATGGTAATTATTTTTGGATATTCAAAGATAATTGGGAAAGAAGGGGCCAGCATGGCTACTAATTTCTCTTTTTTATTAAGTAAGTCAATTAGAGTTGTGGTTTCGTTCATATTTTGCTTTTAGAGCTTGTTTGATCCAGATTGAATCGGGATAATTAGAAGCTCTTATGAGGTTGTTTTACCTTTTAATTCCAGTTTTAAAACAGCCTCTTGGAAATTTTAAACAGACTAAAAGTTAAAATTCCTCCAGCAACAGCAGTAATTAATTGAAAAACTCCCATAGAAGTCAGAAAAATTTTTGGAACCAGGTGAATTCCGGTGAAAACTAGTGCAGTTAAATACAATACAGAAGTTTTAAAAATTGAGGGTAAAATTATATTTAAGGGAAAGAATAAGGCATTTTTTAACTTATTAAAAGATAAAATTAAAACCATATTTCCCATCCAAATTGAAGGAATGAAAAACAATAAAAACGGCGTAAATTTGCCAAATAATATGCCATTAGAAACTGCTCCTAAGGAGGGAAGTAAAGCAATCAAGTAAAGACTTTTCCTATTTAATTGTTTGGCAGATGCAATATATAAAAAAGTATTTACAATTGTGCCTGTTAAAAGCTGCGGACCAGTTATTAAAAATGGAATTGCAAAAGCAAATACTGGCAACCAGGTACTTATCCGAAGAGCCCAAATTTTATTAATTGCAATGCTTTCTGATTTATTATCCATAACTTTAATTATTATATATGCTTCTTATTGTATTTTACAACCTTAAATTGTCATTCTGGAGTCCCGATCCGCCAGTTGGCGGATCGTGGACGATAGAATCTGACATCTACATCAAAACCCATATGCTGAAATATTGGTATTACCGATTCTTATTCTGGGTAAATTAAAGCGTTGTTGTTTGCAAAGCGTTGAGCCTAATTGGGTAGTAAAAGCTAATTTATATCCCAAATCTGTTAGTAATTTGACTGCAAAACTAGTTTCTAAGCCATATGGATAACTGAATACTTTGGGATTATTCAAATTATGATCTCTAAGTTGAGTATCGGCAGTGGTAATCTCTTTAGTTACTTCGTCATTAGCAACTCCGACATTTTTGTGCGACCAGGTATGGTTAGCAACCAAAACTCCGGAAATATTGGCGTCATTAGCATCATTCCAAGTCATGTATTCGGGATTTTCCAAAAGTCCGGTTGGGGTAAATAAAGTTGCTTTTGCCCCAAATTCTTTGAGTATTGGCAATGCATCAGAAACAAAATCTTTATATCCGTCATCAAAAGTTAATAATATTGGTTTTGCTGCCAGTCCTGATCCGCTGTCAAAAAAATCAGTCAAATTTTGCATGGAAATAAAGTTATATCCGCGATCACGCAAATACTGTAAATGTTGTCGGAAATTTTCCGGGCTAACAGTTAAATTTGCATGATTTTCTGATGTAGCCACATCAATATTTTGGATATGGTGATACATTAGTGTCGGAATATAAGCGCATGGTCCATAAAGTTCATTCATTTGGCTAAAAGTCAAAGGTGATGGCGTTGGTGTGGGAGATGGTAGCGGTGTTGGAGATGGTGATGGTGATGATAAAACTTCTGGTTGTTTATTAAACAAAGATAAATCGATTTTCAGTGTTTTAAGTCCGGTAAAACCCAAAAACCCGATCAACATTATTCCGAACAAAAGTAATAATACTTTCATAAACATACATTTTCCATGATTAGATATTGTTTTGCAACAGAGGTAAAATGATATTATTATTGTCATCCTGAACGTAAGTGAAGGATCTCTCGCAAATGCGAGATACTGGCATC
>CAYLWN010000083.1:0-2660 GCA_964387625.1 uncultured Gammaproteobacteria bacterium
AAAATTACATATTAAAAATCAAAAATTTACAATAGGTTTTAGATTAAAAAATAATATTCCGGTGTGGTTGGTCGATATTTGTAAACCGGATTATGTTTTTAACGTGGGGGAATATCAAAAATTTGCCCGATTAGTTATTTATGATATTCAAAATAGGAGAAAGTTACCCATCATTGTTGGTGGAACAGGATTATATATCAGATCAATTATTGAACCATTAAATAAAATTTCCATTCCTCCAAATGAAAAATTACGTCAGCAATTAAATGATTTTACAGTGAAACAATTACAAAATAAGTTGCATCAATTAAATAAAAATAAATTTGAAAGTTTAAATAACTCTGACAGAAATAATCCCCGGAGATTAATTCGGGCAATAGAGATTGAAGAGTATAATTTGTCATTCTGGAGTTCCGATAATCCGCCAGCTGGCGGAGGAACGATAGAATCTAAATATCTTAAAAAAGATGCTATCTCCGCCAGCAGGCGGATCCAGCATGACGATATTATTACTAACTCTCCCCTACCAAAAGGGGAATATTTGTTGATTGGACTGAAAATGTCACAGGAATTATTAGCCCAAAACATTGATAAACGGGTTGAAAAAAGATACCAACAAGGAATTTTAGATGAAATAAAACAATTATTAAAATCAGGATATACTTGGAATTTACCTTCCATGAGCGGATTGGGATACAGAGAATGGAAACAATTCTTTGTTAGTTCGAAGTTCGAAGTTCGAGGTTCGAAGAAATTAGAAATAATTAATCCTTCGACTGCGCTCAGGAAGGAAATCTTAGATTTATGGAAACTGCATGAAAATCAGTATGTTAAGAAGCAGCTGACATTTTTGAAAAAAATTCCTAATATTAACTGGTTTGATGTATCAAAGCCGGATTATTATTTATCGATCGAAACCAAAGTTCACCAGTGGTATAATCAAAATATATAGTGTAATTGAAAATTTGACGTAAAGCGTCATCCTGAACTAGTCCTTCGACTTCGCTCAGGATATAAATTTATATAGTGAGCTTGTCGAACCATTTCAGGATCTAATTATTAGAACAAGATGCCGAAACAAGTTCGGCATGACAAATAACTTATGCCAACAGAAATTCGCCTTAATTTTAAATCTTTTATTTATGCGATTTTGATCGTGGTTGGCATATGGTTGATGATAGAAATCCGCGGAACACTGGCTCTTCTTTTTGCGTCATTTATATTAATGTCTGCGCTTAGACCATTTGTAGAGAAAATGGTTAGTTGGAAATGGCCCAGATTTATTGCCGTTTTTGTTATTTATTTAATAATTATCTGTTTATTTACAATTGTCGGTTCACTCTTGTTGCCTCCTTTGGTAAGCGAATCAATCCGTTTGGCAAATAACCTTCCTAATTATCTGATTACTTTGGCACAGTATTTTAATTTTGATCAACAAACAATAATTAACCAAGTAGGGTCTTTGGGACAAAATGCCTTAAAAGTTACCTTAAGTTTATTTTCAGATGTACTGACTTTTTTTGCTGTAGCAGTATTTACATTTTATTTACTACTAGCTCGAAGCAATACACAACATTTTTTAATTGGAATTATTACCAACGATCAGCGTCAGCGAAGTCTTAATCTTCTGGATAAAATTGAATTACGAATGGGCGCTTGGTTTAGAGGACAATTGATATTAGGATTGATTATCGGAGTATTATCCTATATTGGATTGTCGTTGTTGGGTATTAGTTATGCATTGCCTTTGGCTTTAATTGCCGGAGTATTGGAAATGGTACCAACTATTGGACCGATCATTTCTGCCATACCGGCAATGTTAATAGCTGTTACCGTATCTCCGGGATTAGCAGCTTTGGTGGCATTACTTTATTTTATAATTCAACAATTGGAAAATCATTTATTTGTACCTCAAGTAATGATGCAAACTGTTGGTGTAGCTCCGCTTATCAGTATCATTTTGTTGATGATTGGTGGAAGATTGGGTGGAATTGGAGGCATAATTCTTGCTATTCCAATATATTTAGTTATTGAGACAATTGTTAAAGAAGTAATTAATAAAAAAACTAACGGGTGATTTTTCTCCTTTGTTTATTATCTAATCCAATTGCCTGGTGTATATGTGTTAATCCATCCTGATGGAGTAAATCTATAAACTGCAAATTTATTTGAGCAATTAACTGCGGTCCCTCAAAAATCATTCCGGAAATTAACTGTACTAAAGAGGCGCCGAGCTTGATTTTTTGATAGGCGTCCCTTCCAGAAAATATTCCGCCGCAACCAATGATGATCAATTTTTTCCCAAAATTTTTATAAGTTAAAGCAATCAATTCATTTGATTTCTCATATGTAGGTTTACCGCTAAAATTACCCTTGGGAAACTTTTTTACTTCATCGGAGTCAAGTGAAACATCTTGACGGTTTGTTTGTAAATTACCGATAATGACACCTTTTGGACAATGTTGGGAAATCACTTTTAACATTAATAAAAATTCTTGATTTGTTTTGTTTATAGGCATTTTGACAAATACTGGTTTTATTAATTTCAATTTATCTATTGCTATAAGTAGTGTCTCTAATTTTTTTGGTGGATAAAAAGATACATTTCCATAAAGATTCGGGCAACTGATATTGAGTTCATAAAACGCATGATTGATTTT
>CAYLWN010000084.1:0-2658 GCA_964387625.1 uncultured Gammaproteobacteria bacterium
ATTTATTTATTAAATATTTCTTAATATCTTCTTAAAATGTAGGAGTTCAAAGATAGACCGAAAGTCAAAATCATATTTAATAATACGTCTTTTTGATCTAGTAGATGTTCATCGTCAAAATAATTCTTAGCAACTTTTGCTGCTTCTTCAAGAGCTGTTTTGTCTTTTTCATCAAGAGATAAATTTGTTAAAGCATCTTCAGGTAAACGCCCATTAACTATTTTATTTATCATTTCCTGATTACTTGTTACCTGTTGATAAACTGCTTCTAAAGCTTCTTTTGCCATATATTCATATTTGTTCTAGATTTAAGATAAATTCAGTAATCTAGATTACAGGGATTAATATGTGAATCCTGTTATTTTAAGATGTTAGGAAAATTGGAATATATAAATGATAACTGATAAACTAGGGTTCATTATGAAAGAAGGTCATAATCGGGACAAGGTTTTTGGCGCTATTGATTATGGAATAAAAAATCCACTGTCAGGATTTTGTAATCACACACTATCTGTTACAAGTTTCAGCTATACGCCTAATGGCAACAGACTTGGTATTAATATTACTGCTAATTCGAAACTTAATACTGTTTCACTGGGTATTGGAGATAAAATTAATGATTCTAATATAAGAAAACGGATAAATGCTCATAATCAAGCAGAACATGATAATGATTCAAAACAAATTGAAAAAACTAATAAAAATTTGCCGAAAGAACTGCAATTATCACATAAAAAATAAACTATCTTTCCTCCGGGTATTCTTGTATCAAATAATCGTGTATTAACCTTCCAAAAAGAGCAAAAGCGTCATCAAAAACATGCGGATCAATTTTTCTTCCTTCTCTAAAATATTCATGTTGAAATTCATTGGCTTGATTTGATGCAGACAAAAATGCAGTTTTATCCTCTCGAAGGTTTATACCCTTCGATTAAGCTCAGGCAGTAAATATTAAAAAATTGATTCTCAAATAAACTAATTTAGCCTTTAAATTCGTCAGGAGGCGGGGGAAGGAATTCTTCACCGTTTGGTTGGAGTTTGACACCGGCTTTTAACCATTCAACATAAGTACAACCAGTCGGAGTTCTTGTAGCACGATCCCATCCGGCTGTGGAACATTTTTTTAATTTTTTACCATTATTGGTTGTAAATAACACTAATGCTTTACCACATTCAGGGCATGTTTCATTCAGTTTTTCAGTGGTACCGTTTATCCATTCCACATAATCACAACCAATAGCCTTTTTTTCAGTTGGATCCCAACTGCCTGTGGAGCACTTTTTCATTTTTTTACCAAATCTGGTAACTTGTAATATTAAAGGAGCCTGACATTTAGGACATTTTTCATCCAGCAATTGAGGTTCAATCGGTATCCATTTGACGTATGCACAGCCTTCGGTTTTTCTGGTTTCTGCATTCCATGAGCCTTTGGAACATCTTTGTAGTTTTCTACCCTGTGGAGTTTCAATTATCGCGCTTAAGTCTGCACCGCATTTAGGACATTTATTATCTTCACTCATAATATATAAAAATAACATGATTGAAGAAAAAGATAAAGATAGCAAAATAATAAAAATTATTCTTCGAACCCGATGATAATCGGGAGAGAAGCTAACAAATGATTAGTTCTCATCCGACAAAGTCGGATTCGAACAATAAAAAAGATATTTCTCATATTGACAATAAGTTCATTTTTTAATTAAGCTGGAAGTAGAGATAAATAAATGTTTTATTAGATCCGTCTGATTTTTCTATTCGCCTTACCTACTATTCGTAGCACGGCTCTTAGAGCAATCTATGACGGACATAAGAAACATTAAAACTCATAAAATTCGTTAAATGTTTCTAATGAAGGGTGGTGAAAAAAAATATGGTAAATGTTCCAGGACTGGTAGCTGAAATTGTCTCCAATTTTTTTACCGGAATCGCGCTCTTCCTGCCTCAATTTTTTGCCGGATTATTAATTTTACTTGTCGGTTTACTTATTGCAGGAGTTGTCAAACATTTAGTAATTGGGCTTTTTAAGATAATTAAATTTGACACTTTTGCCAAAGACAGTAAATTATTTCCGTCAATTGATGTGGGTGTTTGGCCTGAATTATTTGGAGAATTATTACGTTGGACTATTTTGATTTTGTTCATCGTTGCAACTGTGGAAACGTGGGGAATTAAAAAAGTCGGGGATTTCCTAAATCAACTGCTTATATATTTACCCAATGTATTTATAGCCGTGGTTATGGGGTTAGTTGGAGTAGTTGTAGGAAATCTGGTGTCTGATGTAGTCAAACACGGTTCCAAGAGCATGGGAGCACACGCAACAGGGAGCTTAGCCTCTCTTGCCAGATACGCAATATACGTATTTACTTTACTTTTGGTATTGCATCAGCTAGGTGTGGCTGCTGATTTGATCAGGATCTTATTTACCGGCGTTGTGGCTATGTTGGCTATTGCAGGAGGATTGGCTTTTGGATTAGGTGGTCAGGACACAGCTAAAGACATTTTGCGCAGTGTTAGGGAAAAATTGGAGAAATGACCCTGATTTTGGATTCTAGATTATAGATTCTAGAGTAAAAATAGCCCTCAAAACAGGGTTTATTGATTGTGAGTAAAGGTTATTTTTGATAAAATGTACGAGTTCGTAGTTCGTAGTTCGTAGTT
>CAYLWN010000085.1:0-2614 GCA_964387625.1 uncultured Gammaproteobacteria bacterium
GCCTCATCAACCAGTTTTTTAGTAGCAGTTGCTTGAACTGATAAATTTGCTTCTAAAGAAGCTAAAGTAACTTTTTCATTTTCCAAATTGGTTTTCTTGTCTTCAATATTTTTTATTAAAGCAATTGTCTCAACAATTTGTCTTTTGTCTTCCTGAGTAACTGCCTGTTGATAAGAAATTACCCGCATGACTTTGCCAAATCCTCCAGCTTGAGAGAAAAATAATACCAGCGGATTATTGGTATAACTCCTGATATATGCAGAGCGGACTCTTGAGGCCAACAGTTCTTGTTGTGCTCCTAATTCTTTTTCACCTGATGCAATTTCTCTTTCTTTAACTATCACCTCTTGAGAAATTTGTTTGATTCTGGCTTGAAAAGCTGCAATATCTGATTCCATTTTTTTAAGTGAGGCTTCATGCGGAGCTGTAGCTTTTTGTACACTATCCCAAATCTCCTGACAGATTTTGATTTTTTGGGCACATTCATTGGCATCACCGCAATTGGGATCACACTCAGCAGCCTTAACTTGTTGAACGATGATATACAAACTCACAATTGTTAGAACTAATAATAAATAGCGCTTCATTGTTTTAAAATACTTTGATTCTAGATTCTAGATTACCTGCCCGCATTCGCTAAAGCGAAAGCTTTTGCAGGCGGGTGGATTATAGATTGTTTGTAATTATTCGAGAATCCAGAATCGAAAATCTATAATCTTTTTACTAAACTTATGTTAGAATTAGTATAGCAGATTGACCCTGGATGAGACTAACAAGCATATTTTTAAGATTGTCTGGAATTATGAAGAAATTATTATCAATATTATTTTTCTTGATCCTTGCATTCTCAGTAAAATTATTTATTACAACTTCTGTTTATGCAGCCACTTGTTCCATGCACGAAATTAACTCAAATGAAATAAACATTTTGCATGAGCAGGATAAACAAACTACCATAATAATCAATAATGCATATTTTCCTGATAATGGAGGCACTGCAGCAAATTCTATCGGAAAAGTTGTAATGTATTGCACATATCAAAATAAAGTAGATTATCCGGCAAATCAAATTGAAGACTTAGGAAACGGTAGCATAAAACTTACTTTAAATAATAATTTAGGATCAATAATCCCACAAAAGTGTTGGTCTGTTGAAAAAGCAAAAAATGATTATCCTCAATTATTTGTTGAAGGTAAGGCTGGAACCGCCTTATGTACAATAAAAGGAATTAAAGTTACTGATGTTTACACAGAAAAATTATGCAAATTCAGCATAGACCCACAAAAACCTATTCCGGAAAAACCATTTACTTTAAAAGTTATCGATTTAATTCCTGGACAGGATTATATTTTTCATAAAAATATTCAAGGCATGCTTTCAGATGAACAAAAATTTAAAGCCGGCGCAGATGGAACTGCTTCATTTAAGATTACTGATATATTCAAAGTTAACGATCAAATAAATTACGCTGTGGGGGGAATTATTAACGGACAAGAATATGACGTAACAAATCCAATTTGTAAATATCAAGTAATTATTGGACAAGGGGCAATCGATACTTCTGGCGGCGAATCTGCTACAAATATCTGTAAATTTTCTAGTAATTTTGATGACTGCATGGATTGTATGACATCGGATGGAATACCTACTCCTTTTGGCTGTATAAAAACTAAGCCTCAGGATTTTATTACCAGTATCTTAAAAATTGCCATGGGTTTGGCAGGTGGAATTGCTTTTTTGATGATTATATATGGCGGACTTGTTATTATGATGTCTTCAGGTAATCCGGAAAAATTAAACGGAGGAAAAGAAATCATCACATCAGCCATTTCAGGTTTGTTGCTGATTGTGTTTTCTGTAGTTATACTGAAAATAATAGGTGTAGATATATTTAAAATTCCGGGATTAGCACCATAAATAATCTATGTTTAATAAATTTTTAAAAACCGGATTAATTCTATTTTTTGCTTATCTATTCTTTAATTTTTCTGCAAAATTAACTTTTGCTGCAGGTACATTTGGCTGTAAAGTTTATACCAATGCCGATAGTAGTAAGTATTGCGATGTTACAGCTGTCACTTGCCAGCAACCTACTCCTAACGCAGGTTTTGAATGGATTTTTGATAACGGGACTGTAAGGATCAGAACTTGCTGGGATGCATCTAACAATGAATGTGCTGACTATGAAGCTTTGAATCATCAATTTGATTGTATTGGTTATATCTATCCCTCATCAAATCCTTCTTCTTCAACGACAACCGGTACCGGTTCCACTGCTACAGGTGATTCAAAAGACGTGATGGTAAGCTTGAATCAGGTTCTAGCTGATGTTAAATTTCCTTCAGATATTCGGGATTTGGGCTCAATTATTTCCAAACTGTTGAAATTTATCTATCCAATTGCGGGTGTAGGATTATTAGTTTTCTTAATTTACGGCGGATTTGCATACCTGACCAGTGCCGGAGATCCCAAAAAAATGGAGGCAGCTAAAGGTATTATTACTACGGCAATCATTGGTTTTATAATCGTGATTATCGCCTTCTGGGTAACTGAAATAATAAACTATATTTTTAATTTAAAAATACCACTCAGCTAAACTCTAAATTGTCATCC
>CAYLWN010000086.1:0-2581 GCA_964387625.1 uncultured Gammaproteobacteria bacterium
TATGCAAACCACCAAAATCCAAATAACCAGATGATAGTAGTAATTGCTGCCAGATAATCATGGTAAACAATTGAAAATATAGGAGGATAGACCGCCAAGAGAACCACTATAAAAGTCATTCTCAATAAATTGATTAGAAAAGTACCCAAGATACCGATGATAATAGTCTCTGAAATTGAGGATCTGGTATAGCGATGATTGGTCAGTCCAACTATAAAAGACACAGTTAAAAATAATAAACTTTGCCATCCTAAACAATTCCAAGTCACCTCTGCAAATTTACCATTAACGATGATCACATTGCCTTTTGAAGCAAAATCAATTCCAAAAAGATTGACTAAAACTCCCAACATCTTTAGTTCCACCGGTACCAGATAGGATTCAATGTAAGTATAAAATTTAAGACTTTCTATGATTTTGGTCAAAATTTCATTCAGCGATACTACAAATGGCAATATAATTAGCCAAATAGCGATAATAGTCAAAATCAATCCAAAAGTTCTTTTTTGATGCATAAAAAAAATTAAATTATTTAAGTCATATTTTCAATTATTCATTATTCTTTAATTATTATTCAGATTTATGAAATTCTACCCAGGACCCCGCCGAAAGGGTTGAAAATAATTTTGTGCATCTATTGAATGACTGTTTGTGATATATGCATAATTTTTCCGTCTGCGTTTTTGTAACCACTGAACTAATTTTGGTAAAAACAAAGCCAGAGGCAGTAAAAATAAAATAATTTCCGGAATCTGGGTTTTATCAGAAGTGGGACTGGTGTCTCCAGTATAGGAAACATATTCTATATGGACTCTGCCAACTCCACCTGTACTTCCACTGCCACCTGCTCCACCTCCACCCTGACAAGTATCACTTTGTTCAGCTGTTTTTCCTCCTATTCCTCCGGCACCAGAAGTTGCTCCGCCTTTGCTATAAGTAAGGGTGTCACATGTACCAGAAGTGGCTCCATCACCGCCGGCTCCAAAATTTCCTCCCAATCCTCCGTTTGCAATAAAAAAAGAAGAATTTAAAGTTAAAGTTGCTCCTCTTAGAAACATACTTCCTCCTGATCCACCTCCACCACCGCCACTTCCCCCATTACCAGTACCACTGTTGCCTGCACTACCATTTAAACCATTATTCCCATTTACTGTATATGTACCTGTATTAGTGTTTTGAATTGTATCAGCAGAAATATATAAAATACCTCCACCAGCTCCGCCGCTTCCCCCTGATCCTGCATCCGCAGCTCCGCCATTTCCTCCTTCACTGCCGAAATAAATACTACTTAATGAAGCTATTCCATAAGAAGTGGTATCGCTACCTCCGGCTGAACATGATTGCCCAGGAGTATCTCCTGAACTACCACCTGTTCCTCCATCTCCAGCTCCTCCTTCTCCATTACATCCGTTAGTTCCGGTTCCGCCACTACCACAGCCATTATTACCAGATCCACCAGCAGCAGAAGTGCCACCTGCTCCGCCTCCGCCTCCTCCTGATGCTCCAGTTCCAGTGCAGCTGGCTGCAGTTCCATTACCTGCAGATGTTGCACCTCCATTGCCTGCAGTTGCGTTTTTTGTTTTTGATGTCGTAGTCGTATATCCTCCGCCTCCGCCTCCGGCTGCTGCAGCGCTGGCAATTCCTCCATATGATCCACCTTGACCTCCGCCTCCACCTCCACCTCCGGCTTGTTCACTCCCACCAGTAGTACCGCCTATATCTCCTCCTCCTGATCCTTTACCTCCTCCCGGACCTGTCAAGGCAGCTGTAAAACCTAAACCTTTAACAGTAATATTTCCTCCTGTCTGAACATCAACTGTACCAGTAGCTTTGAAAGCAATCACTCCTCCGGTAGTTCCATTCCATGCAGAAGTTGTTAAAGTAGCACTGCTAATAGTTACACTAGTCCATTGCGGCATAACCACTGCTTGAGCTCCGGTAGCTTGATAAGTATTGGTTAAATTAGTTGAACAAACTACATAATCATTAGCAACTACTGAACTGATTTCACAAATTTCCCAATTTCCCTGGCCTGTACCTGTAATTTGAACCACGAACAAAATATCTGTTCCACCTACCATACCAGTAGTTGAAGCAACATAAAGCCGATTAGGATTAGCTTGACCATTACCCGAGATGACATCAACATTAGTAGCTGTAAAGCTGGTATTATCTGTTCCTGTGGTTAAAGTTTTAGCTCCATCATGACCATTACCTGTACCTTCTAATGCATAAGCAGATTTAACTAAGTTACCTGATAAGCTATAAAGAATGGTAGTGATACATAGAAGTATAACTATAACTAATTTGCTGACATATCTTAAATGTTTTTTGTTAGATTTAGGAATATTGAAATTATCAAACCTATTATTCGCACTGGCCAGAGCTAAATATTTATTATTCAGTTGATTTATGTTAACGGAAGTATTAACTACTGGTTGGGGTACTCCAAATATCCCGGTAATCCATCGATAGAATGAACCTTTTTTAAAGGTATCAGTGATCCTGCCGGTTTTGGGAGTCCTGAACCAGGGTCCTTCTGAAGGTTCTAAGAAACCTTTGATAGCTGCATAGGCCTGGA